>DCAE01000047.1:0-116688 GCA_002311385.1 Dehalococcoidia bacterium UBA1141 | reverse complement strand
TTGTTGATGTTGTTTTCTTATCAAGTCTTGGACAATTTTAGAATGGGCATTTTTGAGCTTGGATCTCTGCCGCTGGCCCTGATGGACGTAACTACCGGCCGTCCCGCACACGCCTTTCGGCCATGTAAGCTGCAGCCTCCAATTTGATTAATATGTTGCTCGCGTAAATCTTAACTGTTTTGTCGCTCGAATTCACTTCTTGAGCTATCCCCCGGTTGTTCTGAACTTTGGCGATCAAGGCCAAGATAAGTCGTTCTTGTTCGGTTGGTTGGGACCATTTATTGAGCTTAGGGCGCCGGGTAGTTCTCCAGCCACCACCGGGCAATCTCGTCACGGCGGGCGAACCAGACTCCTTCAAAGCTTTGAGCATACTGGAGGAATCGCTCCACCGCTCTAGATCTTGCTGGCCGTCCCGCTATCCGGCAGTGGAGGCCCACGGACATCATCTTCGGGTGGGTCTGCCCTTCCTCATACAAGCAGTCGAAGGTGTCTTTCAGGTATTCGTAGAAGCCAGAAATGCTTACCAAGCCACCTCGCCAGAAGCGGGCATCATTGGTTTCCATGCTGTAGGGAACCACCAACCAAGGCTTGCCGTTCACCGAGTCGTAGTAGGGCAGGTCGTCGTTTAGCCCGGCGCTGTCATAGATAAACCCGCCTTCCTCCGCCACCAGATGCCGGGTGTTGAGGCTGGGCCCGTATCTGGTAAACCACCCTACCGGTCGTTGCCCGGTGGTCTGCTGGAGGGACGCCACGGTTTTCCTGATGGCATCTCGTTCATCTTCTTCCACCATGAGGTGATATTCCTCCCAGCGGTAGCCGTGGCCGCATACTTCATGGCCTCTCTTCACCACCTCGCTAGCCACATCCGGGTTGCGTTCTAGGGCCAAGGCGCAACAGAAGAAGGTTGAATTCACTTTGTATTTGTCAAACATGTTCAGCAGGCGCCAAACCCCGACGCGGCTGCCGTACTCAAAGAATGACTCGTTGTTCAGGTCACGGTCGCCCGCAGGCACAGGGGATGGCACTTCGCTGTTGGTTTCATGATGGGAGTCGCCGTCGGCGATGGAGTATTCGGCGCCCTCTTCGTAGTTGACCACCAACGACACGGCGATTTTCGCCCCTCCAGGCCACTGAATCCGAGGGACGTTACGACCATAGCCAACCAAGTCACGCTGCATTTTCCTTTGCCCCCCTTGAATTTTAGGTGAGAATTAAGGCCCGAAGACCTAACCCAATTTCGATCTAACCTGAAGCGCTGCTATTATAGCCCGGCGATGCTTTGAAACAAGTCTAGTTTACCCAAGATATAGGATTCGCGGCTACCACATTGTGTTAGAATCTTCGGGCAATGCCGACCACAGATATAGGCGTTAATAAGCGTTGTTTCGGCGCATCGCTCCGTTGAACCAATCCACTGAATAATATCAATCCTTTCGTTCTGGCCACTCTGAAAATTCTGGGAGGTTTGATGACCGCTCCCATTTCACCGGATATCGCTTTTCGTTTGAAGTCAGTCGGTGACCCCGGCATATCCCCGGACGGTTCCACGCTGATTTACTCAATGTCTTGGATCGAGGCGGATACATTGGAGAGCCGCTCGCAGATTATGCTGATGAACCTGAGTTCCGGAAGAACAGAGGAATTCACCAGCGGCCCAAAGGACAGCGGCCCCCGTTTTGCCCCGGATGGGATAACCATGGCGTTTTTGCGTCGGGGCGAAGGCCAGCACAGTCAGGTTTGGGTGATAGAGGCCGACAGCAGCGAGGCCAAGCAATTGACCGACTTGCCTCTGGGAGTCAAGGACTTCTCATGGTCCCCGGACGGCAAAGAGATTGTTTTCTGTGCCGATGTGGACCCTGCCGATGTGGACCCCGATGGAAAACCCGCCGAAGCTGAAGCCGAAAAGATTCCTCAGGTGCGGGTGGTGAATCGGATTCGTTATAAATACGATACGCTGGGGTGGCGGGGCGATGCTCATTTCCACCTTTTCACCGTGGACCTAAAAGATGGTGCGCCCCGGCAGATTACCGATGGGGACTGGGATGATATGGCCCCTGTGTGGTGCCCCGACGGCTCTAAAATCGGCTTTATTTCCGGTCGTCGGGAAGACCGGGACCAACGAGCCTTGACCGAAGCTTACGCCGTTTCCACGAATGGCGGCGAGCCTGAATTATGGTCGGAGGGCTTGTATGATGTGGGCGCCATAACCTGGTCGCCCGATGGAACCTGCATGTTGGTTGCCGGGTCCGACATCCCGGAAGGTATGGCCGTTTGGCAGTCTATTCTGTACGTGTTGGAGCCGGGAAAACCACCACGGCCCATAACCGACAACTCGGTCCGCCCTTATTTGACCTTCCCTGCTTTTAACCGCCAGCCTGACATCTGTTGGACCAAGGATGACCGTGTACTTTATCTGGGGGATACCAAGGGCGAGACCTACCTGCTGGAGGTGTCCGCAAAGGGCGGGCGGCCTCGACCTTCCGGTGGTGGTGGCTGGCAAAGCACCGGTCTCAGCGTGGACAAAAACGCCAATTCGGCGGTGGTGCTTTCGACATTCCCTGCGTCTCCCGGGGATATACACTACTTGGACTTGGTTTCCACCGCCAGTGAGCAACTCACCGACGTAAACCGGGAATACCTCAATGAACATCCTCCGGCGCGGATGGAGAAATTCTTCGTGCAGCGGGAAGATTTGGAGTTGGAGTGCCGCCTGTGGTTCCCGCCGGATTTCGACCGTGGCCTAAAATATCCCATGATTCTGGACATTCACGGAGGCCCCAACGGAGCGTTTTATGATGCGTTTAACCCGATTCAGCAAGTATTAGCCACATCCGGCTATCTGGTGTTGGCGGTGAACCCCAGAGGGTCGTCTACCTATGGGAGCGACTTCATGATGTCGGTTCTGGACGATTGGGGCGGCGAGGACTACCAGGACCTGATGGTGTCCGTGGGGGATGTGGCGCAGCGGGCCTATGTGGATGAATCCAGGCTGGGTATACACGGCTATAGCTACGGTGGATTCATGACCAGTTGGACCATCGGCCACAGCGACAGGTTCAAGGCCGCCGTGGCTGGAGCGCCCTGCATAGACCTTTACAGCATGTACGGCACTTCGGACATCGGCATCAGTTTTGGCGAATCCCAGTGGGGAGGGACGGTGATGGACTCCCCGGAGAAGCTGCTGAAACATTCTCCAATCAGCTATGCTGCCAAAGTCAACACGCCGGTGCTGTTGCTCCACGGCGAGGCCGACATGCGTTGCCCGATTTCCCAGAGCGAAGAGTATTTTCAGGTGTTGCGGAGACTTGGCAAGGAAGTGGAGTTCGTTCGCTTCCCCGGCTGCTCCCACCTGTTCCCCAGAATGGGTCACCCCAAGATGCGCCAAGAATATATGGCTCGGACACTGGCTTGGTTCCAGAAGTGGCTTTAACGGCGTGCTGCGACGGATGCCTATCACCGTATGTTGATCACCGTATTTTGATTAGGAGAAACGATGGTTAAGACCCACAAACTTAAAGTCGAACCGATGACCGACGAATCGTTTGCGCCCTTCGGCCAACTTATCGATATCAAAGACCGTCCAGCTGACGAGCGCATAATCTCACCCTTGGCCTATCACGCGGATGGGAAGACCACCCTCAGCGCCCTGTGGCAACCCTTTCAGGGGCGCACTTTTTTCCAGTTGGAAAGGCACTTTGGCGTGACCCAGAGCTTCATCCAATTGGGCGGCGCTCCTGCGGTAGTGGCCGTGGCGGAGCCCACAGACCCTGATGACCAACTTGCTGTTCCCCATCCGGACCAAGTGCGAGCCTTTTTGATTGACCCGGAGAAGGGATTCTCGTTCCGCGTAGGTACTTGGCATTCGTTGCACCGTTACGTTCTGGCTCCCCCCGGCGCCACCTTTGCTGTCATCAACTCTGACCCAAACCCCTCTCAGGTTGTCGACTACCAAGATAATTACAGCCTTGCTTTTACAGACCTAGAAATCGACCAGAACCCGGTCAGAGTGGATTTACGAGAGAAATTTGGGTTGATATTCGAGCTTAGTCTATAGCTCGGGCGAAACTAGAAGATAGCAATTTTAGTAAAGGCTGCAAGTTCAGATAATGCTGAAATTATAGCCCTAGCCTAGAGGAGGATTGGGATGGCCGTGTTCATTGGGATGGGGGACTATGTTTACCAGTACCTACCGGACTGGGCCAAGCTCCCCGAAGGAACGGCATTTCAGACCCCCAGTGCTGTGGCGGTGGATTCCCAAGACAGGGTTTATGTTTTCCAACGTTACGGCCCACCGGTTTTGGTCTTCGATGCCGGAGGGCAATACCTCACCTCGTGGTCTCGTCAATACAGTGAACGGGGCGGAGGACTTAGCGGTGAGATAGAGGATGCTCACGACATCTATATCGGCCCGGATGACAGCGTTTACCTGACGGATCGGGACGCTCACCAAGTGCTGAAGTTCACCACAGATGGCGAATTGGTGATGGCATTGGGCCAGCGGGATAAAGCGGCGCTACAAGCTCCCTTCAATCACCCAACGGACGTTGCTGTTGCTCCTTCCGGCGAGATTTATATCTCCGACGGATATGGCAACTCCTCCGTGCACCGGTTCACCGGCGATGGGGAATATATATCGTCCTTTGGCGCTCCGGGGAATGGCCCAGGCGAGTTCCTGGTGCCCCACAGCGTCCGCGTTTCCAATGACGGGCGAGTCTATGTCTGCGATCGGGAGAACAACCGAGTCCAGGTATTTTCCCCGGAAGGCCAGTTCTTGGACCAATGGACGAATTTCAAAGGCCCCATGGGAATTCACATCGACGCCAACCAGATTGTGTATGTCACGGATCAGATTCCGCGCATCAGCATTCTGGATTTGGATGGAAAGTTGTTGGCCAGGGGGCGAACATTCGAGTTCGGGCACAACGTGTATACCGACTCTCGTGGTGACATATACGCAGTGGACGTGGCTAATCAACGGGTGCAGAAGTTTGTGAAGCAGCCGGAGTGAAGTCTCATCCGGCCTCAATAGCTGGAGGCCGGAGTCGCAGGCCGGGCGAAATAGATGCTCACTAACGATAGGGCAGGCAGGGCCATCATCAGCAGCATTCCAGTGGCATAGGTGCCGGTTAAATCGTGGAGTAAGGCCAAAGGGAATGGGCCAATGGCAGCCCCTGAGATGCCAATCATCATAGCCGGACCTTGGATGCGCCCCAGCCGGTTACGACCATAGTAATGGGCCCAGATGACCCCCTGGACGATTTGATGGGAACCGTTTGCTATCCCCATGGAAATCACGTAGAGCACGGCAACGAAGATCGAATTGATTACCACCGCCAGTGTTAATGCCAAGAGAAGCATCAGCATAGCGAATCCGTAGAGTGGCTTTGGGCCGGACCGCTCCACCACGAACCCGCCAATCATAGAAGTGAAAGCCGCCGATGCTGCGAATATCACGAAAACCCCCGCAGCCAGAGTAGCGCTGAGCCCAGCTTCCTGAAAGATTGACGTTTGGTGGAAAACCAAGGCCGTGGATATCAGGCCTGGAGTTGCTAAAGGAAGGGCTAACATCCAGAAGCTGAGGGAGCGCATGACTCGCCGGTCTTCGTTTTGGGCGGGATTTTGGAGAGTTCGAGTCGTTGCGCCGGGGTTGGTTGCTTCGAACGCTTGTGGGTCTTGCCGAGGGAGAGCGGGTGAGGGTTGGCGTCTGCCGTCCGGCAGCAGGTTCATATCTTCCGGACGGTTTCGGACTATGAGCAGTGAGACCGGGATAATCAAGACCATGACAATTATTCCCAGAACGGCATAGGCTTCGCGCCATCCCAGGTTGTCGATGAGGGCCCTGGCCAGAGGGGGGAATATAGCTGTGGACAAGACCGAGCCCAAGCCCATGAAAGCGATTGCCCGGCCTCGGTAGGAGACGAACCACTGGTTGACCATCAGTATCGCGTTGATGTTTAGAGAACCTTGACCAAGTGCTCTCAAGCTGGCGAAGGCCACATACAAAAGCAGGATGTTGCGGGCGGTGGCCATACCGAAGCAGGCGACGCCGAAAGCAAATCCCACTGCGATTAGCATCACTCGAGTACCCGTCCGGTCGGCCATTCGGCTGACCAGCCAGACCATCACTGCGCTCACTGCGGTGCTCAGCATATAAAGAGCCGATATGGACGGTCTGGACAAACCAGTGTCGGAGATAATCGAGTCTATGAAAATGGAGAAGACGTAGGATTGGCCGGGTCCGCTGCTAAACACCACCAAGCCAGCGGCCCCTACGATGTACCAACCGTAAAATACCCTGCCGTAAAATGGGCGGCTTCCAGTGTTATGTCCAGGCTCTGGTGGGGTGATGGTTTTCAATCCTCGTTGGCGGCGTCACAATGATTGCTGGTTGGGTTTTGTAACCGGTTGATTTTGATTGACGGGCCGAAGTTCGATGGCGGGATTGTTGGCTGCGGGCATTGGCCGGAAGCCGATTCCTATTTATGAAACTTCGCAGCGCCACGTCAATAATCCCACTTTGGAACCCGGAATCTGTTATTCTGATTCGGTAAAGGGTGACTGGAAAAACGAGACGATAAGCGGCTTCGGAGTCACAAGCTAGGATCAGAGGAGAGTTGTTCCCTTGGTTTTGTGAGCGCTAGAACCGTCGGCTCAGAATCCCAATATAACCCAATCCGCTTAACACGAGCAACGGGACGGTAACACAGAAACAATTGAACCCGGACTCTCCACTAGATAGACAATCGAATTATAGATGGGCCGTAATCAGCGTTTGGCTGTTCTCCAGTGTATCTTCATTCATGGTCCTCAATACCCTGGGAATTCTTCTCCCCGCCATAAGCGCCGACCTAAACCTTTCGCCAGGGCAACAAGGCCTATTGGGTTCTGCTTCCCACTGGGGCAACATTGCCTTGGCCGTTCCACTTAGTTGGGCAACGTCACGCTTTTCGCCCAAGTGGTTGACAGTGGGGACGCTGGTTCTGGCCACTGCGTGTCTTTTCCTGCAAAGTTGGGCTCCCATTTTCGCCGTGCTTTTGGTAGGACGCCTGCTCTTCGGCATTACCAACATCGCCCAAGCTCCTGCTCGGGCTTTGCTGACTCGTCAGTGGTTCCAGGCCAGAGAGGTGATTATCGTCAACGGGCTTTCCAACGTCTTCTTTGGGCTCGTTGTTGGCGGTGGTCTGGCATTGGCGCCGGTGATTCTTAACGCAGTGGGGGGCGATTGGCGCACCACGTTGCGGATTTTCGGCTTCTACTTTGCAGCCATCACTCTGCTATGGACGCTGGTCGGCCGGGAAAGAGTCATCAAGGAAACCCGCGAGGTTGAACCAGAGGGTGGAATGGCTGTTTTGAAGGGCGCTCTCAGCCACCGAGACCTTTGGCTCTGTGGGTTCGGATTCATAGGCGCAACCATGTCCTTCAGTGCCTTCCTCTCCTTTTACCCCACCCTCATGCTGGAGGATTACAGCATTGCCCTGACACTGAGCGGCGGGATATTGGCCTCGGGTGTGATATTGGGCGGGGTAGGTGGCTTGGGCATGGGTTATTATGCGGTTAAGTGGGCCATAGAAGGGGCTTTCTTGCAGGGGCTGGCGGTGATTATGATTGTCAGCAACGTCGGCATGATATTGACCGGATGGGTGCCCGGCCTGTTCCTTCTGTCTCTCATGAACGGCGTTGCTTGGGCTTTCTTTCCCATATTGATAACAGTGCCATTCAACCTGCGGGGCATACGCCCCAGGGAACTGGCGGTGGCCTTCTCGTTCACCATGATGATGACATCGGTGGGCACATCGCTGGGGCCGCTGATTACCGGATTCTTGACCGAGGCCACCGGTGATTTGAAGCTGGCTTTGTTCATCATGAGCTTCACGTCCGTTTCCCTAATCATAGCCGGAATGACTCTCAGGTTCGGCATCCAGCCAGAAAGCAGGGAGACGGTCGAACCAGCCGGCGGTGGCTGACGCCAAAGCTGTTCTTCAATACCACTTCAATTTCAAAGTAGCACTGCTTAACTCGACTACCGCCAACAATATGGAATCCCGCCGCCCCATTGTTGCTGCTCGCGTCTGGGCCATCAAAGCCAAGGCCATTAAATCCTGAGCCACTAAATTCTGAGCCGTGGTTATCAAGGGATCGGGGCCGGTTTTGAGTTTTGCTGGCATTCGGCGCTTTGGCCCAACTGTCTCCCCATGACACGTCGGGCAGGTTCCGGGAGCGCCGCACCTCGTTGATGGTCAATACGCCCCGGTCGAGCAACTGAGATTCTCGGGTTACTCTGCTGTTTTCGTCTTCCCTGAGAGCTTCAACCGAGCTGGAATCAAACTCGACTACCAAGTCGCCATAGCCCAGACGAGGCAGAAGCATGCGATTGAGTTGCTCTTCGATGAAGCGCATCTCCGGCAGGATGGTGTTGCGCCAGAAGATGCGCTCTGCCGCATTGATGTTGGAGAAGGTTGCCCGCTCCATGTCAGATAATAGGGGTTTGGGCACGCCGTAGGTCCGGCTCACCTCCTCCAAGCTCCAGCGCAGCCCTTGGATGAAATCCATGTCTTTGTGACTGATGCCCAGGGTTTTGATGTCCCGCACAAAGCTGGCGATTGCAGGGCGGTGAGCGTTGGTGCTACCCCGGTAACGGGCTTCCCATCGATTGTAAAAATCTTCAACCTCGTTGTCGGTCATGGACTCGTTGGTGAGCAATACGAAATCGGGTTGGGCCGAATTGCGAAGGAAATTACGGTTGAACCGCAGAGCGTCTTTGCCCATGTCAACGGCCATGCGCGCTGGCGCAATAGGTGAGAGCCCGGCGAACTCGTCCAAAGGATTGAAATAGCGGAAGCAAACGATCTCTTCAGAGGTGTATGCCACGGGGCCGCTGGCCCCCATGTAGACGAATCCCCGGATGTATTGATTCTTGTCGGGGATGACGCTGACCCGATCAGGACGCAGAGAACAGATTTCCCAACGCCCAGCTTCATTCTTTTCCAATGCCCAATAGGCGGAACCCCAGAGATTAAGGTAGATTTCGGTGGCTCGCCACAGGTCTCCTCTGGTGTACCAGGGGTTGACTTGGTTCATGAGCTGTTGCAAGGGATGGCCGGAACCTACAAGTTGAAGGTTTCCTGCCGCGTTGCGGCTATACACCAATAGAGGCGGTCGGCTCAGCGCTTCGGCGCGGAGGCGAACAGCAGCGTAGACGGAGACCGAAGTAGCGTAGTATTCCGCGTATTCGGTCCTAGCCCAACCGGCGCCGGTTCCGGAGAGTCCCTTTAACCAGTCCATGTCCGCCGCCGCTGCTCGATTGGAGCGTTGCTGGGGTACTTGGGCAGGCCGATTTTCAAGTCGGGGCAGCCACGACTTTATGGTTCCGGTTAAAGCCGAAGCAGAGTCCAGCGGCCTTTGGAAGGCATCGACTAATTTGGATATGGGAGGTCGAATCCCCGCCAAAAATTCTGACACCGGTTGCATGGTTATCCCTCCTTGTAATATCTAAAGGGATGGTTCTAAAAGGATGGTTCGGCAAGCTCGTCAGGCAAGAAACGTTAGGAAAGCTAGGTCCATAACCTAGTTCTGCCCGGAGCATCCAGAAAGGCGAGCATAAGAGCATCGGCCTTGTCCGGAGATGGCAGCCCTCGTTGGCGCATTGAGTCTTTACTTTCAATCAAGATTCTGCCTTGGCTGTCATAGCTGTAGCGCATGGCCGCCAATTCGCCCATGAGCTGATTGTCCTTCGGGATCGAGATTTGGGCGGAAGAGAACAATTCTCGCAAGCGCCAATAACCCTCGGCCCTCAAATTGGCGAATAGAGTCTCCTGTCCGGCCCGGCGGCCGACGTTGATGCCTTGGACTCGGAACCCTTGTTCCTTAAGCCGGTCCACCACCCCGGCCCCTATGCCGATTTCATCCACGCAAATCCTAGACGGCTGGGACTCGTCGATGGCCGATATCACCTAACCCGCAAGTTGCATGGTGTCCAAACCTTGGAATGTGCGTATTTCCTCTACCCGGTTCCCCCGCTTGCGCAAGATGACGCTACGGTCGGAACCGAACCGGGCCACGTCCACAGCTAGGACCACTTCCGGTTCGGTTTCGTGGGCTACTGGCTCTTCGGATGAACCGTGGGTGACTGCAACGCTTGCATCTACTTCGTCTTCCTGGGGAATTTGAGTCCCAGCATTATTGCTATCCGACTGGTCCTTGACTGCTTTGTCTTTAATAGCAGCTTCGATGTCCGAAAGGCGTATGAGTGTATCTTCGGCTTGATCGGGGAATTCGCCCAGCACCCTGGCCCGGTAGATGGGGTTCTCCTCGCCCCATGTTTCCTTTCTTTCCTCGACCCATTTGCTGGATGTAAGGCCAGGGACTTTTATCTTGCCCTCTTTTACGTTGGGGCTTTCTAGCGCAGATATAGTGATGGTTTTGTACAGACCTCTTTCTTGGTGGAAAGCCCTGTGGAATGCTCCCGAAACCGTGGTGGGGTTGCCTATGAGGAGGAGACGAGGCTCGGAAGAAGTCATAACGGCTTCAATGGCCTCATAGATTTCGTCGCTGACTCCCTCCGCCTCGTCAACCACGATAAACATGTTGGGGCTGTGAAACCCTTGGAACTCGTCTGCCGACTCGGCGGACAATCCCATGGCATATCGGTCTTCGGCCAGCTCCCAGCGGGTATCCAGCATCTTGCCAGCCAGAACTCCTCTGTTGGAGCGGTACAAGCGCCGGATTTGCCGCCATAGGATGTGGCGCACCTGCCTGAACGTGGGTGCCGTGCTGAGGACAATGGCTGGTTCGTGACAGTGCAGGTACCAGAGGACGGCCACTGCTGCGGAGAACCCTTTGCCCAGGCCGTTGCCGGATTTCACGGCAACCCGCTGATTGTCGGGAAGGGCCGCAAGGACCTCCTCTTGTTTCTCCCAGAGGCTGACGTTTAATACGTCTCTGGCGAACTCCAAAGGCGGCTGGTAAACAGCCGGCTTAGGTTCGGGCATTACCAAACTCTTGGGAGGTTGGGTAACCGGATTGGACCGCAGTGGTGCGGGATGTAGCAGGGTTGCCACCTGTTTCACCCGCATTTTCGCCTATGCTATCCTGGGACGGACTGAACAGGTAGCCGCGCTCCAGGCAGCGGAAAACGTCATTATCGTTGGGCAATTTCTTGTCCAGATTGATCAGGCGTGTGGAAGAACAACGTCGGCAATTCAAATCCGATTCCCTCTTGAGACTTAAAGTTGGACCTAAAGGCTGAAATAGTTGTGGCCTGAACGATAAAGGGACGGCCCAACATCTCGTCGGGTCGTCCCTGACCTAAATCAACCTATGCTTTAGTAATCGGAGCTGTCAATCAGAGGATTGTCACCAGGGGGGGTTGGAGGGCCGGCCGGAATCAAGGACAGTAAGCCATGGAGTTCGGCTAATGGGTAATTAAAAAAATTTATGACCCAAGAAACCGGCTGCAAGTGGAGCCAAGCTTGGGTCAACACTGAGTGTATCTAGCGGTTATGGGTCGGCGAATCAGGAATCGGTTTCTGAAACGCCCACTGACATTATGAACTGTGCTTTTCGATGTAAGGGACCACCCGGCTGTCTAGGTCGCCTAAACCGACGCCAGCATCGGAGCGGGCTACTCCCAAGTGTGCGGCCCTTTGGATGTCTTCCCAATCGGGCTCCAGTTCGTACTCGTCGCGCAGTTCATCAAACATATTGTCCAGCGATTGTTTGTTAAACATCTTTCTTTTTCTGCATCCTTAGAGATTTTTGAGCCTGGGAAGCTGCCTAAATTATTTAGGCTCACAGCCAAGCTATGATTCATTACGCCTGTGAGATTTTACCCCTACCAGCTTCTCAGGGCAAGTGGCAAGATCGGATACTAACAATTTGACCTGAATTATCGCGGCTAGATGTCATGATCTTTGGTTTGGTCCTCGTGGGTTTCGTCCGCTGGTAGACTCGCAACAAATGTGGGATGGCGGCGTTGTTGCAAGAGGTAGTAGACGACAATCGATATGGGAATGAGCATGATTATTAAAGCGAGGATCGTAACGGCGGTCCACGGTCCAAGGTTGAATACGTGGTCCAACCGGTCTTTTATCCATTCCAATAAGTCCGGGTCCGCAGCTTCGCCGTGGTGCAGTGCCACCGACCATAGCCACTGGGGCAACATGGTCGATTAGTCGCCGGCGACCGGGGCAGGAGCCGTTTGGGCTATATAGCGCAAGGAGTATTTTCGCTCCTGAATCGAGAAAGCGGTAATCGCAGCAGGTATCAAGAACGAGCCCGCAAGTAAGAAGGGAACAGTGTAAGAGCCGGTGACATCATATAGATAGCCAGCCAAGAGTACACTGCCGAAGCCACCCACCTGATGGAAAACGAAGGTCACGCCGGAGATGGTGCCCAATGCCCGAAGACCGTAAACGTCGGCGGCCAGGGTGCTGGTCAGGGGCGCGGTGGCGACCCAAGAGAACCCGGCCATGACGGCGAAGAGCCAAAGCCCCAAATCACCGGACAGAACCGGAACATCGAACATTGTGGGCACGATGAGGATAGCGTAGGCGCCAGCTCGTAGTGAGTAGACGGCGGTCAAAAGGTTTTTACGGCTGAACCTGTCCGAAAGTACTCCGGCGCCGATGCTTCCGATGATATTGAGGCCGCTCATTAGACCGAAAACAGTAGCGGCCATACCGGGTGAGACGCCCCGGTCCAAGGCGTAAGGGACAAAGTGGACGGACAGCAAAAATGTTGTCGAGCCGCAGACGAAATAAGAACCAGACATTTGCCAGATAGGCAGGGAGCGGAACGATTCCGACCAGCGATCGACCTCCAAGGGCCCCCGCTGCCTTTGGGCTCCCTGAGCCACAGCACCTTCTTTATCTTCAATATCCCCGTCGGGGAGCAGCCCGCGTTCTGCCGGGTTGGGATAGACAAATATGTACACCAACGGCACGGCCAGCAGCACCACCAAGCCCAAAGCTATCCAGGCTATCCTCCAATCCGTAGCTTGAATGATGTACATGGCGAAGGGGACCATGATTAGTCCACCCAAGGACAATCCGGTGGCGTTTATGCCGATGGCCGTGGCGCGCTTGCGGCTGAACCACCTGGCCAACAAGGCTGATGTATTGCTCAATGACGAACCGCTGGCGGCCAACGAAGAGACCACACCAAACATGAAGATCAAGAAAAGGATGTGGAAAGTGAGACTGAGGAGGATTGTTACTACGCCGATGATTATCAGAGAGCCCATAATCATACGGCGACCGCCGGTGCGATCGAACAACTGCCCGGCGAAAGGCTGAATCAACCCATTGGCCAACATTCCCAAGGCCGCGGCGATGGAGATGTTGAACCGGCTCCAGCCGAATTCTTCTTCCATGGGAACCACAAAAACACCAAAGGCGTTGCGTGCCCCCATGGTGACGAAAACGGTGAAGGTCAGGGCGGCGACCACGAACCAACCGTAGTAGGTTCCGGGCTTCTTGGTATCAGGGGTCATATTTGACGTTGAGCACTCAGGGCGCTGCACTGGACGAAAGGCGTATCCACCGGCCAGTTGCTCACCCGCTGATTATTCTATCTGTTAATAGTATCACCCGGCAGGGTTTAGTTTATTTGGGCTGGCTCTGGCCGGGCATTTCTATTTGGCCTTGAGCCAACTCAAGAGTTCGTTGCCCAAGGTCACGTCTCCTTGTATCGAGCCGCCCCCGAACACCGAGTCAACCGAAACCCGCTCGTAGGCCAATAGTCCTCCCGCTTCACCGTCGCACCGGAGAACTACGTCGGCGTCATTTGCAGAATCGCCAGCCGATTCCAACATGCAACTATCCCCGGTGACCAGTATGTCGTGGTTTGCGCCCACCCCGGTGTCCACCCGGAATCGCACGGAGGAGGACGGAGTTGAAGGCAATCTAAAATCCGATATTCCCTTGAGCCCCAACCATTGGGGCATACGCTCCAAGACCAAGGGAACCGCGGCTGGAGACAAGTGTGTAGAAGGCTCCAAGCTGGCTTGCATGTCCCACCCGTGGACGGCAAGTTCCTGAACGCGGGTGGTGATAAATAGCCGCACGGAGCGCGTGGCAAAAGGACCGTAGCAGGGCATGTCCAGTTCATCCGGGCCGACGGAGGATATCAATTCTTGGAGCCTATGGTTCCGGGCTTGAAACTCCTGAACCAGACCATCGCCCAAGGTTTTGCGTGCTTCAATGGCTTTATCGGCGATAAAACGATTGAAATATTCCGGCGCGGAAGCGCCCGTCTCCGGCCAATCGTCCGGCGGTGAAATATCGCCTTTCATGCCCCGGGAAATTGTCGCCATGAAGTAGTCAGACGCCCATGTCAGGTGGCCTAACACGTCGGCAACACTCCAAAGGCTGCACTTGCTGGGTTGGTCCCAGGCGTTAGCGGACAATGATCCTAGGTATTCTTCCAAGCGGCGGGACTCGGTTGCGACTAGGTCGACTCGTTCTTGGGCAGAAAGCATGCTTTCCTCTCTATGGTTGCTATGATCGATTTTACGTTTAGATCCAGGTTATGAATCCTTAAGGGCCATGGCATCGCGTCCGGCATTGGTACCGGCCAACCGACCGAAAACCATGCCTGCCGACAGTCCCGAGCCGCCGGGATAGTTGTGATAGAAGAGACCGCCCACCATTTCACCAGCGGCGTACAGCCCCGGTATTGCCTCTTGGCTGTTGGTGACCACCTGACCTCTGGTGTCGATTTTCACGCCACCAAAGGTGAAACTGATGCCGCAAGTCACGGCATAACCCAGATAAGGCGGCGTATCGATGGTCTGAGCCCAGTTGGTTTTTGGGGGATCTATACCCACTGTGCCCCGTCCGTCCTTGATGGTGGGGTTATAAGTCACATCAGTTTGGACCGCTGCGTTGTACGCTTTTATCGTGCTGGTCAATCCTTCCGGGTCGATATCCAGTCGGGTCGCTAGTTCTTCAATGGTGTTGGCTTCGGCCATGGTTACTTGGGGGATGTGGTATTCGTCCCGGAGCAGGTGCTTGACCTTGTCGTCGAAAATCTGGAAGCCCAGACCTTGCGGCTGGTCCAACAAAGCCCGGCCGTAGGTGACGTAGGTATAGTTTCGGAAGTCGGCGCCCTCGTCCAGATACCGGTTGCCGTCTAAGTTAACCATGATGCCAAAGGGGTAGGAATGCTTCTGGTAGAGTTCGGTGATGTTCCGGTCACCGAAAGCCGGAGCGTTCATGTCCCATGCCACGGCGTGGCAGCTACTCCAGTGGCCGTGGGACTGTGCGCCCACTTCCAGAGCCATGCGAATGCCGTCTCCCGTGTTGTAGGGAATCCCTCGGACCTTTACCATCTCCCAGCCGGGACCCAAGTAGCGGCACCGCATCTCGGCATTGGCTTCAAAGCCGCCAGCGGCCAAAACCACGGACCGGGCGAAAATGTCTTCGAATCCGTCGGGGCCAAGGACCTTGATTCCGCTTATGCGGCCTTTTTCGTCTTGAAGAAGTTTTACCCCTTGGCAGGAGTAACGCACTTCCACGCCGTCTCGTCTGGATGCCTCGAATTGCTGGTCGGAGAGTCCCTTTCCGGCGCCCACGGCCTCGACCAACAGGCCGCCCCAGAACCTATATTTGTCCCCGTCTTTGAATGCTTGCCGGCCATAAGAAAGCACGAAGCGAACGCCTTTTGTCTGCAACCATTGCATGGTGGGTAGAGACTGGCTGACTAGAATCTGAGCCAATTCAGGGTCAGATAGGCCTTGGGTCACCCGCATCATATCGGAGTAGAACTGGTCTTCCGGGTAGCTTCCAACATCGACCGAGGCCACTTCGGTGGGCGACATGTCCGGAATCACGGTTTGGATGTCTTCAAGGCCTTCGAAGGCGAAGCGAATTATGCCCCCGGTGAAGTAGGTATTGCCGCCCCGAAAGTACTCTGGCGCCTTTTCGACTACTAATACAGAATCACAATTTTCCTTGGCCGACAGTGCTGCGCTTAAAGCAGCATTTCCGGCTCCAACAACTACCACATCGTAAATGTCTGGCAAAGCAATCCTCCGGCTGCAAGATGGATCCGCATGATGTTACGGGATTGGTGAATACTGGAGGCTTAACCCGGGACTTTGATATTCCGGATTTTCCATATTTATGAGAGGGTAATTAACCGGAGTTAATAATAACGTGTTATTTGGTCGGCCTCAAGAATGGTCGCCAGAGCCCGAATGAATCAAAACTTGCTCAGGGCTTAGCCGCATATTAAGATACTGGCAGAAAATAGAACTGGGGGTTGAATCAGAATATGAAAGCAGCTCGGCTAGCCGGACCCAAGCATTTTGAAATAGTAGATGCGGAAATGCCTACTCTGGTTGACGGCCAATGCCTGGTCAGATTGGAGCGGGTTTCCGTGTGCGGTAGCGATATTCGGCACGGCTACCAGGTTCATCCGGAAGAAGAGTACCCAATGGCCATCGGTTCACCTTGCCATGAACTGGCAGGCGTGGTGGTCGAGAGCCGGACGGACAGCTTCCGCGAAGGACAAAGAGCCATCGTGATTCCCCAGAGAGGCGCAGGCGGCCTTGTGGAATACATCGTGTCCGGCCCCGAGCGCATGATACTCTTGCCCGACCACGGCCCATTGGACGAATGGGTTATGTGCCAGCCGTCGGGGACCGTCTTGTATTCTTGCCAGCAGATGCCCAATCTGCTGGGGAAAAATGTAGTGGTTTTGGGCCAGGGCAGCATAGGACTGAGCTTCACGATGATTACCTCCCGTTGCGGCGCCCGCTCCGTAATCGGCATAGATTTACTGGACAACCGCTTGGAAAAAGCTAGGGAGTTTGGAGCCACCCATACGGTCAACCCGGAGCGGGAGAACGTTGAAGAGGCAGTGACGGAGATTACCGGTGGAGAGGGACCGGACGTGGTTGTTGAGGCCGCCGGTTACCCCGACACATTTAATATGGCTTTCAGACTGATAAAGCAGTTCGGCACTGTAATCGTCTTCGGTATTCAAGCCGATGACTTTGTCCCCATCGAGCACAACCTGCTGATGGAGAAACAACCCAGAATAATACCCACTACCGGCGCCCGCAGCGGCGACCCGACATCCCACATCAAAGAAATCGTGGGTTTGCGGGAAAGAGGCTGGTGCGACCCGTCCGGGTTAATTACCCACCGTATAGGATTATCTCAGGTGCAGGAAGCCTATGACATGTACGAGCAGCGCCTGGACAACGTCATCAAGGTGGTGATGGACATTAGCTCCTAGCTCTGGGTCTTGGCAGACTAGAACCGGCGATCCCGTCATACACAACCTGTCACACAGCGACCTGCAGACATCAACCGGTAAACAGCAAATTGGGAGGGGTGGATCGTGGAGCCTGCTTTGGAAATCAGGATGGTTTGGGAAAACCTGGCTTTGGCCATGGCCCTGTGGGCTGGCGCCAAGAAAGGAATGATTACCAAGGACCATTTGCCCACAGGCAACTCGGTGGTTCCCGGCGCTCCAGGAACTTTGGAAAGGATTTTTAATCCCCTAGAGCTGCGGAACGAGCAGGATTTGGCGCGCTGCATCAGTAACCAACTTCGGGGAGGGGTCACTTTCTCGGCGATGCTGACCCAACGCACTTTGGACTACGTTTTTGGCGCTGCCGCCAGCGCATCCTCCGAATCGTCCCCGTTAAAAGAGCCAGACTTGGACTTGCGTGCTGCCCGGTGCTCGATTTATCTGCTTAGCCGAGCTTTGAGTCAAGGGATGCTGTCCCCCGTTTGGGATTGTAAAGGGCCGTTTCAAAGCCGGTTCGAGGTCGCTAAGATTGACTTCGTGTTGGATGCTACGGAGTTGGACGGAAAACCAGTCTATTGGGAAAATATCGGCGGCCTGGAAAAATACTTGGAGCTCTTGGACTACCTTGCCGACGCTCTGGAGCAGATGGGCCCAATCGCTGCTCCGGTACTGGAAGAACCAATCGGCCAGATTCCCATGCCGATAATATCCGATAAGTCATTGTCCGAATTTATCGAAGCCAGATGTGTATTGGGTAAAGAGTCCTACACCATTGCTTCCGACCTTTACCAAAATTACCTGGACTGGTGTGAAAGCGCCGGCCAAGATCCACTGGTCCAGCGCAGCTTTGGGATTCAACTCACCAAGTTAGGATTCACCCGCAAGCGGCGTGGCCGAGGCCGTCATTGGTGGAAGGGATTGGAAACTGAAAGTGCCAGCGTCTAGCCGCCTTCCATTAACCGCCTTCCACGGGCGGCTGTGTGGAGCTAAGTCAACAGCCAGGCTGTCCCAAGTTTCCGCAGCATCCCTGGCGCCGCCGGAGCTTGGTGAGAGTGTTGGAAACCGTCAAGAATAGCTTGCGTCTCAACGGCATTGGGCTGAGCAGGTTGGCCAAAAGCGAGAATTTGGTGTCTTGAGGCTCGCACATATAAGTAGACTAGGCCAATAACTACCGGGCATCAAGCCCAACTGCTTACCTGACCCCTGAAATCTCAACGGTCACAGATTAATGCTTTCGTCTCCGGAGGCTGCCATGCCCTCAGATTATTTAGACCAACTTTCCGATTTCGTCGTTACTACCCGCCTGGATGACCTTGATGAATCCACCGTTGAGGCGGCCAAGCTGGTGGTGCTGGACACTATCGGCGCAATCCTTGCGGGTAGCCGCCAAGATGAGAACGCCAAGTTGGCTCTGCTGGCCACCGGGATGAGCGGAGCAGGATCTTCTTCCATACTCGGACACGTTAGTAAAGTTCAGCCGGGGTTCGCTACTTTGGTCAATGGCACAGCCGGTGTAGCCTTGGAGATGGACGAAGGGAACCGGCAAGGAGGCGGACATGCGTCCATCCACGTGATGCCCTCGGCATTGGCCATGGCCGAGGCACAAGGTTTGGGCGGCGAAGCCTTCTTGGAAAGCGTGATTGTCGGATACGAAGTCACTTCCAGGATTGGCGGCGCGACCTTGCCCAAGCAGCAGGTGCACTCCCACGGCACTTGGGGCACCATCGGCACTGCGGCGCTGACCGCCAGGCTGCTGGGCTACGACGCATCAGAGACCAGGCAAGCCATGAATATGGCGATGTCCATGAGCCCGGCCAACACCTGGACCCCTTGCTTGGAGGGCGCCACTGTGCGAAACCTCTACCCGGGCCGGTCGGGATTTCAGGGTATCTTGGCGGCCAATCTGGTCCGCTGCGGCTTCACCGCCATCGATGATGGCCCCACAGACCTCTACAGCAATCTGATAGGCGAAGGATTCGTCCCGGAGGCGGTGGTAGACGGTCTGGGCCAGCCGAAAAATTACCGCATTCAGCAGAACTATTTCAAGCTCCATGCCTGCTGTTTGTACAACCATCCCGTTTTGGACGCCTTTCTGTCCATCACCCGAACGTTGAAGTTCTCGGCTGAAGAAGTGGAAGAAATACGAGTTGAAGCACCACCGCTGGCTTTGATAATGGCCGACCCGGCGCCCGAAAACATGCTCGCCGCCAAATTCTCGATTCCCTATGCGGTTGCGGCATCCCTAATCCATGAGACAACCGATGTGACGGCCTTCTATCCCGACAAGGTGGATGACCCGCGGGTGCGGGAATTGGCCCGGAAAGTTCGTGTCTTGGGAGACCCGGATATGAGCCTGCGCCGGTTCGATTACCCGGCAGCCAGGGTCACGGTGCGGTTGCAGAACGGTCACGAAATTACGGACAGCGTCACTGCCCACCGAGGCGACACTCTAAACCCGGTGCCCAAGCAAGAACTGATAGAGAAATTCAAGTTTTTGGCCAATGACGCACTGGGCGAAGAAGGGGCTGGCCGGGTTGTCGACTTGGTTGACCGCCTCGAATCCCTTGCAGACATCAAAGAGTTGACTGCGAATTTGTAGGTTCTGGGCCGCAAGAGAGACTTCTTTTCCAAAAGAAATATCTCCGGTTGCCAACTCACCGTCCCCTCTCATCCCCCCACAGCAATATGTGCAGTCTGGTGGAAAAGCGAAACCCCTCTTTGACGCAGGCTTCGCTGACCCAGCCGCTGCGTAATTTAAGTGCTTCCGGAGTCTGCCCCTGGGGCATCAAAATTATCCGCTGGTTCGGCAGATTGTGCCTGTCCCGTAACGCGCAGACTTCTTCCACATCCCCTGCCGCATTAACGACGAATTTGAAGTAGGCGTTGGGAAGTTCTCGGAAGGCGGTCAGGGCTGAAGCGTCTTCCCGTCGGTCGGCTGGATTTCCTGAGTTGGCCAATTTGGGAGAGACGTTCCATTGGTCGATGTCCCGCACTAGTTCGGGCAACGGCGCAATGGTGCCGTTGGTCTCCACCTCGAAAGTCATCCCTCGAGATTTCAGCGACGCTACCAGAGGAACCAGTTCGGACTGCTGGAGTAGGGGCTCACCACCGGTGATGACTAGGTTGGAGCAACCAAAGCCGAGAATCTTCTCCTCTATCTGAGAGGATTCCAGGGACATCACTTCCTGATTATAGTCAAAGTTCGCCCAGTCCCAGGTGTATTTGGTGTCGCACCAGGTGCAGGCCAGGTTACATGTGGCCAAGCGGAGGAATACGGAAGGGCCTCCGATGTTTGCGCCTTCACCTTGCAGGGAGTAAAACACCTCCGGCTCGCCGCTGGATTGTCTACTTACTCGGAGCACTGGGGCTAGTCCGTCCTGTTCAGCGCAGGGTCAGGCACTCCTGCTTCTTGGAATCCCTTTGCTCGCAGGATGCAACTATCGCAGGAACCGCATGGGGTGGCGTTCCCCAGATAACAACTCCAAGTCAGTTCCAGAGGAGCTTGTAGGTCCAAACCCATTTTGACGATGTCCGCCTTGGATTTGTCGATGATTGGCGTTTCCACTCGGAAGGGAATCTGATACTCCGTCCAAATCTTGCTTCCGTGGTTGAGGGCTTGGGACATTTGGGTGAAATATTCGGGGCGGCAGTCGGGGTAGCCGCTGTAGTCAATGGCGTTGGGCGCCATATACAGCCGGGCCTCAATCTCCTGGGGTAAAATTCCCTCGACTTCAATACCGTGGAGTACCTGGCTTTCCAGAAATGCGGCGGCCAAGGACAAGAAGATGGTATTTCTCAACGGCACATAGGTTATGGGAATGCTAACTCCCATCTGCTCTGTTGACCGGTCTTCCGGCACGGGAAAACGTTCGGGATTGGTCAGGGCCGAATACCACGCTACGTCCCGCAGGAAAGAGATGTCCAGCAGTTGGTGCCGGATGCCCATAACCTGGCAAATCTCTGCGGCGCGTTCCACCTCTTTGCTGTGGGTCTGGCCGTACTGGAAGGTCAGCGCTGTCAGGTCGCCGGTCTGGCGGAGAGCGTAGGTGGTGACGGTGGTGGAGTCCAACCCGCCGGACAGCAGGGTAACGCCGTAACTCTTAGTCATTCTAGATAGTTGGTTTCGTGGCCCCGCCCCGCGGGTACTCCACCGCTACGGAGGTGTGAAGGCCACCCCGAATCTTGTAGTCCAGAGTTATCCGCATCGAGCGTGGCTCGCACACGGCCACTAAGTCCTTGAGTATCCGGTTGACTGCATGCTCTTGGACCACGCCCACGTCCCGGTAGGACAGCAGATAATATTTTAAGGACTTGAGTTCGATGCAACTCTGGTCCGGCACGTAGTTTATCTCCAGCGTTCCATAATCTGGAAGGCCGGTCCAAGGGCAGACAGCAGTGAATTCGTCAGTGTCAACGATCACCTCGGTGTCCTGCTCCGGATACTCGTATTGGAAAGTCAGCAAGCACTCAGCGTTAATCTCGCTTTCATCCTTGATGACCAAAGGGGTGTCCAAGTTTTCGTACTGGTTTCTGAGTTCTGGTATAGTAGCCATGGAGTTCCCTCCTGGGAATATCCCCCAAATGGGGCGTGTTTATTAACAACATGATAGGCATGGGGCCACTCGTGTGTCAAAAACGAAAGGGCAATTTCCGGTCGTCCTTGATCTGCACCGGTCCGGCTAGCTTAAGTTTACTACCAATATCCCATTATTCAGGAGCCGAATCATGGCGCTGACGTTGGCGGATTTGGATGCGTTGGAAATCGCCGAAGCCCAGGCATTGCCCATGGTCGAAAGGGACCAACTACTGGATCTAATCATAGCCGACGGTCGGGGCCATACTACCAATATTGAGTCCTATCGCACCGGACTGTACAGCGATTATTTCGAGGAAGATTTCACCCGGTTTCTCAAAGTCAAAGCGGTGAAGGTACTGTGCCGGGGAACCACTCCATCCGGGTTTGACGGCGTGATGGTGGGAGAAACGGACGAGGAGCAATACAGGGCGGCCTTTAGGCACGTGGATGCCACATTAAAGGCGGCCTCCACCAGCTTTAGTCGTGTGGTGACCTTGATGGTGTTCTTGACCGACATGGAAAACTGGTCTCTGCTGAACCAAGTCTATCGGGAGTTCATGCCCAATCCGCCATGCCGGGCGGTAATCGGCACAACCGGCTTGGCCCAAAAACCCCTGGCCATCGAAATCGTGGAATGCTTCGCGTATCGGGTGTCGCCTTAAAGGCCGTAAGCCGGATGCTGGTCGCCTGAGGTCGGCGGATTATATCTAAGACATTTTATCGCTAACCAAGTATTAGGGAGGGCCATATGAGCAACCTGACCATGGCTTACAAAGTACGAAGCTACAGCACAAAGACCTTGGGCCGGGCCATCTGCAACGCTCGTACTCATCACTTCGTTGCCGACGACGCTGGTGGAGAAGAGGTGGGTGCCGGTGAGCTTTTCTTTTCCGGCATCGCCGCTTGTGCGGTGAACATGGTGGAGAGATTGGCCAACACGGGGAACATCACCCTGGATTGGATGGATGTGGGGGTAGAAGCTTGGCGGGACTCGGATAAACCCGCCGGGGACATCACTCTCTACGACGCAATCAAAATCAACTTCGAGATGTGGGGCGTCGACGATGACCAAGCATTCGAGTTGGTGGAAACCTGGAAAAAGCGTTGACCCCTCTACGGTTCGGTCGCCGTGGCGACCGCAGAAACCACTGTGGAGTTGGTGTCTCATACCGAAAACCACTAGCGTAAGTAAGCTGCAATCGCACAACCGAGGATTACATGAGAATTTGTTCCTTCTTGCCCAGCGCCACGGAAATCGTCTACGGCCTGGGACTGCAAGACCAGTTGTACGGCGTTACCCACGAGTGCGACTATCCGCCCGACTCTAGAAACAAACCCCGGGTGGTGCATAGTGTGTTCGATGACGCCGACCCGCCCAGCAGCGGCGAGATTAGCCGAATCATCTCCGAAAGGTTGGAGCAAGGACTGGGCATCTACGACATTGACGAGCAGATTTTGGCCGCTGCTCAACCGGACCTGTTGCTGACTCAAGCCATCTGCGAGGTTTGAGCCATTTCATCTCGGCAGGTAGCCGAGGCCAGTGTCTCTCTTCCCAAAGAACCAGAGGTCTTGTCCTTGGACCCCCAATATGTCGGCGACGTGCTGGAAGATATCCGTAGAGTGGGTCGGGCCACCGGTGCCGACGAAGCGGCGGAGGCCATGGCGGCAGGCATGCAGGCACGGCTCGACGCCGTTGCCCAGGCCGCTGCCAATGCCCAAACCCATCCCCGGGTGCTGCACTTGGAATGGGTTGATCCCTTGATGTGCGGCGGCCACTGGGTGCCGGAAATGGTTGAAATGGCCGGCGGAATTAATTGCTTCGGCGATAAAGAAAAGGGGTCGTTTAAGTTGGAGTGGGCTGAGGTGGTGGATAGTAAACCCGATGTGATAATCCTGATGCCCTGCGGCTTCGACGTTAAAAGGGCGCTGGAGGATGTGCCGCTGTTGGCGAAACAAGAGGGCTGGGCATCACTGCCTGCGGTTATCAATAACCGAGTTTACGTTATCGATGCGGGCGCCTATACCAGCCGGTCGGGACCCAGACTGGTGGATGGTTTGGAAATCATGGCTGAGATGATTCACCCGGAGATATTCTCAGACATGGTTCCCGAGAAAGGGGCGCTGCGGCTTTACGGGGACTTAACCAAGATAACCTAGCGGGTATTTGAGGCCAAGTTAATTGAGGCGCGGGCCCTTGAAAGGGTTGCGCAGTTCCACCTGCTCCAACAAGATGCCGTTTCCCCGCTTTAGCAGCGGCAGCAATCGTTCCAATCGCTCCATAGCCGTAGCCAACTCCAGCAACTCCTGCCGGATGGGACGGGGAAGGTCAAGATTGGAGGCCACCCCATAAGCCAAGGATATTGGCTCTTGAGGAATCTGCGCATTGGCGGCCCAACCGCCGGAAAGAGAGGATAGGTTCCTCAGGAAAATTGTGTACTGCTCCCCTACTTCGGTTACCAGCGCCGGTCGGTCTTCCCCCGGCAGGTCTTCCAGGTAGCGTACCCGTCCAACTAAGTGCGGTACTTGCTGCGTTATCTCCACCGTCTCGAACTTTTCTCCCCCAGAAGTTAGCAGGTTCATTCTCCCATCTTCCAGCCGGTCCACCGTGGTTATTCTGGCGCTGGTGCCAATGGCGAATGGCTCGGCGGGCCCACCTACCTCCGGTCCTTCTTTGATAAGCACCACGCCAAATGGTTCCTCCCGCTCGATACAGTCTCCCATCAGGGCCTTGTAGCGCTCCTCGAAGATGTGCAACGGCAAGACCATGCCTGGGTATAGCACCACATTCAATGGGAAGAGTGGCAGTTCTACCAAATCATCGTGGAGATTGTCCGGTGGTATGTCTTGCTGTTCCGCCATGGCAATGGGAGTATATTATCTGGCTCTCAGATACACAAGGCAGGTTGTCGGTGAATGTGCTTGAAGGCAGTCAGGGGCCGTCAGCGCCGGTTATTGGATCGCCGCACGCGAAAGTTGGTAGGGCCTTTTTGCTTGCGTGCCCAGCTTAAGTAACCAGTCATTTCAGGGTTAGCTCTGATTTGGTCCAAGGACCGCAGTTCCTTGGCCAAGGTCGCTTCGGAAAATAGGGCATGTAACTGGCGGTGGCAGGTGGGGCAAAGCTTGGCTTTCGGGCCGAACTTCCCACCTTGGGAGCGCGGCACCAAGTGGTGCACCGTGAACTTCTCTGGCTCCCTCAGGCATAATTCGCAAACCGAATTTTCTTCTTGTCGCTTCATGCCTGTTCCTCGTAATTAGCCTTCAGGAGTCTAAGAACCGCCAACCGGGCAGGTCGATTCTCCACTCCCCATCTTCATGCAGCATGGGCAGGATTAGGCCGTTCAACAAGCGGCGGCGGGCGGTCTGTTGAGGAACTGTAGAAGCGCCAAAGGGCAAGAAGGCGAAAGCGTGGTCGTCGTCCAGGTAGCTGGTGGGGGAAACCCCCAAGTCGGTCAAATCTTCTAGGGGCCAGAGGCGGAGAACCGTTTCCCGAAAGTCCTCCAGCATGGCGCTGCGTTGAGGGTGATCAGGTTCGTAGGCGGCTCGGTAGGCAATCTGCATGTCGATGTTGTTGCGGGTGGACCAGACCCCCATGCGCATCCCTTTCGTCTCTTTGGACAGCATGGACCAAGCCAAATCCATCTGGTTGTCTCGGATGGCTTCGGCGAATGTGCCGGCAACCTGGCCGCACTCGTCGGGGTAAGCGCTTCTTTTTTCACCGGGTATTCTCATCTGGTTAAATCTTTCATCGTGAAATAGCCTGTCTACCAGCCTATGGCGTAACCGTCACGGCGGGGGTCGGCTGCTCCGGAGAGCACACCGGTTTCTGGGTCAACCTGAATCATTACCTCGCTGCCCTTGCCTTCCCAATCTCCGATGATGTCCAGCACATGCCCCTTGGATTTAAGTCCTTCCAGCACCTGGTCGGGGAATCGCCTCTCCACATACAGCAGATTGTCGCATTCATGAGGCAGGCTGGATTCGGTGGGGCTATGGGCGTTTCTCCAACGGGGAGCTTCCACTGCCTCAGCCACCGTCATGCCGAATTCCAGAATGTGGGTGATTACCTGCATATTGGTCTGCACCTGAGTGTCTGCGCCGGGGGTGCCACAGACCAATACCAATTGCCTGGCTCCACCCTTCTTGGCAGACCCGTTGACCTGGGAGCCGTTTTGCGCATTGTCATGAGATGAGTCGTTTTTGAACACCATGACAGGGTTCATGGTGTGGCGGACCCTCTTGCCCGGCTCAAGACAGTCAACGTGGTCAGGATCCATGTGCCAGTAAGTCATCCTGTTATTGAGGAGAATCCCGGTATCACCAGCAATCAAACGGGAACCCCATGCGCTTTGGATGCTCTGCAGTTGGCAAACCGCATTGCCCCACCGGTCCACGACCACAAAGCAGGTGGTGTCCTCTTCGACTTCGGCAGGTCGGGCGACGGCACCGGCTTTGGCGGTTTCCGGTTTACGGCCATCCTTCACAAAAGGCCATGGGTCTCCGGGCTCTACGGATTGGGCTGCTTTGGCTTGGTCAATCTCTTGTGCTCGTTGGACGGCGTATTCCTTGGAAATCAAGGCCGCCGTCGGGACGTTTACGAATTCCGGGTCGGCGACATAAGCTTCCCGGTCGATGAATGCCAGTTTCTTCGCTTCCACCATCAGGTGGATGCTCTCGGCGCTGTTGCAGCCCAGCGATTTCAGGTCAAACTGCTCCACGATGTTCAATTCTTGGAGCAGGATGTGTCCACTGGAGTTTGGCGGTGCTTCATACACCGTGTGGCCCTTATAAGAAGTCGCGATGGGTACTTCCCAACGAGCCCGGCAGTCGGCCATGTCCTTCATAGTAAGTAGCCCGCCTTGCTCTTCGCTGAATCTCACGATGGCCTCGGCGATTGCCCCTTCGTAGAAAACCTTCCTGCCACCGGCGACAATGGATTTAAAGGTACTGGCCAAGTCCTTTTGGTACAGCATCTCCCCCGGTTGCAATGGCCGGCCGTCCCGTGTGAAAACCGCCTTGGACGTAGGGAACTGGCAGATGAGCGGGTCGGAGGCGATTGCTTTTGACAACACATGGCTGACGGGGAAACCGTTTTTCGCCAGGTCTATGGCCGGGGCAAAAAGCTCGCTCAGAGGCAATGTCCCGTGCTTTTCGTGGGCATCCAGCCAGCTGTGTAGGAGGCCGGGGACCGAGACTGAGAGAATGCCCTTATCGGGTATGCCTTCAGCGCTGAAACGCTCCCTAGTTGCGGCATAGGGGGCTGCGCCGGTGCCATTGCTTATTTCCAGTAGGTCGGATTCCTTCTGATAGACCATGATGAAACCGTCGCCGCCGATGCCAGACATCAGGGGCTCCACAACGGATAATGCAGCAGCGGTGGCGATGGCGGCATCTACGGCATTTCCGCCCTTCTGCATGATGGCTATGCCTGCCTGGGAGGCCAATGGGTGTCCGGATGACACCATTCCGTTGCGTCCCATGACCACTGGCCTGTGGGCTTCAAAGCGATCGCTATGAGGTGAGTTTGACATGGTCGTCTCCAAAATATTGCGATTGTAAAATCGTACCTTCAACGGGGTTCTGATGCGGAAATGGGGAGTTCGGGTCACCTTGAGTACCTGGAAGCATTATGGGTAAGGTATCAAAGCCAGTCAATGCACAGAGGCAAGGATTCTGCCGCCACGGTTGGCGACGCAGTAGATTCATACGAAGTTCAGGCAACAAAAACGGGGCCTCTTTTAAGCAAGAAGCCCCGTTCGATTCACGTAAGAAAGTATCTTGGAGGAGGTCAGCTAATGACCGCCGCAACCACCGCTGCCGCAACCACATCCGCTTCCGCAGCCGCCGCCCGAGGCAAACATGGGATTGTTAATTACGAATCCAACCTGGCCGCCGAAGTTCTCGACGTAATCTATCGTGGCTTCTTCCAAAAACGGAACGCTGTCCGAGTCCATCAAAAATTTGACGCCTTCAACGTCCAATATGGTGTCGTCGGTCTGGGTTTCTTTTTCCATGGTCAGCATATACTGAAGCCCACCGTTTTCGGCTGGCATCGCAATCACTCGCAGGGAACCGCTGTCTTCGCCCTGTTCGTCCAAAACTTCCTTAAGTTTCTCGATCGCCAATGTAGTAATTTCCATAACGTGTAAACACGCTCCTCACAGAATAACCAATTGGTGAAAATACCCAATCTTGGATTATTTTTGAGGTTATCACACGCAAAATCAAAGGTCAACGCCAGACGAAGCTAAAGTGTCCGATTTTTGGCGTTTTTCCGAGTCTAATCATTGCCCTTAAGATGCACTGATCATTTCGTGTCAAAACCGGATTGACAGTCCGCAAATCCCGTCATTAACCTCAATGATAACAAATTAAATGAAAGTCACAATCTAGCCAGCGGCCCGGCTAGTCAGATAATCGACCAAGAGCGATGCCCACGGGACACACCCTGAATGAGTGTGTCCCGTTTTTGTTGCCTGGCGACTTGAAAAACCCCAATGATTGATGGAACGTCGAAAAGGGGGTGGCATGTTGGAACAGGACCCTTTGGCCATGAATTCCTGGCATAGGGAGAGGCTATTGGAAGCGCTGGAGGCCAATCGCAAGGGAGTGGGTGATGCTCCATTGTTACGCAAGTGGTTTGATCCCGGCAACCAGACGGCCACCCTAGATCCAGTCACCGAAAACTCGGATTACCCCAACAGCGATGACCCAGCTTCCCGCCCAAAATCACATCAGCCGAACTCCATTTCATTCGTTCTCTCAACCGATGAGGTGGACCGGCACGGCGATGTCATCGCAACTGCGGGCTGGAACCTGGACTCTTACAGAAAGAACCCGGTTTTCCTCTGGGCCCACGATTATGCCCGTCCCGTAATCGGTCGGGCGGTGGAAACGTGGCTGGAACCCCATAGGCTGCTGGCCCGGGTGGATTTCGCTCCTACCGCCTTCGCCCAAGAGGTATCGAGCCTGTACCAAGCTGGCTACCAACGGGGCGTCTCCGTAGGGTTCAAGCCGCTGAAGTTCGAGGAGCGGAGGGACGAAAAATCGGGAGCCCTGCTGGGGATCCGCTTCTTGGAGCAAGAGCTTCTGGAGGTGAGCGCCGTCCCGGTGCCCGCCAACCGCAGCGCACTGAAGCGAGCTTTAGACGAGGCTCCATTGACCGCGGAATACCTGCGTCATTGCCTAGGTGGGACAACCTCTGCTGGTGAGAGCCCTTCCGGCACCGGTCTCCGTGCGCGCTCCAATTCCATAAATGCCGGAGGCCCGGCCTTTGAGTTCATGTGGAGCGTAATCTCGGCCCGAATAGACGACATGGCAAAACTGGCGCAAGAACTGGTTCAGGAAGCTGAGGGGGTGGAAAGGGCGATTTCCCCTAGCGAATTTTACCCAAGGGACGAGAACGGAGTGCTGGAAATCCTGGAACTGCTGAGGGAGTGCCGCAGCTAACATTATTAATTAGGGAACCGGAAACGGTCACGAGCCGGAAGTATGAGGATTAAGCGGACGGGCAACTTGCAAGCGGTTTACTCACAACAATAATCGCATTAGGAGGCATAAATGACCATCGGAACACAGGACATGGAACTCATCAAGCGGGAGATGGCGGGCATCCGAGATTTCTACCAATCTCGCATGGATGCCGAATTGACGCCGCTTAAAGAGGAAGTGGGGCGCATCGTGTCGGAATTGGGGCGGGTGCAGAACGCTTGGCGGGACGGCGAGAAGCGGTCGATCTTGGCCAAATACACCGACGGAGACCGGGTCCGCGTGCCCTATGGCAAATATTTGGGCCTGGACTTGCTGGACATGGCTTGCGTTCGGAGTCTGTTGACCGCCCAGGTTCGTGAGCCCTCCGGCTTGAATCCCTGAATGCTGGAGGATTGGCAAGGAAATTTCAAAGCCGCCATGGACTCGACAACGGCGGACACCGGCGACGAGTTGGTGGATACTCAGGAAGCCCGGGCTCTGTGAGCGACGTCAACTTGGAGACCGCTGTAGCCCCTCTGTTCAACACGATACAGATGCCCAGCAATCCTTTCCAGATCCCTCTGCAGTTGAGCGACGTCAACTGGTATCCGGGCACTGAGAACGTGGCGACCAAGAGCTCCTCCCTCACCACCGCCCGGCAAACGCTAACGGCCTACGAATTGGTGGCCGAGGTGCCTTGGTCGTATGAGTTGGACGAAGACTCGGTCATCGCCATGATGGAGGAATTACGGCGGGGTCTGCTCCGAAACGCCAGGGAAGTTATCGACGACGTCATCCTAAATGGCGACACCACCGTCACCAACAACATAAATGCGGACGGTGCAACGATTGCCGTCATCGACGCCGGGAAAGGGCAATGGCTATTGGGCTTCGACGGGTTGCTCCACCTGCCCCTCGTGGATAACACAGGACAGGCCAACAACCACGCCGGTGGAGTATCCGATGACATGTTCAATGAAATCTGCACCAAGATGGGCAAGTATGGCGTGCGCCCGTCGGACACCGCTTACATCACCGATGTGAACACTTTTATTCGGGCTCTCAGCATCGATAACTTCCGCACGTTGGACAAGTTCGGCCCTCAGGCGACCGTCTTGACCGGACAGTTGGGAGCGGTGGAAGGCATACCGGTCATCGTATCCGAGCTGATGAAGTTGGCTGACACCGACGGCAAGGTCACGGATGCTGGCAACGGCAGCGACACGGGCCGATTGCTGGCGGTCAACCGGAGTCAATGGCGGGTGGGATTCAAACGGGAGCTCACCATCGAAACCGTCCGGGACCCGCAGAAGCGCCAAAACATCATGGTGGTTAGTTTCCGCATCGCCCTGCAAGAGCGCACCGGCAGCCGCTCCACGGCTACTCACACGGCCCTGCAGTACAACATAACCGGGGTTGCGTAAACAACGGGGTTGCCTTTACACCGGCGTTGTAGAAACAGTGGCATAAGCCAGGCGCCGATGCCACCGTTTTTTACGACAACAAGCGAATCCCGCCTAGTAATCCCGGTGAATTTTTACCTAACAACCTGAATCATACCGGGACTCACACACGCATAAGAGGAGATTTCATGACAACCATTAGCCAAGCCGAACCCGCCGCCGAGGCGGTGAAGAACATGCTGTCCCCGGACCAGAGCGGCATCTCCTATGTAATGAAGCGTTATATCGTCGAAGACCTGGCATCGGGCAACGCCAATGCCTTCGCCTTCGCCATACAGAACCCCGAAAGAGTGGACTGTTTGGTCACCAACGTAATCGTCGACATCACCACCGCTGGCGGCACCGCCAGTTCGGTCCTGGATGTGGACTTGGTGGATGGAGCCACCGACACGGGAGACGACATCATAGATGGGTTGGACCTGAACGCCACCGGTACTTCCGACCGCCACAAGAGCGCTGGCTCCAATGGCGGAGCCCCGGTCAAATGGGACAAGAAGGGTGGCACCAACGACCACGTCACCGGCAAGATTCTTGTTCAAAACGCCGCCAGCCTAGTGGGCAAAGTAATCATTGAATACGTTCCCCTGAGCTAGCCACAGGTTAACGGTTCTCTTCGGGTCCCGGTCTTTGCATTCGCCAAGGGCCGGGGCTATCACTCTATCTAGTTCGTTTCAACATGTTCTAACGCAAGCAGTCTTATAAGAGGAAGTTTAAGCATGGGTTATTCAGAGGGAGCGCATCACGCTCCTGCCGACACCAAAGACCGGCTGGTGCGCGTCGGTTCCAAATACCAAGCCACTCCCCCGTCGGTAGCCGATGGGGATAATGCCTACCTACTACTGGACGCCGCTGGGAGAGCACTGATATCCGGCGCTGCCGCCCATGATGCTGCGGCCCTAGGCAACCCTCTACGCATCGGCGGTGTCTATCGCACAACGATACCTGCCGTGGCAGCTGGAGACATAGCTGACCTGCTGGTTGACGCCGCAGGCCGACTGAAGCTGTCGTTCACGCCAGACACCTTCAAGATGATTGACGCAGTGGCCATAACGGCCGGCAGCCCCGCCACGGTTTGGACTCCTGGTTCCGGCAAAAAGGTCAGGCTCTTGGGATGGGTCCTATCAACCAGCGCCGGGGCTGCTTTGGAATTCCAAGACAGCGGCGCAGCAGGGACGGTCATCGCCCAAACACCGCTCTTGGCGGCGGCGGGGACCCACAACGCTCCAGCCTTGGGAGAAGGGCTGCTCTTGGCCACAGCCGACAACACCTTGGACCTGGACGTCACCAGCAACGCCACCGTTTCCGGCATGGTTTTCGGGGTGGAGGAATAATGGTCGTATCGGGAACGATAGCAGTGGCTTCCGCCGGAACCAGGGTTCAGGCCGCCCACAAGGGCAATTTCAAAACCGCCGTGTTCAAGGCCAGGTCGAACAATACCGGCGACATTTACTTGGGCGGTGGCGACGTGTCCTCGTCGGCCGGCATGACCCTGACACCGGGAGAGTCAATCCAGTTCCAGTTGGCTAACCCGGCCTCCACCGCCCAGTTCTGGGCCGATGCAGCCAACAACAACGATCAGGTGGACTTCATTGGGAGCATCTAGGAACCCACATCGGAAGTATCTAGGAGCGCACATTCAAGGGATTCACCCACCATCAAGGCAGCTAGATAAGCAAACAGAACCCGTGAATTACAGGAGGTTCCCAAGAGGATCAATGAGCCAAATTATTAAGCCGAATGTTTCCAAAGCCTACGCCGCCGTAGCCGGACTCACGATTTTTGCCATCACCGGGTTGGAAGGCTATGCGCTAAGCCAAGGTATCAACGGAAACGCCCTGACTGCGTCTCTGGCCGCCATAGCTGGCTTGGGCGGCGCGGGTATCGGAAGGCTGTTCAAGTGACGACATCAAGAAAAGCGTCCAGAAACCGCTCCGCCAACGTGAGACAAAGACCCTACGTAGCTCTGGTTAACGCCCACGACTCCAACACATCCAACACTAGGGACACCTTGGCAACCCCTTCTAAAGGGAGGCGGATACGCCTTCTCCGGGCCAGGGTAATCCAGGAGCAAGTCGACGGCAGGCACCTGTGGGAGCTTTATTTCGGTACCGGGAGCGACATCGCGGTTAACCCTTTAAAGGCGGTGGACATCTTGGACGTTCCCAACGAAGGTGAGGTGTCGACAAGGACGTTCCTCAAATCCCAAGGCCCTAGAGGTTTACGGGACGAGGTCTTGAGCGGACGGTGGCTGGGAACAGCCCCAACCACCGTCCATAAAATCGTGGTCGAATACACCGAGGAGTCCTAGAAGATGCCATCTCTTGGGCTGGGCGGCGCTGCCCGCCGGGCTTACCAACCTTTGTTGCGTCGACGCAACTACCAGTTGTTGATCACAGTCGTGGATGCCAGCACGAACATAGGCCGGCAGACGATATTGACGCCTACTTCCGGGAAGAAGCTGAGGTTTGTCCGCGTCAAGGTATTACAACAGGCCAGCGACGGTCGACACTTGTGGGAGCTTTTCTTTGGCGACGCAGGCAACATGATTACTGCGCCCAATCGTGCGATAGACGTTCTTGCGGTACCCGACTCAGACAGCGCCGTCACACGAACGTTTTTGAAAGACCAGGGCCCCAAGGGAAATCGGGACGAGGTGTTGAGCGGCCGTTGGCGGGGCACTGCTCCGAGTACTCGATCACGGTTTTGTGAACCGATGTCGGAGCAGTCTTAGGTTAATTACAGAGCACTCTTAATTTAATTAGTGAAGCAAAGGAGGCTGGATGGGCCGAGAAGCCTACAGGTCTATATATGGAGACCTGACCAAATTGAAAGACGATAGTCTGCTCAAGGACCCGGCGGCGGGCAGCGGCGATGACGACGAGATGTTTCAGCTCCTCATCGCTGTTTCTGATTGGGTGGATTCATATTGCAACCGGCATTTTTACCCAAGAACCCGGACCTTGGTGTTCGACGGCAACAACGGCGGGCGGCTGCTAATCTCCGATTTGGTGTCCATCACGAGTTTGAGCGAGGATAGCAACGACGATAAGACCTTTGACGAGACTTGGGCAGCTGCCGATTACTGGTTGGAGCCTTATCGAAAGTTGGCGACTTAGTCGGCCACATTAGTTGGCTGCTTCATGGGGCAACATACGAAACTCGAGAAGATAAAAGCGCACCTAAAGAAGAGAAAAAATAGAAGGCGATAATCGTCCAGTTGGCGGCATTCTGTCGGCTGAAATTTCTTGACTTTGCTGGTGTTTTCGGCTAAGATTCCACGGATTTCAGATATGATTCTATCGTCTGCGATAGTTTCTAGAGTGGCGTTTACACTCAGACTACTACCGGGGGTAGAAATCTGTGGCAGATTGGAAAACCAATTTGCGGCGCATGTTAGGAGTGATGAATTTGAGTCGACGCATGATAAGTCTAAAAACAGTGTTGCCGTTATTGGGAGCCTTGCTCCTGATAATTGCTCTTGCTTGTGGGGGCGACCCGACGTCAACCCCGAGGCCCACCGTGGCCGCTACCGATGTACCGGTTCCCGAGGCCACGGACGTTCCGGCTGCGGACTCCAAATACGGTGGGGAGATCCGAATGTCAGCCTATGCCGATACCCGGGACTGGGATCCCATCGGTTCGGGTTCTCTATCAAGCGTGCAGGCTTACTCCCAGCTTTACAACCAGTTAGTACAGTACGACACAGTTGAGACCACCAAGATTATCTGCGACCTGTGCTCTGGCTGGGAAATATCCAACGGTGGTCAGACCTTCACTTTCAAAATCCGCTCCGGTATCAAATGGCAAGATGGAAGTGACCTAACCGCTGAAGACATTGCATTCACGATGGCGCGTTATATGAACCCCGACGTGCCAATCGGTCGCTCGGGCTTGTTCCGTAACTACACGCTCCCTGCTGAAGAAAACGGCGTTAGGGCCGTGGACGCAGACACCGTGGAGTTCAACCTGTCCTTCCCCTCGGGGGCCTTCATCAAGTTCCTGGCCTTGGATTACGTGAAAGTCCTCCCCAAGAGTCTTCTTGAGCAGGATATAGACCTGAACCAGGCAGAGAACATCATCAGTAACAAGTCGGGTTCCGGCCCCTTCATGCTGACTGATTACCAGAGGGGTAACAGCTACTCGGTGGTCAAGAATCCCAACTACTTCAAAGAGGGCCGACCTTACTTCGATAGCATCGACCACTTCATAATCACCGACACCGGCACGCTGATTGCCCAGTTCAAAGCTGGCCAGTTGGAGATGATGAATGGTGGTTTCTCCAACCTGCAACCCACCGAGTACCTGCAGTTGGACGCCGACACCAAGGGTACCGCCAATGGACACATTACTGCCCACCCGTTGGGCGGCACCTTCAACGTTCTCTTCATGGTTAACTCGAAGAAAGCGCCATTCGACGATATCCGGGTACGCAAAGCCATGTACCTGGCGTTGGACCGGCAACAAATCAACGACCTTTTGCAAGACAATACTGCAGCGATTCCTTGCCCCATGATGAATATGGGCTACAGCTTTGAAGAGTGTGCCGAATGGCCTGGCATCCGATCGAAAGATAGCGCCGGTGGTCAAGAGGACTTGGCTTTGGCCAAGCAATTGATGGCCGACGCCGGATTCGCCGATGGTTTCACCACGGCCTATGATGCCCGGCAAGTAGGCAACTACCCGGACGTCTGCACCGTCGTTAAGCAACAACTGGAAGACGCCCTGGGTATCAAGGGTGACATCCAGACCTACGAAAGTGCGGCTGGTTATGCTCTGTTCGCAACGTCTCGGTCCGCCGAAGGCGATTGGGCATTGGCCTGCCAAGGTGAGGGTATGACCGTCTTAGATGCCGACGCTCTGTTGGGCGGCGTTTACCTAGATGGAGCCACCCGAAATTACACCAACTGGGAACCCGCGTTTATCCGCGAAAAGTTCGAGCTCCAGAAGGTCGAGCAGGATCCCGACGCACGCCGCGCGATTCTGAAGGAAATCGAAGAATATCTGGTCCCCACCGATGTCAGCGATCTATCAAAGGGATACGTGGATAATCCTTCCACGACGCTGTATTGGGGCAAGTTCTTCTGGCTGGTACACGAGGATATCCAAGGCTTCAACGTGCCACAGACCGTACAGTACGGTTTCAAGCACGAAGACCTCTGGCTACAGCGCTAAACTAAGTTTTAGCCTCCGAGCCAGTCACATACTAAAGGAACTAAACAATGACCTGCCCCAGTTAAATGGGACAGGTCATTGTTATTAACGGGAAATGTCTTGTGTGATTCCTAATGCCATCGGCGTTGGTGGTAGAATAATTCTTGATAGATAGCTGACGACGGGTCTTTTTAGATGCGAGAATACGCTGCCAAAAGAATAGCTCTTTTCTTCCCCACGGTGCTTCTAATCACCATCATTGTCTTTGTGGTGATGCGTTTGGTTCCTGGCGACCCGGCTATTGCCTTCCTAGAAGGCGATAGTGGAGGAGAGTATACCCAGGCGGACCTGGAAAATCTCCGGGCGCAATTTGGCACCGACAAAAACCTGTTTATCCAGTATTTCGACTGGGTAGGCGGCCTGCTCAAAGGGGACTTCGGCGATTCCTTCTGGTTCAAAGCGCCGGTCATGGGGGAGTTGAAGGAGCGCATCCCGGTAACTATTGAGCTGGCGGTACTTAGCATCATTATGGCGGTGGTTGTCGCCGTCCCATTTGGAATACTGTCCGCGCTTAAACCGGACAGTTGGCTGGACTACGCAGCCCGCATCTTTACCTTGGTGGGCATCGGGATTCCCAACTTCATGGTGGCGGTGCTGATTATATTGTTCCTTGTGCGTGTTGGCGGTCTTGCGCCACTGGGGTATGAAAAACCGTGGGACGAGCCGTTAACCAACCTGCACCAGATGATTTTCCCGGCCTTGGCTTTGGCTTTCTATGAGATGGCTTTCATCGCCCGGGTAACCCGATCAGCCATGATGGAGATTCTTCGGGAAGACTACATGCGCACGGCCCGGTCCAAGGGCTTGGCCGAGCAGGTAGTAGTCTTTCGCCACGGCCTCAAGAACGCTGTCTTGCCCATTTTGACCATATCCGGCTGGCAGTTCGGCCGTTTGTTCGGCGGAACGGTTGTCATAGAAACCATATTCCTGATTCCTGGGATGGGTCGGATCCTGATTGAGGGAGTGTTCCACCGCGATTACCCGTTGATACAGGCAGAGATTGTTATCATCGGAGTGGTCATAGTGGCGGTCAACCTGGCAGTTGACCTTCTTTACGGGCTTCTCGATCCAAGGATACGATACGCTTAGCTCATCAGTGGCCAAAACTAACAGTTGTCAATGTAGGGCGCTTTTGTAGAGGTTAGGGGCCATGCAAGTGTTCGGGAACCAAAATACGGCCGAAGTTGAATTAACGGTTCGCCAAGAAGCCAACCCGTGGGGTGCAGGTAGCATCTTATCCGGGTTTTGGTCTTTCGCTCGGCGTAAGCCCATGGGCGCGACGGGCGCAATAGTCCTGTTTGCCGTCATCGCGATCGGGCTGCTAACCCGATATGCGGGGATAGCTCCGAACGATCCGGATGAAGTGGGAGTGGGCGCCAAGTTCTTGGGCCCTGGCGGCAACCTGTTTTTGGGTACCGACCAACTGGGTCGAGATACCCTGAGCCGACTCATGTTTGGTGCTTGGATATCTATGAAAGTTGGCTTGGTGAGTGTCTTGATTGGCATCACAGCCGGCACTCTTATTGGCATATCCAGTGCCTACGCTGGCGGTATCGCCGATTTGCTGGTGCAACGAGTTGTTGACGCACTCATGGGCTTTCCGCCAATCATCTTGGCACTGGGCCTGATGGCTGCCTTGGGCGCATCCGACCGCAACGTCATAATCGCTCTTATCGCAATATTGCTGCCGGGCGCTACCAGAGTGGTACGATCCCAGGCGCTGAGCATCAAGGAACTGGATTACGTCTTAGCCGCTAGGGCCATCGGTGGCACATCGACTCGCATCGTACTGCGTCATATGCTGCCCAACGTGATGGCCACCTATATCGTGCTTATTACAATCAGTTTGGGATTTGCCATCGTCGTAGAAGCGGCCTTAAGCTTCTTGGGCGTTGGAATTCCCCCCGACGTGGCAACATGGGGTGGCATGATTCAGTTGGGCAGAAAATTCATCGACACCCAGGCTTGGCTGCCAATTCCGCCACTGATAGCCATCGGCGTGGTGGTGTTCTCGGTCAACTTCTTGGGCGATGCGCTCCGAGACGTGTTGGACCCCCGTCTGCGAGGCCGATAACCAACACATAGAGGCCAGAGATTAATCGCGGTTGGCCTTTGGATTATGCTATAAAAATTACCGGTAGTGCTGCGGCCCTGCCTGACTTGAAACATACGCGAACATCTGTCTACCTGACATTTTAGGTAAAACCGGCAGCTGCATTCCCCTGCGCATTTCGCCCAAAGCGGCTTGAATCAAAGGTTTAACTCATGTCTGACTACATTCTTGTCCAACACGAAGCCCCACTAGCCACCATCATATTTAACCGCCCGGACCGGCGTAATGCCATTAGCTATGGTATGTGGAGGGAGCTTGCCTCAACTCTGGCCGACCTGGACTCTGACCAAGACATCCGCACTATAGTTTTTGCCGGGGCTGGTGACGAGGCATTTTCGGCGGGGGCCGACATTACAGATTTCCAAAAATATCGGTCAGACTCCCAAAAAGGGGCCCTGTACAACGACGCCGTGAACGGGCTGCTTTTGCGACTTGACTCCATGGCCACTCCCACGATTTCGATGATTGACGGTTTTGCGGTGGGCGGCGGCTGCGAACTGGCCATCGCCACCGACCTACGGATTGCCTCGGAAGGGAGCCGATTCGGCATACCGGTGGCCCGTCTTGGCATCACGGTCGGCCATCAGGAGATGAAAGGGTTGGTCAACCTTGTGGGTAAAGGCAACGCTATGTACATCCTGCTCTCGGGCAGGTTGCTGACCACCGAGGAGGCCTTGCGAATCGGTTTGGTGAACCAGGTACTGCCCAAAGCCGAACTCAAGGACTATACCTACCGCCTGGCCAACGAGATTGCTAACCTTGCTCCCTTGTCTCACAAGGTGAACAAGCAGACCATGGGCCAAGTTCTAGCCAAGCCATCTCTTGGTGATTTGACGCCGGAAGAAGCCATTCTGCCCTTGACCCAGTTCGACACTCAGGATTATCGAGAGGGCTACCGGGCGTTCCTAGAGAAGCGCCGCCCCAGTTTCATAGGAAAGTAGGAATACTCCTGCCGGGTTCTTTCGTTCCAAGCCGTGTTTCCTAGAACAGGCCTTCCCCAACTAGCCGTCCCCAATTAAATGTTCCTCCGTTGCGTGGCACCGCCTGCCATTTTGCGCCGGAGGGTTTTCGTTCCCTGAGGATACTTGAGATAAACATTACCCCGATACAGCCGGACGGCATGTAGAATAGGGGCTGCTTATGTGTCCAGAAAGAGCGGAAAAACAATCCAAGGCTAAAGGCTCACCCAAAATCGCCAGGCAACGAGCAGACATGTTGTTGGTTTCGAAAGGATTGGCTGAAAGCCGGGAACAAGCTCAGACGCTCATCATGGAGGGCCTAGTTTTCACCTCTTCCGGCCGAGTCGCCAAGGCCAGTTCCTTGTTGACCGCAAAGGCAGAGTTGGAAGTGCGCGGGCGTCTCCCCTACGTGGGCCGGGGCGGATTGAAATTGGCCCATGCATTGGACCAGTTCGGGATTTCGCCGAATGGGATGGTTGCTTTGGACCTGGGCGCATCCACCGGCGGATTCACCGATTGTTTGCTGCAGCGGGGCGCGCGGAAAGTATTTGCCTTGGATGTTGGGCACGGGCAGCTTGATTATCGCCTTCGGCAGGATGCCAGAGTGGTGGTCATGGAAAAGCTTAATGCGAGGTACCCATTTGAACTGCCGGAATCGGTCGGCCTGGTCACTATCGACGTGTCCTTCATATCCCTCAAGTTGGTGATACCCCAAGCCGTAGCGCACCTGAAAGATGGTGGTTGTTTGGTCGCCTTGGTAAAGCCCCAGTTTGAAGCGGTCAAGCAGGATGTTGGCAGGGGAGGCGTTATCAAGGACCCACAGGTCCACGCCCGGGTTCTGGCCAAGACTATAACTTGGGTCGTAGCCGGCGGCCTGAGGTTGCGCAACCTGTGCGCTTCGCCAATCTTGGGCGACGCCGGAAACAAGGAATTTTTCCTCCTGGTTCAAAAGGCGTGACCAAGAATTAGCTTCTACTTTAGAAAGATTACGTAATCCCTGACCCTTCGATCGGAACCGGCCACCGGAATAGATTATCTAAAGACTGGGTAAAAAAGGAGTGTGACATGGACGTAAATGAGTTGGCTGGCATACTGCTGGAACGGGAGCAGACAGTTTCCGTGGCCGAGGCTGACACATGCGGGCTCATTGGTTACATGCTGGGCACCGTGCCCGGAGCATCCAAGTTTTTTCCGGGGGGAGTCATCGCCTATACCGGCGGGCTCAAGCAGAAGATTCTTGGCGTGTCCGATGAGCTTTACGACACCTACGGTAGCGTCAGCGAAGAGATGGCAATCGCCATGGCCAAGGGCGTTCGGGAACTGACCGACACCGATTATGCAGTTTCCGTCACTGGAGTTACCGGCCCATCTCAAGGACGCTCGAAATACCCAATAGGAACCTTTTACGTTGGTCTGGCGATAAAAGGAGGGGTAGACAGGGCCATCGAGATTCATGTGGAAGGGGACCGGGATGCCACCAAGCGGGCTTCTGCACAAGCGGCCCTGGACCTGTTGGGTGAGCATCTCTCAGCCGGTTAGGCCATAGATGCTCACCGGCTTGGTTCCGGTGAGTTAAGTCGCTAATCTCCCAATAGAGGCGCTGGCAATGGCAGGGAGAATTTTGGTCACCTGGCCGTCTATAAAACGGAGAGGATCATGTTAACGGTATTTGGCTCACTGGCAGTGGGAATCATGTTCCTCGCATACTGGCGGGAGGGTACCTCCAAATGGATGGTGCTGATTTTCGCCGTCGCTTCGGCGGCGACTTCCGCTTACAGCGGCCTGGTGGAGGCCTACCCTATAACGGTGATCGAAGGGTTATGGTCCCTGGTGGCCCTCCAGCGCTTCTACAAACGCTACCGTGCTGAAAACCTAGCAGCCAGCCCGGGAGTCGTCGCCTGATGTTGGATGCTGATCAGATTAAGCTGGCTCCAGCCTTTGTTGAGTCTCGCTTTCGGCAATGATGCGCTCCCAGGAATAAACCATGGGCACCATCTGCACTTGGCTCCAAGCGGCCGACTGGTCATGGTAGTGCTTACTCCCCGGATGCCCTGAACTGCCCAAAGGCACCACCCACAAAGAATCATCCCAGTCGGCCAAGTCGTATGAGTATCGAGCGACTGAAAGGGTGGTAATGGTGGCCGGGTTCGCTGCGGAATATGCGCCAGCTAGCGGGGTGTCCCAGTCTCCGCCAGAGGGAATGGCCGGTGGGTCCAAGAACGGGGAAAGTTCGGGCTTCGATACCGAAAGCGGGTGCTTGGGACGCGCTTGGTGGACCCTCTCCCAGCGCCATTGGCTCATGTCCGGTCCCAATAAGGCGGATAGGGCCTCTACCCCTTTGCTAAGTCCGCGGGCCATCATCGACGCCCAGTCTTCCCCCGGCGGGAGTAGCGTTCGGTCGTCGGATTGAATCATGGCCGCCATTTGCGCTTTCATCCTATTCACAAAAGTGGATGTTCCACGGTTGGCTGGCCTGCATGCGTCCTCTGCCAATTTCGGGGTCAGGTTCTGTTGGAATATCTCTTTTAACATTTGGTCCCGGCAAGCGCTGCAAATCGTGGGTTCCACCAGATTGAGGTCCATCGAACCTGACCAACCGAGAAGCCTTTCTTTGGCCTCGGCTGACATCTCGTCTTGTGGCTCCACGCTCTTGAGCAATTCGATGTACGTTTCGGCAGTTATGGAAACCTTCTGCCCGTGAACCACAGCCATGTCCGAGGCATTTGGCATATTCGGCTTACTCAATGAAAGCAGGCCTTCGGTGACCCGCTTGGCACGAAATTCGGGTACGAAGTCAACCCCGATGTAATAGGGATAATCGTCACCGACCGGGCGGTTGTTGGCAGTGGCGATGTAGCCTTCATTGGGGTTCATTGACCTAGGCAGCTCTTCAAAGGGAATCTGGCCTTGCCACTCATGCTCGCCGGTCCACCCCGGCACCGGCAGCCATGCGTTGGCTCGTGAGCGGACGGGTATTCGCCCCCGGCAAAGATATCCGGAATTGCCGTGGACATCGGCCAGCAGGAAATTGTTGCACGGATCTACCCAATCCCTCTGGGACTCGACCAATTGTTCTGCGTCTTTGGACCGCAGCATCTGCCACAAGATGTCCGCCCAAGCTGACGGCTGGTCAGTGGCGATGTACTTGAAAGATAACCCTGCGCCCTGTTCCGGACTGCCGGATATGAGCGGTCCGTGGTGGGTTACCCAAACGTCCAAATCTACATCCTGGCCGGCCTTTACGCCTATCTTTTCATGAAAAACCTCTGCCGGTTTCCATTCATCTTGGTAAAGGTATGAACCGGATTGGTCGGGGTTGAACCGCTCGATATAAAGGTCTTGGTAGTCGGCCGAGGTATGGGTCACCGACCAAGCCACCCATTCGTTGTGGCCGAAGTGGGGAAAAGCAGGTACGCCAGGGAAAGACAGACCGGTAACGTCGAACTCCGGGCAAGATAGGTGATTCTGGTAGTAGGCGTTGGGAGTGTCCAACGCCCGGTGGGAATCTCCAGCCAAAATGGGCTTTCCAGTGGCGGTCCGGTCTCCGGAAAGGACCCAACTGTTGCTTCCGCCATCAGTGTCAGTCAAGTAGTTCAGCGCGGCTGCGCCCTGGCACAATTCATCCAGCCCGTAATCCAATGGCCCGGAATGGACGGCTCCCGGCGGCAGGATCAACAGATGGCCCGGCTGGTAGCCGGGAAACAGCCTAGCTGCCTTCTCCGGTCCCAACTCGCGCACCAAGCGGGCCCGCCAGAGCTTGGACTCAAAAACGCCCATAAATATGTGCCGCACTTTGTAGGCAATCAAGCCGTCCCAGGGCAGCCATGGCTCCGGTTTCAAACCAGTAATCCCGTACTCGACGGGTAGAGTGCCAGAGTTATCGATAAATGCGTTAACACCGGCAGCGTAGGCGTCAAACATCACCTTTGTTTGTGGACCGACAGCCTGATAGTCAGCCTTGGCAGCCGCCGCCAGCCGGAACCGTCTCATAAGTTTGTCCTGAGCCAATCCTGTTACGCCTACAACTTCTGCCCAGCGTCCGGAGCCGCGACGACGGTCATACTCCATGTGCCACAAGCGGTCTTGGGCGGTGACGAATCCTTGGGTGAAAAAAGCGTCCTTTTCGCTGCCAGCCCGGATATGAGGAACCCCGAAAGTGTCCCGGTATATCTCCACCGGCGTGCCCAAGCCTGCAAAGTGATAAGTGCTGGTCACATCGGGCAACGCCCCGGATAGGTCCTCTTTAGTCGTCATTTGCTTTCACCATAGGCGTGAGATTGGCGCATCATACCACAGCGTTATCCCAGGGATTGACGTATCGGTAGCCCCCGTCTAACATCGCAAATAACCGGGTTTTAGCCTAGTTGCTAACGACGGAGGTCGGGGATAATCGCCTGCCGAGGGATAAGATGCAAATCGCCGAGCATATTTATAGCACCCACATTGTGGAAGACCAGAGCACATTTGGGGCCATGCACCCCGGCGGGACCCAGATATATTTCGTGGGCGACCCCAACGACAACATGGTCATTGTCGATACCGGAGAGCCGTACCGTGCTTGGACTAAGCAAATCTTGGACTACCACGCCGAATTGGGCAAACCCCGCATATCTTCAATACTAATCACCCACGGCCACGGGGACCACATCGGCGGCTTGGACCGGTTGCAACAGGTGTTGGACTGCCCCGTTCGTTGCCATCCCAAATTGGAGCCGTTGCTAACCCAACGTCTTGGTGCTGGTTGCGTCCAGAAGTTGGGTTCCAGGGAGACCGTCGCCACGGGTGGAGGCAATATTTTCAGGGTCTTGTTCACTCCCGGCCATGAGGACGACCACGTTGCCTATTACATGGCGAAAGGCCGGGTCCTATTCAGCGGCGATACCATCCTGGGCAACTCCTCGTCCAGTGTGCGCAACCTTAAGCAATATATGAGTTCCTTGGATTTGATGGCCCGGCAGCGGCCCGACCTAATCTGCCCAGGTCATGGGCAAATAATCCAAAACGCTACTCAGCGCCTCCAATGGTATATAGGACACCGCCAGCAGAGGGAAGAGCAGGTTATCGCGGCGGTGGAAGCAGGGGCCAAAGCGGTTGACGAAATCGTGGGCCGGGTTTACCCCCGTAATCTACGAAAAAACCTTAGGGAAGCAGCCGCCCGCAACGTCCGAACCCACCTGGCCAAGCTCACTGAAGAAAAGCGGGTTGTTGAAAACTCCGCGTCATATTATTCGGCCTCATGACTTGGGTGTTGCTTTTTATCACGACCGGATGGCGGTGAAAAATGCGTTTTAAGATTAATATGTCCAGCGCCAAAACGCCCATAGTTTTTGGGGTAATGTTGATTGTGATTGGCCTAGTTCTCCTCACACCGGTGGGAGAATTCTTGGTAAAACTCGTAGGCTACCTCTCACTGGTTTCAGGAATCGTCATGTTCGCCACCGGCATGTATTTCTGGATGGCCCGCTTCCGCCGCCATCATAACTATTAGGAAAGCCGGTCTCTAAGACTGATAAAAGCGCCTCTTTCGTAAGTGGTTCAGGCGTCTATCGCCCCTTACGACCGCTCTAGCAATTCGATGCGAACATCCCCCGGAGCCCGCACGAAGGCAATCTTCAAATCAGGTCTGAGTTGGTAGGGCTCGACAGCGAACTCCGCTCCCCTTTCTTTGAGTTCTTTCACTGCTTCATCCAAGTTGTCCACCCGAAATCCAAAATGGTCCAACCCCAGATGCGGGTCTTTCAGGCTTGGCGGCGTGTCAGTACCAGCCTTCGCTATGAAGATAATCAGCCCGTTGACGTCGATATCGACCCTGGGCTGACCATCAGACTGGACCGTCTCCATAATCTTGGCGCCGAACATCTTGTGGAAATATTGGGCCGTCTCCAAAGGTTCCAGGCTGCGAAGGTGGATGTGGTCGTAGGTGTAAGTCGGCATCGTTTCTCTCCGTAATCTTAGTTTGTATAATCCGCCAGGTCGCGGCAAATCCAGGTTCCAGACTAGAGCGACAATCATGAAATTAAACGTACCAAAGACTCTTGTCAACCAGAACCTACAAGCTTCAGGTGCGCTGCCGCTGTATGTTTTCCAGGGCAGCTTCAAGTTGACGCTATTACAGGTGGGCCATACAATAAACGTCACTCCAGACGGACGCAGATTACATCGTTTGGGGCCGTTAAAATAACAAGATAACCCGAAGCTGGTCCCGCGTAGTTGGGGTATCAAGGGAAAGCCTGGCCGGGATGCCAGGTTTTTTTGTTTTTAGGAGGCCCAATGTTACGTCAGATTCTTGAAGATTGCCAACCAGGCTTTGCCGAGGTTGTGTTGATGCTGGGCAATGGCGTGTCCACCGCAGAGGTTTACACAATGTTTGAGGATCTGCGGTTTACCGACGATGGGAAAATCGTCACTTTCCTGGCTCACGGCGGTACCCACCTCCACGTGAAGATGGACCAGGTTAAACAAGCCAAATTCGTCTTCACCATGAACCAGGAGGGCCAACCCAGCTACTCCTTGTGGATGGTGGACGACGAGGACCAACCGGTGTTCCGGGTTTATCTCAGGAAATCGGACAAACCCGAAAACAACCAGCCCAGGCACGATTTGTTCATGAAGATGCGGGAGCGCTATGGGGAGATAATTCCCCTAGCCTCATAAACAGGATATTCTGAAAAAACCAGACCCCAAATATCCAACCGGCCGGTCGGTCAGCCCTGAATGCTGGCCGATGAATGCTAAAGGAAACTAAATTGAATCCAACCGTTGTAGTAGCCGGGGTTAGAAGTGGCGTAGGTAAGACCACCATTGCCACTGCGATTATGGCGGCGTTGACACGCCGCGGCTACCAGGTGCAACCCTTCAAGGCTGGCCCGGATTATATCGACCCGTCCTACCACCAAATCGCCTGCGGCACACCCAGCCGCAACCTCGACACCTGGCTCTTGCCCCATCCCACTGTCGTGGAGTTATTTCAACGTGCCGCCGGAAAGAGGCAAATCTCCATCGTGGAAGGCGTTATGGGCGTGTTCGACGGCCATTCCAGTCTTACTGAGGATGGTTCCACCGCTGAACTTGCCAAACTCCTTAACGCCCCGGTGATTCTGGTGGTTGATGCTGGCAAGGTTGCACGCAGCGTGGCAGCCGAGATTCTGGGTTTCCAACAATTCGACCCGGATTTACGCATCGCTGGCGTCATCCTAAACGGTATTGGCAGTCCCAGGCACCTGGAATTTTGCCAACCCCAGATTGAGGCCACAACCGGCCTGCCGGTGCTGGGATACCTGCCCAGGCGGGAAGAATTCGTCCAGCCCGAGCGGCATTTGGGGCTCATACCCACTGTGGAAGGCACAGTAGCCAACCTCTGGTATGACGCAATCTCCAAACAAGTCGAAGAAACCTTCGACTTAGACCGTATCGTAAAAATCGCAGAAACTTGCAACCCACCGGCGCCCCAGCCTGAGGGCTATGTCGCTGCCTATCCTGAACAGAACGAGCCGAAACGGGCGAGGATTGCCATCGCTCAGGACAAGGCCTTCAGTTTCTACTACCAAGACTCCCTGGACCTGCTGGAGTCTTGGGGCGCCGAACTCTTGCCATTTAGCCCTTTGGAAGACCAACAATTGCCTCTAGGGGCTGGCGGCATTTATATCGGTGGCGGATTTCCGGAAATGTTCGCTTCCGAATTGGCGAACAATAAGCCCATGCTGGCGTCGATTCGAGACGCAGTTAAACGGGGCGTGCCGGTGTACGGCGAGTGTGGCGGTCTGATGTACTTGGGCAAAAGTTTGTCGGACCTGGACGGTCAGCAACACCCCATGGTCGGCGTTATTCCGGCGGTTTCCGCCATGTCTGACAAACGTTTAGTATTGGGTTACCGTGAGGTCGAGTCCCGCATCGACAACCCCCTGATGACTCGAGGGCAGCGAGTGCGAGCCCACGAATTCCATTGGTCCATTCTCGAAGAGGCCCCCGGCGAAAGCGAGTCTGTGTACCGGGTGTTGGACCAAGAGAATCGGCCAGACGGCTTCCACGCCGGTAGCGTTTGGGCGTCTTATGTCCATATCCACTTGGGCAGCGATCCGTCTTTGGCCCGGCGGTTCGTCGATACCTGTTCGGGTCCTTCTGACATGTCGAAATTGGGTAAGATTTAGCCCAACGAGCTTTTCAATCGACGCCAACTGCGTTGGCCGTGTTAAATCGACCATGTAAATAGGAGTCAATATGAGCGCTGAAGAGCAGTCCGCCCAATCGCAATCTTCTGAGTCCCAAGCCACAGGGTCCCAAGCCTCAGAAGTAGAGGAGCCAGGACCCCAGTCCGTAACGGGCCCGCGAACCAACGTGGGTTTGGTAATCGTCAATACAGGAAAGGGCAAGGGCAAAACCACCGCCGCCATGGGAACGGCGCTAAGGGCTTGGGGACGGGGCCTCAAAGTAATCATTCTTCAGTTCATCAAGCATTCCACCGCCAATTTTGGCGAGCAGCGCGCCGCCCAGAAAATGGGCTTGGAAATGCGGGCCATGGGTGACGGATTTACTTGGCGCTCCCAGGATTTGGACAAGACCGCCGATTTAGCCGTGGCGCACTGGGAAGATTGCAAGAAGATTATCGCCTCGGGTGAGTATGACCTGATTGTTCTGGACGAGTTCACCTACCCGATGCACTATGGTTGGGTCGACACCAATGAGGTAATCGAAGTCTTGAAAAACCGGCCCGAGATGCAGCACATCATCATCACCGGCCGTAACGCTCCCGAAGCGCTGGTGGAGTACGCTGACTTGGTCACCGAGATGCAGGTAATCAAGCACCCGTACCAGAAGGGAATCAAAGCCCAACCGGGCATCGAGTTTTAGCTAGCTATCAACTGTCGGTTCAAGTGTCTGTCTTAATATTCTTCCCTCCCAGGGGACGGACAAGAATGGTGGTTAATGCCGATTTCATCACTTATTGACCAAACTATCAGCCAAATTGGCCCCCTCAGCCAGGATGCAATGGGCGAAGCTAGGGCCCGGCAGGATACGCTGACCAAGCCATTGGGCAGCCTGGGGCGATTGGAAGTGCTTTCGGTGACTTTGGCTGGTATCTTCGGGGAATCCATCCCCAAAATCCGCCGCAAGACGGTCATCCTGGCCGCTGCGGATCACGGCGTTGTAGCCGAAGGCGTCAGCGCCTACCCCCAGGAAGTTACCCCTGCCATGGTCATGAACTTCCTGGCCGGCGGCGCTGCTATCAATGTGCTGGCCCGCCACAGCGGAGCCGATGTGGTGGTGCTGGACGCTGGCGTGGCCGCCGACCTGCCGCCAAATCCGGCTTTGCGCTCGGTCAAGGTCGGCAAAGGTACCGCCAATATGGCCGTCGGTCCGGCGATGACGCGAAAACAAGCGATTCAGTGCCTGGAGACCGGCATCAAGACCGCTCAAGAACTTATCGAGAGTGGCACCGACCTCATCGCTTGCGGCGATATGGGCATTGGCAATACGACACCTTCCAGCGCCATAACTGCCGTGGTCACCGGGACCGAACCTTCCGTAACCACAGGCCGTGGCACCGGCTTAGTCGATGAAGCCTTGGCCAATAAAATCAGTGTGGTGCGCCGGGCCTTAGAGGTAAACCAACCCAACTCGAAAGACGGGCTGGATATCCTGAGCAAGGTTGGCGGGTTTGAGATTGGCGTTTTGGCTGGAGCCATGCTGGGTTGCGCCTCCCGGCGGCGACCGGTGGTGGTTGACGGCTTCATCTCCGGCGCCGCCGCTCTAATCGCTTGGACGATATCTCCTGCCGCCGCTCAATACTTCATTGCCTCCCATCGGTCCGTAGAACCGGGCCATGAAATCGGCCTCCAAGCCATGGGTTTGACCCCCTTGTTGGATATGGGAATGCGCTTGGGTGAAGGGACCGGCGCGACGCTGGCGATGCACATCATCGAAGCTGCAGCAAAATGTCTGGCGGAAATGGCCACCTTCGCCGAAGCCTCAGTATCTGAGAGAACTGACAGTCAGGCAGATGGCGGCGAGGCCCAAGGCTGAGTTCTCTCCTGACGGCCCTCACCTTCCTCTCCGTTTTCCCGGCTAACATCATTCCGGGGGCCAAGCAATGGGCTCCATCCCAGCAGGATCTCAGCGGCTCCCGCGCCTTTTATCCGACTGTGGGTCTGCTTATTGGTCTGATGCTGGTGGGCTTGGAATGGGGATGTTCCGAGGTCTTCCCGGTGTACCTATCAGCCGCCGTGTTGCTAGTATCGTTGATTGTGGTGAACCGTGGGCTCCACTTGGATGGCCTCATGGATTCCTGCGACGGCCTTTTCGGCGGGTTCACCCAAGAGCGGCGTCTCGAGATCATGCGAGACTCCCAGGTGGGCGCCTTTGGCGTTGCCGGCGGAGCCGCGGTTCTGCTCTTGAAATACGGGGCTCTGGTATCCTTGCTGGGATTCGCTGGCCACGATCCAAAGTGGTCTTTGCTGTTATTCCCCATGATCTCGCGATGGTCCATGGTCGTCGCCTTGGGCTCTTTCCCGTATGTTAGGAGCCAAGGCTTGGGTTCTCCTTTCCACCAAGGCGGCATTCTGTTACCCACCGTAATAGCCGGGATAACCGCCATCGCGGGAGCCGTTCTGCTGGGGAGCATCGCCGGAGCGGGGATGCTTGTCGGCGCCACTTTGATTGCATGGTTAGCCGGCAAATACATGGCCGCAAAGCTTGGAGGATTGTCCGGTGACAGCTACGGCGCAGTCAACGAAACGATTGAAGTGTTGGCTTTGATGGCGGTTGTGGCCATGGCCCCCCACAATTGGGTTGAACCGTTAACCAGTACGTTAGACTTAACATAACATGGCAATAAACGAACAAGCAGCCGGTCCCCAGGGTGCTGGTCCAATGAAAGGACTGAAGGTTCTGGACCTGACTCGAGGGTTGCCCGGCGCTCTTACCACCATGCTCTTGGCCGACTACGGGGCGGAGGTTGTAAAAGTCGAGCATCCTTCGGGCAATCCCTTGGAGCGAGACATTGCCTACCGGGTCTGGAACCGGGGCAAGAAGAGCGTGGCTATCGACCTGAAACAGCCCGAGGGATTGACGGCTGTCATGTCGCAGGTTCAACAGGCCGATGTGGTTCTCGAGTCGTTTCGCCCCGGCGCAGCGGAGAGCCTTGGAGTTGGTTATTCCCAGCTGAGTGGAATCAATCCCCAAGTCGTGTATTGCTCCATCTCAGCCTACGGATCCACCGGTCCTTGGGCAGACCGACACGGATATGAAAGCCTGGTGGCCGCCTCTTCTGGAATCATGACCGAGCAAGTCGGTTTTGGCGACGGGCCGATGTTCTGCTCAATGCCGCTCGCGTCATTGGGAGCGGCAACCCTGGCGATGCAGGGAATTCTTGCGGCCCTCCATGTTCGCAATACCACGGGTATCGGCCAAAAAATAGAGACCAGCATGTACCAGGGTTCCGTGGCAATACGGGTCGCAATGATGCCCATCGCTGACAATCTGGGTACCTTCCAAGCAAATAATTCCAAACCCCAGGGTGGGTTGCCTGCCTACCGGATGTACCCTTGCGCCGACGGACAATGGATACACATAGGCTGTCTAACCAGGGAGTTTTGGGACAAGTTGGCGGTGGCTTTGGAACTGTTCGAACTAGCCACGGAGGCAGAGTTTGCATCTGCGCCAACGGGATGGAACAACGACCAAGACCGGGAGTTGGCGATTGAGTTGATTGGCCAGCGTATCATAAGTCAGCCACGCAGCCACTGGCTGGCCGTACTGGAGTCGGGAGATGTGCCGGCAGCTCCCATTTTGACGGCTCAAGAGTATATGGACTTCCCGCAAGTGCGATATAACGGCCTGGTTATTGGCGTGGACGACCCGGTCCTAGGTCATTTGGAACAAGTCGGTATGGTTTTGGATTTTTCCGAGACTCCGGGCAGAGTGAGGGGGCCAGCGCCTTTGACGGGGCAAAAATTCGATGGTGATTCGTCGTCTTTATTCCAGCCTAATATCAATCCGGAAGCGCAAATTGTTCCTGTGCTAAATCTCCAATCAGAACCCCCCGAGCATCCACTCTCTGGTCTCAGAGTGTTGGACATTTCTTCGTTTATCGCTGGGCCTTTGGGTCCCATGGTCCTGTCGGACCTCGGCGCCGACGTAATCAAGCTGGAGCCTATCAGTGGGGAAGGAGGTCGTACTCTGCCATTTCTGCACCTTGGCTGTAATCGGGGTAAAAGGAGCATCGCCATAAACTTGAAGGCTCCTCAAAGCGAAGAGGTGCTCAAGCGTCTACTGAAATCTCGCGACGTGGTCGTTCACAATATGCGGGTCGGGGTGGCAGAGCGGCTGGGAATCGACTACGAATCAGTGAAGAAAATCCGGCCCAACGTGATTTATGCCCATAGTACTGCCTACGGTGCCACGGGACCGGATAGTCTTAAGCCGGGTTTCGACCCATTGTTCCAGTCCCTCTCCGGTATAACCGCGCGGCAAGGGGCAGGCGCAACTCACCCGGTATTTCTGAGAACCCCTACTTGTGACGATACCAACGGCATGCTGCTGGCGGTGGCAGTCTTGATGGCCCTGTATCACCGTGACCGCACCGGGCAAGGGCAGAAAATCGATTTAAGCTTGCTGAACACCGGTGCCTTCGCCAACTCCGGACACTTCATTCGTTACCCAGGAATGACTGAGCGTCCAATGGCCGATGAAGGGTTGCGTGGCACGAGCGCAATAAACCGGCTCTACCGGGCGGCCGAGGGTTGGGTGATGCTCGATTGCCAGAAAACCGAAGAGTGGGATAGGTTGAAAACCTGCTTGGGCGGCAGTTGGCCAGCTAGCAACTATTCGTTTGATGAAGCCAGCGCCGTATCCCCTTGGAACGACAAGCTAGTTCAACTATTGGCCCAGGAATTCTCCCGGCTCTCCGCAACAGAATGGGAGGAGGTGCTGATTCCGGCGGGTGTGCCTTTGGTTAGAGTCGCTGAAAACAACAACGATGGTTTCTACCTCAACCCTCAGGCTCAAGGTATGAATATGGTCAATAAGTTAGAGCATCCTGAGTACGAAAATCTGCGCCAGGTGGGAGTACAGGTCTCTTTTTCTAAGACCGCGCCAGCCGATAAACCCGCAGCACCGCTGACGGGCCAGCATAATCAGGAGATTTTAACGGAATTGGGGTTTAGCGACGATGAAATTTCGGGCATGGTGGAGACTGGCTGTATATCGACCGTTGCTGCGGACCCGGGATGACCCAGGCCAATAAAATCGGGACTGCCGCTCCCTGCGCGTCTGCGGAGGATACCAACCCGTGCTAGGCAGCACCGATGACCTAGCGGTGTTGGCGCTGGCTGTGGTGATTGATTTGGCCTTTGGCGAGTTTCCGGCCAAGTTTCATCCCACGGTATGGATAGGTCATAGTGTCGGTGTTGTACAAAGACTAGCCCCCAGAGACGGTCCGGGGGCATTGTTAGTCGGTGGCGTTGTTGCCATGGCCCTTCCCGCCTTGTGGTTGGCCGCCGCATTTTTTGCGGTGCAGGGACTTCAGGGCGCTCATCAGGTTGCCTATATCATAGTCGGGGCACTCCTCCTCAAGTCCACTTTCTCGGTTAAGATGCTCCACCAAGCGGCGGCGGACGTGAGGCGCCCTTTGGCGGACGGAGACGTGGCCACAGCCAGGCTGGGGCTTCGGTCCCTAGTGAGCCGGGACGCTTCAGACCTGTCTCCTCAACAAACGGCGGCGGCGACCGTTGAGTCTGTGTCGGAAAACATCGCCGATAGCATCTGCGGGCCGTGGCTATTCTTCGCCTTGTTTGGCCTACCTGGGGCAGTGGCCTACCGGGTTATAAACACCTTGGACAGCATGATTGGGTATCACGGCGAGTACGAGCTACTGGGTAAGGCGGCGGCCCGCTTGGACGACTTGATTAATCTGATTCCGGCGCGGCTGTCGGGGTTGTTTTTGGTGCTGGCCAGCGGATTCTTGCCCGGCCAGAGGGCCGTTTCAGCATGGCGCATCATGTGGCGAGACCATGCCCGCACGGAGAGTCCAAACGCCGGTTGGACCATGAGCGGCATGGCCGGGGCCTTGGGCATAGAGTTGGAGAAGGTTGGTCATTACCGCTTGGGCGAGAATACTCGGCCGGTGGCAGCGAAGGATATTACCCAAGCCATAAGGTCGATGTACCTAGTCTCGGCATTTGCCTTGGCAACCGCCCTTGCCTTGGTCTATGGTAGAACCCAATTATTCTGAAGACGCAGCGCGGGCATTGATCAATCAGCCTTCGTCCTGAATTTGTCTAAGGTCTGCAGTCCCTAGGCCGAAGCAATACCCCAACATGATGGCGATATATGGATAAACTTGAAAATTCTCAACCGCTGCGGCCAACCCACGGCGGGGTAAAACCCGCTGAACTACGCGCGTTGGGCCTCAAGCCCGAAGACGTCCTGGATTTCAGCGCCAGCGTCAGCCCCATCGGCCCACCGGAGGGAGTACGGGAAGCGCTTAGTCAGGTGGACCTGGCAGCCTATCCCGATCCCCAATGCCTGCTTCTCAGAGAAGCAATCTCCAATCACCTATCCAGAGTCAGTTCCGAACCAGTAGGTACCGAAAAAATTCTGGTCGGCAACGGTTCTACCGAGATAATCCATCTCTTAGCTCGGGCCTACCTTTCACCATCGCGGCCTAGATCGGACAATACCGCTTTCATACTGACGCCGACCTACGGGGAATACGAGGGCGCTTGCCGGTTGATGGGGTCCACAATATCCTGCTTGGACGGCCTTGACCGGCCCGGATTCAGATGGGACTTGGAACTTGCGGCGCGCAGTATCGCTCAGGAGAAACCTAGCCTGATATTCTTGTGCAACCCCAACAATCCAACTGGCGTGTTCCTGAATCACGATGAAGTATCGTTATTAGTTCAGGCTGCCGACGTAACCGGGGGCCTCCTGGTCCTGGATGAAGCCTACCTATCCTTCGTGGAAGAGCCTTGGGACTCGCTGTCTTTATTGCGCCAAGGCCCAGTGATTTTGGTGCGGTCCATGACCAAGGACTATGGGCTGACGGCCCTGCGTCTTGGTTACTCGGTGGCCTCGGAGGAAGTAACGCAAAGATTGGGAACGTTACAGCCCGACTGGAGCGTCAATGGCCTGTCCCAAGCCGCTGGTTTGGCCGCTCTGGCCGACACCGGATATCTGGACCGGGCCCGCCAAGCGGTGAATGAGTCAAAAAACTTCCTGTCCGCCAGATTAGCGGACTTGGGCTTGTTCGTGCCGCCGTCAGCGGCCAACTTTTTGTTGGTCAAGGTCGGCGATGCGACCGGGTGGTCGGATAAGCTGATTAGGAAAGGCTTGGCGGTGCGGGACTGCACATCCTTCGGTCTTCCCAAATACATCAGAGTGGGCATCCGCCCGCTGGCCGATTGCCAACGCTTGGCCGAGGCAATGGCTGGGCTGGCTGACTAGAAAGGTTGTCTTGCGGTCGCCTACCCGGTCGCCTTATAACTTATTAGGGCCAGGCCAGCACGGGATTCTTTGCTTGCTGTTTCCCGCCAGCATCGGTAGAATAATGGAGTTACGACGCCCCAATCAATGCCTTAGGAGACACAATGGCAACTGTTGACCAGACCAAAGTTAGCGATGCAATAGAGCAGCATCGGCTCACAGAAAGCTTCGGCCTTCCCAAAGACACAACGGCCGCCAAAGTGCTGCCTTACATGACCGATTACGTTCAAGAATTCATCAGCAACGCTCCTTTCGCCGTCATGGCTACCAGCGACGCCCAAGGCCATTCCGACGCTTCACCCAAGGGCGGAACGCCGGGTTTCGTAAAGGTGATTGATGACCGGCACTTGCTTTTCCCCGATGTGGCCGGCAACAAACTGTTCCAGTCCTATAAGAATGTCGAGGCTAATCCTCATATCGGTCTCCTGTTCATGATTCCTGGGGTAAACGACACTGTGCGGGTAAACGGCATCGTGACCATTGTCGAAAAATATGAACTGGACCGCCGCAACATCGAGCTATCGCTGTACGAATACGACGACAATTCCAAGCACATTCAGGGCATGTTGGTAGAGGTAACCGAGTCCTACCCGCATTGTCCACGAGCCTACAAATTTTCGAATATCTGGAATGTAGAAGCAATAAAGGCCAATCAAGAAAACCGGCCCATCAGAGAGCGGAGCTAATACTTCAATCCCGGTTATAAGATTAGCAAGTCAAAGCTTAAATAAGTAAAGCTTAAAGGGGAGGAAGCGGCGCTGGAAGAGCTTCCGGACCTGGAGCAAAAGACTTCTGGTAGAGTCCACCCGCTGCTACGGCGCATCGGTGCGGTGCGTCAGATGGCGGGCGGAGCCGCAGGGTTGCGTCATCTTTGGGGCAGGATGCCAACCGGGGCTAGGTGCAAGCAGTGCTATGTACCATTCATGGGGCCTCTGTGCTTGCCCTTTCGCCTCATTCAATTGAGGCCCTCCCGTAAGAACCCGAATCTCTGCACTGTTTGATACGAGTTTGCGGCCCCGGGCGGGGTGCTGGCCCAGGTTTCGGTGATGTTCGTCGATGTGCGGGGATTTACGTCTCTTTCCGAAAAATTCCAGCCCACCACTATGGTTGCCAGGCTGAACCGGTTTTATAAACTGGCCGCCCAATCAGTGTTCGAACTAGACGGAACCTTGGACAAGATGGTGGGCGACCAAGTGATGGCATTTTTTGGAGCGCCCTTCCGTCCTGAAGATCACGCCGAACGAGCGGTTCAGGCAGCCCTAAGAATAGTCTCCGGCGCCCTATTCCCAGGCGAAGGTCTTGAAGGACTCCCTGTGGGTGGTGGAGTGGCAACCGGGGAAGTGTTCATGGGAAACGTTGGCGAAGGAGAAGTACGGGACTTCACGGTAATCGGGGACACGGTCAATACCGCAGCCAGGCTTCAGGCATTGGCGGGACCCGGAGAGTTGTTGGTTACCGACGATACTTACAGGGAAGTTTCCGGCAGATTTAGCTCATCCGAGGAACGAACACTGGAGTTGAAAGGCAAAGAAGCCCCATTGCTGGCCCACCTACTCACTACCGCAGGCCAACATCGATCCTGACGCACTTTGACCAGGTTAAATCCCCCTGCTCGGAGCTAGTATCAGGCCCCAAAAGCCCCACTTTCGCAAAGGGGGGTTGGGGGGATTTCCAGGTTAACCACCGCCCCGACCATCGAAACAACTTGGCAAAAAATACTCGGCAAAATAAACCCGGCCTAAAATAACGAGGTGAACCAACAGATGGCAAGTATATCCTTCGAAAAAATTACCCTCTCCAACGGTCTCGACGTGATTTTGCACCAAGACCACACCATACCGGTGGCCGCAGTAAACGTTTGGTATCACGTCGGCTCCAAGGACGAGGAAATGGGCCGGACCGGTTTCGCCCACCTTTTTGAGCATGTGATGTTTGAAGGCTCCGAGAACCACAACAGCAGCTTTTTTGAGCCATTGCAAAAGGCTGGCGCAAACCTCAACGGCTCCACCACCCCTGACCGGACCAACTATTGGGAGGATGTTCCCTCCAACTATCTGGAGTTGGCTCTGTGGTTGGAAGCCGACCGCATGGGGTTTCTACTGGGGGCGCTGGACCAGAAACGATTGGACATTCAGAGGGACGTGGTTAAGAACGAACGTCGCCAGTCCTATGAGAATCGGCCATATGGAATGGCCCACTGGCACATCCAAGAAGCCCTCTATCCCCTGCCTCATCCCTACCACTGGATGACCATAGGCTCACAGGAAGACTTGGACGCAGCCAGCCTGGACGATATCAAGGATTTTTTCCGCCAGTACTATGCGCCTTCAAATGCCAGCCTGGCCATCGCTGGCGACTTCCAGCGGGACGACGCCGTAGAGTTGGTCAACCGCTACTTCGGCGACCTTCCTCCTGGACCGGCCTTGACTCGCAAGGGCAGACTGGATTCTCCATTGGCTGGCCGGGTGGAACTGGAAATCAGAGACCGGGTTTCGCTGCCCAGGGTCTATGTTTCTTGGCCCACACCGCCCGACTTCAGCATTGAAGACGCTCCCTTGGAGTTGTTGCAGTCCGTGCTGTCCGACGGCCTCAGTTCCCGCCTTCACCGGTCTCTGGTCTATGAAAAGCAGATAGCTCAAAGCGCTTCGATTATGTACAATCCGGGTGAAGCCGCTGGCCAATTTACCGCCCAGGTCACCGCCGCTCCGGGCCACACCCTGGAAGAAGCGGAAGCCGCCCTTGACGCTGAGATAGAGCGCCTGAGAAAAGAACCGCCCACCGACGAAGAAATCTCCAGAGTCAAGAACCGGTTGGAATCGAGCCATTACCGTCAGTTAGCCAAGGTCGGCGGCTTTGGAGGCCGAGCCGACCAGTTGAACCACTTCAATGTCTTCGCCAACGACCCCGAGCTAATCAATACCAGCCTGGATCGTTACATGGCCGTGCAGCGGGAGGATATCCTCCATGTCAGCGAGACAATCTTGGATCACCGGCAGGTCCGTCTGAAGGTGTTGCCGGAGCAGAGCCTGCACCAGTCCTCGACCGTTGCTTTGGACCGCACCCTGATGCCCCAGCCCGGCGACGAGCCGTCGTTTGCTCCCCCTGTCCCTCAGCGCCAACGCTTGGATAATGGACTGGAAATCTTGGTGGTCGAGCAGCCTGGCATACCCTTGGTGGCCTTTGGCTTGATGCTGAGCGGTGGCGCCATTGACGACCCCCAGAACCTGCCTGGACTGGCCAGCTTTACTTCCCAGATGCTTGCGGAAGGCACCACCAGCCGCACAAGCCTAGAATTGGCTGCTGATTTTGAGTTTATCGGCTCGCGCTTATCCACGGATGCGCGCCGGGAATTCACTTTGTTGGCAACGGAGACATTGGTTAAGCACTGGCCCACGGCCTTGGGCATCATGGCCGACATGGTGCGAAACCCCACGTTCCCTGAGCACGAACTGGAAAGGGTTCGCCGGGAATTGCTGACCGACATGAGCCGGGGTAAGGATGACCCAAATTATGTGGCCGAGATTATCACGCCGGGCCTAATCTTCAGCAAAGAATCGGGCTACGGTCATCCAATTCACGGGACCGAGGCCGCGATTTCCTCTCTGACTAGGGACGACGTGGTGCGGAAATTCAAAGAAGCCTACGGCCCCGAAGGTTCCACTCTGTTAGTGGCTGGTGATGTGACATTGGAAGAGGCCGTAAAGCAAGCACAAGAGGCTCTGGGCTCTTGGGCCGCCGACGCCGCAATCAAAACTCCCGGGAACGGCGCCGGTAATGGCGGTCAATCACCAGCAAAGTCCGGAAACACTAATAATGGCACCACGATTTTCTTGGTCGATAAACCGGGGGCAGCCCAGTCTGTGATTCGCGCCCTCCAAACAACGATTCCCAGGCATCACCCGGATTACTTCGGGTTGCTGTTGCTGAATTATTCCTTCGGAGGGCAGTTCTCTGCCCGGCTGAACCAGAACCTGCGGCAAGACAAAGGGTACAGCTACGGATATAACTCAGGAATCGCATGGAGCCATGGAACCTCCCTCCTGTCGGCTGGCGGCAGCGTCCAAACTGCTGTCACCAAAGAATCTGTGGTGGAGACGCTGAAAGAGTTCAACGATGTTCATTCGAATAAGCCCATTACCGAAGAGGAGCTGGATTCAGCCAAAGCCGGCATTCTTCAGAGCTACCCAGCCAGCTTCGAAAGGCCCGGCCAGGTGATAAACCAGCTGCTGCAATTGACCCTCTTCGATTTGCCCAACAACTATTTCCAATCCGTAAAAACCAGCATCGAAGGTGTTTCCTTGGGCGACGTTCAACGCATCGGAAGTGAGTTGGTTGAACCCGACGGGTTGTCCATCTTAGTGGTGGGGGACCGGGAAGCGATCGAGCCGGGTTTGCGGGAGTTGGAATTGCCGGTGGTGCTGCTGACCGACGATGGAACAGTGAACGTTTAGAACCCTATTTTTAGTATCCAAGAATGGTACTTCACGGAGGGTGTTCAATCAGTTAGCATAGCGGCGTTCCAAGATTGAGCACCTACCGTCTCTGAGTTGCCGCATCGGCAGGCTCAGCACTCCATATCCGCCCACTAATCAGGACATACAAAAACTGAATCAGATGTGTCTCGCTGCGGGAAGGCCTCGTCCTGCGATGATTTTTAGCGAACTCTCTCCATCTATTTATAGTGGGCTGGAACTCGTTAAAACCTCAAAAGCCATCAGCACCGTAGGACAAAATAGAGACACTTGTCCAAAGAGGCAGTAATTGTGTTAATATTCACAATAACTTAGGAGGACGAATTGTGACTAGCATAGATAGTATTAGCCCGGATCAAAGTCTGATTGATGCCGTTGAGTTTGCCGAGAACCAGGAGCCAAGATGCCCTTGCGTCTTGCTGCTGGATACATCAGGCTCGATGCAAGGCCAACCTATAGCTGCGCTTAACGCCGGTTTGAGCACATTCCGGGAAGACTTGATGGAAGACCCTGTTGCTCCCAAAAGGGTAGAAGTGGCCGTGGTGGCATTCGACACTACAGTCAGGCTGGTACAGGACTTTGTGACACCAGACCGGTTCATACCGCCAATACTCACTGCCCAAGGGGCCACACACATGGGCGCAGCCATCAATACCGCCCTGGATATGGTGGAGCAGCGTAAAGCAAGGTACAAAGAAGCCGGGATTCCCTACTATCGCCCTTGGGTAATGATGATTACCGACGGAGATCCCCAGGGTGAGTTGTTTCTCTTCGTGGACGATGCCGCAAAACGAGTCAAGCGAGAGGTCAACGCCGACCGCATGGTGTTCTTCACCGTCGCCGTGCAGGGAGCCGACGTTACTCAGCTGATGAGAATGGGTTTCCGGACACCCCTCAAACTAGACGGTCTGAAATTCAACGAATTGTTCGTATGGCTCTCCCGGAGCATGCAAGCTGTTACCAGTGAAAAATCCGGTGGGAAATTCTCCTTCCTGCCTACACCTTGGGCCAAGAAGTAGCAAAAGAAGTGACACAACCAGTAACAATAGGAAACAAATGAAAATGCCTTTCCTCTTGGTGCTACGATTACCCAAAATTCGCTGGCGAGGGCAAAGTGGCTTCATTAGGAGGCGAATCTAGGCACGTTGGCCTTTCATTTGTCAGGCTGACGGGGATTTGAAATGGTAGAGAGCGACACCGGTGGGAGAACTGATACTGCCTCAGAGCATGAGAGTCCAGATCATATCTCCATAACTAAAGCCAGCGAAATGGCCCTCCGGACTGCACGGGCTAGCTCGACGAGAAGAAAATTGTTTTTTGACGTTCTCAACGAAAGTGAGGACGAAGACAGCTATACGATAGTGATTTCTTTTCGTCCGGGTGAAGAATTCGAAGGAACATTTGGCCAAGAGCGATTCAAATTCTCGAAGACTGGTCGGTTCGAAGAGCGGGAGGTCCTGAGCCACCCCAAACAGGCGAGACGCTTCCGAATTAAACGTAAAATGGTGGTATTGGGATTTTTGTGCTGATTGGATTTGCAGTATTAGTAATTGCACTGGCGAAGGGTAATCGCTGCCCTGCGATCGACTGCCAAAAGGTACCTGTGCAATTTCCCACACAGACCTCCATGCTTTTAATGACCCCGGCAGCAATCCATGCATCTAATCCGGCTTCCACGCGATTGTCCAGTCCACTCTTCAACAAGAGCCGATAGGAGGCTTGCCCACTCCCGATCAGACACAATTAATTCGGCCACGGAATGGATCCCGGTGGGTTCGGGGAGAATGCGACATTTACGCCTATTTCGTGGACCAATAAGTAAAGGATGGTCGATAAGAAATGACTCAACAACAAGCAGCCTCTAGCGGTGGATCGTCCATCTGGAGAGGAGTAGGCGCATCCCTATGCGGCACAAGCCATGTGTCCGGCGGAATCCCTTGCCAGGACGCTCATTACTGGCAGATAAATGATGGGGACGTACTGGTAGCGGCGGTTGCCGATGGCGCTGGCTCAGCGGAGCTTGCCGAGGTTGGGGCGGAAATCGCCTCAAGAGCTGTGGTAGAAGCCTTTTGCGCCAGTGGAAAAACGTCCGGTGACGACAAGGGGATTCAAAACAGTCTGGGCGATGCCCTCAAAGCAGCCCAGAAGGCCGTCCAAACAGAAGCGTCGGCAAGAAAAGTGGAAGTTCGACAGTTAGCTACGACTCTGATTCTCGTGGTGGCTACCCCGGATATGGTCGCCGCAGCGCAGATTGGAGACGGCATAGCGGTGGTTCAAGACGGTGATGCTAACATCATTGGCGTTACGACACCGGACAGCGGTGAGCATGTTAATGAGACTACGTTCCTCAATGCCCGCCGTGACCTGAAACATGCCCAATTCAAAGTATGGCATGGCACCGCAACCCATCTAGCCATCATGTCTGACGGACTCCAAAGGCTCGCCCTGACTATGCCTGCCGGAACGCCCCACAACCCATTTTTCGTCCCATTGTTCAAATTCGTCTCCAACACACCGGAGCCTGCTCAAGCCCAACAACAACTTGAGCAATTCATGGGATCACCTCGAATTACTGAAAACAGCACCGACGACCTGACGCTGGTGCTCTTTGGAAGGCTATCGTGAAAGGCGACATAAAACTACGAAGGGGATATGACGGCGATGTCATGCTGGTGAACCCCTCCGCTACCCTGGGAATAGGCGGAGAGGCCACAGTCTACTCCTTCCCTAATGACGAGTCTCTGGCAGCCAAAGTATATCTGAAGCCTACCGATGACCATGGGCGTAAGCTGGCTGTGATGTGCGCCAACCCGCCCATTGAACGCACTGAGGGTGAAGAAGGTTCTCCTTTGGCTTGGCCTGTTGATACCCTGCACAGTGCGGATCGCAAGCGGCGGGTGATTGGCTATCTCATGCCTAAGATGAAAGGCATGGACCCAATCATAAACGTCTACTCGCTACAATCGCGCCTGAAAGACCGGCCAAAGTTCACCTTTGGGCATCTGCTTCGAACAGGCCAGAGTCTGGCCCGTGCGGTAAGCGCTGTCCACGCTAGTAATTACATCATTGGCGACCTTAACTACACCAACGCATTCGTGTCCCAGGACTCCCAAGTCACACTGATAGACACGGACTCATTTCAGGTGCTCGACCCGGACACCGGTGAGATTTATCGTTGCCCAGTTTTCACGCCGGATTTCACACCCCCCGAGTTACAAGGCGACGAAGCATCCACATTGACTGACCGAACTCATCAGCATGACCTTTTCTCTCTGGGTGTGCTGATGTTCCAATTACTCATGGCCGGGGGTCATCCCTTCGCCGGCGCTTTCCAAGAGGAAGGCGACCCCGCCCCAATCACGGACAGAATCAAAGACGGTCATTATCCCTACGCCACCCGCCGTGAGGTACCTTACAAGCCGGCGGCGATTGCCCTGCCTCTCAATATCATGGCGCCAGCACTTCGGGATTTATTCACCAAGTGTTTTGAAGACGGCCACGACAACCCCGAATTGCGTCCTACTGCCGACGCATGGTTGGAGGCCTTGATTCAGGCTGAGGACAAACTTACGGATTGTGCCACCAATGAACAGCACAAATACGACAATGAATTGGCTGCTTGCCCGTGGTGCGAGCGCTCCGTACTCCTTGGGGGACGAGACCCGTTCCCATCTCTAGCGGTTGTCGAATCCGGTGAGCATATCCAGACGGTGCAAGTGCGCCAGACCTTACCTACCGATTGGAAACCGGAGTGGGCAGGTCAGCAGCAGGTCAGAGAATACAAAGCTGCCGGTCGTGGACTAACTCCCGATTCCAAGATTTGGGTAGGTGTGTCCATATTCTTGTGGGTGGGAATCCCGATCTGGATCGCCTTAGCCATGTTGTCGCCAGGAATCGTGGCGTTGGCATTCCTGATATACGTAACGCTGGCATTTATGGTGCCATGGGGTTTGCTGTCATCCATAGGATTGAAGGCTACATTGAGTTTCCAAGCAGGTAGCCGTTGGATGATTTCCGCAGCCGCTGGCTCTATTATTGGTATTGTTATTATCACCGTGGGTTCAGTGATTTTTGCTTTTTGACGACGCTGTTACCGGCAAAACCGTCAGTTAGCATAAAATCTCGGGCAGAAAGCGTGGTGACCAGCGATTGCTTCGGGTCGCTCCCTGCCCGGCTTTAGCTAGCGTCTTGGCCGTTCTCCCAGAACCAATGTAACCGTCTTGTTCCCATCTTCGCGGAATATTTCGATTGCTATTTCCTGATCAACGGTGAACTCCTGTTTTAGCAACCGGGTCAGGTCTGCCACGGTGGTCAGCTTGTGGCCGTCGGCCGAGACGATAATATCGTTTGGCTGGATGCCCGCCCGAGCGGCTGGGCCGTTGATGATCGTGTTCTGAATCACCACCCCTTCTCTTATGGACAGCCCTACTTCAGCGGCAAGCTCAGGAATCAAGTCGGCCAAGATTACACCCATCCACGCCCACCTTACGAAACCCAGTTCCACCAGTTGTTGGGTCACTTGGAAGGCGGTGTCAACGTCGATGGCGAAGCCAATTCCTTCTACTACCAGTCCGGAGGCCGACAGCCGCTGCACTGCGGTATTTATGCCCACCAGCGAACCTTGAATGTCAATCAACGGCCCTCCGCTGTTTCCTGGGTTGATAACGGTGTCGGTCTGTATAAGGTCGTAAAGCGTCACTCCGGGCGTCGATTCGATAGACCGCCCCAATGCGGATACTACGCCCACCGTCACCGTGGGCCCGCCTGGAAGCGCCAGTGTATTGCCAATGGCGATAACCCAGTCGCCCACCCGGATATCCCGGCCTTCTTCCCCTCCCAATGGCAGTGCGGTATAAGCGTCACCGGGTATTCGAAGCACAGCCAAGTCTGAGAGAATATCCGCGCCCACCACTTCTGCTTGGAACTGGCGACCGTCATCCAGTGTTACCGTAATATTCTCTGCGCCGGAAATTACATGGTTGTTGGTTAGCACCAAGCCATCCGGGTCAAAAATCACTCCCGTGCCGCTGCCGAAGTTTGATGTCGGGCCGAAAAATCCACGAATAATGACTTCCGTGACGATGGATACCACGGCCGGCCTGGCTTTTTCCACAGTGTCGGCCACATTGGGGAGCTGCAGCAAGAGAATGGGTGTGGGCGGGACAGCGATGGGAATGGAGGTCTCTGTTGGAAACGGGGTATCCAGGGGCAACGGCGTGGAAGTTGGCCTGCTAACCGGAGGTGGGTTGGTCGCAATTGCCGTGGGCCGTAAAGTTGGTGGGGGAGCGGAAGTAACCGTAACCGTAGCGGTGGGAGCTTCGTTTTGGGTGGGCGGTTGGGTGGGTGTTCCTCCGCCGCAAGCCAAGACACCCAGGGATATTAACGTTGCCCCGGTGGTGAGGCAGAGCTTCGCTCTTCGCCCCAATCTCAATTCTCTATTCCTCAAAAAGATGAAATAGCCTGGCGCTGTGCCCGAAAAAGAGGCTCCACCCCTGCCGACGCCAAGGATAGCACTTGGTCTACCCTTTGCCGTGGGAAGGGCTCGGCCTCGGCGGCTCCTTGCAGTTCCACTACCTCACCCCGGTCGGTCATCACCACGTTAAAGTCTGCTTGGGCTCCAAAGTCTTCCTGGTAGCACAAATCCAGTAAGCAGCCGCCGTCCACGATGCCCACGCTGATGGCCGCCACGGCGCTGCGCAGGGGAATGCGGGGCAATATGCGTTGTTTAACCAGCATGTCCAAGGCTTGGTACAGGGCGACGTAGGCTCCAGTGATGGACGCGGTTCGGGTACCGCCGTCTGCTTCCAGCACATCACAATCAATCTGGACGGTTCGCTCTCCCAAAGCGTCCAGGTCGGTCACCGCCCTAAGCGCTCTACCAATGAGCCGTTGAATCTCCTGAGAGCGTCCGCTGGGCCTTCCCGAATCCCGGTCCCGGGAATTTCGAGTGCTCGTTGACCGGGGCAGCATGTCGTACTCAGCGGTTACCCATCCTTTGCCCTGGCCTCGGAGGAATCCCGGCACCCGCTCTTCCAACGATGCGGCGCATATCACCTTGGTAGCTCCCATCTGAATCAGCGCCGATCCTTCGGCGTGTTTCTGAAAATTGGGCGTAATCGTTATCGGCCGAATCTCATCCCATTTCCGCCCGTCCACTCTTTGCAAAACCTTATTTTCTCCAGAGATAATTTTACCGTCCGCCGCCGGAATTACGTTGTTGGCCATTATCCGGCATTTCTGCCCAGTATACAGGACTTGGGACGAGGATTCCGGTGGGAAGACCGGGATGCGTTGTTCTTTTTAAGAGGGTTCATCTTTCGGTTTTGAACCACAGAGTTTGGCCGTCGCTTATGAACTCGATAGTCCCATCCCGGTCGGTGCGTAAGATTGCGCCTTCTCCCATAGCCTCTTTAAGCCTTTCTAGTACCTCTGGTACGGGATGACCGAAGCTGTTGGTAGCGCCCACGGATATGACTCCGACAGACGGTCCGACACTTGCCAAGAAAGCCGGCGTGGTCGAGGTGCGGCTGCCATGATGGGCCACTTTCAAGACCGTGCTATTCAACGCTGGGCCGCTACGAACCAACCGGTTTTCGGTCGGCGATTCGATGTCGGCAGTCAACAAAAAGCTCACCTCGCCGTATGTCAATTTTAGCACCACGCCATTGTTGTTTGGGTCATGAATCGGACCTCCGGCGGATTGTTCCGGTGGGTTCAACACCTGCAGCATAACGCCGGGCTCTAGGATTACCTGCTGGCCGGTTTGCGCCAGAACCTCAACTGCGTCCTCCCGGTCCATCATGGATCGCCATTGGGGATACATTGCGCCTTTGACATCTTGAGGTCCGAAGAGCACCGAACCCACACGGTAGCGGTCCAACACTTCCAACAGACCCCTGCTGTGGTCGGAGTCCAAGTGGGTCAGAACCACCATGTCCAGGCTAAGGTCCCCTCTTGGCAACCGCTCCGACAGCGAAGCGGTAGCGCTGCGTTAACCGGGGCCGCCATCTACCAGTATCTGCTTTCCCCCAGGCGTGACTATAAGTACGCTGTCACCTTGGCCCACATCAAAGAAGTAGACGTGCAACTTTCCATCCGGCCCGGAGAATACCTGGACCCAAACCAAGATACTGGCGGATATCAGGGTGATGGCAAACACAATCTTGGCTAAGCTTGCCGCACCGAAACTTCCTCCATTTCCTCTGTCCTCTGGTAGTCTAAATAACCGGCGCGGGATTGATTTTTCCTTTAACAGGTGACCTCTGGCCCTAACAAGTAGAATCGCAACGGTAAGCGCTAGGTACCAGGGCCAAACCATCCAACTGCCTACCCAGGATCCCGAAACGGTGAATGAGGGGAAACGGGCCACAAGCTCCATCAAATAAGAAATGGGTACCCAATCAAGCCAACCGAATATCTGGCCAACCACCGGATGGATAAGCCCGCCCAAGGAGGCACCCAATGTCCCCAATAAAATGAGGGGCAAGACGGGCAAAGCCAACGCAGTGGTGAAGATGCCGAGGATAGGAATTCGGTCAAAATTGAAAGCAACCAGAGGCCAGGTTGCCATCGTTGCCCCCACTGAGACAATCAGAGAGGCGGCGAACCACCTCATTACAACGCCCAGCCAAGTCTTTCCCCGATTGGAATTGGTTGCCGACCATTCGGCGATGGCTATGCCTACTCTTTCTTGGAAAGGCATAACCAGTGCGATTCCGGCCATTGCGCCTACGCTAAGTTGAAAGGATGTTTGTTGGAGCACATGAGGATCTAGCGAGACCATGGCAGCAGCAGCCAAAGACAATGCGGGTAGGATGCTGCCAGGTCGGCCCGCAAGAAGCGCTGCGATATATACCGTGCCCATAATGGCCGCCCGAATCGCCGACGGGGATTCTCCGCTAATCAGGATGTAAACCCAGATTAACGCCAGTGGGACTAGGAGATATGCATTCCACCGCCTGCCAATGATCCAAGCGGCCAAAGCCAATCCCATTATCATCATCAAGCCAACATGCAAGCCCGAGATGGCCAAAATATGCGAAGTACCGGTGGACCGAAAGTCTTCCACCAAGTCCTCCGGCAAACGGCCTCGTTTCCCCAGCAGCAGCGCTTGTCCAATGGCCGAATGCCGATCGGGCAAAGCATCTTCCAGATTCTCGGAGAGCCGCCCTCGAAGGTCGAAGATACTGTTGCGCCAATCTTTTTGTGGCCGAGCATTTGGATTGGACAGCAAAACGCTTCGGGAGTAAATGAAGCCGGATATTCCCTGGTTGGCCAGGTATGCTCCATAGTCAAATTCGGCGAAGGCGCGGGGCAATTGAACTTGGCCTTCAATCAGCAGCTGGTCACCGTAGCGAAAATATGGAGGCTCTCGCGATGACACCAAAGCCGGCGGGGGCTCGGCAAAGACTAATATTCGGAAAGAGAAGGGGTGAAAGCCGCTGCCCCGGTCTATCGCATCGGCCTCAACCTCGAGCCTGAAGAATCGTTGGGTCGACTCCGGGTCGTTTACTACCCGGCCTTGCATCGTCACCGTTTGGCCGTCGGAGGTTGCCAAAGGCATCAGCGAATCGTCGTCGGCCGTGGCCGTGATTGCGGCAACCAAAACAACTGCGGCCAGCACCACCGGCCACAGAGGCCAATGGCAAAAACGGGTCATGATTCCACCGGCTATTGCTGCCAAAACTAAGAGCGCCAAAGGCAGCACAGCGGGGTCCATTCGGAGGCCTATAATCGTTCCCACCAACCAGGCTGACGCCAATAGGCCCAGTTTCATCTACCTCTCCTCCCGGAACACATGGGCAAGGGTATGAAGACTACGGCAACACCAGCGCTTGGCTAACCCGGGTCGCAGACCGTCGCCAACCGCCGGATAGCCTCATAGGTGGCCGGGCCTATGCCGGAGACGTTGGTGACATCCTCGATCGCTTGAAACCCGCCGTTGGCATTCCGGTAGCTCACTACAGCGGCGGCTCTAACCTCACCGATACTAGGCAAGGTTTCCAATAACTGAGCGGAAGCGGTATTGAGGTCAATTAAGCCGTCGCAAATTCCCGGCGCTGCCGCTCCAAGATTGCCCCCAATCATCGCAGTGGTATCTGCGACGAGGGTCTCACCCAACCGAGGCATGTGGTAGTGTCCTTCGCCCATAACACGCAAAGCCAGGTTTATAGACGAACTCTGGGCGTCATCGGTTTCGCCTCCGGCAGCTGCGCGGGCGTCGGAAACTCGGTCTCCCTGCGAGAGGGAATAAACTCCGGGATTAACAACCGCTCCAGTCACGTACACTCTCAGATCCTCGTCCGGGTCGACGCCGGCGGAAGCAGGACGGACCGTTTCGCTATGTTCTGCTTGCAACACCTGTATGGGAGCGTTTTCGTCACCGCGCCAAAAAAGCACGACCGCTCCCAGAACCAGAGCGGCAATCGCCGCACCGGTCACCCCTGCGGCGATAGTTCGCAGGTTCAATATTGACGACGCGCCAACCGGTACAGCCTGGGAGCTTCTTTCCGAAGCCAGAAGGTCAGCATCCACTTTGTTCGAGTCAATTTCTATTTGGTCATCATTAGCCATCGGGCAGTCCTATGCTGTGTGCGTGCCTTGTGTTCTGCACAGCAGTCCGATTATAATTTAGCCCAGTTTTTAACGAAAGGGGTCACACTTTGTCCACCTCACAGGCGTCCAACAACGGTAAAAAAGAGCTTAACGCATTTTTCAAGGGTAAAGTGGTGCCCATCAGTGAGGCGAAAGTCAGTGTGATGACCCACGCTTTGCATTATGGCACAGGCGTGTTTGAAGGCATTAGAGGCAACTGGAACGAAGAGAAAGGGGCGATCTTCATCTTCCGGCTGCGTGAGCATTACGAACGGTTGATTAGAGGATGCCGGATACTTCTGCTGGACATTCCCTACACCGCAGACCAGTTATGCAAGATGACCGTAGATTTAGTGGAACTAAACGGTCACAAAGAAGACATATATATCCGTCCATTAGCTTACAAAAGCGCCGAAAAAGTAGCTAACCTGAAACTTCAGGACTTGGAAAGTGACTTTACCCTGATTACGGTGCCCTTTGGCAACTATTTGAGTTCCGATACGCTACGTTGCTGCACTTCCTCATGGCGCCGAACCGATGACACCATGATTCCTACCCGAATCAAAAGCAGCGGAAACTACGTCAACAGCATATTGGCCAAGACCGAAGCCACTCTGGCTGGCTTTGATGAAGCCATCCTTTTGAATCACCTAGGACAGGCCTGCGAAGGTTCGGGAGAAAACATCTTCATCGTTTCGGGCGGTAAACTGGTAACGCCCCGTCTGGAAGATAGCTCGCTACCGGGAATCACCAGAGAGACCATCCTCCAATTGGCTCAGAGTGAGTTGGGGATGGAGGTTGAGGAAAGGGGAATCGACCGAAGCGAACTTTACCTGTGCGAAGAGATTTTCCTCACCGGCACCGCTGCCCATCTCACGCCGGTGGTGGAATTGGACAGCAGACCCATAGGCGACGGCCAAGCCGGGCCGGTTGCATTGAAACTACAGAAGCTATACTTCGACATCGTCTTTGGCAGGAATCCCAAGTTCCTTCACTGGTGCACTGCCGCCGTGCCGCGATTAGTCACTGCTTAATCAGGCACTGCGACATCTAGTTGGGCGAGATTTCGGTCGTACCCGTGGTGGCTTTTAGCTTTAATTTCGTGCCCGCCAAGGGTAGTTCCTTGCAGGAGGAAGCCCTACTTGTCTCTGGACGGACTTACCGGAATTAGTCTCATATTTATCTCCTACCTGATTGGGGGTATCTCTTCCGCATTTTTGGTTACCCGGTTGGTCTTAGGCCAGGACATTCGCAATCTGGGCGATAACAATCCTGGCGCCGCCAATGTCTTCAGAAATGTGAGTCCCAAGGCAGGACTTACAGTCGGCGTGTTTGACATACTGAAGGGTGTTTTGGCGGTGCTTTTGGTACGGAGCGTGACCGACTCCATTACCTTGGAGTTGATGGCCGGAGTGGCCGTGGTGGCTGGCCACAATTGGCCCATTCACCTGGGTTTTCGGGGTGGCCGGGGGGCTGCCACATCCGTCGGAGTACTGCTCATCACCGTGCCGCTGGTTTCCATCCCTGTGGCCGCAGTGTCTTTGATAGTCTTGCAATTCACCAAGAGGGCGACGGTAGCTTTGGGAGTGTTTCTCATCGCTGTGCCCGTGCTGGCTTTTCCCGTCGGCTACTCATATACCATGGTGTCTTACGTCATAGCAGTGCCCGTATTGGTGGGCTTGACCCACTACCTCAACACAAAAATTCTTGGTTCCCAGGCCACCCTCGAATCAGACCAAGCCGAAGAGCGGGCCCTGCCCCAAGGTTAGCTATCTCCTTGACCGGCTCATTCATTCTGGACTACTACCTTCTGGTCCTCGTTGCTTCCTGTGGATTGTTTCAGATTGTCGGGGCGCTCCATGGGTACCGCGGTATGACTTTTTCCGATAACCGTTTCGCCTCAACCTGTATCGGTGCGGCGGCGTTGATTGGCGCATTCGCTTGGTTCTTCCTTTCCCAGGACCGCAACGTTCCCGACAGCGACTTGGGAATGAACGGCAATGAGCAATTCGCCTATTTCTTCGCCGGTTCCGGTACGGGATTGGCGATTACACTAATCGTGGCATCTTTGCGCCAACTGAAATTTGGGGCGCGTCAACGGGAATTGCCGGAAGGCCTGGACGCACTTAAAGAGACTACTTTCTTGTCGCTAATGTTCCGGCTGATTCGTCGTCTCGGCGCCGGTGGTTCGACTCTGCATTAACCTGCTTCCAACAGAGGCTGGAGTGTTTTGTTTGGATGCCTTTCTGAATATCGACGGCGATATCGTCACTTGGCTGAATCAGGGCATCGGCCGTTATTACCTGCTGGACCGCATAACGTATCTTATTGTCAGCGATTACTTCGTCCCCGTGATTATGTGCTTCTGGGGACTGGGTCTGTGGTTCCACGGGAAAGACTTGGCTGAGCGAATCAACAATCAAAAAGGCGTGCTGGCTGCTGCGATATCCTTGGGTTTTGCCAACCTCGCGGTGTTACTGATGAACCAAGTCGGGTTCCGGGAAAGGCCGTTCATGCAGTACGAATTGTCCAACCTTCTATATGCGCCAACAGACTCCTCATTTCCGGCAAATCCTGCGGCGGTGGCTTTTGCTTTTGCCATGGCAATCTGGTGGCGTAACCGGCGGGCCTCGGCGCTTCCATTCTTGCTGGCTGCCCTGTGGAGTTTTACGCGGGTGTACAACGGCTTATTCTTCCCCAGCGATGTGATTGCCGGAGGGCTGATAGGGGTGGCAATTGCCTGCGTTTTCTCAGCGGGACTGCGGGCAATCGAACCAATTCCCACCAAGGTGATTCAGGGAGTGAGGCTCATCCACCTGGCGTGATGTGGCGCCGCCATCAAGGCGCTCTTCTTTGAGAATGAGCGACGAGATGGCGCAACGTTAGTCTGGATGATCGTTGAAAATCAGCAGCAAGTCGCCCTGGCGGACCAGCGTTCCATCCGTCACCATATGGGTTATCAGCGCCTCCACAATGCTACGCATGTCGCTGGTGACTCTGCCAAATCCCAGGAGCTTTACTGCGGGGCTGGTAATTTCTTCGAATGCGATGCCGTATGACCCCGCTACCACGCGGCGCACCGCCACCGCCAACTCCTCCGGAGCGACGAACTCGATTTTCTTGGATGAAACCGGCAGTTTGCTCCGGTCACGCATTGTTGGTTCGGTCATGCCGGACCGCCATAGGAATTCACCATTTATCGTGACGCTGCCGGAAGCTACCACATTTTCGATTGCCCTATTCATGGCTTCCTGGTAACGCTTTACTCGACGCACTCCGGCAGCATCGGCAATGCGGTGAGCCACCTCGGCCAAGTGAATCGGGCTTTCCACGTCAACGACCTGTGCGACCCACACCGCCAAAGCCGGGTCAGCTTCCGGAGGAAATCCGGTATCCCTAAAGGCAGCTTTGGGTGTTGCCAGCAGATACTCCGGTATTACCTCCACCTCAAGCTCAACCGGCGCGCCCTCCCTTTGAATCGGAGAACTATCCGCAGTGATTTCCCTGTGGACCGACCCTTCATTCTTGGCCGCCTCTATCGCCTCTGCCACCCTTTTAAGTTCTCTGTCCGGATGATTGAACCAGTCGGTGCTCCAGATGTGGTGAATCTGCCATCCCAGGCCGTTTAGTACCTGCTCTCTCAGGCGGTCTCGGTCCCTGGACGATCGCGAGTTGTGGTAGGTTTCACCATCGGTTTCTATGCCCATCAGGTATCGTCCTGATTGCTCAGGGTCGACTACGGCCAAGTCTACCCAGTGGCCAGCGGCACCAACTTGGGGGCGCAGTTGGTAACCTGCTTCAGTAAGTGAGCGTGCCACAGCTTGCTCCAAAGACGAACCAGGCTCGTTACTGATATCGGCGACTCCGCTGGTATCAGCCGCCGCCGCAAAAGCCAGGAAGGTTTTCAGAGCGTGGACGCCGGGAGCGGATGTTCGGCTAACGTCTATGTCTTCAGGCGACAAGTTGGTGAACACTTCGCAGCGCTGTCGCGCCCTGGTGATGAGCACGTTCAAACGCCGTTCCCCGCCATCCCAGTTCAGAGGTCCGAAGTTCATGGCCACATGCCCTTCGGTGTCCTTGCCGTAGCCAATGCTGATAAAAATAACATCCCGCTCATCGCCCTGGACCGTCTCCAGGTTTTTTACAAAGAATGGCTCGTCTGGGTGGGCGGCAAAAAATCTCTCCATCGAGGGGTCGCTTCTCCGCCGTTTCTCCACCGCGTCCTGGATGGCCCGCATCTGGGCCACGCTAAAGGCAGCCACTCCCAAGGTCAAGCTTGGATGTTTGGAGGCGTGCTCCATGACAGAGGTGGCAACTGCCTCCGCCTCCAGTTGGTTGGTCCTGCTCCCTCCCCTATCGTAAGCTGTGTCGGGCAATAGATGGCATTTGAGCCCGGAGTCTTTCCGTTCGGCATCGGGACTGGGGAAAACCACCAGGCTATTCTTGTAAAACTCCTGATTGGAAACCGCAATCAGCGACTCGTGGCGGCTTCGGTAATGCCAGCGCAACATCCGGTCTGGGGCGCTTTGGGCTGCGAACAATCCCAATACGCTTTCGATGTTTGAAGTGTTGTTTTCCTCATCGTCTTCGTTGCCTAGGGTCATGGTGTCAAAAAAACTGGTGGGCGGTAGTTGTTGGCTGTCACCAACAACTACCGACTGCCCGGCGCGGAGAATCGCTCCGAAAGCATCGACCGGCCTGACCTGGCTGGCCTCGTCAAAAACCACCAAGTCGAACTTCAAGCTGCCCGGTGGAATGTAGGTGGCGATGGAAAGGGGACTCATCATGAACACGGGTTTAATCGCTTGGACTGCGTTTCCCGCCCGGGCAATCAGTTGTCTTATTGGTAGTTGCCTGCTGCGCTTCTGGAATTCCCTTTTCAGCACCGCCAATTGGCCGACGCCGTCCTGTCTGGGCAGCCCTTCCCAATGAGCCAAAGCCAGCCGCGACCGGTTGTGCTCCAAGGATAATGTGTCCAATTCCCGGAATTGTTGGATTAGCCGGTTATGGTTGGCCCCGTCGAACCCCCGCAACGCATCGCGTTTTTCCAAGGATTCTCCCAGGATAGCTTCATAGCGAGCAAGCAAGAAAGCATCCATCAGATGAAGGTTTGCGTCATTCCAACTTTCTGCCACCGAGACAACCGCGCCCAAACCGAAACTGGCGCAGTCATCGGAGATGTTGTTGAAGCCAACCATGTCGTGGATGTCGTTTAGCCGCTCACCCCAAGCATCCAGCGTTGATTTTTGGTCATGGAACGTTTGGCCCTCGAATCCAAGATCGCTGGGATATCGTTTGGCCAGATCCAGGTTCATCGCTTCCACCACTGCGGCAATAATTCGCTGGTATTCTGATATTGCTTCCACGACTGAACCGGACGCTTCCGCCAAGCCTAGGGTCGAGCGGCCTTCCGCCAAGAAATCCACAATCTCCTTTGGCAAATTCCCCAGTTCCACATCTACCCACAACTGCCATAGCCAACGGCTGCCGGCGGAAAGAGAGTCCCAATCGGAGCTTTCTATTTGCCATACGGAGCCGTAGACGCTCCGCCCAAGCGAGTCTGCGGCAGTAATGGCATCTTTCAATCTCCGGGACTCGTCTATTGCGTCCAACATCTCCAGTTGGGCTGATAATCCCGATGGCGGAGAGTTCTGGCATAGACTGCCCAATCGTGACTTTCCCTGACGGTATTCCTTGGACACTAAACGCCACATCTGGCGCCCTTTACTATTCAAAAGTTCCTTTAGGTCAGCTAGGTCCAAGCTCCATGACTCGGGCTTCAGAATATCTTGATACTTTGCCCGCAGGCTGGAGAAATGGAGGCCAGCTTCCAATAACGAATCCAACTCTTCCCGTTGAGTCCGCCACTCCTCGGCCCGAATGTTCCAACCGGCTAATTCCGGCGCTTCTAAGATTCGGTCCACGGTCAAGCACAATCCTTGGGCTTCTACGATGCCGGGTGGGCCAGCGAGACTCATGGATTCGGCCAAGCTCTCCGCCGCATTGATTACCGATTCCAAAGATACTTGGGCCGGAGGCAAAGAAATTCTAATTCGGTCCAAGTCCGTTGGCAGCAACACTCGGTAACTTGTTCCCCAAAATGGATGGTCTTTGGGCACACCAATGGTAGCCAGTCGGGCTTGCAACTCCTTGACTTTTTCCTGCCGGCTACGGAATTCGCCATCGGACCACATCTCCACGGAATTCAGGTCCGCGGAAGGCAACTCTAACTTTGGCAGTTGGACAGCCCCGGTGCGTTGCCGGAGCAAACTCAGCTCACCATACGCCGCGTACGGACTAACAGCCGTGTCGCCCACCGGGGTATTAACCGCCTCGCAGTAGGAGTTTAAGCGGTCCCGCAGTGTGGTCAGCGTGTCCAAATCCGACTCAATCTGGCCCAACCGTGGTCTGCCCAGTTCCAACGTTCTCTCAAGCTCGTCCAGCACCGTTTTCTTGGTGGATTTATGGCTGTGGAGTTCCAAGCAAGCGTCACCCAAACCGATGCCGTCGAGTCGGCGCTTGACCACCTCCAAGGCGGCCATCTTTTCCGACACAAAGAGAACGGTACGTCCATGGCCTAGGGCTTCCGCAATCATGTTGGTGATGGTTTGGGACTTGCCGGTGCCCGGTGGACCCTGGACAATCAGGTTCCGGCCGTCGTTCACGTCCACCAATACCAGCGTCTGGGAACTGTCCGCATCAACCACGTGGTGCACCCGACTGGGCGGCAGGTATTGGTCCAAGTGCTCGTCGTTGCTGATTGACGGCGCTGGCTCACTGAATCCATCGCTGAGCAGAGCGCCCATGACAGAATGCTCTTCGGGCTTTACGCTGTCCGGCCAGATTTCCGTGTCCAAGTCCCGGTACATCAAAAACTTGTTGAAGGAAAAGAATCCCAAGACAACGCTGCTTCGATCTACGGACCACTCTGGGAATTCCTTCGTGGCGTCGGCCACGGCGTCAAGGTAGGCGACGATATCCAGGTCTTCCGTATCATCCTGTTCGGCCAAATGGGGCAGGTCAACTCCAAACTCGCTGCGCAACCGTTCCCTCAGAGAAAGGTTGTCTCCGGGGTCGTCACCGGTGTAGCGCAATTGGAATCTGGTTCTAACGTTTGTGCGGTCCAAGGCAACAGGAACCAGCACCAAAGGAGCCTTTCTCGGTTCGTCGCCGTCGCCTTCCCGCCAGACAAGCATGCCCAAGGTTAGGAATAATGTATTAACACCCTGCTCTTGAATGAAGGTGTTGGCCAAGTGGTAAGTGGATAGCAATCTGGATTGCAATTCTTCCGACGATAGTGCCGTTTGAAGTCTGGAGTCTGTGTGCCGGGTGGTCGGGCCATCGACAGTTCCTTGCTCCTCGGCTGACTCCTGGTCTGCTAACTCTTGCTCGGCTGACTGTTGCTCTGCTAACTCTTGCTCCGGGGGTTGTCCCAGAGCGTCGGCGGTTACTTGAGCGGTTTCTTGGGTGGAGTCTTCAAACTCTGGAGCAGGAAGGAAAGACATAGACTTCCCATCGGCCGTTAGCAGCCGGTAGACCTCTGCTGGCACCTCGCCCACCACCTCCAACCCTCGGGTGCGGAGCAGCCGGTAGTTGAGCAAGGGGTTTCGCAGGCCGAGATCAAGCAATTCTTTGCGAGCCGACTCCAACCCCTTGCGAATGGCAGACGCACTGGTGGCGTGCGCCCCGGTAGCTTCTTCAACAGCGCTGACTAAAGGCCCAAGCAAGTATTTATCAGGATTCCCCGACAGATAATCTACGATTCCACCGGGAGCCGAGCCGCTTTCGACCCTGCTGTGAAGATCTTGTATCCATTGAAATAATTGAGAGAGCGTCTCCCATTCTGAGGCTTGACCGTTCCACTTGAGTCCGAATAATTCTGCGCCCAGGGAATCCAGTTGGTTGACGAAGTCCTGGTACTGGCGAGCCTCGGCGATGGTGTCAATGAGCTTCAGCCGGGTGGTCAGGTCCGAGGGCCGTGGCTGATGAAACAGACCGGACAGTTGCTTCTCGGCGCTGCGGTACTCCCGGGACAGCCTGCGGGTTAATCCCTCGCCTTTATCGACCAGGGTTCTCCTCAGTGCCTGAAGGTTTAAATCCCAAGCACCGGGCATGATTGCCCGATCAAATTCACGGTGGAGGCGCCCAAGTGATACACCCGCGTTTATCAGAGCGCCCAGTTCTTCGCTCTGGGCTAGCCACTGCCGAGAGTTCAGGGCCACACCTTCCAGGTCAGGAGCTTCCAGAACAACCAGAGCCGCCCGGCATAGGGCTTCCCGCTCTACTTGCCCTCTGGGCGCAGGTAGATTGAGAGCGTTGGCCAGCGCTTGGGCCGCAAGTTCGAGGGTTTCCAATGCTCGCCGTTTATGAGCCATTGTTGTTAGTAGCCCGCGTCTCGGACATTACCAGGTTGACATAAACGGTACCATACCGCCGCACATTCGGCCACGCATTTGTGACTGATAAATAAGGGTCTCAGCGCGGTCAGGGGGAGCGTTTCGAACCTATGCTATACTCAACGCCGTTGCCGAATATGGCCTGAATTCGAGCCTGGAATCGAGTTGAATTATGGACGCATTTGAAATAGCCGACATCATAACCCAACACCGGGAAGATGGCCGGCCATACCACGAGTTTTTCCGCACAGAGACCCTGAGTTTGGGCTTGTACGTCATCCCCGCAGGCGAGAAAGACCCTCAGAGCCCTCATACCGAAGAAGAGGTCTATTATGTTTTGGAGGGAGTGGGGATGATTCGCGTCGACGATGAGGACAGGCCGGTGTCCGTCGGTTCAACAATATTCGTTGGTATCGGCGTGGAACACCGCTTTCACTCCATCACCCAAGACTTGAAACTCTTGGTATTTTGGGCGCCGCCGTGGCGCTCCGGAGCGACGGCCTCCTAGGCCCAAGGGTGCATCGCCAGACTGCAATTTCTTGACGGCATTAGGGCCTGAATATAGACTGAATTGACGCCCAGACGTGGCACACCGGAATTTTGCCAGCGAACCCTTCGGCTTTTGGCAAACTGTTGAGCGCCGATTGCTGATAGCTCAAAAAGGAGCCTCTTGTGACAACTTCAACCCCCGAGGAAGCCAGAACTCAGATTGTAAACATGGTGCGGGAGTTTGTGCGCCGCGATGTTGAGCCCGTGGCCGCCCAGTTGGACCGGGACGACGAGACGCCGCACGAACTGATAAACACCATGAAAGAGCTGGGCCTGTTCGGCATTACGGTCCCGGAAAAATATGGCGGCATGGGTTTGGACTACACCACCTTCGCCATGATTTTCGAGGAAATCAGCAAAGGCTTCATGAGCCTCAGCGGCGCGATCGGTACCCATCATATCCTGACATACGTCTTAACTCATTACGGCACAGAGGGGCAGAAACAGCGTTTCTTGCCAAAGCTGGCCTCGGGTCAGATAAGGGGTGGGTTGGCCCTCACCGAGCCCGAGGGGGGCACCGATGTGGCCAATCTGAAGACAACCGCCCACAAGGACGGCGAAGAGTACGTCATCAACGGCACCAAGATGTTTATCACCAACGGTCGCTACGGCGACGCCTTCTGCTTGCTGGCTCGTACCGACCCCGATGCTGAGACCAAGCACAAAGGGATCAGTTGCTTCATCGTAGAAAAAGGCGACCCGGGCTTCCGGGTTGGCCGGGATTTGGACAAGATGGGCTACAGGGGCTTGGACACCTGTGAACTCTTCTTTGAGAACTTCCATATCCCCGAAGACAATTTAATCGGAGGGGAAGAGGGACTTGGATTCGGCCAAGTAATGAGCGGTCTGGAGACGGGTCGAATAAACATTGCCGCAAGAGCGGTTGGTGTGGCTCAAGCGGCCTTTAATGCCGCTATACGCTACTCCCAACAAAGGGAAACTTTCGGTGTGCCCATCTCCCAACATCAAGCTATTCAACTGAAACTGGCCGACATGGCAACCAAGATCCAGGCTGCTCGTCTGCTGACCTACGACGCCGCCGCCAAGAAGGACAGGGGAGAGCGTGTTGACCTTGAGACGGGCATGGCCAAGCTGTTCGCCAGCGAAGCCTGCCAGGAGATAACACTGGAAGCGATGCGAATCCACGGAGGCGCAGGCTTTATCAAAGACTCTCCGGTGGAGCGCTACTACCGCGACGCCCCACTGATGATTATCGGCGAGGGCACCAATGAGGTGCTGCGACTAGTAATCGCCCGGCAGTTGCTACGCCGGCCCGAATACCAGATTTAGGCTACCCTACTTCCCTTGCCACTTAGGCTTGCGCTTCTCGGCGAAGGCTTTGGGCCCTTCTTTGGAGTCCTCGGTGGTCAATAGCGCGTCGTACATGTGGTAGGTCAGCGCCGAGATGTCTTGTACTGTCATGTTCTGGCCCCGGTAGGCGAGTTCCTTGAAGTACTGCACCGCCAAAGGAGCGTTTTCCGCAATCTGCTCGGCCAAGGCCATGGCCTCATCCATGAGCTTGTCCGCTGGTACCACTTTGTTCAGGAAGCCCATATCATAGGCCCTTTGAGCGGTTACGGGCTGGGCAGTGAACACCAACTCCAAGACGGCAGACATGGGCATAGACTTGGGCAGAATCGTGCCAAAGGGCGGCAGCAAGCTCCATTTGGTTTCGGTTATGCCCAGCTTGGCGTCCTCAGAAGCCAAGCGCAGGTCGCACAACTGGGCAATGGACCAGCCGCCGGCCAGGGCAAAACCATTCACGGCAGCAATCAAGGGCTTCCAAGTTTGCGGGAACATGAATGGGCGGTCCGGGGTCAAGCTATGGGACGCCCGAGCCTGAATGCCCTCGGCGTTGTCGGCGGCGCGCTCCTTCAAATCCCGGCCGGAGCAAAATGCCCTTCCAGCCCCCGTAATGATTCCCACGTAGGCGTCAAGGTCTTCGTCAAACTGGGTGATTGCTTCGGATAGTTCCTTTCGCAACTGCCTGTTGATGGAATTTAGTGCGTCGGGACGGTTCATAGTCATGATTACTACGTGGTTTTTCTTCTCGTAAATAACGGTCTCGGCCATATTCCTCCTCTTTGTTCTTTCTTAGTTCCCAAAATCCTCAAGGTTCTCAGTTTATCCTGCTAGTGAATTTGCTTTTCACATAACAGCAGACGTTCACCTTGGGACTCCTGTTCGCCAAATTGTTGGTACCCCAACTTATCGTAGATGTGTCGTCCTATATAATTTGTCTCCAACACATCGAGCCAGATGCGAGATCTACCTAACTCGTCTTTGCAGAATTCTTCCATCTGTCTTATCGCAACCTGTCCGATCCCATTGCCTTTGTCAGACACGACAATCCGTCTGAACTCTACGCTTGTGCCGTCGGGTTCTAACGCAAGAATAAAGAAACCGACTATTGCTCCAGCATTAGTTATCCGAAGATAAGTAATTTGCGGTTCATTAAACTTCCTGTGGTGCTCATCAAGGGAGTATTGGCTGATGAACTCGCTGGTCCCGTCCACTTGTTCCATTTCGGCGAACAGCGGCAGGTCGTAATGTGTGGCTTTTTCAATACTTACTTGAAGCATAATTCGATCCGCATCGACTTAAAAACCGCAGTCACTCCCTTCGGGCAGGGATACAGGAAGGATAGCGGCGATTAGAGATCCGGGATTAAGTCTACCATCCACATGCTGGTAACGGAGAGAGGAGAGGCTCTAAGCGTATTCACCGAGGGGCATCCCGCCGATGACGTGAATGTGAGCGTGGCTCTGGCTTTGCAGGCCGTCCGGGCCAAAATTGGAGAGTATCCGGAAGCCGTTGGGCGCCATCGACCATCCCATATCCACCGCCACCTCGCCCAGTCTATTCATTAGACCGCTCTCCCACATCTCGCTCTGCCGCATATGTTGTTTCGGCATCACAAGAAGCATCACTGGTACCCAGGTCAACTTATTTACGATTACGATTAAGTCTTCATCCAAGTACCTGACGCGGGCAGGGGACCGGCCAGCGACAATCTGGCAGAACACGCAATTTGGGTGGTCGGTCATGGGTTGCTCAAACTGTTCTTAATGATAAAAATACTCACATTTAGGTCTGTGTTTGCGAAGGTTGATTCGATTGTGAATATAAGGGGTTCCAAATCCTCTGTCAATGGTAGGGACGGGCAAAGGCTCCAGGACTTGGATAGTCCGGAAATCGCATTTTTACCGTGGGTGTTTGACGCTACCATTCCTCACCTCCGGGCATAGGCCAAGACATGAAAAATGATACTCGCTGGAAACGGGGTATGGTATCATGTTCGTTGGAGGCAACCATGTTCGGATTGGGTATTTTGACCATCAGCACTTCCGGGGCCAAGGGCCAGCGGGAAGACACCAGCGGCCAAGCCATAAGGGAATTGCTGGAACCCCAGGGCTTTGAGGTTGTGCGCTACGAGGTTATTTCCGATGAAAAAGACCTCATCGCTGGAAGGTTGTCCCAGTGGGCTGACTCTGTGGATGTGGACCTGATTGTTACCACCGGCGGCACCGGGTTGGGCCATCACGACGTAACTCCGGAAGCATGTTTGTCCATAATCGATAAAGAAGTGCCCGGTCTTGCCGAGGCAATGCGGGCCAATACCATGCAGTTCACGCCCATGGCCATGCTGAGCCGGTCAGTGGCAGGCATCCGTGGTAACACCCTGATTATCACACTGCCGGGCAGTCCCAAAGGTGTGCGAGAGTGCCTGGATGTGGTTAATCCTGTGCTGCCCCATGCCCTGGAATTGTTAAAAACAGAGACGGTTAGCGAGCACCCTCGCTAGTGGTTCGATTCGTCCAACCTCATATATCGGCAACACTTGTGGCTTTTAGATTCTGATGCAACTTGAGATATTACAGGAATGCGAGAACGCGGTATGAGCGAACAATCCCTTGAAGGCAACACCGTTTACTGGCCTAGGGTCAAGGAAATCCTAGACGGTTTGATGGCGCGCTGGGAGGTAAAGCGGGGACGCAGACCCCTTCCCGGCATCCACCGGTATTATTGGGACTCCCCGGAGCAACTGGGAAACGACGTTCTTTCCGGCATAAGGGCCATTGAACCGGGCGTACCAGGGCGCGAGACGGCTTTAGTGCGTTCTTTGGCCCGGGCCATCGGAACCTGGGGCAAGATGCCCCTGCGGGGCCCTTTTCTTACTGAGACAGAGCTGGACGAAATCGTGTCTTGGATTGACTCCGGGATGCCCACCGGTTCATCAAGCCCTACTGCCCAAACTGTGGCCGACAACACAACGGGTTCATCAGACTAAGAGTCCCTCCAGAATGCCTCTCACAGCCTAGAGGACAGCGTGAAATAGCAAAGGGGCCAGCATTATTAATGCTGGCCCCTTTTTTTAAGTCCTGGTTTTAGCCTGGGACTGGGAGTCGAGCTTATTCCCTAGACCAACATCGGCTCCCTGGTCTTTTGGTACACCTGAATTCGGCCCGACCAATTTTCAACCACCACCAGCCGGCCTTGATGATCAATCTTCACTGCGCAGGGTTGAGCAAATTCTCTTTCGAAGTTTCCGCTGTCATTTGCGAAGGCAATAGCCCGCTGGCGCAGCATGTCCGGGTTGGATATGAGTTTTTCCCTGCCCCATTGGGACAGCACATGGTCGCCGCGGAGCTGAGCAACAAAGCGACCGTCGGCGCTGAGAATCTGAACGCGGTTGTTCTGCCAGTCGGCCACGTATATATCGCCATCCTCGTCGGTGCAAACGCTGGCTGGCCTCTTGAATTGACCCACGTTGGTTCCGGACTGGCCGAAGGTGGCCTGCCATTCTCCGTCCATGTTGAATTGTTGAACCCTATCGTTGCGCCAGTCCGCCACGTACACCAAACCGTTTCGGTCGATGCTGATTCCCCATGGCAGGTTGAACTGGCTCTGGCCGTTTCCTGGACCACCGAATTTGCCCTTGAATGTACCGTCCAAGCCGAATTTCTGCACTCGGTGGTTTTGACTATCAGTCAGGACCAGAGTGTCACCGATTATGGCGATGCCAGCGGGATGATTCAGTTCACCGTCGCCGGTGCCTGTATTGCCCCACTTGCCCAAGTATTCGCCGTCTTTGTCGAAGATGGTTATTCGATTCAGCCATTCGTCGGACACGTAGACATTATTCTTGTCGTCCAATGCGATGGATGAAGGCCAGATAAATTGACCATCGCCCTCTCCGTGAGACGCAAACTCAGAGATGTATTGCTCATCCAGAGTCACGATGCTTATTCGCAATCCGTCGGGCCGGTCTTCCCGGGACCGGTTGACAACGTAGGTTGTGCCGTCAGCGGTAATTGCGACATCCATGGGGTTCCGGAATCCTGTCCCAGCGAATTCATTGCGTCCCAAAGAATGACTGTAAGCGAAAGTTCGGTCAGTGAGTCCGAATAGATGGGCGCTCATGGCATTTACCTCGTCGACGATTTTGTTTACAGGTCCGCGGGTAGCTTTGGGACGAAATGGTGTTTCCTGATAAGTTAAGAAGGCCGCGGATGATACCGCGGCCTTCTATCGTCCGTCGTTGGTCAGCAACCGGTGCTTGGGGTTGGTTATACCAAGACCGGGTCTTTGCTCTTGGTGTATACCTGGATTCTTCCTCGGGTGTGGTCCAGGATACAGACTTGACCCTTGGAGTCAATCTTGACGGCGCAAGGATGGCCTAGGTCTTTCTCAAAATTGGGGTTGTTGGCGAAAGCTAACGCACGTTGCCGAATCATATCCGGATTGGACTGTAGCTTCTCTCTTCCCCATTGAGACAGGCCGGCATCGCCCCGCATTTCCGCCACAAAACGGCCTTCAGGGCTAAGAACCTGTACCCGATTGTTCAGCCAGTCGGCCACATAAATGTCGCCATCGGCATCGGCGCAAACACTGTTGGGCCGGTTGAACTGGCCGACGCCGCTGCCGCTCTGGCCCACGGATGCCTGCCACTCGCCGTCACTGGTGAAGATCTGGATTCGGTCGTTGCGCCAATCGGCGACATACACATTGCCGTCTGGTCCGACTGAGATGCCCCAAGGCATATTGAACTGCCCAGGGCCACTGCCGAAGCTGCCGAACTGGCCGATGTACTTGCCGTCCAGAGTGAATTTCTGAACCCGGCTGTTTCGGCTGTCCGATATGAACATTGTGCCATCGGCGCTGATGGACATCCCGGCCGGTCGGTCCATTTCTCCGTCGCCGGAGCCAGCTTTGCCCCAACTGCGCAGGTATTCGCCGTCTTTGTCGAAGATTGAAATCTTGTTCTGCCACTCATCGGCCACATAGAGGTTACCCTGGGCGTCCAAGTCACAACTGGTAGGCCAAATGAACTGACCATCACCTTCTCCATAGGAGCCGAACTCGGTGATGTACTCTTCATTCAGAGTGAAGATGCTGATGCGGCAGCCATCGGGCCGGTTCTCGTAAGACCGGTTTACGATGTATACCGTGTCGTTGGGGGCCACTACAAAATCTACAGGATTTCGCATTCCCGTGCCAGCGAACTCGTTTCGGCCAATTGAGTGGCTAAAGGCGAAAGTCCGCTGAGTAAGTCCAAAAAAATGGGTAGCCATATTCTTTACCTCGTCAACTATTAGTTCAAGAGAACCCATCGGGAACAATCCCCAATATGGGGTTCCCCAAAGATGGGCCACTTGAAACCCACCGTGACGATGGCCGCTCTATCAGGAGCGGCCATCATTCTTGCTTTATCCAAAGGAGCCTAGAGGAAGCTCACCTTCTCGTGGCTGCTGCCGATGATGGCCTTGGCGTCCAGGCTGAGCCAGTCCTCCAGGAGGGTGGTGTAGATGGAGCGGAAGTCCAGGTTGAATTTCAAGTTTCCGCCATCTTCCTGCTTTCCAAGTTCCAGGGACGGGTACTCTCCGTAGAGACCACCCTTAACATGTTCGCCCACTGCGAAAGCAACCCCGGCGGCGCCGTGGTCGGTTCCGGAGCCGTTGTCGACAATCCGGCGGCCAAACTCGCTGAAGAACAGCAAGGTGACGTTATCGCTGGCGTCGTGGTCCCGCAGGTCGGTCATGAAAGTGTCGATGGTAGCCGAGACATCGGACCACAGACCCGCATGGAGGGCGGCTTCGTTGGCGTGAGTGTCGAACCCGTTGTAGGGAGACGTAGTATAGAGCACTCGCGTGCCGAAACCGGCCAAGTGAGTCTGAGCGATGTTTTTCATGTACTGGCCGACGGAGGTGCTGGAGTACTCGACATTGGAGGTGTACATGTTTGGCGCAGTGGCCAAAATGTCGGCGCCTTTCAAAGCATCGGTGCCGGTGTTGCGAATGTAATCCATGACTGCGCCGCGGCCGATAGCTGGGGAGTACATGCGTCCGAACACATCCAAGGCTTCGCTACGCTGATCGGTTCCTTCGATGCCCGTCAGCAGACCATAAGTCTCCAAATCGCCAACCGAGGCCACAGGAACGCCGTCCTTTGCAAGCGCTCGGGGCAGACCACGACCGAAGTTGACGCCGGTCAATACATTCTCAGACGTGGGATCCAAGTCCTTGATGACCCGGCCCAACCAGCCCTCAGAACCCTGGGTGTCCGGCTCACAGGTATGCCAAATATCCATGGAACGGAAGTGGGAGTAGCTGGAGTTGGGATAGCCAACGCCCAGGAAAATCGCCAGTTTGCCTTCGTCCCAGTACTTCTTCAAGGGACCCATAGTCGCATGGAACCCCAAATCATCGTTGATGGGGAGGAGCTGGTCGTCGGATACCGCCAATGTGGGGCGGGCGTCCCTATACAGGCCGTTGTTGCGGGGGACTATCGTATTTAGGCCGTCATTGCCGCCCGACAGAGAAAGGACTGCCAGGACCGGGTCTTTCTTAGTTGAAACCATGTTTTCTCCTTTTCTTCCTAATTATCTCGTTGCCATTGATGGCATTTTTTAATCGGGTGATTTTTATTGTTGTTTCTTTTACAGTTTGGTGAACTTTCTTTACTCGAATTGGAATTCGGCAGTCGAGGCAATCATTTGGAACATTTCCCCTGTGCGCCGAGTAAATTCGGTCTGCTCAGCGTCGTTGCCGTGGCTCAACTCCCCGCTCTTCTGCGCATGGGAGATTAGTTCGTTGCGTGTGCTGTCGTCCACCGTGATGGGGCCGATTACGTCCAAGCAACCGTCAACGAAGGACTCTGGAGTCATGGTCGCGCCTGTAGCCATTAGGCGTCCCACCAGGGACCGTACGCCCGGCAGAGTGGTATTGCCCAAAAGGTCGGAAGCGTAGTTAATCCGCTCCACCAATGTGCCGCTGTCAATCCACTCGCGACCGGTGTGCCACCCTTCCACCGTGGGAGGGTTCATCAGGTCCATGCCCATGTACTTGGGCTCTTGGGAGAGCTCGAACAGGCCCGGCTTAATCTCTCTGTGGTCTTCTACCAAGCGCAAGGTGCCCGCTACCATTTCGGCAGGGCTCTTTACTTTGGCGAATCGGACTGCCTCGGACTTGAAGGACTCGGAAGTGAACAGCACCCGGAGCATCGCGGTGATGTCGTATCCAGAGTCAAAGTAGGCTTTTTCCATCCCTTGAATCAACTCAGCATCCCTAGGAGGGGTCAACCGCCAGGCGGGAATCTGAACGTCGTCGGCAACGAAGAAGTTGTATAGATGGCGTGAGATGAAACGGGCGGTGGCGGGCTGCTTGCAGACTATGTCCAGGATGTCATCGCCGTTCCAGTTACCAGTCTCGCCCAAGAAAGTCTTTTCGGTGTCATCGTGGTCAGCCGGGTCAAAACGGAATTCCCAAGGGCTGCGGCCATGGGGGAACGGAGGATAAGCAGGAGCGATGTTCCAGCCGGTGAAGGCTTTGGCGCAGGCTTTAACATCATCTTCGCTGTAGTTAAAGCCTTCATCTTTGCCGACGCCCAAGGAGAACAATTCCAGTAGCTCGCGGCCATAGTTCTCGTTGAGTGCGACTTTGTGGCTCTCCGAGTTGTCCAGGTAATACATCATGCCTGGGTTGGTGGAAAGCTTGTAAAGCAGGTCCCGGAAGTTACCCATGCCGTTTTCACGGAACAGGTCAATCATGTTGCCCATTTCAAAACCGCTGTCGATTTTGCTGTGGCCAGCGCAGAAAATCATGTGCCAGAAGAGGGACATCTTTTCCTGCAGTTGCCGGGGGTTGTTAATCATGCGGAAGATCCACATCTGCACATTGTTTTCGATGGCGGCAGCCTGGTAATAAGAAGGCTGTAGGCGGAAGAGCAAATCCTCTTCCAGAGCGGGCTGGTCCTGAGGGGTAAGGAATTCTTCCACTGTAGCGTCATAACCCTTGGCCGCTCTGGCTTCAATCTCGTCACGGCTTGCTCCGAACGCAGCTCGGCGCAGCAAGTGAGCCATTAATGTCACGTCTTGGGTAACCATGTGCTCCTCCTATATAACTTGATTTTCTTTAGTTTGCTTACATCCCGTTTCGGGAGGAAATGTCTCGAAAATTATACGCCGAGTCAACGCACTTAGCTACCTTCGGCGCAACCCAATTTCTCCATCGGCCCTCAGCAGGCCAGCGCCGACAACTTCAGAACGTCGCCCATTAGCTTATAACCATTCTAAGGAAATAAGATAATATAAGCTGGCGTGCCTGTCAACCGTTGCAAACATTCGGATACCGCCAAAATGTAGGCAATAACGCAAGCCGGTTTAATACTTAATTTCAAGTATTGTCAGTCAGCCGCGCTAGATCAATATTGGCTTATGCATTATTATGCATAATATGGAAGCGCCAACCGATTCGGCTCCAAGTGTCTGATTCCAGGCTATGTTCAGAAAGGGATATTCAACACGATTTTCAAGACTTTTCGGCAAGCTCTTGGCTGATTCCCAAAATAGGGTCGCTCCAGGCGTCAAAAGCCAGAGACATATGACCCTGAAATATACTTGACACTTTCCTCGAGCCTTTGCTAGGATTCCATCGGTATACGATGTATCCTCTCATCCAAGCACCAACAGCTTGCCAGCACAAACAGATTGCTAAATTAGGCCGTTTCGTTTGGGTCTGGCTGCCAACGTTGGGGGGTAGGCTCGTAAGATGACCAACCAACCGGCCACGAAGTTGGACACAAGGGCCCAGCTACCACCTATGTTCGCCAGGTATAAATCCCGGGTGGAGCAGGGCCTGATTCAAGCTGTTGCCCAACGGGACACACCTCCAAACGAAGCCGATAGCCTTTATGTATCGATCAAATATCATTTGGGCTGGGTGGACCAAACAGGTAGTCCGGCCACCGATGCTATTACCCAAGGGAAAGCACTTCGTCCGACATTGTGCCTGTTCGCATGTGAGGCCCTCTCAGAGAGTGTAGAGCAGGCTTCTTCCGTCGCCGCTGCCTTGGAGTTGATTCACAACTTTTCGCTGATACACGACGACATCCAAGACCAAGACCGGGAAAGGCGCCATCAGCCGACCGTTTGGTGTGTCTGGGGCGTTCCGAAAGCGTTGGTGGCGGGAAATGCGTTGCAATCGGTGGGTGACCTAGCCTTGCTAAACACCAATAAGGAAGGGACTTCACCCGAGGTGACCCTCAAAGTTTCTCAGCTATTGACCGCCAGCTATCTGGAAATGATTGAAGGTCAATGCATGGACCTGGCTTTCGAGAGCGAGGTCTACATCACCGCGGCGCAATACCTGAACATGATTGCTTGCAAGACCGGAGCCCTGTTTCGCTCTGGTTTGGAGATTGGAGCCTCAGTGGCCACCGCTGATGCGGCGGATGTGGATGCCTTCTCACGGTTTGGCAGCAACATCGGCCGAGCGTTTCAGATTCGAGACGATTATTTGGGAATTTGGGGCGATACAGCCACATCCGGTAAGGCGGCTGGCAATGACATCCGGCGGCGGAAGAAATCCTTCCCCGTTGTGTTCGCATTGGAACAAGCCAATGGTGCGGCTCTGGACGACTTGACCAGGATTTACCAGCAGGAAGAACTGGATGATAAGGATGTAGACCGGGTGCTGGATATTTTGGATGAACTAGGCTCGAAGGAACAGTCCGATAAGATAGCGGAAGCTAGCGCCGAAGAGGCGGTCGAATCGTTGAAAGGTGTTTCGTTGCCTGATTGGGCTCGAGAAGAGGCGGAAGATTTGGTGGATTTTCTGGCCCACAGGGAGTATTAAGCCAGCCTACACCATATCTAAACCGCCGGCACCGAGCTTTGCGGCCCGGAAGATTTAGCCGGAGATTTTAGCCGGAGTTTTGAGCAGTACATTCCAACCAATATGGGTCTAAATTCTGAAACTAATCTGGTCTGTTAAAAGGAAAAATAATCGGCGATAGAGGCGACATGAAGAGAGCAAAACGGCCGCTGGAGCTTTCGTTCCGGTTGGCTTGGTATATTTTGAACAAAAAACTTCGAGGACAAAAACGCTTCCCCTTGGTGACCATGTTGGAGCCCTTGGAAATGTGCAACCTGGCTTGCATCGGTTGCGGACGAATCCGCGAGTACAAACCGGTGCTGGACAAGATGATGACGGTTGAAGTGGCTCTAAATGCGGTGAAGGAGTCTGGCGCTCCCATCGTGTCCATAGCTGGGGGTGAGCCTACGATTCATCCCCGGATCGACGAAATCATCAACAGCCTGATCAAGCAGAAGTATTTCGTCTATTGCTGCACCAATGGCCTGCTTCTGGAGCGGCTGTTGAAAAAAATCAAGCCATCCAAATATCTGTGCTGGGTGGTCCATGTGGACGGCATGGAGGAGAAACACGACGAATCCGTGGACCGGAAAGGTGTTTTCACTAAAGCCATAAATGCCATTACGGTAGCTCTGGACCAGGGTTACCGTGTGTGCACCAACAGCACAGTATTCCGCGGCAGCGACGTTGAAGACCTTTGGGAGATGTTCCGCTACGTAAGCGACATCGGCGTAGAGGGCTCCATGATTTCTCCGGGCTACGAGTTCGAGGCCGCCCCGGATCAGGAAATGTTCTTGACCCGAGGGGAGTCTCACTCACTGTTCCAAAAATTGCTGGACCCGGCCAAAACCGAAGGCATGAAGTTTTACAACAATCCCCTCTACCTGAACTTCCTGCAGGGCAAACGTGATTATCAGTGCACTGCTTGGTCCAACCCGACTTATACCACCATGGGCTGGCGAAAGCCCTGCTATCCCTTGGCGGACGAGCATGTTCAGCAAGTGGATGAACTTTACGACGATAAACTTTGGGAGAAGTACGGCGTTGGAAAGGACCCCCGTTGCGCCAATTGCATGATGCACTGCGGGTTCGAGTCGGCCACAATCTTCCAGGCCGTGTCCAGCCCGAAAGACTGGGCAACCCTAATCAAGTCCGGAGCCGCCGGAAAATCCGGTATCACCGCGGCCTAGGGCAAAAATATCACCTCAGCCTAAAGTTAAGAGAATCAGCGTTGATTGCCACAATTTAGTTACGAGCGAATAGCTAGATAATGTTTACCATAATCACCAGCACGGACTATGAGCTTTCGGGGCTTCGCAAGGAGTTAAGTTCTCTTGCGTCTGGCCCTAGAGGGCGCCGTTCAGAGGCCCGCGCTCAATATACTTGTCCTAATTTAGAGGTAATCGGAGTAGGAAAGGAGCATGCTCAAGCCACCGTTCGGATGATGCTGAAAGAACAAGCGGCTCAGCCAGATTCCTCAGCTTTCAATAATGATTCCGGATTGTTGCTTTTGGGGGTGGCCGGGGCAGTGGACCCTGCGCTAAATACCGGTGACCTGGTTCTTTCTTCCAGGTACTTTAGAAACAGTCAAATTTCTGACCTGCGGCGACTTGATGTGAGCACTGGTCCAACCTTGATCCCGGATGTCGCCATGTGGGATTTGGCCGTGAAAGCTTGCCAAGCCGGCGGCCGCAATCCGCTCTTCACCGATTCGCTAACAGTGGACCGTGTGATTAGTTCTCCTGAGCAAAAGAAATCAATCGTCGACGCATATCCCGTGGGCATAGTGGAGATGGAAGATTACTGGGTGGCCGAAGTGGCTGCGGAATTTGGAGTGGCATTCCTATCTGCCAGAGTGGTGTTGGACACAGCAAAACAAGCACTTCCTCTTTGGCTGCTAGGATTGTCCGGTTCCAAGCAAAAGGCCGGCTTGTCGTTGGCGGCCAGGCCCTGGCGAATCCCCACCGTAGTGCGTTTGGCCCGGCAGTATCCGGTAGTTCAAGAATCTTTGACCAGGTTTGCCCTAAATTTTCTTTCCGAAGCAGCCCAAACTGAGATTAGAGGAAACGGTAAAAAAGACTCGGCCTCATTATTATCGGCTTCACTATCGGCTTCATTGGAAGAAGCTGGAGACGATACTAGCCAGGCTAACCAAGAAACCCTGACCGCGTCTGCGTTCATAACGGTAGGTGTATGAAAGTATTGGTTACCGGCGCCACCGGATTTGTTGGCGGTAACCTGGCCAGAAAACTCTGGGAGCAGGGCCACGAAGTCATGGCATTGGTGCGTCCCGGCAGCATCAGGGCAGCCATGGAGGGCACTGGTATTCAGTCGGTGACCGGCGATATTCTGGACCGTGATTCGGTTGACCGGGCCGTGCAGGGATGCGAGGTCGTGTTCCATTGCGCGGCGGCATATACTTTTTGGTCGCCGGACCCGGATGCGATTTACCGGACCAACGTGGACGGCACAGTCAACGTGCTCAAGGCGGCTCTGCAAGCTGGTGTGTCCCGCGTGGTTTATACCAGCACCGTCTCAACCATCGGCCTTCCCGATTGGGAGCTGTCCACGGAAGAGACATTGGCTGACCCAAATCACTTAGCGGGTCATTACAAGAAATCCAAGTATCAGGCGGAGCTGGCGGCTTTGGACATGGTATCCCAAGGGCTGCCTGTGATTGTGGTTAACCCCACTACGCCAGTAGGACCGTGGGACGTAAAACCCACGCCGACCGGGCGCATGGTTTTGGATTTTCTACTAGGTCGTATCCCTGCTTACGTAGATACCGGCATGAATCTGGTGGACGTGGAAGACGTTGCCGAAGGGCATATTCTGGCGATGGAGCGAGGGCAACCGGGGCAGAGATACCTGCTGGGCAACCGAAACGTCAGCCTAAAAGAAGTGTTCGACATGCTGGCGGATGCCACCGGCCTAGCCGCTCCCAAGTGGAGAGCGCCATACTGGCTGGTGATGGGCGCCGGATATGTGGACGAATTAGTGGAAGGAAGGCTGCTTAAAAGGGAGCCTAGAATTCCTCTGGAAGGATTAAAGGTTTCCAAATCACCCATGTACGTCAGCTGCCAGAAAGCGATTACGGAATTGGGGCAGCCCCAGAGTTCCGTTGAAGAGGCGCTGCAAAAAGCAATCAATTGGTTCCGTGACTACGGGTACACCAAAGACCGGGCCGGGAAGATCAAAATCCCGGCGGCCTAGCCGGTGGGCTGGCAAACGGGCTGGATACGGCAGATTAATTAATTCGAGATTCCTGGGGGAGTTTTGTTGTGGCAATTACAGTGATAACAAGCCAGAACTCGAAAGTAAAACAACCAGAAGCAAAACAACCAGAAAAACGGGCGGTGGACCAGTCCATCTCCATGACCCAAGCTTACTTCCGGAATTCACAAAGCTCCGAGGGTTATTGGTGCGGAGAGTTAGAGACCAACTCCACCATGGAAGCGGAATATTTAATGCTGGCCTTTTTCTTGGGTCGGGTGGACCCAGAGCGATTCCGCAAGGTGTCCAATCATATTTTGAGCAGGCAGAGAGCCGACGGCTCATGGGGCCAGTATTATGAGGCGCCCGGAGATTTAAGCACTTCGGTTGAGTGTTACTTCGCCCTCAAGTTGGCCGGGTATAGCGCAGATTCTCAGCCCATGAAAAGCGCCCGAAATTTCATCTTATCTCGGGGCGGGGTGTCAAAGGTAAGGGTATTCACCAAGATTTGGCTGGCTCTGTTTGGCCAATGGGAGTGGGACGGCACGCCCAACATGCCGCCCGAAATGATTTTCTTGCCCAACTGGTTGCCATTCAATATATACCGGTTCTCCAGTTGGGCACGGGCGACAATCGTTCCCATGCTGATTATCCTCACTCATCAGCCTCTGTGCAAAGTGCCGGCCAACAAAGGTATAGACGAGCTTTATACCGAGCCCAGGCACCAAGTGGATTATTCCCTACCGGAGCCCACCGGAGGCTGGGGATGGGCCAAGATATTGCACCAATTGGACAGGGTTATTGGTATCTACCATAGCCTGCCCTTGCATCCATTCCGGGGTCTGGCGGAGAAGAAAATCGTCGATTGGATCTTGAGTCATCAGGAAGCGGACGGCTGCTGGGGCGGCATTCAACCGCCTTGGGTCTACTCTCTGATTGTGCTCCATTACATGGGTTTCCCAGCGGAACACCCGGCTATGGAAAAAGGCTTCGCTGGCTTTGAAGGCTATGCGATTGAAGACGAGGATACATGTGCTTTGCAAGCCTGTATGTCCCCTGTTTGGGACACCTGCCTGGCACAGATAGCTTTGTTGGATTCTGGAATCGCAGAGGATGATCCGATAATTCAACGCTCGACACGTTGGCTATTGGGACAGCAAATAACCTCCGGAGGAGACTGGCAGGTTAATTCTAAGGATGCCGAGCCCGGTGGATGGGCATTCGAGTTCCACAACAGCAATTACCCCGACATTGATGATGTGTCGGAAGTGATTATGGCTCTGAATGCGGCTCGACTGGCCCCCGTGGAAGACGAGGAACGGCAGAAGGCCATTGAGCGCGGGGTATCTTGGCTATCGGCTATGCAGAGCAAGAATGGAGGTTGGGCCGCTTTCGACAAAGATAATGACGCTAGGTACCTGACCAATCTACCGTTTTCCGACTTCGGAGAGAGTTTGGACCCGCCCAGCGCGGATGTCACCGCCCATATAGTTGAAATGTTCGGCAAGCTCGGCTACACACGTAATTCTCCCGTGGTTAGCCGGGCATACGATTACCTGATTCTTGAGCAAGAAGCCGACGGCTCATGGTTTGGTCGTTGGGGCGTCAACCATATCTATGGCCTGGGCGCGGCCTTGCCAGCCTTTGCGGCGATTGGCGAGGACATGAACCAAGAATACGTGCGCCGCGGGGTGGAATGGCTGGTTTCCTGCCAAAACGTAGACGGAGGCTGGGGTGAGAGTTGCGGCTCCTACGCCGACCCTGAACTTCGCGGTGTGGGTCCAAGCACCCCGTCGCAAACCGCTTGGGGCTTGCTGGCACTGATGGCCGCTGGCGAAAGTGAAAGCGACCCTGTGCGCCGAGGGGTAAATTATCTGACAGACACCCAGAAGAGCGACGGAACCTGGGATGAGCCTTACTTCACCGGCACCGGATTCCCCGGATACGGTGTGGGAGAGCAACCGGAGAGTATGCCAAAACCGGGAGAATCGAGACACCAAGGCTTAGAGTTGCCGGCTGGTTTCATGATTAATTACCACCTGTACCGCAACTACTGGCCGCTAACTGCATTGGGGCGGTACGCAAAATGGATGGCAGACGCAGACCAAGACGATAATGCCGAAGACGCTAGTGTTCTAGGCAGACAAAACGGAACGGGAATCTAGAGCGATATGGAGCCTCTGGACCAACTAATATTTTAGGGAGAATCTAAGAAAATGAAACACCAGTCCTTTTGCCTGAGGGTGGATACAGAAAAAGCACCGCAGTTCATCGACATCACCGACTGGGTGAGTCAGTGCGTGGCCCAATCCGAAGTCAGAAATGGCTTTGCGGTGGTTTATTCTAAGCACACCACAGCCGCCATTAAGATTAACGAGAACGAGCCGCTGTTGTTGGAAGATATGTCAAGGTTTCTTGAGCGCCTTTCGCCTAGGGAAGGGTGCTACGCCCACAATGATTTTAGTATCCGCACCGTCAATATGACTCCCGACGAGGCACCCAACGGCCATGCTCACCTGCAGCATCTGCTCTTGGGCACCAGCGAGACCGTGCCTGTGATTGACGGACTGATGCAGTTTGGGCGATATCAGAGCATATTCTTCATCGAACTGGACCATCCGCGCCCTCGGGAAGTCATGGTCCAAGTTGTGGGTGAATAGCCCGAACCAGCCATTGCCTGCCCATTGTCTTCCGCTTTGAAATCGGGCAGGCCATCTGATGGCTCCACCAGGGAACAACATTGCCGAACCCTCGGCTACCGCTATTATGCATCGGACTGGGCATAATTATGGTGCCTGGGGGTTCGTGGTACCATACATCCCTTGATAAACTTAGCGCACCGGAGACTCGACGCACCAGAGACCCGGTGAACTCTAAATCCAGTTTAACCGCAGCTTGATTGTCGGGCCGCGAGCTATGGGGGCAGGCCGTGACGGATTTGCAACTGGCCTATGAAGAATGCCGATCGATTACACGGCGAGAGGCCAAGAACTTCTACTACGCATTTCTAACTCTCCCCTCCGCTCAACGCAGAGCGATATACGTGGCTTACGCCTTTTGCCGCCACTGCGATGATGCGGTCGATGAAGTGGGCACCACCGAAGAGAAACTCTCGGCATTGACCGCATTGCAAAGCGACCTCGACCGCACCTATGCCGGAAATGCCAACTCCCCTGTTTACGTTGCTTTAGCTGACGTTGCTGGTACCTACGACATCCCTCAAGAGTATTTCCAAGAAGTAATAGCCGGTGTCGAATCCGACTTGGTTAAGAACCGCTACGAGACCTTTGAGGAACTGCGCCGTTATTGCTACCAAGTCGCCTCTGTCGTTGGATTGATCTGCTTGCAAATATTCGGCTACAAAGACCCTATCGCCAGAGAACATGCGGTAGACCTAGGACTGGCGATGCAACTGACCAACATTGCCCGGGACGTGCGGGAGGACCTGGAGATTGGGCGAATATACATTCCGCAAGATGAACTCGCCCGGTTTGGCTATTCCGAGGAGGAGCTGTGGGACGGCGTATTCAATGAAGCTTTTGTTGAGTTGATGCGTTTTCAAACCCAGCGGGCTAGGTCCTACTTCCGCAGCGGGTTCAAGCTGTTGCCCTACCTGTCCTACCGCTCCCGCGCCTGTCCGGCGGTGCTTGGCCAATTGTACCGAAAGGTACTGGAACACATCGAAGAAGCCGATTACGATGTTTTGAGCCAGAGGGTATCTTTAAGCACCGGAGAGAAATTGAGGGTGACTGCTCAGACTTGGTTGACCAACACCCTCCCGTTGCTGCCTTCCACCCGTGGCTGACCGGCAGTAAATATGGGCCAAATCTGGGAACCGTGAATCATGGAGCAAAGTAACCGAGTAGTTGCGGTAACCGGCGCAGCAGGGTATGTGGGCCGCCGGTTGCTCAAATCGTTGGAAGAAGGCGGAGACCAGCGGAAACTAGTCGCCTATGACACCAACCCTCTAACCTTTCCCGTCCACAATGTAGCCGCCTACCGGCAGGATGTTGCTGAACCGATAGAAGCCACGTTGAGGCGGCACCGGGCCACGACCTTGGTTCATCTCGCCTTCAACGCCAGACCGGGCCGCAACAGACGGGAAATAGCCGCAATCCGCGATAGCAACTTGGGTATGCTGAAGTCGGTCCTTGATTCCTGCTTACGCGCCAGGGTAGGCCATTTCATTTACGTTAGCTCCCACACGGTTTATGGTCCTCACCCCGACAACCCCATACCTCTGCCGGATACGGCGCCCTTGCGGCCTCTGCCGGATTTCCCTTACGGGTACGACAAATTCCTGTCGGAGCAGATGATTCAAGAGTTTGGCGAGCAACACCCGGACCTAAAAATCACTGTATTGAGGGCCTGTGTCGTGTTGGGTCCAAACGCCGATGATCCTATATCCCAAGCATTCTTCAGGCCCGTACTGATGGGGGTTCTGGACTACAATCCGCCCCTCCAATTCTTATACGAGGATGACCTGGCCCGGGTGATTGGCATCATCATCAGGCAGGAGCTGCCGGGGGTGTTCAATGTGGCTGGCGAGGGCGTCGTGTTTTATAAGGAGCTCGCCCGAATCATCAAGAGCAAATTGATTAACCTACCCGCCGTGCTGGCTTACCCCTTCGTCCAATTGACCTGGGATTTGGGCATCCAAAGGGACTCGGTGGCCTCGGGTTTGGACCTCGTCCGGTATCCCATTGTGCTCGATTCGGGCAGACTGCGTCAGGTCACCGGTTATAAATTCTGGCATACCTCGCTGGAGACATTGACCTCTTTCGCCAACTCCTGTCTGTTGGTAAAGGAAGATAATTGAACCTCCCCACTTGCCGATAGGCTTTACAGCCACCCCCGAGTCGCATGAATCGTAATGAATGAGTCAATTAAAGTAATCATTGACACGGACCCCGGTGTTGATGATGCCATCGCAATACTGATGGCCTTGGTTTGGCCCAGAATAGCGCCCAACATAGAGTTGGTGGGGATAACCACGGTTGGCGGCAATGTAGCTTTGGCCCGGGCCACACGAAACGCGTTGGCCCTTTTGGAATACGCTGGCCGCCAAGACTTGCCAGTGGCCCAGGGAGCTTCCCGCCCGCTGAGTGGCCGATACGGATATTCACACAAATTTCATGGCCAAACCGGTCTTTCCCGCCGCCTCCCCCGGCCCACCAGCCGGGCAATAAATGCCAGTGCTGTGGAGTATCTGGCCCACCAGTTGCAGAGGCAACCAGGCCAATGCCACTTGATTGCTCTGGGACCCCTCACCAACTTGTCCCAACTGATGGCCGCCCACCCTCATGCGCTCAGCCAATCCGCGTCCATCGTGGTCATGGGCGGTGCCGTTGAGGTTCCCGGCAACGTTACTCCCCACGCCGAATTTAATTTTTACAGCGATCCGGTGGCGGCCAACGAGGTCATATCCTCGGGAATCCCACTAACCCTGGTGGACCTTTCTGTCTGCCGCCAAGTGTTCATCGGTCGTGATGAGGTTGAGAATCTAAAATCAGCATCCCCGGTTGGACGGTTGGTAGTGCAAATCCTACTTAACTGGTTTCGCAAAGACCCTAACCGCCAGCTTTTTGAGTTCTATGACCCCCTGGCTTTAGCCGTGGCGCTGCGACCGGGTTTGATTGCCCGGAGACAGTTGGAAGTTGTGGTGGAAACCTCCGACCTAGCCAGATTGGGCCGGTCGAAAGTGGTGTCAAATGAAGGGCCGGTTGCAGTGGCGAATGATGTGGACGGCGAGGCCTTTGCAGTTCTTTTGTACGACTTATTCGAGCTAACCCGCCGATGAGTCTTGTCGGCGCTTTACCCTTGCACAATCGTTATGTGCCAATTCCGTCCCCACGGCATAGCCTCGCTGGTTATCATCCGGATACATACTGTTGGGTATCCCTAGTCAATCAAGGTGAATTCCTGAATCGACAAGTGTTGACGCTCTATCGGTTTCGGCGCTCACTTCGCTACTCTAGTGAATACAGGAGCGTGAGGGACGGGTTACACCACGGGAGGTTCGTTATGAAAATCGCGGTGTCAGCACATCCCAAAGAGCAAATGGCCGAACTCTTGGTCACGTTGCGGGACTACGCCAAACGTGTTTTGGTTCTAGGTGACCTGCTAACGTTCTACGAAGCGCAAGACTAGTTCAGTCGAATGAGCCAGTTTCTGCAGAAGGGCGCCGACTACAAATGCACCGAGAAAGAGATGATCGGGCTGGTCTATGGAGGGCTGCTCAAATAGAGCGCCTGGCTTTCGTGTCCGGTCAATCAACTTCTTGGTACAAACGACCTGGTACAAAGGGAAGCGGGACTGGGCCAGTTACCCGTTTTGTTTCAGGACTGCTTGGGCCGCCGCCAATCTCGCCACCGGCACCCGGTAAGGGGAAGAACTAACATAGTTGAGCCCGACGTGGTGGCAAAAATCAATGCTAGCCGGGTCACCCCCGTGCTCACCGCAGATTCCCATCTCCATGTCAGGATTGGTTTTGCGGCCTTTCTCTACGGCCATCGCTACCAAAGCCCCTACTCCTTCCGAATCGATGGTAGTAAATGGGTCGGCGGGCAAGATTCCCTCTTCTACGTAGTAACGTAGGAACTTACCTTCGGCGTCGTCCCTGCTGAAGCCGAATGCCATTTGGGTCAAGTCGTTGGTGCCAAAGCTAAAGAAGTCCGACTCCCGTGCAATCTCACCAGCGATGATTGCGCCTCTGGGAGTTTCAATCATCGTTCCGAACTTGTACGGCACCGATACCCCCATCTGCTGTTGAACGCGATCGGCCACGCCGGTTAAAGTCTGCCGCAGCCTCCGCATCTCCTCAACATGGCTGGTCAATGGGACCATAATCTCTGGATGAACCTGCACTCCGTCTTTAATCAGATTGCCACTGGCGGTGATTATCGCTTCCATCTGCATCTCGTATATAGCCGGGTAGGTTAGGCCCAGTCGACAGCCGCGGTGACCCAACATGGGGTTGGCTTCACGCAGGGATTCGACAAGTTGCAAGAATTCTTCCTTTTCTTTTAGTTCGTGGTCGGGAGCCCCTTTTACCCGAAGCTCGGCCAATTCGGCCAATAATATCTCGTGCTGAGGCAAGAACTCATGGAGAGGGGCATCCAACAGGCGGATGATGACAGGACGGTGGGCCATAACTCTGAGGATCTGGGTGAAATCATCGATCTGCAATTGGCGGACTTCGGCCAGTGCTTGGAAAAATTCTTGAACATCGCCGGGGAGCCCTTTCGCTTCCAACGGTTCTGCGACAGCTTCTGGATTGTCCCTGCGCTATCTTTGGGCAGATTCAGCGTTCAATAACATTCGGCGTACCAAAGGCAGGCGTAGTGGGTCCAAAAACATATGCTGGGTACGGCAAAGGCCGATTCCCTCAGCTCCCAGGGCAATCGCTTGGTCTGCGTCTGTGGGTGTGTCGGCGTTGGCCCAAACGCCAAGCTTCCGCGTTTCATCGGCCCACGATAAAAGCTCAATGGCCTGGGATAGCTTATCCAGAGTGGGCCGGACCGTCTCCAACTGGCCCAAGTAGACGAAGCCACTGGTGCCGTCCATGCTGATTTCCGTGCCTTCTACTATCGTTTGCCCATTGGCCTCCATGATGCCCCGTTCCGGGTCTACCTGCAGTGCTTCGCAACCTACGATGCACGGTTTCCCCATGCCCCGTGTGACCACGGCAGCGTGGCTAGTGGCGCCGCCTCGGCTGGTCACCACACCAACGGCGACCGCGATTCCATGGATATCGTCGGGCTTGGTTTCCGGGCGCACCAAGATGATTGCCTCACCTTTCTCGGCGGCTTCAGCGCCACGGGTGGCGTCGAAATACAACTTTCCGATTGCGGCCCCCGGTGACGCTCCCGATCCCCGGGCTAGGATAGAGGCCCGAATCTCGGCTGAATCAACTTCGGCTTTGAACTGAGGAACCATCAACTGCCCAACGTCTTCCGGGTTTACCTGAAATGATGCCTCATCCCGGCTGATCGCCCCCTCTTTAACCATCTCCACCGCGATTTTTACTGCGGCTGGAGGCGTGCGTTTGCCGTTACGTGTCTGGAGGATGAACAACCGGTTGTTTTCTATGGTGAACTCAATGTCCTGAGCGTCCCGATAGTGGGTTTCCAATTGGGCTGCCAGGTCCATCAAATGTCTGGAGGCTTCGGGCATAACATCCGCCAAGGTGGAGATGGGCTGAGGAGTACGAACTCCGGCCACCACGTCTTCGCCCTGGGCATTGGCAAGGTACTCGCCGTATATCTTCCGCTCCCCCGTCGCCGGGTTTCGGGTAAATAGGACTCCGGTGCCGCTGGTGGGGCCAAGGTTGCCAAAGACCATAGCCATGATGGTCACGGCTGTACCCATGTCATGGTCGATGCCGTTGTGGTTGCGATAAAAGATGGCCCTGGGATTGTTCCAACTGCGAAACACAGCCTCGGTGGAGGCCAACAGCTGGTCCCAAGGGTCAGTTGGTATATCAGTGCCGGTGGCTCGGCGGATGGCGCTCTTGAAGTCGGTTATGACGTCTCGAAGGATGTCCGAGGATAGCTGATGGTCCGCAGTTACTCCGCTTTTTTCCTTATGATGGGTCAGCACTTCCTCAAAGACACCTAGGTCAATCTCCAACACCACGTCTGCGTATATCTGCAGAAACCTTCTGTGGGCGTCCAACGTTGGGCGCAGGTCTCCCATCTCTTCAGCGAGGCCTTGGGCGATGGCGTCGTTGATGCCAAGATTGAGGATGGTATCCATCATGCCCGGCATGGAAACCCGGGCGCCGGAACGGACGGAGACCAATAGAGGGCGTTCCACCGAGCCGAACCTTCGGCCCATCGCATCTTCCACTTGGCCGAGGCTGGTGCGCATGCTTGCGGCAAGTCCGTCGGGGAATTTGTTTCCCAGTTTGAAATAGTCGAGGCAGGTCTCGGTGGTTATTACAAATCCGGGGGGCACGGGGAGCCCCATCCGGACCATTTCGCATAGGTTGCTTCCCTTCCCCCCAAAAGGGCGTTCATGGAAGCATCCCCTTCGCTGAATTGGTACACCATTTTGTTGATACCCGGAGTTCCTGTGACCATCATCCACCTCCTCCCGTGGGTTTGCTCCGCAGGTTTATCGGCGGTCCAGGCAGAATGTTATTAAGATGGTTCGGGGGCCGGGGGTGATTATAGCCCAAATGTTTACGAAATCAAGACAAGTTATAGCAATAACTTGGCTAAGCTTGGGCTATATTCTTACGAATATCGTAGAAATATTTGGGCTATTGGCAAAGTACACTGGCTCAACGCCCGCTTGCTGTTGCTTTGGGTGATTCTTAAATCTCGCGGAATGGGACAGCTGGTTCCTCCAAGTCGAAGCTATTATTCCACAGGTCGTCAAGTCTCGTTTGTTCTTCGTCAGTCAGGTCCGGGGCTTCAGACGCGGAGGTGTATTCCCGTAGGTCATCCATGTTGGTGAAATTGGGAAGCACCGAGATTATCTCGGGTTTGGCCAAGACGAATTTTATGGCAGCTTGGCTCATGCTGCGGCCTGCGTTTTCCCCAGCCAGGAAATAAGTCTTGGCTGCCTTCCTTAGGGCCTCCGTCATCCACTCCGCTTTTCGGCTGGCCCGGTGGTCGCTGGGGTCAAATACCGGGGGCTCGGTGAACCTGCCGGTCAGCACCTCCGAAGCGTGGGGTACGCGTGAGATCAAGCCCACCTGCTCTTCTTGGGCTATAGGGAAGAAATCCCGGGCCGGGTCTTGCTCTAAGATGCTATAGATAATCTGGGCGCTGTGGACGTCACGCTCACGCATGACGTACTCACCCTCTTCAAACCACCCGATGTCGGGCCCGATCGCCGCACCGAAGTATCGAATCTTGCCGTCTGACTGGAGCTGCTCAAGGGTCTCAAACAGTTCGTCTTGCTCCAGATGGTTCAGTTTGGGATTGTGAATTTGGTAGAGGTCGATGTGGTCCGTGTTAAGCCGTTTTAGGCTCTGCTCACAAGCAAACGTCACGAACTCCCGGTCGAATTTCTGAGGACGCTCTTGGTGGCCTTCCCTGGGTGTCTTGTCGTAAAAATCGTAGCCGAATTTGGTGGCAATCAATATATCGTGGCGACGGTGGCCCAGATATTTTGCCAGAATCTCTTCGCCGTAGCCTTCACCGTAGGTATCCGCAGTGTCGAAAAAGGTTACGCCCAAATCCAGTGCGTTCTCCAAGAGGGAACGCTTCAGTTCTTCTTCGATCTCGCCCCACCAATTGGTGGCCACGGTCCAAACGCCAAACCCTACTTCTGGCAGGGTCAAATTTGTACGGGGGAGCTGCCGGTACTTCATCTAATTTACGTCCTTGCTATTTGTATACGCTCTGGCACTAGCATTGCCGTGATTGCTTTTAAGGATTCTGGCCCAAGGGTCTAGGTGGTAGCCACCGGTTCGCCCAAGCAGCCTTTTATGGCATCCACTTGACGTCCGAACTCTTCGTCCGTTAGTACCGGTTTCAATTGTCCCAAAGCGACCCGCTCAAAAATGTCTACCCAAGAGGTGCAACCTCCGTATTCAGGCAGATAGGGAACGTCAACCGGATTTTCCAGGTGATAGACCCGCAGCAGCAGGATGGACAGCGGTTGCATTGGATTCCAGCGCATCCGGGCCACGGCGTACTCGTTGGTCCAGATGTGATGGGGCCCAAGATAGTCCACTTTATCCTGTTCGGAGACCTGTATCGTTTCTTCGACCTTGGCAAAATGGGTGAATTTAATCTGATCTTCTTGCCGGGGTTCTTCCAGCACTTGGCGCAGGTCTGCCTGGTGGTTGTCTTTAAGGAGGTCTTCCTTCTGATGCTCATAGGTAGGGTAAAGCAAGAATTCGGGATGAATGACTCGGAAGTCCTTGTCGGTCTCGTGAATACCGCCCTTGCGTAGAAGCAATATCTGGGTGCCATTGGCCAAGGCCCTGACGGTTACCGCCCATTCTTTTAGCGCCATCTGGCAATATTCTGGCAACATCTAAACTCCCCTCTTTCTATTTGGAATGGCCCTATTAACCAGGCTCTATTAAACAGGCCTTAATTTTCTAAGAAAGAATCGTCGAAAAGGGTGACTCTAACCGCGCAATCTTCGGTCTTTGCTGATATTACTCGTGTCAGGATTCCGAACCCCTGCCACAAGGGTAAATATTAACATCGGCGAATGTTAGTGGGAATCCCTGAGCTAATTCTTGTATTTATGAGCCTGTCCACATTGATGTCTGCCGGTCAACTGCTACCGATCAGCCAGCACTCCCGGCCTGTGATCCATCAGGAATTCCCGGAAAGCTCGTTGGGCTGGTGATAAGTAGCGGTCCTTGGGGTATACCAATGTCAGGGGGCGGCGGCAGAACCAGCCATCCACATCTAAGATTACCAGCATGCCTGCTTTGACTTCAGCAACGGTTCCCAATCGGGAAATCGCGCCGATTCCGCCACCGGCGCCTGCTGCTTGCTTTACCGCTTGGTTGCTGCCCATCTCCAGTTCAATCCGGGACTCTACTCCCAAGGCTTGGAAGAGACGCTCCGCAATCCGGCGGGTGGCTGAGCCTTCTTCTCGGACAATCAAACCGTGTTCCACTGCGTTGGCGGGAAGCACTCCGGCCAGTCCTGCCAATGGCTGGTCCGGTGACACTACCAAAACTATTTCGTCGTCTACGTAGTCCACCATCTCAAGATCGTCAGTTTGTCCTTCGCCACGGTCGCCCACCATACCTAGGTCAATCTCCCGGTTCCTGATGCGTTGGATGATAGACCGGGTGTTGGAAATCACCAACTCCACCCGTATCCCTGGGTGCAATCTGCGAAACTGCCCCACAGCCAATGGTAGGATAAATTCTCCGGGTGTGGTGCTCGCTCCAAGAGTAAGGTGGCCCGTTTCCAGGTCTTGCATCTCTTGCACCGTGGCCACCATCTTGTTGGACAGGGCGAATATCTGCTGGGAATAGGCGAAGACTACCTCGCCTTCTTGAGTTATCCCCAACCTCCTGGGTCTCCGGTGGAAGAGGGTGACGCCCAAGGATTTTTCCAGTTCTTGGACCTGTATAGACACCGCTGGCTGGGTAATTTCCAGAGCTTCGGCAGCCCGGGAGAAGCTTAGGTGTATGGCAACGGCGTGGAAAACGTAAAGCTGATGGAAGTTGAGTTGGTTGGGGACCAATTCTCCGGGCCGCGGAGGCTCGGTATTCGCCCCTCGTTGAGCCTCCACGTCTGGCACTGATGATTAGCTCAGACCGGGAATTACTTGACCTGAATCGAGGCCGAACCGGTCGCCCAGACCAAGCAGCCGGGCTAGGTTTCGAGTAGTCACTGCCGCCACCTCTTCCACCGATATTCCTTTAAGCTCAGCCAGTTGTTGGGCCACCGCTTGGGTGTGGTGAGGCTCCGTCCAGTTCGAGCGGTATTTCTTGAACGGTTGAGGCGCGGCATCGGTCTCAAGGACTATGTTTTCCAAGGGGATTGCCTTGGCGGCGTCCTGCAATTCGGTCAGCCGCATCAAAGGCCGGGCAAGAGAGATGTAAAACCCGCAGTCGATAGCCTCTCTAGCGGTGGCTTCGTCGCCTTGGAAGTAGTGCATGGCCCCACCCACATCCCCGGCATTCTCTCCCCGCAGTATCTGGAATACATCGGAGTGTGAATCCCTGGAGTGGAAGATGATGGGCAGCTTTAAAGCCAAGGCCAAGCGTATCTGTTCGCGGAACACCTGAAACTGGATCTCGTGGTCAGGCGAGGTGGGCAAGAAATCCAAGCCGACTTCGCTGATGCACACAACCTTTGGGCTATCTTTGGCCAAGCTTTCCAGGCGATCGTAGATTTCGCTGTCTATAGTGTGGTGGGCTTCCATGGGGTGGATGCCCACGCCAGCGTAAAGGGGTTCAAATTCTTGGGCCATGCTGATGCAATCAGCACTGGATTCCACTGTGGTTCCGGCGCATATGATAAACCGGACACCTGCGTCATTCGCTCTGGTCAGAATCTCTGGAATCTCAGCGCGGGGGTACTGGTCCAGATGACTATGGCAGTCGCCCAGCAAAAATTCGCTCCTTAACGTGTGTGTGTCAGACGGGCCTGTGTTAGACGTGCTTGTGTGAGAACCGTTCTCCATAAGGCGAATGTTACACTATCGCCTATCTTTGACGTCAACCAGTCTCAATCAGCCTTGCTACGAAAATCGTTGACAGGCTCGGAAGTGAGTGCTAGCATAATTGTTGACCTAATGAGTCAACAATCTATTTTATCCACCGCGATATTGTGCGCTTTGTGTCATGTTGGGCCAGACCAGACACCCCGGAACCGTTTTTAAACGTTGTCTGAGGGATTGGCAGTACTTGGCCGAGCGTTCGTATAATCCATTACGCAGGAGAGTCAATGGCTTCATCAGTGACCCCCGCAAAGGTAATATCCAGGACGTCCAATGATTTGGATACCGAGTATAAATGGGGATTTACAATCGACATCGAGTCGGACGTGATTCCCAAGGGCCTCAGCGAAGACGTGGTGCGCCTTATATCCAGTAAGAAGGGCGAGCCGGAATGGATGTTGGAGTGGCGGCTGAAAGCCTACCGCCATTGGATTAAGCAAGATTTCCGGGAGCCCAAATGGGCCAACATCAAGCACCCGCCCATAGACTATCAAGACATCATCTATTATTCCGACCCTCGCTCCAAGAAGGACGGCCCCAAGAGCCTGGACGAAGTGGACCCGGAAGTGTTAGAGGCCTTCGAGAAGCTGGGGATTCCCTTGGCTGAGCGAGAGCGTCTGGCCGGTGTTGCTGTGGATGCAGTGCTGGACAGCGTTTCCGTGGCCACCACCTACCAGGATATGCTGGAAAAGCAGGGCATAATATTTTGTCCCATAAGCGAGGCCATAAAAACCCATCCGGAACTGGTCAAGAAGTACCTGGGTTCTGTGGTTCCCTACGCCGATAATTTTTATGCAGGACTAAATGCGGCGGTCTTCAGTGACGGCTCATTTGCCTACATACCTCCGGGCGTGCGCTGCCCAATCGAGTTAATGACCTATTTCCGCATCAACCAAGCCGACTCAGGCCAATTTGAACGGACCCTGATAATCGCAGATAAAGGCAGCTACGTCAGCTACCTGGAAGGCTGCACCGCTCCGGCCAGGAAGAACAACCAACTGCATGCCGCAGTGGTGGAACTGATCGCCCTAGACGATGCCGAAATCAAGTATTCCACACTCCAGAACTGGTTCCCCGGCGACAAGGACGGGAACGGCGGCGTTTATAACTTTGTGACCAAACGTGGCATTTGCAAGGGCCGCAACTCTAAAATATCGTGGACCCAGGTGGAAACCGGCTCTGCCATCACCTGGAAGTACCCTAGTGTCATTCTAAAAGGCGACAACTCAGTGGGTGAGTTCTACTCGGTGGCCTTGGTTAACAATTATCAGCAGGCGGACACCGGAACCAAGATGATTCACCAAGGTAAAAATACCAAGAGCACCATCGTTGCCAAAGGCATATCCGCCGGCAAAGGCAATTCCACCTACCGGGGCTTGGTGAAAATCAACGCCGGAGCCGATAACGCTAAGAATTTCACCCAATGCGATTCTTTGCTCATTGGCGACCAGTGTGGTGCCCACACGGTGCCTTACATAGAAGTGAAAAACCCGTCGGCCCAAGTGGAGCACGAGGCTTCTACCTCCAAGGTGAGCGACGACCAGCTTTTCTACTGTCAGCAGCGGGGCATCTCGGTAGAGGACGCCCACTATATGATTATCAACGGCTTCTGCCGGGATATCTTTCAAGAGTTGCCTTTCGAGTTCGCAATGGAAGCTGGCCAGTTACTTAAGGTCAGCCTGGAAGGGGCGGTCGGCTAGATGAGCAGCTCCGCTGGTAACAAGCAAAAACCTCTACTAGAAATCCGTGGACTCTGCGTATCCGCCGACGAATTGGAAATCCTTAAGGGAGTGGATCTCACCGTTAACGCGGGGGAAGTCCACGCTATCATGGGCCCCAACGGGTCGGGCAAGAGCACCCTAGTCAGTGTGTTGGCAGGCAAACCAGATTACACCGTCACCGCTGGCGAAGTGCTTTACCAAGGGCAAGACTTACTGTCACTAGAGCCAGAAATTCGGGCTCGCATGGGCGTGTTCTTGGCCTTCCAATACCCCTTGGAGCTTCCTGGGGTCCGCGCTTGGCAGTTCCTCAAGGCGGCAGTAGACGCCCTGCGACAGCACCGCGGTGAGGAAGACATGAGCGCCCGGGATTTCGACCGGATGCTTCGTGAGAAAGTTAAACTGGTGGAAATCGATCCGGACCTAGTTAAACGAGCGGTGAATGAAGGCTTCTCCGGCGGCGAAAAGAAGCGTAATGAGATACTTCAAATGGCTATGTTGGAGCCGCAGCTGGCCTTGCTCGACGAGACCGACTCGGGCTTGGATATCGACGCTCTGAGGATTGTCTCCGAAGGCGTGAACCGGCTTAAAACCCCATCCAACGCCACAGTCTTGGTCACCCACTACCAGCGAATCCTGGAATACATCACCCCTGACTATGTTCATGTCCTGCTTGACGGACGGATTGTCCAATCAGGCGGTGCCAGCCTGGCCACAGAACTGGAGTCCAAGGGTTACGAATGGCTCCGGGAAGCTGTGGAAGCGACCAGCTAGGCGGAACATTCCCAACTTATCACAGCACTCCAGGAAAAAAATCGATAGCCGTAACGATTGATTGCGGCTAAACCTTCAGGCCTTTACTTCAGGCTTAGATTTCGGGCTTACAATTAATGACTTCAACCGCAACAAGATTCGACAACTACAATTCAGATTTTCAAGCTGTACGGGAACGTCGGGCTGCGGACGGCCCGGCCTGGCTAACTGAACTTGGCGACCAGGCTTGGACCAAGTTCTCCGAGTTGGGTTTCCCCACGGCCAGAAGAGGCAATGAGCGCTGGAAGTACACCAATGTGGCGCCCATAGCCAAAGCCGATTTCGGTCTGGGCGGACTTTTGACTTCCGAGAGTGGTCAGCCGGCACTCGGGCTTGCTCCAAGAAAAGAAGATTGGATAAATCTGGTTTTTGTCGATGGCCGCTTTTCCATTGCTCTGTCCAATCTAAACGACAGCAAGGTCGCAATCAACGGCGTTACTGTTAACAACCTTGCCGATGCTATTACATCCAGCAGCGTTCACGTGGAACAATATTTGGCAAAGAACGCCGGTTTCCAAGATGACGGTTTTGCCGCCCTGAACACAGCATTCCTGGGCGACGGAGCGTTCGTCCATGTTCCCGACGGATGCGTATTAGAATCGCCGGTCAACCTGATTTACCTAACCTCGGCTTCGCCTCAGAGTACCGTCAACTATCCCCGGACGCTAATCATCATGGGGAAGGGCGCTCAAGCCACGGTTATCGAGTCATATATCGGCGCTGACGGGGGTGAGTCCGGCCAGGAAAGTTTCACCAACGCAGTGACGGAGATTGCTCTAAACGAAGGAGCCAATTTAGATCACTACCGCCTCATAGCTGAGTCGGATCATGCCTTCCATGTCGGTACCAGCCGGGTAAACTTAGGTCAGGACAGCGTGTTCTCATCAGCGTCTTTTGCTACCGGCACGACCTTGGCTAGAAACGATTTCGAAGTGCATCTGAACGGCACCGGCGCTTCTTGTACTTTGAACGGTCTTTATCTGACTACCGAAGGGCAGCACATGGACAACTTGATAAGTATCGACCATGCCATGCCCTACACCACCAGCCAACTGACCTATAAGGGCATCCTGGATGGCAAATCCAAAGCCGTCTTCGGTGGCGAGGTTCTAGTCCGTAAAGACGCTCAAAAGGTCAGCGCTCATCAATCGGACAAGAATCTACTGCTCTCTGCTCAGGCCGAGGTGGATAGCAAGCCAAGCCTGCTTATATACGCGGACGACGTTCAGTGCGGCCACGGAGCCACTGCGGGCCACGTTGATAAAGACTCCCTCTTTTACCTGCGAAGCCGTGGGCTGGATCCCGACACTGCCAGCCGCATGTTGGTCCATGCCTTCGCCAGGGATATCATCGAGACAGTAAAAAACGAGCATCTAAAGCAGTATTTAGACGATTTGTTCTTGGAAGCGATTCCTCAATCTGGCCTTCAAATCGGCGGTGCGGCATGACCGGTATCAACACTTCGTCCCATACGGGTGACCCTCTGTTGGATTTTGACGTTGCCAAGGTGAAAGAGGATTTTCCAATCCTCAATCAGACGGTGAACGGTCATCCTCTGGTCTATCTGGATAATGCCGCCACCAGCCAAAAGCCCCAATCGGTCATAGATGCCTTGGTGGGGTACTACTCGTCGGACAACTCCAACGTGCACCGCGGCGTTCACACCCTTAGCCAACGAGCCACCGACCACTACGAGGAAGCCCGGAGCAAGATTCGCCGTTTCATCAACGCTGACGATGACCGGGAGATTATCTACGTCCGTGGCACCACCGAAGGCATAAATTTGGTGGCTCAGACCTACGGCAGAGAGAACATCCAGGAAGGCGATGAGATAATCATCTCCACAATGGAGCACCACTCGAATATCGTTCCCTGGCAGATGCTCTGTCAAGAGAGGGGCGCAATCCTTAAAGTGGCGCCCATAGACGATTCCGGGGAATTGCTTCTTGACGAATATGAGGCGTTGATCACCAGCCGCACCAAACTGGTATCCATGGTTCATGTATCCAACGCCTTGGGCTCTATCATCCCAGCCAAGAGGGTGGTTGAGATAGCCCACGCCCACGGAGTGCCGGTGCTGTTGGACGGTGCTCAAGCGGTTGCGCATGCCAAGGTGGACGTGCAGGACTTGGATTGCGACTTCTACGTTTTCTCGGGCCACAAGCTTTATGGGCCCACCGGAATTGGAATTCTCTACGGAAAAGCCGACCTGTTGGAGGCCATGCCTCCCTATCAGGGTGGCGGCGAGATGATTCGCTCAGTCACCTTTGAGAAGACTTTATACAATGTCCTGCCTCACAAATTTGAGGCAGGAACGCCCAACATTGCCGGAAGCATCGGTTTGGGTGCGGCTGTGGACTACGTTGATGCCTTGGGGATGGAGCGCATCGGGGCCTACGAGAGCGGGTTATTGGAATATGGGACCGAACTGCTTTCCCGAATCAGTAGCCTTAAAATAATCGGCACCGCCCAAGAGAAATCGGGAATATTGTCTTTCGTGATGGACGGCATTCACCCCCACGACATAGGCACCATACTTGACGCCGAGGGTATCGCGATACGTACCGGGCATCATTGCGCCCAGCCGCTGATGGACCGCTTCGGGATCCCGGCTACCGCTAGGGCTTCCTTGGCCTTTTACAACACCAAAGAAGACCTGGATGCTCTGGCGAAAGCAATCGACCGCGTCATTGAGGTGTTCAGCTAGTGGCTGGCTTAAACGATCTTTACCAGGAGATACTCCTAGAGCACAACAGCAAGCCCCACAACTTCCGCAGCATGGAAGACGCGACTCAGTCTGCCGAGGGCTTTAATCCCCTGTGCGGGGACATGATAACCGTGTTTCTACAAGTGGCCGACGGCGTGATCAACGACGTGTCGTTTCAAGGTTCGGGCTGCGCCATCTCCAGAGCATCAGCATCTATGATGACTCAAAGCGTGAAAGGCAAATCAACCAGTGAAGCCGAGGAAACATTTGAGGCTTTCCGGTTGATGATGACCGACCTAGACGCCGAATTGGACTACGATACCCTCGGCGACTTGGAATCTCTCTCAGGCGTGGTGGAATTCCCTACACGCATCAAATGCGCCGTGTTGGCTTGGCACACTCTCCGTGCCGCCATGGATGGCCAGGACGACGCAGTTACCACAGAGTAGGTCCTATCTGGCATCATCCTCGAAGCGTTACCGGATTCACCACTTTTACTTTGTATCACCCGCTCTGTGCGCCAACTACCCGTCTCACCGGCGGAGGCCAGTGCCCACAAACTCGCGTAGTCGGGATGATTACTGGATTCCGGCCTTCGCCGGAATGACGAATATGTTAGTGGTGCGCCTAACAGACCCGGCCCATCTGTTGTGCTACGCTATTTGTTGCCAATCGAACTTCAGCAGACTAGATAAAAAAGACAACTAATGCCTCAATCCCCCGATGTTCCCCTCGACGGCCTGTACGGAGACTTGATCCTCGAGCATTTTCGGAGCCCCCGGAATCGGGGAATCCTGGCTGAGGCCGACCTTGAATCCGAGGAATTCAACCCGTTTTGCGGTGACCGTATCATCTTGCAGCTTAAATTCGACGATGCCGGCACTGTGGTCGAAGTAGGCGTTCGATCAGAAGGCTGTTCCATCATTCAGGCAACGGCGTCTTTGATGTCGGAGGCGATGAAGGGGCAGAAACTGGAAGACTTGGATGCCTTGGCGTTGGCCTTCCGTGACACGATGTATGGGAGAGACGAAGGGGAGAAATCTTCAGTTGATTTGGGGCCGCTAAAATCTCTGACGGTGGTCAGGCAGTTCCCAGTACGCATAAAATGCGCCCTGCTCCCGTGGGTTGCCCTCGAAGAAGGCATCAAAAAATACCGTTCCAGTAATTCCCATGCCCAGTCTGGCTGAAATAGCCCCACTACAGAATCACCGGTCCAGCCAGACTCGAGACCAGTAATGATATTCGGATAGTGCCGTGTTGGGGTAGAAACCGCGCACCTGCGGGTCGAACACCCATCGCGATGCGCCGGTCACGGGGCTGAATAGATAGGCTTGGTCCAGCACTCGGCGCTGAATCTCCTTTAGCAGTTCTTCCCGCTTAATAGGGTCAAACTCTGATGCCTGCATCTCAATCATAGCGTCCAATTCCCGGTCTTGATGGCCGGAAATGTTCCATCGCCCTTGACTATGGAGCAGGGCAGTCAAGAAGCTATTGGTCGTGGATGTCGGCGGCAGCACTCCCAGCGCAATCTGATAGTCCCGTTGATTCAAGACCACGTCGCTGAACTGGGCGGGATCGAGACGCCGTATGGTGGGGTTAAACCCGACCTGCTTTAGGTCGTCGGTCAAGCGTTGCTCAAGGCCCACGTAAACATCACCGAAAGACTCAGTCCGTACGGAAATCTCGATGTCCAGGTTGCCGGCCACCTCGGCCAGCGCATCCCTGGCCATGCCGGGGTCGGCGAAATACAGGCCACGCATCTCTTCGCGGCTCAACAACGATGTTGGGCTGCGGACGGGTATCCCCAAGCTCACAAATCCCTGACCGGACCAGACGGTGTCCACATAGTTCCAAGGGTCGATTGCCCGCCAAATCGCCCGCCGCACGGCAACGTCGGCTAATTGTTGCGACTGGACGTTGAAGCTCAAGGCGACACCGGTGCCGGACTGACGAGATAATACAGAGCCGACTTCAGTTCCTGAATCCCGCAGTTGCCTCCACTCGCTGGGAGGAAGAATAGCCATATCTACGATGCCGCTTTGGAAAGCAGCCAGCCGCTCAAGGCCTGGGGAATCGGTGTTTCCGATGGGCTTTATCGGCCTGATTGCCAGTTCATCAAGGAGAGGTAGTCCGTCTTCAAAGTAGTTCGGGTTACGGTGCAAGAATGTGCCGGCCGAGGCTTCGGATTCCACCCAGATCCAAGGGCCCGTCCCGACCACCGGGCTTTCCCGAAGGTCTCCAAACTGATCCACAACCTCTCGGGCAACGATTTTGCTATGGCCGTCGGCCAAAGACAGCAAGGCGTCGGCGTCTGCCACGGCTAATTCAATCCTAAGACTATGGGGACCCAAGGCCTCAATTTCGCCGAAAGACGCTAATAACCCGGAGCTGGCCCACCCTGGAGTGCGCATACGGTTGTAGCTATAAACAAGATCGTCGGCCACCAAAGCGCGGCCATTTACCGGAGCGATGTTTTGCCACCTGACATCCTCCCTTAGTTGGAACTCAAATGCCAGGTCGGAAGTCAATTCCCAGCTTAAACACAGGTCGCATTCCAATAACAGGTTGGGTTGTTCATTGCCCGGGCCGGGCTGAAGCCTGAGCAACCGGCTATACGCCAACCCAGGCCCCAATGAGGCCAATGTTTCTTGCACGGTTTGGTGCACGTCCCGGTGGGGAACGTCGGCGAATCCTGCCACGGTCAAAGAACCGCCCTGTTCGCCTAAATTCTTGGCCAAAGGCACCGGAACCGGAGTGGGTGTGGGCGTTGGGACTTTTGTGGCAGAGGGGATAGTGGTCGGAGTTGGTGCCAGCGTTGCCATCAAGGTGGGTTGCTCTGGTCCAGATTGTTCAGGCGAACTGACTTGGGAACCAGAGCTGGAACCATCGGAGGCACAAGCCATGATAAGAATAGCCAATCCCGCAATAATGATTAATCTGGCTTTGCCTGGGGTATTCATCCCGTCTCTCCCATCCACCCATAGCCGGTGCCCGACACGCCGATCGACACTGGAATATTAGAAACCATTATAGGTAAAATGGCTCCGGTCGCCCTAGGGTATCCAAAGCGCGATACAAGCAAAAAGCCACCGGTCAGGTGGCAAGTTCACTGGCTGCCGTGAACTGAGATTGTTGGAAAGAGCGGACCGGGAAGCCGATGGGAAGCCAATGGAAAGCCGACTAGGCGGATTTGGCGCCGGAGCGGGCCAAACCCTTTATATAAGAGATGTGGCCCTGATGCTGGTAGAATTCGCCAACGATTTGCCGGAATATCTGGCCCACGGACATCTCAGGCCGCCTTTCCCGGGGAACCATTTCAAAGTCTTCGGCGTTGAGGCTTCTCAGATACTCCAGGGTCGCCGCCCGCAAGGATTCGCCATACGCTAATAGCTCCTTCAGGTCCAGCGTTGGGAAATTGGCGACTTGCTCCGGGGTATGCTCAAAACCGTTGTCTCTCGTGGGCAGCCCAAATTTTTCGTTCCAGCCGTCTCTCTCCCAAATCTCAGCCTCTTTCTTGATGAAGAACTGAATCCACATATCTTCCACGCGGAACATATGCCAGAGCAGCCAGTTGATGTTATTGGCCTCGGGCCCGGCTCGAAAAACCAACTCTTGGTGGGTCAGGTCGTGGACGGCATCCATCAGAAACTCATGCTCTTTGGCGAATGAGTCTTCAATAAACTGAGTCAGGGTCATTTGAGTACTCCTAACTTTTCCCGTGAGGAAAAGGGGCTATAATGTTCCTATCTTACAACACACATTGGCGACAATTGGGCTGCCAAATCTGGAAAGTGAGAAAGAATCTCTACCGGTCCGGTAGTCACGCTTCTATGCTAAACTGCTGCTGTCGCTCCGATGCCTAATACACAGCCGATTTACATTTTATTTCAGGCAACATCGGCGATGGAATCACTCAAACAATTCATGGTATTAACCGAAATCAATCGAAAGGGACACCGTTCATGGCTTCTAAACTGATAACACCGGAAGTGCTGGCCCTCATCGGCCAGGAAACACCGCCAGAGCGTAACCGCTTCGCCATAAGCGACGAGATGGCCTACGACCTGGCCGACGCCACCGAAGACCCCAACCCCTTCTATGTTGACGCAGACTACGCCAAGAGGAGCCGTTTTGGCGGGCTACTCTGCCCCCCCTTGGCCACTTGGAAGGATATTGCTCCTCCCATCGGCTTTTTTGGCGCAGGTCAGGAATCTCACTTTGAAGTCCCACTGCCATTCAACAGCTATGGCCTAAACGGCGGCAGCGATTGGCAATTCTTGCGTCCCGCATACGTTGGCGCATGGGTGACCCGCAAGTTCCGCATCCGGGATATCTTTGAGAAACAGGGCCGCTCGGGGCCTCTGGTATTCGTGATACGCCAGGAAACCCTGACCGACCAAGACAATCAAGAAATCAGCATTGCCGACCGGGTCAGCATCCACCGCACATTACCGGGAGAGGACGAACTGGGCAAGGGCAACGCCTCTGCAGCCGCCTTGGAAACAACACTGCAAGAAGTAGTTGTTTCGCCGCCATCATCCGATGTGGTGCTGCCCAAGCCCCAGTCCCAAGAGTCCCAGCAGCGCTATTTCGAGGACGTGACAGAAGGAGACGAACTTCCTTCGGTGGTGAAGGGACCCATCACCACCACCCACTTGGTGCGTTGGGCCGCCGCTAACGGCAACTACGCTCGTATTCACTGGGACCTTCCCTTCGCTCAGCTACGCCAAGGCCTTAGCAACGTGGTGGTCAATGGCTCGCTGAAGAACCAGTACATCGGGGAGCTGCTGGTCAGGTTCGCCGGGGAGGAAGGCTGGTTCAAACGCTATCAGGTGCAACACCGGGGCATGGATTATCCCGGTGACGTACTGACAGCCTACGGCGCCGTTACCGGCAAGCGAGAGGTGGAGGGCTTTGGCTACGTGGATTGCCAGGTCGGGTTGCGCAATAACCGTGGTGAAATGACAGTCTCCGGCCAAGCAACGGTTGTTCTTCCCAAGCGAGGCCAGAGCCTGCCATTGGTTTGGGAATACGAAGAGTGACCACCGGGATTTTAGAAGGTATCCGAGTTCTTGATCTGAGCAGTCACGTGTCCGGCCCGTTTTGCGCCAAACTGCTGGCAGATTACGGCGCCGAAGTTATAAAAGTTGAGGCGCCGGATTCAGGTGACGTTTCCAGGCGGTCCGGTCCCTTTGTTGGGGACGACCCTCATCCCGACAAGAGCGTTCAGTTCCTTTACCTAAACTCCAACAAGCGGGGCATCACTCTGGACCTGGCTTCCGGCTCCGGCAGGGCGATTCTTGACTTGTTGCTCGGAGATGTTGACGTGCTGGTGGAGAACTTCTCGCCCACGGAATCGGAGAACCTGGGTCTGGACTATCCCACATTGGCACAAGTGAACCCCGCCTTGGTTGTCACTTCTATCACCCCCTTTGGCCTATCGGGACCATACAGAGACTTTTCTGCCACCGACATTATCACCTGTGCCATGAGCGGGTTGATGTACCACTCCGGAGATTCGGACCGGGAACCACTGCGAAACGCATTGGACCAGTCCTTCTACGTATCCGGAGCAAATGCCGCCGCAGCCACTCTGGCGGCCCTCTTCCAGCGCATGGCCACCGGTGAAGGTCAGCAGGTGGAGGTTTCCATCGTGGAGTGCCTTGCGTCCCACTTGGTTCAGGCTGTGCCTTATTACACCTACATGGGGGCCATTAAAGGCCGACGTCCTGTCCGCGGTTCGGGATTCGAGGAATTGATGCCTGCCAAGGACGGCTACGTGGTGCCATCGGTCCAAGGCTCTCAACCCTGGCCGGTAGTCGCCGAACTCATTGGCTTGGAGGAACTCAAGGACGAGCGGTTCGCCACCGGCGCTGGCCGGATTGAGCACGGCGAGGAATTGAAGCAATTGCTGATTAAAGGCCTGGCCCAGTGGGATCGTAAACCACTCTTCGAAGAATCGGGGGAGCGGCGGCTCGTCTTTGGGATGGCTCAAGACGCCGGAGACTTGTTGGAGTGCCAGCACCTGCGTGAGCGGGGATTCTTTGCGGAATTGGACCACCCGATCGCTGGCAAAGCCCGATATCCCGGCATGGGACCCAAGTTGTCGGCCATGGACTTTGAATTTCGTTATCCTGCTCCTCTGTTGGGCCAGCACAACACCGAGATTTACTGTGGAGAGTTGGGATATGCGCAAGCAGACTTGGTCAATTTACGCTCGTCAGGAGTAATCTAGCGAAATTCCGTAAAAAATCATACCCCCACTCTAACTCTCCCCCGTAAAGGGGGAGAGGACAGGTTCCCGCTCCGCACAGGAAAGAAGATTGGCCTATTTCCAAGTACGCGAATAAGCCCCTCCCCCCTTTACGGGGGAAGGTCTCCCGTTCACAA
>DCAE01000131.1:3438-3790 GCA_002311385.1 Dehalococcoidia bacterium UBA1141 | reverse complement strand
AGTGAAATCATGGGTAGGAAAGTACTAGGAAATAAAAGCGTGACCTTTCATACCCTGTGGTTGTGGGTAGTCAAGGAATCCGTTCGCCTCTTGATGCTTATCGGCATGGGTAAGTATCGCCCCATATTTTGTTGATTAAAAATGCAGGTGATGTCAGGACTTCTCGACGCTAGATTGCTTATGAGCCAGTCGGTGGCTTCCAGTCCTCATTTTCTTCGATTTCCAGTCCACCTTTTGCTCTCCGAAACCAAAATATTGCCATTCATGCATAAATCCATATTTTTTACTATCGCGCTCTTCGTGAACCGGGTTCCCATGTGATTTAATCCCGCCAAAGGACGAGAGAACGTAA
>DCAE01000131.1:1457-3288 GCA_002311385.1 Dehalococcoidia bacterium UBA1141 | reverse complement strand
GACATGGCGCAACAGGGCTTGACAAGACGTGACATGTGGCCATTTCGTTGAATAAGCCGCTGGAATGGGCTGTCGGGTTCTTCTTCGGCAACGTGGAACTTAGCCTGGAATTGTGGGCGGTGATTTCTGAGATATCAGGGTCGGACGATTAACAGATCGGTTCCTTAACGAGTTTGGTGACGGCCAACATGAATACACCGCGCCAACTGATTAACAACACACCTTGAACCGCTATTGAGACAACAGCAAAAGACAGTATCCAAGAAGCGTCGGTTAGTAAGGCTCTACCAACGAGCGCGACTAAGCCGCACAAAAGCCAGATTAACGGTATTTTCCATGCCAACATACTCAGATTGTAGAGCGTGGATGCTTTGTACGCGCCTAACCACGGAGAACCAACGACCCATACAAACCCGAATGGCAGTGCGGTACGAAATAGTGCTTGCCCAAGGGTGATTTCATGCTCTGCCTTGCCGAAGATTACGAACGCCAAGAAAACGGCTATGTCTCCAGCAACAACCACAGCAGTTTTGAGAATCATGGGGAGTCGGCGTGTCTCACATCTCTATTCATCACGGTCACATATTTTGGAACGCCTTCCAGATAGATGCCGCCAAAGGCCGAACTTCAAGGGGAGTACGGCCAGGCCCATGACGATGAAGATTAGTATCAGGGCGTGGTCAAGAGTCATAAGTGTGTGGCCATATTTTACACATTTAATTGACCGTGTAGACTACCGCCATGCGCTACCTATCTTCCATATCACTAGCAGTTATCGTGCTGATGGCGTTGGCATGTACTGCGACGCCTGACATTGAAGCGACGGTGGAGGCCCGACTTGCCCAAGAACGGGCCATCGAAGCGACGGTAGAAGCTTGGGTCAAGGTTAGGGAAGAACAAGCTTCCGAGCCGACGGCTACTCCCTGGGTAGTCCGAGTGACAGCTGAGCCGACGGCTACTCCCTGGGTAGTCCGTGTGACAGCAACTCCAACAGTCACACCGACTCCTACAATCACTCCCACTCCTAAACCTAAGCCGACTGCCACACGGGTGCGACCCACTTGGACTCCAATCCCTCCGACTCGGAGACCAACACAGACCCCAACAATCGCTCCAAGCCCCACACCCTTTCCAACAAGCATCTGGAACCTTTCAAGTACTTCGCGGAGGCTGCAAACGGAGGGCAAAGAGTTAAAAGCTATCGGTGATTACATTTCTGCTTTACGGAAGTTTGATGAAGCAATCACTGTTGTGCTATTCGATACTTCGTGGAAAGGTTCGATTGATAACGCAAACCTAACTCTGCAAAGTGCGTTCTTGGGCAGAGGGGATACTTACAGAGATATGAATATGCCCTGGGAAGCTATCGATGACTACACAAAAGCTATCTGAATATTCCCCATAGGTGCTTGGTATTCCAAACGAGGCAGAGAGTACGAAAAGGTTGGGTTAACTTCTTTGGCGCAGAAAGATTTCAATGAAGCTTGTCGTCTGGACTCCTCTTATAAAAGTGTTCTCCCGTGCTACTAGCCACTGGTGGTGGTTGGCTGAATCAAGTGTGCTGATAGTGAATTGGTCTTTAATTGGTCTGTGTCAGTCCGTCGACCAATACGTCGACCAAAGCGGATATGTGCCATCGGGTGGTAATGAACGCATTGGTACATTGCAGGCGTAAAGTTCCAAGAAAACAGGGCTATATGAACCCATTGGTACGCACGGCGACGCACTTGAAAACCGTTGTGGCCTGACTTTAGTGTATTCTCTGAATCTAGGCACAAGCCCTTGACAAAACAGCTTCTTGAATGCTGAGATAGCGGAGCGTTTTCAGAAA
>DCAE01000131.1:0-1361 GCA_002311385.1 Dehalococcoidia bacterium UBA1141 | reverse complement strand
GCCAGGTCGTTGTATAACAGATCTCAGACTAAACCTTTGATGGCGTTTACATGTGCTGAGCATGTAATTTGGCCATTTGTTTCAGCGGTTAAACGCGCCTGGATTGAACTTTTTAGCTGACCCAAAGTTGCAGGATCTAAATCCTCTAAGACTGACTGTAACGTCTGTGAGTTGGACGACAAACTCCAGAAATTTTCGAAGCTAGCGAAAGTTCTTTCGGCTGTGATTATTTGGGTTTCAACTGACCGTAATCCTGCATCGACCCAAAGTTTCTGCAAAACTTCCAAGTTCGAGGCTTCTGCACTAGGTGGACGAGGGTATTTAAGACTCATGGAGCGCAGCTCAGCCTGGATTGGCTCATGGGGCATACCACCGCCTAAGCTATCCCATACGTAAGCGGCTACTGCACCTCCTGGGCGAACGACCCTTTTCATCTCCGCAACCCCTTGTGCCGGGTCTGGCACGAATCGAATCACCAAAGCCATTGTGGCGAAATCAAATTGATCCGACTCAAACGGCAACGCCATTGCGTCCCCAATTTGAAAGGTTGCTGTCTGAACTCCTGGCCGGTTTTTAGCAAAATAAATCTGGTCATCCGACGGATCAATGCCTTGGACCTCACTAGGTTTGTAATTTTTGACTATTTGCTCGGTAAAGGCCCCATTACCGCATCCGACATCGATCCAGCGCTGGTTAATTGAAGGAGATAACCATTGCAGGAATTTAAAACCAACAAGTTGGCTCCAAATACCCATCGTCTGTTCGTAAGCTTCTCCGTCTTCGAACTTAAAGTTTTGGTCGTGCATAATAAAACTCCATAAATAGCGTTATGGTCATTCACCCTACTGCCCGATGGTAGCAGTACATGAAGGAGTTCCTACTCGTTGAAAGGACAGGTTATCTACCGAATCGTTATCATTGGACTCTAGAAGATCAAACTCCCGGTAACCAAGTGGTACTGGCAATTGACAGCCAAACCGACAGCCACACCGGTGCACAACTATGGGACGAGAAACATATCTGTGGAAATGTGCATGAAAGAATCAAGGCTAAATGGACGTCAGTGAATGGTGGTGAACGGGTCTATGACTTCAAATCCGTTATGCCTCCTGCGGTATCCTGGCCACGTTTCGGCAAGCACTGTGTGTCCGTCTCCTCAAGTGACAATGGGCTTGTAGGCTTTAATGGCGTCCTCGCTGCTCACCTGCTCGGCATAAATGCGGGCGGATTGGGGGACTTAAAGCGTTCTAGCCAGTCTAATTACCGTCTCTTGGTAGCTGCTCCAGACCTACGGAATCCGTTTTTCCGGCTCGGATCGGGGGCCTTGAAGAGTTGACCACCAGGGCGCCCACAAGACCCAG
>DCAE01000020.1:3203-5472 GCA_002311385.1 Dehalococcoidia bacterium UBA1141 | reverse complement strand
ATTCGTACTAGGGCGTCCATCTAGCCCCGCCAACTTGGCAAATTACGCCTGAATTGTACCAATGCGTCCGTCTGGTCGGTTCAAGTAGTCAGAAGTTCAGCCACTTTTTCAGCCACCTTGTTAAGGCAGAAACTGGCTAATCGTCGAGCTTAGGAATCCTCGCATCACAGTCCAAAGTTCCATACTGGGTTTCATCATTTAACCTGGCTGACTCTTACCGCCTGGCTTGGTGGTACCACTCTTCTACTGCGGCCTGGAATTCCCCATTAGCGACTTGAATGCGTTCCAAGAGCCCAGGTGTACGGTTCTCCGGATTATCAGACAGTTGGTTTACTCGGGCCAACTCTGACAACGCCGCGTACAGTCTCCGATGGGCGTCACTTATCCACCTGGCGGAGGCAGGGGCAACCCAGGCAAGGTTGGGCCGCAATAATACCACTTGTCGTGGGACTGGCCATGATCGAGGGGGTCTCTGCTCTGAATTGGATGCGGTAGGAGACTAATTTGGGCGCCGATCCTTTGCCAGCCTGGTGGGAATAATGACCGTGTTTCACAGCACCGTGAGCCCTTGATCGCGCACCCAAGTCTTTAAACCCATCATGGTTCGCATTTTACTCCGTTTAGCCGTGCAGGCAACGCAGTCGTTCTGATCTCGGCCCGTTAAGCGACCGCTCCCTAAGCTGGCGCATCTGGTTTGACTCAATTGACTAAGGAGCTCACTTGATTAAATAGAGGTGACTCCCGTCGCGTGGGCTGTTTTGGTGACGACACCATGATCACTGCGGCCGCTGGCGCCGACCTGGCCCCGAGGATTGGTACGGTTTCAGCGGCGGTTTTTCGATTGCTTGAGAAGAGGCGGCTAGCACTCGACCCAGCCGAGGCCTCAATGCTACGGGCCGCCTTTGTCGGAATAGGACCTGGCTCTGGGAGGGCTGGCGAAGAAAAATGCGAAGGCGGCGGCAAAACACAAGGCTGCAAATAGAACGAACGCGGGTCGATAGCCTCCCATCCAGTCGTGAATGCCGGCTGCCAGTAGGGGTCCTAAGGCCAAGGGCACAGTACGAATAAGGTTGGACGTCCCAATGATCGCCCCCACTTCTTTTCGGCCGTAGTAGTCTGCCCAGACCTGGTTTCCAATCTGGGAGATACCCATGATACCCAGGCCCAAGAGCAGAGTCGAAATATACAGCAGGGGTACCGACGCGAATCGCCCCAAAACTACGAACAAGATCACGGCCGTGCCGTAGGCCAGGGTCGAGGGAACTAACATGACCCGCACCAGGAAGCGCTGTAGCAGCATTCCCCAGACCAAAGCTCCAATGAAGCTAGAGATCGCATAAAAGCTTACCAATGCCGCTGCCGCCCCTGCAGAAACCCCCAACTCGGTGAAATAGGGATGCATTACCACAATGATGGAAAATGATGGGAAACCTATAAGCAGGAGTCCGCCGTTGAGAAGCCAGAACGAGCGGGTTCTGATGGCTTCCCGAAGTGTCCAGCCTTCATACGCCGCTTGGCCGATGGTGGCACGGTAGTCGCCGGGGACTTGCCCCATTTGGGCCTCCGGTGTGCTCGCCTCCCCATCAGGCCGTAACCCTATGTCTTCTGGTCTGCGCCGGATTACCAACCAGGCCAGGGGTAGAGGAACCAAAAGAACGACCAACCCGAGTATTAGCCACACCATGCGCCAGTCCCAGCGTTCAACGATGGCTTGAGATACCAAGGTAAAAGCCACTCCGGATATGGTCGAACCCGCCATGATGGCGCCGAAGGCCGTGCCGCGCTTCCTGATAAACCAGTTAGATGCGATAGCCTGAGCGCCCACCCGGCTCACCGCCGAGGACGACAACCCCAGCCCGAAGGCGTAGAGGGCATAGAACTGCCAAATTGTTTGGATTCTCGAGGTGAGTACCAACCCCAAACCAAGGCCCAAAAGGCTGGTGGTAATGATTCTGCGGGCGCCGTGGCGGTCAACGATGCGTCCGACTATGGGGGATATCAGCGCACCAGAAAACCCGGCGACTGTTAAGGAGCCTAGGATCTGGGCATGAGACCATCCCAAATCTTGGGACATCGGTGAGATGAGGATGGTGAGCGTCCAGTTACCTACCCCGGAAACAAAGGCGCTGGCGGATATGGCTGCAAAAAGCACCCACCAACCGTAAAATACGTCCCTTATGTGCTGGCGAATCGTAGGGACGCCGGCCAACGTCATCCGGAAGAAGCCGGAGGCCAGGGCCAACAGGGCGGTGAAAGTCATAACGCCAGT
>DCAE01000020.1:0-2952 GCA_002311385.1 Dehalococcoidia bacterium UBA1141 | reverse complement strand
GAGTGGGTAGGAAAACATGAACGAAACAAGAATAGGTGTCGCGGTTTCAGCCAGCGACAGCAACGCGGCTCTGTCCGTCATCGAAGATTTGGAAAAAAGAGGCCTCCGGGCAGCGTGGATGACCAGCGGGAGTGCCGGAGGAGCGGACAGTCTCGGACTTTTCGCTGCCGCTGCCACCCGCACCCAACAAATCACGCTTGGAACAGCTATTACTCAGACGTTCTCCCGTCATCCCGTTGCGATGGCCCAGCAGGTACTGGTTCTGGCACAGCTAGCTCCAGAGCGGTTCCGGCTTGGGTTGGGCACCAGTGGGCGGGCTGGCATGGAACAAACGTTGGGAGTAGATTTCAGGGCGCCGCTGTCGCACTTGCGCGAGTATATCCGCATAGAAAAATCGTTGCTCCAGCAGGGTTCGGTGGACTTCTCCGGGCGCCATTACGAGGCCCACACCAGCATACCTTCACCAGTAAATGTACCTGTCATGGGTGCGGCCCTTGGGGTCCAAGCGTTTCAGATGTGTGGGGCCGAAGCTGACGGTGCGATTAGCTGGGTGTGCCCCGGCTCCTATCTTCACGACGTCGCGCTGCCCGCTATGAGGACGGGAGCAGACCGGGCTGGGCGCACGGTCCCTCCTTTGGTTGCCCACCTCCCGGTATGCGTCCACGACGACCCTAACGAAGCACGTGACGCGGTCCGGCAGCAGTTCGCCGGATTTGCCCGCGCTCCTTTCTACCAGAATATGTTCATCGCCGCCGGGTTCCCTGAGGTATCTCAAGGTACCTGGAGTGACGCCATGGTGGATTCCGTTGCGGCTTGGGGCGACGAATCTCGGGTGATGGAGAGTCTCCAACAGCTTTTCTCCCTGGGCGCGTCGGAAATTATGGCCTCACCCGTGCCTGCAGGCGTCGACAGGGAGGCGTCCCTGGACCGCACGCTTCGGCTCCTATCCCAAGCGGCCACATCGATTAGGGGGTGAAATAGGCGACAGTCTGCGAAATTCTATACACCAGAGTTGTTCATTTGAGATTAGGAGGTCATCCCATGGCAATCACCTTGGCGGAAGCAAATCGAATGGTACAAGCGGCAGTGGCCAAAGCCGACGAGTTAAGCGTGAAAGTAAGCATTGCGGTGTGTGATGCCGGAGGGAATCTCCTGGCCTTCAATCGTATGCAAGGCGCCAGCGCGGTTAGCGCCACCGTGGCCCAAGGCAAGGCCGCCGCCTCGGCCGGATTTGGACGGGCCAGTGGGACCTTACAGGCCGACTCCCCAGTCATACAGTCGGTCATCGCCACAATGGGAGGCCGGATGCTTCCGGCTCAAGGCGCCGTACCGGTACTCAAGGACGGTGAAGTTGTGGGCGCAATCGGGGGCAGCGGGGCCACGTCACAACAAGACGAAGAATGCGCTCAGGCTGGGTCGGCTGCCCTATAAAAGCTCGAACGGTGAGGCCCCAATGAGCAGAGATATAATTCCCTCAATCGGTGCGTCGAAGGCCATATAGTGGACAAGAGATGAACATCATGGAGTTTATCCCTTCGGCTCTCAAGTTGGGAGTGATGCGGATCAGTCTCCCGCCCAGGTCATGTGGTCGCCAAGTACCTGCACCAGAGTCGCGCCATGAGACCCTAGCCCGTCGCCGGGGAACCTCCTCGGGGTNNTGCCACACTTCCAAGCGGCCACTCTGAAGCAGCGTGAACATCGCCAAGCTCAGCAGGCTCGCGGTGAACATTACGGCGGCTACAAGCTTGTGGCGGGGCACCCGGTCGGCGATGGCTCCTGAGAATAGGGCCAGGAAGTTGAGCGCCATCCTAGCCGAGGCGATTAACCCAACCAGGAATGGTGAGTCGGTCCGGATGAGGACCAACCACCCAAGGGCCACGGCCTCCATCTGCATACCCGTTCCAGATAGCGCCATAGAGGACCACAACAGGCCGAATTTCCGCTGGCGTAATATACCAAGGGGGTAAGCCGCTTGTTTTAGTGAAGTACTTAGATTCAACTGGAGTTAAACGCGCCGCCGACCCTTTGAGTTTGCCTCCACTGGACGGGGCACTAGGGTTGCATTGAATGCAACGAAACATTTACCAATCTAAATTCGTTATCTCAGAATACGCCTAACCCCGGTATGCTGTACACGGCGTCAAAATGCCAGAATTATTGACGAGCCGGCTTGGCGGTGGCACGATGCCGGACTGACCTGATTGTCTAATCCCTTTCCCAGGAGGCTGAGCAATAGGTCGATCGGATTTCCCAAAAAATATCTTTCAAGAATTCCCAATAGGGGAGAATTCGAACATCTGCCGCGTCGTATAATTTATGTGCCCGTTCTGAGTCGGGCCAATATTCGGAATGGTAAAGCTTCAGAATTTCGGTCTCTTCTGAACAAACATCCCCATGTTCGTTAAGTGTTAGTTACTTGTGGGTCTAGGAGGTGCCACGCCTAGGATCGAATGATTGCGTGTAGGTTAAGCGGAGGTTTCCTAAACCGGGGGTTGCGAGTTCGAATCTCGTCAGGCACACCATGATGTGATTAAGAGCGGTCGTTAGAGACCGTGGAGTTGGAGCCTGTATACTCACTCCACAAGATGCATCTGTGGCTCAATTTAATGAATCCTACAAAATCCCCCATGAAGGTGTGTCCCATGTGTACTCTCTACCTGAATACCCCTAAAGCAAAAGAAGAAATGGGCTCGACGCCATTCGAGAAAACAGAAGCTACAGGTATTGGGGTGAGATTTTATATTCACCAGACTTCTCTCCCTAAGCTTTTTAATGGAATGCCTGTGGTCGTAGTGCGTAGAGACGGTAAGAAAAAGAGCGGGCCCGGGCCGAGGGAACATTAAACAAATGGGTTCAGTGCGGCTATACAAAACATAAACGGCCTCGTCCTCGTTACAATATTTACATTGATACTCTTACCAGAGCAGTACCATACGTCCCTCTTCAAGTCTT
>DCAE01000021.1:351-26590 GCA_002311385.1 Dehalococcoidia bacterium UBA1141 | reverse complement strand
ATTATCGCTGAACGCCTACACACGAGTGGGTTTCGGAGCGGGAACGCTTGAGGGGCATCGAAATTCTCTCAGACCCTGCGACAATCCGGGCCCTTCAAGAGATTGGGGTTTCCGAAAAGTGGCGCTGTTTGGAAACCGGGGCCGGCGGAGGGTCGATAGCCGAATGGCTATGTCAAACCGTAGGAGCAGCCGGACAAGTGGTGGCAGCGGACTTGGAAGTAAAATTCCTCAAGGCATTGGATTATCCCAATCTGGATGTATGGGAGTTCAACTAAATTACAGATGAGCTTCCTGAAGCCGAATTTGATCTGGTCCACGCCCGTGCGGTCCTCATTCACCTTCCACAAAGGGAGGATATGCTCAGGAAATTAGCCCAGGCCATTAAACCTGGTGGTTGGCTATTCGTGGAAGATCCCGATTTTCTAATCTACGGAATTGATCCTTCGGTACCTACTCAGATAAGGGAAGTTGCTGAAAAGGTAGAAAAAGCAATGCTCCAGGCTATCGATATCATTGGGTTAGACACGAATTTCGGTGACAGGCTGTTCGGCCTCATCGGTTCATTGGGATTCGAGGCAGTGCAGGGCAGAGGCGAGGTATCCGTTTACCGTGGAGGAACCCCGTTCAGTGAGGCGATGATGTTGACCATGGTACGCTTGCGCACACCCATCCTGGGAACAGGCCTCGTCACGGAAAGCGAGTTTGAAGAGTGTATGACTTTCTACCACGACCCGGATTGCGCTTTCCGGTTTTTGATGTCCGGAACCAGCCGCTGTATGTCTATAGGTTATGGGTTATTTGTTTAATCGAAAGTAATGACGGTTCTGGCCCCCAATCCGGCTCTCAGGTCGTCCAATGCGGCGTTAATCTGCTCCAAGGGACGGGTGCGGGTGACCATTTCGTCCAGCTTCAATTTTCCCGCCTCATAGAGTTGGGTCAGTTTTAGGAAGTCAACGTGGGGATTCGATGACCCGTACAGGCTGCCCATGATGGTCCGCTCTTGCATGACCAAGCGGCTGTCGAAAGTCGGTCGTGCTTCGGTTGAAGGAACGCCCACCATGACGCAGGTGCCGCCCCAGTGGATGCTGCGGTACGCCTGGCTGAAGGTTTCTTCCCGGCCTATGGCTTCGAAGGCGTAATCCACGCCCCGGCCCTCGGTCAAATCCCGGATTCCCCTGATGGCGTCGTCCTTGGACGCGTTTATGGTGTGGGTAGCCCCCAACTCTTTGGCCAAGGCCAGCCGCTCCTCTATTAAGTCGATGGCGATTACCGGTTGGGCGCCGGATATAGCGGCCCCCTGAATCACACTCAATCCCACGCCACCACAACCGAAAATTGCCACCGAACTGCCCGGCTCGACCTTGGCAGTATTGATGGCGGCGCCAACGCCGGTGGTAACGCAGCAACCAATGAGGGCCAGTTTGTCCAGAGGGGCATCCGGGCCGACCTTGATTGCGCCCTGTTGGGGAACCACCGTGTACTCGGCGAAGCATGATGTGGCGGAGAAATGGTTCAGAGTTTCGCCCTTGCTATTCGACAGACGAGAGGTTCCATCGTAAAGGTTGCCGCCCAAGCGTAAGGCGGTGTCGCACAGGTTGGGCTTGCCCCGTCGGCAGTAGAAGCACTCTCCGCAGGACGGTATGAAGGAGAAAATCACGTGGTCTCCCGCTTGCAACCTAGTTACCCCGGGCCCTAGGGCTTCAACCACCCCAGCCCCTTCGTGGCCCAACACGCCGGGCAGCGGATAGGGAATCACGCCCTCGATGACCGATAGGTCGCTGTGGCAAACCCCTGCGCCAGCCACCTTCACCAGCACTTCGCCCGATTTGGGCGATTGAAGCTCAACTTCCTCTATCTCCAGCGGCTCCCCCAGTTGGTACAGCACGGCGGCTTTGGTTTTCATGTTTCTTCTCCTGATTGGAACAAGAATCTTGGTGGGGTTGATTTAACCGCAGAGTGCGTTGAGCACGCTGAGCTAAAGGATGTTCTCGTCGCTCTGCGTTCTCTCGTATCTCTGCGGTGAAAAAATTAAATGCTTTTGGGAGGTGATTTTAGCCGGGCGTCTTCCTCCGGGTCTACGACGACGATGAGCCGTTTGATTAGACCGTCTTTGACCAGCAATATTCGCAGGTGGTGCTCCAACCCGACGACAGCATGTGTCGTGTCCTGGCGTTCAATCCGGCAGACCACCAAGTCGCCCCACAACTCTATGCCCCTGAGTTCCACCACCTGTTGCAGGTTGGCCGAGCGCCGCAGGAAGCTTTCCCGGATGGCCGTCTTTCCGACGCTGGGTTCTTGGCCCACATTCACCCGCATGGCGTCGTCAGCGAAAAACTGCATAACTTCGTCGATGTTTTCTCCGCCGGTTCGGGTACAACGGTCCAAGGCGTCGTTGTATTCCACCGCCAACCGGACCAGGTCGCTGGATACTGCCGGGCCGATATTCACATTTTGAGTGCCCATAGTCTCTCCTGCGCAAGCTCAGTACACGTTTCGGGTGAATACTAGAGGCTCGTTGGATGATACTACTCAGGGTATAATTTTGCTCATCTGACTCTCTATTCCAGTCGCATTTTTGAAGGAGCGTTAAGCCTTATGCTGTACATGGTTTCACTAAACCACAGTCCCGATAAATGCCCAGGCGTGGCCAATGAAATCCGGGACCGGGTACTGGTCATGGCATCCACCATGACTGAAGTGCTGAATTCTTATGACTGCAAATTTCAGGGTGGTTGGGTCAGCAAGTCGGCCCACCAAACCTTCATCCTGATAGACGGCCCCAATGCTCATGCCGTGGATGATGCCATAGTCGATTTGGGGTTCGCAGTCTGGAACACCTCCACGTTCTATCCAGTGATTACCCTGGATGAGGCGGTGGGGGGCTTGCCCGATTAGTCTGTTGCCTAATCATGGTGTTGGAATAATAGCCTTGTATCACAGTGGGTGTCTATAACGGGCGAAAGTAGATATCCCTTAGGGTCAGCCGGATGACCATAAAGCATATTGCCAACGGATTGGTACAGCTGAATTCGTACCTGAATCCCGATTTGGTGGCGGTTGCCCGATATATACTCCCAACACACTCACAGGGCTATTAAGAGGGCTGGTTTGAACAGTCCGATTTTATCCGGTGAATACGGCCGGTGTTCTCTTGATTGATAAAGTAAACGCCGACTAGGAGTAGAAATGGTTACTGCGGTTAATGACTATATTTTTAGTCACGACTTCATGTCCGACCCATATACCTACTTCGCCCAACTGAGGGAGAATGACCCGGTACATTGGAATGAAAAGTACCAACTATGGCTGGTCACCCGCCACGAAGATTTGCTCTGGTTGCCCAGGCATCCGGAGCTTTTCTCTTCCGTGGTTTTTAAGAACGATCCTAGGCCGCCATATCCCGCCATCGATGAGTCGGATATGGGCGTTTATGAGTTTATCAAAGACTTTTTCTCCAAGTGGATGATTCAGCACGATCGCCCTAAGCACCAGCAGACTAGGGGTGTCGTTCACGCCTATTTCAATCCCAAGTCCCAGGAAAGCTGGCGTCCGCTGGTGCAACATGCCATCAAGGGTCTGCTGGACGATGTGGAAGACCAAGGAAGCATGGACCTGATGCGGGACTTTGCTACGCCTTTGCCAGTGCTGGTAATCGCTCAGATGATGGGCATGCCCTTTGAGGACCGAAAGTTCATCCGGTCAATGGCGGAAAAACTGTTGCTGATTGGGCGGAGCGATCTCGACCGTATGCGCCCCTCGGCCGAGGGCATACAGGAGTTGTTGGACTACGTGACTCCTCTGGTGGAAGACCGGCTGGTTAACCCCGGCGACGACCTGCTGACCATTCTGGCGAACGGAGAGAAAACAGGTGAGATGACCAGGGAAGAGGTGGTGGCCAACGCTGTCTTGATTCTCTTTGCGGGTCACGAAACGACCATAAACCTCATCTGCAACGGCACCCTGGCGCTGGGTAATCACCTGGACCAATGGGACTTGCTGCGCCAAGACCCGGCGGGCAAGATGAAATCCACCATTGAGGAGTGCCTGCGTTACGATTCGCCGGTAAAGTCGCTGTAACGGCTGGCCAATGAAGATGTGGAGCTGGGCGGCAAGACCATCAAGAAGTCGGACCGGGTGAGGTGGTTCATGACCTCCGCCAACCGGGACCCGGAAATGTTCCCAGACCCGGACACCTTCAACATTAACCGTTATCCCAACCTACACGTGGCCTTTGGCGCTGGAATTCACCACTGCTTGGGTGCCACGCTGGCGCGCCTGGAAGGACAGGAAGCGTTCAAGTCGCTGGCGGAGCGCCTGCCAAACCTGCGCTTGGAGCCGCAAGAACTGGAACACGTGCCCAGTATCACTTTCCGGTCGCTTAAAGCCCTTCAGGTTTCCTGGAACTAGACTTCGGCCTAGATTTACCCGCAGATTAATATTCCCGAGGCGAACATCCAATGTGCCTCGGGAATTGCGTGTTTCGTTTCAGAATCTTCAGACCACTTACCAAAGCTCCTTGGTGGCTACGGCTGCTCCCTCCACCATGGACTGCAGCTTGGCCCACGCGATTCTGCTTTCCACCTTTCGGCCCCAAGCGGAAGTGCCAAACCCGCAGTCGCTGCTAGCTATAACGTTCTCCCGGCCAACGATTTCTGCATAACGAATGATTCGCTCGGCAACCAGTTCCGGGTGCTCAATGAAATTGGTGGTGGTGTCCAAGACGCCTGGAATAAGCACCTTGCCGTCGGGCAGCTTAACGTCTTTCCAGATTTTCCACTCGTGGGCGTGACGAGGGTTGGCTCCTTCAAAAGACAAGCCGACGGGCTTTGCCTTCAACACCAAATCCACTAGCTCTACCAGTGGGGGGTCATGGTGGTGGGGGCCTTCAGTATTGCCCCAACACAGGTGCAGGCGCATGCTTTCCGGTGGTATGTCAGCCACGGCGTAGTTCACCACCTCCACGTGCAACTCCACGATCTTCTTGAATTCCTCAAGGGTGAGGTCAGAGAACTGGCTGACCCGGGTCATGGCCAAGTCGGGACAGTCTATTTGCAGCAAGAGCCCCGCTGACGTGATGGCTTTGTACTCATCTTTCATCACGTCGGCCAATGCGTAGAGGTAGGCTTCCTCAGTTGGGTAGTACTCGTTGGGCAGGAAGTTGGCGATTACGCCCGGAGAAGCTGCCGTCATGAAAACCTCGGCCGCCATATCTTGGGATTCCGATTGAATTGTAGCCGCCTTGAGTCGCTCAATGTCCTTTTGCACCGCTGGCCAGTCTTTCCAAGTGATGGGTCCAGTGCATGCCGGTTGGGGGATGGTCGCGGAGCCGGTGTTCCGGACGGCGGCGAACTCGGGGAAGTCCAAGTCGTCCAGCCTGGGTCTGGCCCGGTTCAGCAGTTCTCCGTCGAACCCGGTCAGCCGGTCCTGAACATAGGTGGCGTATTGGGCCCTGCCCTGCTCCCCGTCGTTTATCACGTCCACACCAATTTCCGATTGATGAGCCACTACCTCAGCCACGGCTTCGTCCACCCCTGATGCAAACAAGTTTTGGTCTAACTGCCGCCGCTCTTGCCTGGTCAAAAGCAGGTCCTGCACGGATGATGTTCGAGGCAGGCTGCCCGTGTGGGTGGTTAAAATTTTCGATGTGCTGCGCTTCATGCTTGTCCTCCTGATGTTGTGCCAGTTGTTCTGCCTGTAATGCCTCCCGAAAACTGCCCATTTAGCAATAAAGCCGCTGTTCACGTGATGGAGGTGCGAATTATCATCCCAATATTAGGCGAATTTTCTTCCGCCTACCAGCAGGCAAGCGCCGCATCACTATATCCAGCAAAGTGTCCTTCAACTCGGGAACATTTCCGGCGCCAATTGCGTCTTGATAGTAACGGCCCAAGACACGTAATGGGGAGTAGTGAGAATGTTAGTTGTTGGAAGCAAATTCAGGTTCCTGATATTTGCTGCGATATTGGTCAGTGTGCTTATGTTAGCCATGTTGGCTTGTTCGCCCGAACCCACTGATTCGGGTGACGTTGGCACTGCAACGGGTTCCCCTGGTTCGGGCGATTCCCCTGGTTCTGGCAATCCCGGCGGAACCGATTTGCCCAGTTTCGTTGACGTCGCAGCGCCCATAGAAAGTGTCGAGATAGTGAAGCTGGCGGCCAAGTCTCCCAATGCCAGCCTAGTCATAGTCTCCGGCGGACTCAATAGCTGCGATACGTTTAAGGACTACCAACTCAGCCAGGACGGCAATGTGTTCCGAGTGCAGGTCACGAATGTGCGCACAGTGGGCGTCGACATAGAATGCACCGCCAACTACGGGATGCAGGAGCACCGCATAGAGTTGCCCAGCAACGAGATTGCGGGTTGCGAGACCTATCAGGTGGAGGTGAACGGCACCACTTTTTTGGTGGAGGCTAGCTGCACCGCCGTGGGTACCGGCCCATCCGCCGGGGACATGGTGGGAGTGTTGGCCCCAATCGTGAGCGCTGAGGTAGTTGCCCTAGAGTCCTTCCCGGTCCAATACCGGCTGAATATTGAATCGGCCCTTCCCAATGGCTGCGTCGAATTCGCAGGTTACGAAGTAATCCGCCAGGGAGAAACAATCGAAGTTAGGGTAACGAACCTGATTCCTGCGGATAAAGATGTTTTGTGCGACCAGTCGTACAGAACGGTCGAAACGACGTTGTCTTTGGGCACTGGCCTGGATTATCAGCCTGCTACGGCATACACCGTTGAGATAAATGATGTTTCCACGGGTTTCGTAACGGATGCGGCCCCGTCTGAGCCAATCGCCACCGGCCCGGCACTCGGTGAACCTTTTGACTTGAAAGTAGGAGAGACCGTTAACGTCGGGGATGATGGCGTCACTGTGGAGTTTGTGGAACTCATAGAGGACTCCCGGTGCCCGTCGGACGTAACTTGCGTATGGTCTGGTAGGGCAGTGATTCTGGCAATCGTTTCCAGCGCCGGTGACGTCTTGGGTTTCGGCACAGTGGAATTGACCCTGGAAGCGGGAATAGTGGGCGCTGATGTGGGTAGCCTCTATGGCCTGACACTTGTTGAATTGACGCCTTATCCCGTCTCGAACGTCGAGCTAACAAGTCAGGATTACGTGGCCACTTTGGAGTTGGCGGAGATTCAGTAGAATAATTGAGACGAATCTCGCTGATGCACTGAGGTTTTCAGACCTGTAAACTGGACCGAGAATCGTCCCAGGGGAGGGTCACAATATGGCTGTGGAAGATTTTATCGTGACATTATTGGGCACGGGTGTTCCTTCCCCAACCCTCGATCGATTCGGCGCCAGCGCCTTGGTGCAAGCCGGCCCTGAGACATTGCTATTCGATTGCGGACGCGGTGCCCTTCAGCGGATATATCAGCTAAACGTCTCTTTCCAAGACGCTCGTCTACTGTTCCTGACCCACCTACACACTGATCACTCCACCGGCATCCCCGACCTTTGGCTGACTCCTCCCGTTTTCGCTTCCCGCGGGTTCGGTAGATCCGATGCCCTACAGGTGTATGGCCCGGTTGGGACCAATCATATGATTCACCACCTGAAAGAGGCTTACACCGCAGACAAAACCGCAATGACTTCCGCTGACTTTATAAATAAGACCGGTTATCAAATGGAGCCCATGGAGTTTGCGGAAGGGGATGCGTACGAGCGCAACGGCGTAACCGTGTCGGCATTCTTAGTGGACCACGTGAATATCAGTCCGGCCTACGGTTTTAGAGTGGAGTACGACGGCCGGGTGGCGGTAATCTCCGGTGACACCACCTACAGTGAGAACCTAATAAAGCACTCGGAGGGCGCAGACCTGCTGATTCACGAAGTGGCGATGGCCCCCGAAAATCTGAGGGATTTGCCGGAATACGTAGAGGAAGTCTTGGGATGGCACACGACTCCAGAACAGGCGGCCAAGATTTTCGTGAAGGCGAAGCCCAAGCTAGCGGTGTATACACACTTGGCTCTGTTTCTGGGGGTCACTGAAGAGGAACTTATCGCCAGAACCACAAAGACTTACAAAGGGGCATTGGAAGTTGGCTACGACCTTGCGAGATTTGAAGTTGGGCGAGACCAGCCAGGCTAAGGGCAATTTGGTTAACGGCTACTTAAAAATGACCGGGTATCTGCCGAAATAGGGGCGGCTGGTTGACGGGTTCATCTCCGGAGGGTCGTTTGGGTCGGGCCGACAACCCTTTTCAAACATGCTACTTACGGCCAAAGTGACTACACCGCTTAAGTGGGTGTCCGAATCCCCGGAACCTTGTCTCAAGACTCCTGCCGCCAGTTCCTTGCCAATGCAGGCGTGCATCCCCAGGCCAAAGCTTAGCCCGTGCTCCGGCACGCTTGTGGGGAGTACTCTTTCGGGGTTGAACTCCTCGGCATCGTCTCCGAATATCGACCGGTCCCGGTTGACCTGAATCAAGTCGATAACCACCCGGCTGCCCTTGTCGATGGACGAGCCAGATGCCAACTGTATGTCTTTTTCCGCCCACCGTTCGCTGACTGGGCTGGACGGCTGTAGGCGGATAGTCTCGTGGACACACCGCTGAATGAACCCTGGGGACATTAGTTTTTCCTGATGTTCTGTGTTTTTTTCTAGCCACTGGAAGATGTGGTGCATGGTCCGGGTGAAGGCCGTGGCGCTGGTATGGGCTCCAGCCAGCAGGTAGAAGGCGATTTCCCGAAGAATAACCTGGTGGGGCAGATTCAGGCTATCTTCGTTTCTGAGCAAAACAGTTAGCACGTCTTGAGGTAAGTCTTCTTCGGCGATTCGCCCGTCTTTGAAGTCGTTGATTAACCCTGCTCGCCGGGCAATGCCTGGAGACAGAAAATGCTCATCGAAAGCAGCCAGAGAGCGTTCAATCTCCGCTTCTTTGGCTTGTTTGTCTCCTGTGTAGTGGACGAGGGTTGCTCCTTCGATGAAGGTCATAAGGTAGTCGTAAAGCCGAAATGACTCTTCTGGCGTCCCTTGGGGCCGGTCTACCCCGGCGGTAAGTGCAGATAGATTCATCATCAATTGATGGGAAACGCTGACCAACTCGGCCTTTCCAGCCTCAACATGCGGGCCGAGGGTGTTTTGGATGATGTCAGGGAAAAGCTCGTTTTCGTAGCGAAAGAATACTTCCCTGCGGAAAAGACGGTTTTCCAGGCGCCGCCTCATTCGGTGGTCCTCTCCGTGCAAGGTGATCAAAACATCGCCCATGATTACTTCGCCATCAGCGTACAGAGCCTGGCTCAAGTCCCTAGCCAGATAGGCCTCCCGGGCGTCTTCGTAGTTGTCGATAACGACCCTGTTTTCCTTGGCCATTAAGTGGTGCCTCTGCTTCTGACTTTCTGTGCTGTATCTCACCGCCCAGCAGGCACATTGGCCGTGCTGGGCGGTATGTTCCTAAATGTTTAGACTTTACAGGATGGCTATGGGGTTTACGGGGGAGCCGGTCCCGCCGACGACCCGCAGAGGGTTGACGGTGAGCATGAACTCGTAGCGGTCTTCTTCAAAGCAAGCCTCTGCTAGGGGTTGGAGCAAAGCGTTGTCCAACAGACCGATTCCGTAGGCGAAGATTGAACCGTGTACCGACCATGCCAGGTCGTAGCCATTGGGGGTAAAGTCCATCATGTCCCAGACCAGCAGACAGCAGTCCGATTCACGGATGAATTTCAGGCATGAAGCGTGGAGGCCGGGACGGGTTGGAAGCTCGCCACCTGGCACTTGAGCGGTGCCCCAGAGTGGGTTGCCGTCTTCATTCCACTTTTCCCGTCCGCTATAGACAATCAGTGCGTCTCCCGGTTCCATGGTAACGCCCTGTTCTTTGACGATGTCCTCCAATTCCCAGCCGTGGACGGGTTTGTCCATGGTCACGTAGGGCTCGCCGCGGTGCTTTGGCACGTCTAGCAGCACACCGCGGGTGATTATTCCCTCTTTCCAGTGCTCAATCGAACCCCAAGTCGCGCCGTCCATATTGGCTGCGTCATCGGGGTGTCGGCCGTTCCACAAGCCATCCTCATTCCAGACGTGGCAAAGGGCGTCCAAGTGGGTGGTGGCCGTGCCGTGGTAAGAGATGCCGTAGAAGTCCCCGTAGTAGCCGTCGTGTTCTCCTCGGGCCACTCGCTTCATGAAGTGTAAGGCGGGCGTCGGGTTGTTTGGCGCAGGAGTCTTGGGGAACTCCCGGCTCAAGCAAACTGCCCGGCCTGATTTTACCGAACGGGCGGCAGCCAGGCGTTTTTCCGGGGTCACCATGTTCACGGCGCCGACTTGATCGTCGTCGCCCCAGCGGCCCCAGTTTCGGTCTTCTTTCAGATAGGCCAATACTTCATCTTTGGTTGGGACTCGGCGTTCCATACATGCTCCTTTTCTGTTTCAGGATTCTCTCTGAGGACACCTTCAAGTAGGTTGTTGATTGGCTAAGAATGGCCCCTGTTATCGCTTCGAGGCCTGACGGGCAAAGCCTTGGACTCGAAACTAACCCGGACTCTTGCCCGACACAATAGCAGACCCGGAGCCGGTAGGCAAAAATCAACCAAGGGCCGCATCACGGGAATCAAGGAAATGGGGCATAGGTAAGCGAGCGAGAATGTTGGTGATTAACCGAAGGGGATGTGCTTTGTTCGCAGCTATAACAGTTTTGGGTGGGATTTAATCGGTGGATTTCTGCATGCAATTGAAAAATCGGTCCATCATGGTTTTACCCACGCTGCCCATCAGGCGCTGACCTACCCGCATGATTGGGCCTCCCGCCTGGGAATCGGCATCCACCGTCACGGTGGTCTTGCCATTTGACTCTTGGAGAGTAATCACTGCGTCGCCATTCATGAAGCCGGTGGCGCCGCTGCCTTGGATAATCAGACGATAAGAGAGGTTTTGGACTTGGTCTTGCATGGAAATCTTTGCGCGGTATTTGCCACGAATTGGTCCGACTCCCACCGTCAGTTCCGCTTCATAGACATTATTGCCTTGGTGTTTTAGGCCCTCGCAGCCGGGGATACACTGCTGCAGGGATTTGGGGTCGGTCAATGCTGCCCAGACCTTGGGGGCGTCGGCGTTGAACAGGTATGAGCCGGTAAATTTCATAGATCGTGGCCTTTATTTGATGCTGGCTGATGTTGGCTTACCCGAATGCTGGCTTACCCGAATGGTAGCTTACAGGCTCTCGTCCGCCAGTAAGAGAAGCTCCAAGAGTACCTGTGTGCCGTTGGCGCAATCTTCGGGAGTGGAGTATTCCTGTGGCGCGTGGCTGATGCCTTCGGTACTGGGAACGAAAACCATGGCCATCTTGGTGATAGAGGCGATTGCTTGAGCGTCATGGCCAGCTCCGCTGGGCACCGGCATGTGGGCTAGGCCAGCATTTTTAGATGCGGCTTCCACCAGTTGCTGCATATCCGTCTCTATGGGTACCGAGTCGGTAAAGCGGTGGCGGTAGATTTCCATCTGTACCCCATCATCTTCGCCAATCTTTGCTGTGGCTCGGCGAAACTCGTCCTCAGCGGCGGCCAAAGCGTCCATGCTCAAATCCCGAAATTCAAGGCCAATCTTTACGCTTCCCGGCACCACATTTACGGCATTGGGGTGGGCTTCGATGCTGCCCACCGTGGAAACCCGGCAGGTTTCCGACTCCGCCGCCAGCTTATTTACGGCCACTGTGAGTTTGGACGCGCTGAGTAGAGCGTCGTGGCGGTGGGTCATTGGAGTGGTTCCGGCGTGGTTTGCTGTCCCCACGATTTCAACTTCGAACATCGCCCGGCCAGTGATGCCAGTTACCACTCCGATGGGGATTCCGGTCTGATGTAGGGTGGGGCCTTGCTCGATATGGAGTTCAAAATAGGCGGCAAGTTCCTCCGGTTTCCGTACCGCATCCGAGACTTTGGGCCAGTCGCCGCCAATATCGGCCATGCGGGTGACTAGGTCGACTCCCAGGTCGTCCACCGGATTCTCGTCTTCCGGCTCCAAAAGCCCGGCCATTGCCCGGCTGCCAATCAGCCAGCGGTGAAAACTGGTGCCTTCTTCGTTAGTGAATACGATGGCTTCCACCGGGTGACGGAGGTTGATGTTGTTGTCAGTCAACGTTTGGATGCATTCGACCGCTCCCAATACTCCCAAAGCCCCGTCGTATTTGCCGCCAGCAGGCACTGTGTCGGTGTGGGAGCCCATCGCTATTGCCGGGAGCCCCGGGACAGTTCCGGGTCTCAGGCCGATTATATTTCCGGCAGAGTCGATGCGGGTCTCCATGCCTGCTTGGCGCATCAGAGAGATGGTGTATTCTCGGCCTTGGATATCGGCTGGAGAGAAGGCGATTCGCTGCATGCCTTCCGGGGTATCGCCAAAGCGCCCCAATTCCTCCAGTGAGCGATTCAGGCGAGAAGCATTAATCCGCATTTGGGTCATAGGTGTTTTGCTGCCTACCTTTGGGTTTTGAGTTCCTTTATCTTCGCCGCAATGATGTCTCGGTCTAAGCCCATGGCGGTGGCCGTTTCCACGTCTTCTTCGGCCTCTGTGTCGCGGCCCATCATGGTCCAAGCGAAAGAACGGTTTACGTAGGCGATGGCGAACTTGTGGTCGAGCCGGATGGCCTCATCCAGGTCACCCACCGCCTCTTCGGGTTGCTTGATGGATAGATAGACGTCTGCCCGGTTGTTGTATGCGTCGGCAAACTTGGCGTCAATGTCCAGGGCACGGTCAAAATCTCGAAGCGCCAAGCGGTACTTGCCCGATTCCTTATGCAGGTAGCCCCGGGCGCTGTAAAAGTCGGCGAACTTGGGGTTTAGACGGATCGCCGAGTTCATGTCCTTGATTGCTTTAGTGAAATCTCGCATGGCACCGTGGGCCATGGCCCGATTGCAGTAGCTCAAAGCCAGTTTTGGCCTGATTCGGATGGCTTCGGTCAAGTCTTCGACCGTCTTTTCCGGCTGGCCGAGTTGATGGTAGGCCGCGCCCCGGTTGCAATAGGCTTGCACGAAATAAGGTTCCATCTCGATTACTTTGTCATAAACGGCAATCGCCTCTTCCAGCATCCCCCTTCCTTGAAGGCGCACGCCGTCACGGTACCGCTTGGTTGACTTGGATTGACCGATAGTTCCAGGCAGCAATGAGAGGGGGACACGGATTATGAAGATGAGAAGCTTAAAGATAAACATGTCTGAACTTCCGGATTAGCTCTTTTGAACTGGAGTCACTCTGGTCAGCGGGGAGGTTTCAGGGAACCAATCTCCCTCTCCAGGGTCTCCCGATCTGTGCCCAATTGGACAGCCCGGTCAAAGTCTTTTCTGGCATCTTCCTCTTGGTCTAACAAAGTGTACATCATCCCTCGCCGTGTGTAAGCATCGGTGTACTGAGGGTCCAGATTTATGGCGGTGGTGAAGTCTTGAACGGCGCTTCGGAGGTTGCCCACGGCCATGAAGAGCGACGCCCGGTGATAGTAACTCTTGGGATTGGTGGTGTTCATCATCACCGCCCGGTTCATGTACCAAAAAGCCCGGTGGGGCTGGCCCCAACGAGCAAAGATGAGCCCCCAGTTGTAATAAAACAGGGCGGCTGAGACGCTAAGGCCGCGCCAGAGGGCGTTTACTATCTTGATTATCGATCCCACGTATTCATCCTCGTTCTTGCTTGTTCCCGGTGTTCAATCAGTTTTTGCGTCTTGCGGCTTATGTTGGATTAGCAGCCCGGGATAATAGATTCTAAACATAAACTCTAGTTTTTATTGGCCCTTACAACCAATTATCCAACTTGAGTCCAGGAATCCGAGAAAAATGGCGGGTATTCCCGGTGATCACGGTGAGGTCTCGATTCAGCGCTATTGCTCCTATGCGCAGATCCGCCTCGGCCAATGGCGTCCCGGCTAGCTCTAATTCAGCGTGAATCCTGCCGTATGTCATGGCGGCCGCTTGATCGAAGGGTAAGACATTTAAATTAGGCCAGAGTAGTTCCTCCAATTGGCTCATCAGGTATTCTCTTCGTGAGCTTCGCTGTGCCCCAAATACAATTTCACCAATCGTAATAGCGGAAGTGAATTGTTCATTAGGTGGAGTACCGTGCATCCGCGCCAAAAGCGAAGGCGAGGGATTACGTTTCATGATTTGACTCAAGGTATCAGTGTCAAACAGAAACATCATTCATCCAGTTTTACTTCGCGATCCCAAGATTCTTCCCGCTGTTTGTAGATGTGTTCTACCATTTCGTCGATCTGTTCGAATTCGGACCAAGCGCCTACGGCTGCAATTAGTCCTTGCGGAGCCTTGTGCTCCATATCCAGACGGACCAGGTCTTCTGCAGAGACTAAGGCGGCCATTGGCTTACCCCGCCGTTCTATCAAGAACCGTTCGTTGTTATAAGCAACTCGGCTCATAATCTCCGACAAGTGCTTTTTGGCGTCGGCGACGCTTATTTTCTTACTCACGGTTTGCTCCAATATGGTCAAGATGTCTCATTGACTATATTATCACGTTGGCGACTCAAGCCTATTACTTGGTCTGGCAGAGAGATCATTACACCAATACCCGGAATCCGTAGGCTGGCATGTTTAATTCGCCCTCTTTGAATCGGGACATGCGCAAGGGCGAAATGTCTATAGTCTTGGCTAGACCGTCCAGCACCAGTTCGCTCATCAGAATCCCTACCATGGGAGATAACTTGAAGCCGTGGCCGCTGAATCCAGTGCAGATGTAAAGTCCCTCAATCCCATCAACCTTGTCCATGACTGGGTGGGAGTCGGGGGTCGAAGTGTAAAGACCGGCGTAGCCGGTGCTGAACTCGGCTTCCTCCAGTAGCGGGATTCGCCGGGCGATTCGGGACCACACTTCCTGTATAAAACTTTGAGTCGGCCGCTGGGCGAATACCTCCGGGTCTTCCACTACTTGCTCTATGTTGCCATTGCCCACCAAAGTGAGGTCGGTGCCCTCCGGTCGAAAGTAGACCATGTTGGCGATGTCGCCACCGCCGGGATGGTGGGGTATCAAGTCCACCGGGCGCTTCAGGTGTATGACCTCGTGGCGAGTGGCCTCGAAGGGCAGGTCTATGCCGTGTTGTAGCAGGAATCGGCGGCTCCAAGGCCCGGTGGCGACCACGGCGGTGGAGGTTTCGATTACCTCGTCGCCGGTCTTTACCCCAGTTACCTTCCCTTTAGACACTTGGATGCTGGTTGCGGGGGTTTGGAGTCTTATTGAAGCTCCCAGTTGCCGGGCTTTGGCTGCGTATGAAGATGAAGTGGCTGAGGAGTCTGCGTGTCCCGAAAGGGGTTCGTAGGCGATTGCCGGACAGTCATCCAAGTAAAACTGGGGTGCGATTTCCTGGGCGTCGCTACGGCTGATTATGCCAGTCTGGATGCCCACACTTTGTTGCATCGCCACGTTTGAGTGGAAAGCGTCAACGTCGTCGTCGCCGGAAAACACCAGGTAACCGGTCTGCGTGAAGCCGCACTCGCCGCCCACGATTTCGTCAAAATTCTGGAAGATGCGCAAGCTCTCCCAAGCCATCCTGGCGTGCACTTCATTGGAGTAGTGCATTCGGACCGCACCAGAGGAACGTCCGGTAGATCCTGAGCCCAGCAGGTCGCGTTCCAGCAAGATTGCGTTTTTTACCCCGCGGACCGCCAGGTTGTAGAGGATGCTACAACCCATCACCCCGCCGCCTATGACTACTGCGTCGGTATTAGTCGTCATTGCTGTCCAAAATCCCCGCTGTAAGAAATATACGCGAAATCAAGTCCAAATCCCAGCCAGAGCGCAAGTATAGCACCGTAAATAATTCATCCCTTGCCCCGCCCATCGGGGAGTATATAATGTCGGCTAACGCCCGATTGGGTGTTGGTCAACACGAGATTCTTTTGAGCGGAGGCCATGATATGGGCGCGACCGAGACAGTTTCAAAGTGGATAGTAACCACGACCTATGAAGACATACCGCCGGACGCCATAAGAGTGGCAAATGAGTCTTGTTTCGACCTGCTGGGCGTGATTCTGGCCGGATCCACGGAGCCCGTGGGCGAGATAATCCGCCAGTACGTCACCGACTTGGGCGGCAACCCGGAGGCCACCGTCTTGGCTTCAGGACAGCGTAGTTCACAGCAAAACGCCGCATTGGCCAACGGGACCATGGGCCACGCCTTGGACTACGACGACTTTGGCGGATTCGGCCATCCAACTGTCGCCATCTTCCCGGCCCTTCTGGCCTTGGCCGAGACTACCGGCGCCACCGGCAAGGACCTGATTGAGGCCTACGTTATCGGTTGCGAGATTGGCATGGCCATCCAGCATGCCACCAAATACAACCAGATGGAGAAGGGCTTCCACAGCACTGCCGTCATTGGCCGGTTGGCCAGCGCTTCCGCCTGCGCCAAGCTGCTAAAGTTGGATGAGAAGCAGACTATTACCGCATTGGGCATTGCTGGCTCCATGTCTGGCGGCTTGATACACAACTTCGGCACTATGACCAAACCCCTGCATGCCGGTATGACCTGCCGGGACGGGGTAATGGCCGCACAGCTTGCCCAAAGAGGACTCACCTCCGGCGACCAAGTGATTGAGCATCCCTTCGGGTTCGCGAACACGGTAATTGGGCCCGGCATTTACGATTTGGATGAGATGGCGGAGAACCTGGGCAAACCCTATCGCATCCAAGATGCATTGGTGATCAAGAAGTACCCCTGCTGCGGCGGCAATCATGCCATGCTGGATAGCCTGTTCAGCATGATGCGTGAGAACAATTTCACCTACGAGGACGTAGCCAGCGCAGAAGTGGACCAATCCTATTACTCGGTGGTCATGTTGTATCAAGAGCCTGAAGACTCTCTGAAAGGCAAGTTCAGCGCAAAGTACAACGTGGCTGCGGCGCTTATCGACGGCGAGATTGGTATCGAGACCTTCCGGGACGAGAAGATTGCCGACGAAACGGTTCAGGAAACCATGGGTAAGGTCCGTACACGGGTGCTGGCCAAGTCCGAAGAGGGAACCACTGATATCCCAAAGGGTTTGCCGATAAAAATCACCTTAAAAGACGGCAGGGTGTTCGAGCACACAACGGCGCGGCGAGACATCATCGGCGGGTCGGTCAACCCGTGGGGGTTTGAGAACATCGCCAAGAAGTTCCGGATCAACGCCGGAATGGTGATGCCGGAAAGGGATGTGGAATCTGCAGTAAATGCCTGGTCCGACATCCCGCAGATGACCGACGTGTCCGGTGAGATTCGCCGTACGTTAGTCATATCCTGAGGCTACTCGGGCGGTTTCGTTCTATATTAGTCTCCAATAGTCTAGACTCGGTGTTTGATGACAACCGGCCTATTGACTGGGGACGGGCTTGTGAATAAAATCCCTTTTCCCGGCCAACCGGAGGGTGCTGAGATCCGGTTCGGGTCACCGGGCGTAAATTGTTGAGGTCAACGAATTATTCACGGCGACTTCAGGTGGCACTGCCTTGTATAGTTTCACACACGGCACATTAGGATTAGGAAGGAAGCATATCATGGCACAACAAGGACCAAACCCGATAGAGGCATACCAAGGCGCAGTTCAGCAGATAAACAAAGTAATGACTGCGGTCGCGGCCAACCAGCTTGAATCAAGCACCCCCTGCGCAGATTGGAATGTCCAATCAGTGATTAACCACGCCCTGGCAGTTCTAAAATTCGCCAACGGTGTATTGTCGGGCTCGGAAGTGGATGGCTCCATCATGAGCAACGTTTCCCATCCGATACCTTCCGAAGGCGCCTCCGCAGCGTTAAAGGAAATCACCGATACGACTTTGGCCACGCTCAAGACTATCGATATGACGGCGGTTGTCCAGACGCCATTCGGCGAAATGCCGGGTGGGCAATTCATCATGGTCCCCATTGCCGATATGATCATACACACTTGGGACTTGGCCAAATCGACCGGTCAGGACACTACTTTGGATGCCGGTCTGGCTGAATTGGGGTTCAACGTAATGGTCAACGTCGCCGAGGGTGGCCGGAAGATTGGGGCTTTCGGTGCTGAAGTTTCCGTTCCGGAATCCGCTAGCTTCCAAGACCGCATGCTTGGCCTCAGCGGTCGCCAGCCCTAGATTAGGGCTCTAGACTTTCTCACGTCACTCTCGCCAGCCGCCCAACTTAGCCGAAGGGCGGCTGGCCTGTTTTCAGAGGATTATATAAACTTTAGATTTCTAGAGGAAGAAAACTATGGTCCAGGCTAACCGGAATCCCATAGAGCTTTATGAAGCGGCGATAGGCCATATGTTGCCGATCGTGGCCGCAGTTCAGGATAGCCAGTTAAATGATTCCACTCCCTGCGTCGAGTGGAACGTGCAGCAGCTAATATTGCACAATATTAGAGTGGCGCAAGCGGTGCATTCGGGGATAACCGGAAGTGAGAAGGTGAACCCCTTCGACGTCAGCGGCTCAATCCCATCTGGAGGCGCCGAAGCGGCTTTTCACGAAAGCACAAATATTGCGCTTCAAGACCTTAAAGTTCCAGGCAACCTAGAGAAGTTAGTCGATTCACCCTTTGGCAAGATACCTGTTGCGGAATTCATTTTGCTGCCCTTTGCGGACATGGTCATCCACAAATGGGATTTGGCCAGAGCCGTAGGCGAAGAAGAGGCTTTGGACGCGTCGCTGGCGGAAATCTGCTATCACACGTTTGCCGGTATCGCCGAGGGCGCCCGAAAATCGGGGGCTTTTGGCCCGGAAGTCCAGATTCCCATCAGCGGCAGTATGCAGGACAAGTTATTGGGGGTCACAGGTCGCACCCCGTAACTCACCCCAATTTTCCGAAAACCGGATTCCCGAACAGTAAAAAGCCCCAGGAAGCTTCCTGGGGCTTTTTATATCTACCCGTTAGTTGGCCTGTACTGGATTCAGGGTTCCAGGCGGATTGAGTCTCCCACCTTTATTGAGCCACCGTTGATGACTGTGGCCAGCATGCCCCGTCGGTGATCTATCCGCTCTCTCAATCCGGGGCGGATTACGTCCATCTTGCCACAAGGCTCACACTCTCCGACAATCTCCATGGTCACATCGTCTCCGATGAAAAATACCTGCCCAGCCTCGGTCTTGGATAGGTCCAGCCCGGTGGTGGTGATGTTTTCCTTGATTTGGCCCGGTTTTAGGTCCATTTCATCCAGCGTTTCCTTGTCCATGACCAGCACCTGCCGGAGGGCGCCAGGCTTGCAACTTCGGTCCCCTTCTAACCCCTGATTTGAGATGGCCGTCGCCTCCTGCACTGGGTCTGAAGGCGTTTCTTTGACCCTGGCAATATGTATGTTGGTGATCGAACCCTGTTGCATCGGTGAATCCCTCCCCTGGTCTGAGTGATTTTTGAGTGATGTAAGAATAGCTTGCAGGCCAAATTAGAGCAAGCGGAATCAACTTTTGGCTAAAAAATTATTGGCTAAATAACAATCGTTATGAAGTCGGGTTCAAGTCCGAAATACATCTGCCCGAAGGTTTCGTACCGGCCATCGGCCAAGAGCCTCTGTTGTCTCACAACCTGCATGTCCCTGAAGCAACGTTCAATCGGACTATCGACATAGATGCCGGTGGTGCCGCTCAGGCTAAATGCCAACTCCACGGCCAGCGCAGCGTTGGCCGCCGCCGTAGAAGCTGCCAACATTAGTCCGGCCCGGTCATCCATCGTTGGCTCTTTTCCGGCCAACGTCGCCTCCCATCTCTCCCTAAGTGTCTCGTAGAGCAGCGCTCTTCCCGCCCGGACCGCCCCCTCGGCTTGGGCTATCTTGTATTGGGTAGCCGGATGCTCCCACAACAGCTTGGATGAGCCAGCCGGAGTTTTCGTCTTGGCCAAAGCTGCGATTTCGTCAATCGCTCTTCGGGCGATTCCCAGCGCCACTGGAGTAAGTCCCCCGACGGCCAAGCCGATAAACGGAAACCTGTACAGCGGGCCTTGGAAATCCGGGCCCAGTTGGTACTCGGCGCCGAAGGGGACGCATCGGTGGTAGGGAACGAAGCTTTCGTCCACTTGGATGTTGTTGCTGCCTGTGCCCCGCATTCCCATCACGTGCCAGTTGTCCAATATGCGGCAATCTTTAGCCGGGTAGTAGGCCCAAAGCAGCCGGGGTTTGTCGGTTTTCATCGTTCCTGGGTTCAACATTCCCGAGTCTTGGATCTCCGGGTCACCTTCTTCAGCAATCTGGCAGATTGCGCCCATCCAGAGGGCTTGGTGGCAATTGCTGGCGAAGGTGCCGTAGCCAGATAGCTTGTAACCGCCCTCCGTGGGCACCGCTTTCAAGGGAGGCCCAAATGTAGCTGCCAATCGGGCTCTTGGGTCTGTGCCCATTATGTCCAATGCACCTTGTTGGGGCAGCCGGGCGCAAAGTACGCCGAACAACAGGGGGTTGGTGAGGGTCCACCCTGCGGCGGCGTCATGGATGCTAATCTCCTCGACGACTCGTGAATAGGTGATTGGGTCCACCTCTGCACCACCGAAATTCTTGGGAGTGAGTAGGGACAACAAACCAGCGTCGGAAAGAGCATCCCACATGGGTTGTGGCATGTGGCCTTCCCGCTCGCCCTGTGCGCTGTATTCTCGGATGACCGGACCCAAATTTCTTGCAATATCTATTAAATCTTGATCGGGGTAGCTTTCGTGCAGGAAGGCTTGGTTTGGGGTCGAAGCCATATAACTAGTCCTTTATTTCTTAGTATTTAAGTATTAGGGATTGCTTTGAATCTTGGGGAGAGTGTATTCAGCCCCTGTACCCATTCAAGGCCTGCCGTTTCCCGGTGCAGGCCACAAATCTCGATAAGTGTTATAGAATTACCACGGCGATGAAGACCCGCGTTCCGGTGGTAGGCTGCCAAGCTTTTGTTCGAGTTTTTCCATGAAAAAACGCCTAAGCAACTGGCAAAGCAACTGGGTAAGCCACTGAGAGGACGCGATTTTAGGCAGCAAGCGGGAAACCAGTCACGATTGGAACCCGAACTTTGAGTCAATCTAATGTTAGCGACAAACAGACGCAGGTGAAAGAGATGGACTACCAGTTCCTAAAAACCGAAACCAGGGACAACGTGCTGATTATCACCATGCACGACCCTGCGACCAGGAACGCTCTAGGCACGGAAATGGCCACTGAACTCATGGAGGAGCTAGACCGGTTCGAGGACAATCCCGACCAGCGGGTGCTGCTTCTCACCGGGACCGAGCCGTCTTTCTGCTCAGGGGCCAACGTTCGCGGTTTTGGCCAACGAATCCAGGACCAAGAGGAAGGCTCAACCGGCAAAGAGGAGCCAGCGGAAATGCCCTGGGGAAAGATGGAAGCCCAGTACGCTCACCGCCAGCCAAAGGTTGAGTTTGGCGGCCAAGCCAGCCGAGTTCCACTGCGAATCAACAAGCTGCAAAAACCGTCCATCGCCGCCGTGAACGGCCACGCCATGGGGGTAGGAATGGGTGTGGCCTTGGCTTGCGACATTCGATTTGCGTCGGAGAAGGCAAGTTTTTCCGAGGCATTTTCTCGCATGGGTTTGATTCCAGGCGACGGCAGCAGCTGGCAACTGCCCCGTCTAATCGGCATGAGCAACACCCTACTGTTGCAGTACACCGGTGACCGAATAGACGGCAACGAGGCTTACCGAATGGGTGTGGTCAGCAAGGTATTCCCGGCTGAGGGACTGATGGAACCGTCCATTGAGCTTGCCACACGCTTGGCCAACATGCCCACTCAGTCTATGGCTTTAATTAAATATCTGGTGCATAAGAGCCTGGACATGAGCTTTGAAGATAGCCTGGCATTGGCCCACGTTGCTCAGGAACAGGTGCGGCGTACTGACGACCACAAAGAGGCTGTCCAAGCGTTCATAGAAAAACGCCAACCCAAGTTCACAGGACGGTAGTCAGGCTCGCGGGTGATTTAAACTAGACACTGTTGACCCGCCAAATCAGGCGTTCGTGGGCCTGGGATGAATCATTGCATGGTTACTGTAATGAATTTCTTTAATGATATTCATTGGAGAAGTGTAAATGTCCGTCGGCAGCCACGTTAATCAACTTCAGCAGGCTGTGGAAACCCTTCTTCCCGCCATCCGGGAGGCAGCGGCGGAGATTGACGATCAACGAACGCTGCCGGAATGGCTCATTCAAGGTTTAGCCGATGCCGGGGTGTTCCGAATGCTGTTGGGGAAGGAGCAAGGTGGTCTGGGCTTGAACCCGGTCACCACGGCTGGTGTTATAGAAACCATCTCTAGAGCCAACGGCTCCGCTGGTTGGGTTGCCATGATTCTGTCGGTCACTCCATTCTGGGTGGCCGCTTACTTAGAAGAGAGCGCAGTTCGTGAATTTTTCGGGGCCGATTCACACACAGACACACCGGTGCTGATTGGCGGCAGCCAAGTGCCTCATGGCAGGGCAATAAAGACCAGCGGTGGCTGGCGGCTTACCGGCCAGTGGCCATTCGCCAGTGGTTGCAACCACGCCAACTGGGTTACTACGGGCAGTTGGATGTTCGAAGGCGAAGGGCCAGTGTTGGACGAATCCGGCAATCCCATGTGGCGTCTATTCCTGAGCCCAGCGTCCGGTTGCCAAATCTTGGACACCTGGCACACCACAGGACTGCGGGGAACAGGCAGCCACGACTACACGATGGAGGACGTTTTCGTTCCCGACCACATGGTAATGTTGCACCCGGCTCAAGGGAGATCCAGTCGTGCCGATCCCCACTACCGCTATTCGGGTATGGCTGTGCCCATGATGTCCGCAGTTTCTCTGGGCATAGCTCAGGCTGCCGTGGATAGCCTGAACAGGTTGTTGCGAGAAAAGGTGGACCGGCGAAGCAGCAGACCGGCTTCGAGCGATTTGGACAAGCTGTCGGATTTGGCCAAGACGGAGTTTATGGTGGGGTCGGCCAGAGTCTATCTCTACGAGAACCTGAGTCAGATTTGGAACTTGGTCCAGGAAAGAAAAGAGGTTCCAATGGACCTGCGGGGCCGGTTCCGGACCGCCTGCACCAGCGCTGTGACGGCGTCTGTGCAAGCCGTGGATTTGGCATACGCAACAGCAGGGGCGTCGTCGATTTATACCTCGTCGGATTTGGAACGGTGCTTCAGGGACGTTCACACGGCGGCGGCCCACGCTTTTGTCAGGCCGATTACGTTGGCCGACGGCGGCAAGATGTTGTTGGGACAAGAGCCCGATTTCATGATGTTTTAGACAGCAAATTACCCTGCCTGACGGACTCCCGCAGTATTTCTTGGCTCACATCCGGGGTTTGACCACAGAGTCCGCAACCTTATAATGAGTGCCCATGGCCGAAGAAGAGGACAAACAGGAACAAGATAAGTTCGATTTCGACCGACGCGGGGAAGCCCCTGCGTGGATCTCGATGGATCAAGCCCGCGTGCTAGCTATTCAGCACGCCCGGGACAACACGAGTTTCTACGGTCCTAGGTACACCGGGATGAACTTCGTCTGGGAGGTCCTCAGCCAAGAAGAAACCGAAGACTACTAGGAGATCAGGCTCTCTTTCCGGCCGTCGGGGCGCTACCGTGGGTCACCGGGCATCGAGCAATTCACTATCAATAATGTCAATGGCGATGTGGAGATTCGCCAGATATTGGATGAGCCTGATTCTGAAGACCTGCCGCCGGCCCAGGAAGTGGATATTGGTGTCGTCGATCAGACTGATTTGCCCGAAGATGGGCCGTCCGAAAGTGCTGAACAGGACGTTCAAGAACCTGTTCAAGACCAAGAAGTCGCAGAGGACGAAGAACTTCCACGGGACCAAGAACCCATCCGGGACCAAGAACCGGTCGTGGAGATTCTCCCTGAACCAGAAGAGTCGCTTGCGGCAGAGCAATCTCCAGTCGACGCTATCCCTGTCGAAGAAGAGAGCGAGTCAGCAGCGGTATCTGAACCTGAGCCACAATCGGCTCCAACTACTTTACCAAACTGGGAGCCAGCGCAAGTCTTGGAACCGACTCTCATCTCGGAGTCGCAGACATCACAGCCGCAGACCCAGACAATAGGCCGCAGGTTTAGTCCCACGGTAATAGGGATGTCTGCTGTGGGAGCGGTCGTCGCCATCATAATAGGCTTGTTTGCCAGTGGTACGCTTCCGCCTGGTCCGGGCCCAACTCCCACGATTCCGCCCGTGCCAGCGCAAAGGGAATCCACGGCCACGCCGGCCGGGGGGGCCGTTGCCACGATAGTCCCCGACGAGTTCAATCCGGCGGACCAGTTGACGGTAGTGATGGTCCCGCCCTCCGCGGCGACATTTTTGCCCTGGGAGTTGTCTCTCGAGAGCCTCGTTTCTATGCGCCCTGCTCTCGGATCATTGATTGACCTAGATCGGCATACGGGTGAGTACATACCCATGCTCGCCGATGCTTGGGAGATTAGCGAAGACCGCACGACTTGGACCTTTTTCTTGAAATCCGGAATCCAGCATCATTACGGCTGGGGCGAGTTTACCGCGACGGACGTCTTTCACAGCATTGACATGTTGGTCAGGCAAGAAGCCGTTTCTGGAGGTTCCCAGTTCTGGAACGAAAATCTACGATCAATGGAGGTGTTGGGCGAGTATATTATTCAGATCGAGCTCTTTAGGCCCGTCAGCGATTTTCTATCTCGAGTGTCGGTGGAGCATAATTTGGTGATGCTCAGCTCGGCCCAATGGAACGAGGATGGCGAAGAAGGTATCAGAGCAAACGGACCAGTCGGAGCCGGTTCATACAGCATAGAGACGGGTGAGCCGGGAGTATTTATTAGCTTCATTAGAGTCGAGGACCACTGGAGAAAGACACCAAGCTTTCAACAACTTCAAATTTTCTTCGTAGAGGAAGAAGCAACCAGGATAGCAGCCATATTAAGTGGCGAAGCCGACATCGCTCAGTTGTTTGTCCTAGGATAAACAACTTGCCCACTGAGGAAGGGGATGCAAGATTCCATGCATCGATAAGTACTCAGCCGGCCTTTGAGTTGACCTACTTCTTCCCCGGATTGCACCGTGAGGATACTGAATGTTTTGAACCCGATAACCCCTTCGAAGACATCAGAGTCCGAGAGGCCTTCGCCAGAGCGATTAACCGGGATGAGATTATCGATGTCGCTTTTGGGGGGCTGGGGGAGCCAGCCCACGTCCTGGCTTGCCACCCAAATGATCCGTGCTTTGACCCTCAATAGGAAGACGACCTCTTTGAACTCTACGGTTACGACCCCGACAGATACAGGCAACTATTGGCCGATGCGGGCTATCCCGATGGATTTTCGCTTGAAATGGCAATTTATGAGCTCGGTGGATTCCCGGAATTGGGGATTGCGACTGATATTGTTGCGTCGCTGGCAACTAACGTTGGCATTACGACCGATATAATTAGCACAGATTACCAAATATTCAGGGAAAATATGACAGATGGACCGATTTTCGAGATGTTCGGTTTGGCGCTGCTCAACACTGAAATGACCGCGGCCGTCCGATCAACCAACTACAGCGAATTTGGCGGTACTGTCGCAGGTCCTCAACGAATCGTCCTAGACGATTTCTACCAAACTGCGATTGAACAGCCGACGGATCAAGACCGATTCTCCGTGGAAATGGATATAGGGTCTTACTAGTTTTACGAATATCTTGAATTGCCCATCGCATGGGTGCCGGCTGTGGCATTGATCGACACTTCCGACATATTTGATTACGTTTTCCCAGGGACCGTGCCTGGAATATTCTCTCATTTGGAATACGTCAACCCGGTGCGTTAAGCTCAGGGTCACAGATCGGTCCGTCCGAGGAGAGGCAGTGTCTTTGTGTTTTCAGCCTGGAATGAGGGTGAAAGCCTCTTGACGGTGGGCATGGGGCCACCTATAATGTTTCGTTGCAAGGGAGAGTTTATGTCTGATGCACGTCATCTGAAATAACCACACTATTGCTGGGACACCTAAGCAGCGGCTTGGGGCGATGCCCCAGCCGCTGTTTCTCTTGTAGCACCTTAAAAAAAGAATAAGAAGTTATAGTAAAAAGTTTCTGCGAACGAATATTCAAACGGAAATCCAGAACGGAAATCAATCTGGAAATCCGAAAAAGTTTGGAGTTCCTAGCGTGGGTCAAGTTATTAAGGGCTTACGGTGGATGCCTTGGGACCAAGGGCCGATGAAGGGCGCGGCAAGGCTGCGTTAAGCTCCGATGAGCCGTCTAGCGGGCATAGTCGGAGATACCCGAATGGGGTAACCCGTTCCGGTGTTGAGCCGGATCATCCCGACTTGTATCGGGAAGGTAAGCAGGGGAACTGAAACATCTAAGTACCCTGAGGAAAATAAATCAACCGAG
>DCAE01000021.1:0-272 GCA_002311385.1 Dehalococcoidia bacterium UBA1141 | reverse complement strand
AGTAGTGGCGAACGAACGGGGAACAGCCCAAACCAGTAGGACTTAGTGGCATGAGGGCCTATGTCTTACCGGGGTTGTAGGATGCGTTTTGGACCGCCTCATCAGGTCTGAAGGAGTTACAAATCTCTTTTCTAGTCGAAGGCACCTGGGAAGGACCGTCATAGAGGGTGAAAGCCCCGTAGACGAAAGGGAAGAGACTTCTAGCGCATATCCTGAGTACCACGGGGCACGGGAAACCTTGTGGGAATCCGGGGGGACCACCCTCCAAGGCT
>DCAE01000055.1:561-16406 GCA_002311385.1 Dehalococcoidia bacterium UBA1141 | reverse complement strand
TCCAAAATTATTCATCGACGGAGAGCCAGGACTTATTGTGGCCCAGAAGGGAATGCGAGAGTTCATAAGAAGCTTTCCCAGTCAGAAAATAGTGTCTGTTAAGGGTGTGCATTTTCTTCAGGAAGATTCTCCCCATGAAATCGGCGAAGCGATCTCCAACTGGCTAAAAGAGTTGGAGTAGAGAAGTCATGACAAAAGCCGGTGAGTTTCTTTCCGGTGTCCTAGGCCTGTTGGCGCCTATCGGAGCCGTTAAGTCCAAACCCATGTTCGGAGGGTTTGGGATATTCTTGGACGAATGCATGTTTGCTCTGATCACAAAAAATGATGAATTATTCCTCAAAGCCGATGATGTTAACCGTCCCGGCTTTGAGGGTTTGGGGCTTCAGCCGTATGGGAGGATGCCATACTACGCTGCGCCGGTGGATTCCTTGTACCTATGGGAAGACATCAGACCGTGGGTGGAAGGAGCGGCGGCGGCGGCGTTTAGAGCTAAAGGCGCGAAGGGAAAGACCGCCAGAGGCTAACTAATGTGATTCACCGGCCAACAACCGCTGGGCTGTTGCGAAAACGTTATCGAACATATCAGGGGTCAACCGCCCGGTTAGCGTATTGTGCTGGCTGGGATGGTAAGAGGCCAGAAGGTTCATGCCGCCCTCAAGTTTATGGACCACGCAGTGGCCGAATTTTGGACGGGGAGAAGGCAGCGCCGCGCCCTGAGAAGCCCGAATCCTCAAGTAAGCGTCGAAAGAAAACTTGCCCAACGCCAAGATTACCTTGGCCTTTCTTAATAGCTCCAACTCACGAACTAAATACGGAGAGCAGTTGGCCCGTTCCGAAGGTAAGGGTTTGTTATCCGGTGGCGCACAGCGGACGGCTGCAGTGATGTAGGCGTCGGTCAAGGTCATGCCATCGTCGCGCCGGTAAGACTCCGGTGAGCTGGCATAGCCAAACCTGTGCAATGTCCCGTACACCCAGTCCCCGCTACGATCCCCGGTAAACATTCGGCCCGTGCGATTGGCGCCGTGGGCCGCAGGGGCCAATCCCAATAACACCAGCCGGGCATCCGGGTCGCCAAATCCTGGAACAGCCCGTCCCCAATACTCCCAATCCTGGTACATGAGGCGCTTGTCCCGGGCCACAGTTTCCCGGTGGTTGACCAATCTTGGGCACTCTCTGCATTCTGTCACAGCTTGGTTTAACTCTACCAACGTGTTGTAGGAATTGGATACGCTGGCCGGTCCCCCGTCTTTCTGCAAGTTAGTCAAATCCGCTCCGGACGCTGGCCATCCCCAAACTCCAGCCTGGGCCGAGTCTTGGAACGCCGCCAAAGATGGCAGAATTTTAACCCCAAGCTATGCCCACCGCAACAATGTCTTGCCCCCTGAGAGATCCGGAGATTGAGAGACCAAATAATCACTGGGGGCCAGCGGCAAAACCTTGACAGTTAGTCCATTGCCGATACAATCAACGCACCGCAACCCACCTTCGACTATTTTGCCATGTCACTTTGGCCTGTTAATTAGACGGAGCTTGCCGAATCGATCGACGTTTATCAATTAGGCAATTGGGAATAACCATGCGGGTCAAATCTGGGAGGAACAAATATGAGCACCACGGCTACAAACTTCACTGAAGAGTTTGTGCAAGTCGACTTCGGCAAAGTCCACCTGATGAAAGGCGGTACCGGCAGCCCTCTGGTCCTGTTTCAAGACGATCTGGGAAGCCCTGGTTGGCAGCCCTTTTATGATGAATTGGCCCGCAACTTCACGCTGTACGTACCCTCCCATCCGGGTTTCGGGAAGTCCGACCGCCCGGATTGGATGCGCAGCGCCCGGGATTTGGCCTTGAGCCATCTGTGGCTAATGAGGAAGCTGGGCTTGGAAAGCGTTTCGGCCGTGGGCATCGGATTCGGCGGCTGGCTGGCAGCCGAGATGGCAACAATGTGCCACCACATATTTGACCGTATGGTCTTGGTGGGAGCTTTGGGAGTGCAGCCCACCGAAGGGGAAATTCTCGACCAAATCCTTCTCTCAGGCGATGAGTATGTCAGGCTTTGCTTCCATGACTCAGCCAAATTTGAGGCGGTTTACGGGTCGGAAACCACAGTAGATCAGCGAGAAGTTTGGGAAGTGAACCGTGAGATGGTCATCCGGGTGGCCTGGAAGCCCTACATGTTCGACCAATCATTGCCCCATCTGCTGGGTTCCGTTGATACTCCAACGTTGGTAGTGTCGGCTGAGAATGACAAGATTGTGCCAGCAAGTTGCGGACAGAGGTATGCCGATCTAATTCCTAACGCCCGATTGGAAGTGCTGGCTGGCAGCGGCCATTGCGCCGACGTGGAGAAGCCGCTGGAACTCGCTGGGCTGATATCAGGATTCATCTCTCAGAAATAGGAGCCCAGACCTCAGAAATATGAGCCCAATATTCGTTCAGGACTTTACATATCAAGAGTGAAGTCGAAAAATATTAAAGCTGATAAACAACACGCGGGGAGGTTTGAACCATGCACCTGATGTATTTCACCGAACAGCCCATGTCCGACTATCCTGAAGAGGAAGCAAGAAAAGCCGGGGGCATCAGCGCCCTGATGCTGTCCAACAAGCACTTTAATGCCGTAGACGGAAGCCGCTTGTACAACGAACGTATCGAAGAGTACCTCTACGCTGAGGAGGTGGGCGTAGACGGAATAATGCTAAACGAACACCACAATGCTCCCTTCTGCATGCAAGCCAGAATAAATATGTATGCGTCCATCCTGGCCGCCATGACCGACAAGGTAAAAATCGTCCTTTTGGGCAATCCTCTGCCCGTGTCGGAGAACCCCATTCAACTGGCGGAAGAGATTGCTATGGTAGACATGATTTCCAAGGGCCGCCTAGTTTCCGGATTTGTCCGCGGTGGCGGCTCGGAGCAACTGGCGAACAATACAAATCCTGCCTACAACCGGGAGCGGTTTGAGGAAGCCCATGACCTGTTGATTAAGTTGTGGTCCGAGCCGGGCCCCTTCCGCTGGGAGGGTAACCATTACCAGTTCCGGGTGGTGAACCCCTGGGCTCTACCGCTACAAAAACCGCATCCTCGCATCTGGATACCCGGCGTCTCCAGCCCAGAAACGGTAATCTGGGCCGCTGAGCACCGCTACCCTTACATCTGCCTGAATACGACAATCCAGCAGACCAACAATATCTGGGACGTTTACGATAAGGCTGCGGAACGCGTGGGCTACAAGTCGGGCCCGGAGCAACGAGGATATCTCATCCGCTGCCACGTTGCCGATACCGAAGAAAAGGCAATGAAGAACGGACGAGAGTTCATGTGGATGCTAGGCGAGTTCACCGGCTTGGGCCATCCCGTCTGGTTTAGCCCACCAGGTTATAGCTCGCCTGAATCAAGAAGGCGCAGGGCGGAAACCCAGACCACCCAGAGGGCAGACGGCTTTGAGCAACAGTTGGCGACGAAAAACATTATCGCTGGGACCCCAGACCAAGTAATAGCCAGCCTGAAAGAGATTCTACAAGAGACTCGACCGTCTATCTTGGCCCTTTGGGGCAACGACGGCAAAGTTGACCATGCGGACTCCATGGACTGCATCCGCCTGATGGGACAGGAAGTCATGCCGGCCCTGCGAGAGATTGGCAAAGACTTGGGCCTAGACAGCCCATTCGAGGTCGATTCGCCCATAAGCCTGGCCCAGACGCCGGCTAGCGAATTACATCCAATCACTGTTTAACCAAATACCGTTTAACCAATTACCGCCCAGACTCTGCCCGCTGTTGATTAAACAGCAAAGTTAGATTTTGGAGGCACTAATTCAATGACAACAGTCGGCACAGGCAAGCATATCTATGAACTAATCGAGGACTGGGCCAAATTGCCGCCGGGCGAAAGTTTCGGCATGGTTAGCGCAATCACCACCGATGACCAAGACCGGGTCTTCGCTTTTCAGCGCAAGGACCCGCCGGTGCTGATTTTCGACCGGGATGGCAATCTAACCGACTCATGGGGCAACGGCTCGTTCCTCTTCGCCCACGGCATATACATAGAGAAGGACATCGTTTATGTGACTGACCGGGATGCCTCCACGTGCCTCATGTATACATTAGACGGCAAGCCGATACAGATGTTGGGCAGGCATGGAGAGCATTCTGACACGGGTTGCGAAAAACCGGGAGACCTTTGTCCTAGGGCTGCTGGGCCGTTTAATTACCCCAGCGAGTTGGTGCCATCGCCATCGGGCGATTTGTACGTTTCCGACGGGTATCGCAACGCCAGAGTGCACAGGTTCAGCCATGACGGTCAACTTATCTCCTCTTGGGGGCAACCCGGCAAATCCGGTCCTAGCGAATTCCACCTGCCCCATAGCTTGATTGTGGACGGTGACCGCATCTTGGTCTGCGACCGCGAGAATCACCGCATCCAACTATTTACGTTGGACGGCGAGTACATCACCATGTGGACCGACATCAAGCGGCCCATGGACATCAGCATGGACAAAGATGGCCTGTACCACGTGAGTGAAGGCCAGGTTGATGGCGCTTCTGCCCGCATCAGCGTTTTGGACAAGGACGGTGGCGTGGTGTCCCGGTTCGAGTGCCGTGGGTCCGGTCACGGTAGTTGGGTTGATTCCAGAGGCGATATTTACCTGGCGGGGATACCGGACACTATTGATAAGTACGTTAAAAGGGGTTAACAATCGTTGTTTGGTAATTGACTAAGGTGCCTCAGGGTTGGTCAGGTCTAGAATGTCGCAGTTCAGTGGAGCGACATCTACACCCAACTTTATTGCTACGGCTTCAACCAATGACGCACCCAGGCCTTTCAACTCTCGCTGAGTTAATTCCGGCAGCCAGTCGAGAGCCTGTGCCAAATCTATTCGGTATCGTCTCGGAAATTTGGGGGTCAAGGCTCCGATACAACTGAACCGAACGGGAGTGGTTGGCATCACGCCGAATTGATTGGGCGCGCAGTTGCCGCGACGTTCGTCGCCCCTCCACCAATGGACGGTTGCCTCAACAAGCACTGGAGCGGCGCGCTCACGGCTGCGGTAATCGGATCGTTGCCTGCACCCTGGGGGTGCGGATACAGAAGCTCCGGGGGCCTCGCCTAGAGGCGTGAATGAAGTTTTAAAGCTAGTAGTGTCGTTTTGAATTTCCGTTGAGCGCATGTTAGCCGCTGCTCTCTAAATATCTGCTGAGTTAACGTTGATCAAAGTTTATAAGGCTTTTAATTACCGAAGCATTACTTGAGCAAAACACGCCCGGACGGATCTGTGAAAATTAGGACGATATTGCAACCGAGAGGTGTAAATTGACGACTAGAGCAGTTTTCCTGACCGAGCCGTACGGCGCCTACAAACACACTGCGGTACCTCGAGAAGACAGTGAGCTTACCCATGTTGGGCCCGGAACCCCTTGCGGGGAGTATCTTCGTCGCTTTTGGCAGCCAGTTTGTCTAACCAGCGAACTCACAGACCTTCCGATGGCTATTAAGATTATGGGGGAGGATTTGGTCGTTTTCCGGGATTTTAGCGGCCAAATTGGCTGTTTGGAGCTTCATTGTCCCCACAGAGGCACGTCCTTGGAGTTCGGTCTTGTGTCTGAAAAGGGAATTAGGTGTTGCTACCACGGATGGTTATTTGATACCGATGGAGTAATCCTAGAGACACCGGGCGAGCCGGTGGACAGCACGATGAAAGACCGATTGTGCCACGGCGCTTACCCAACTCATGAATTTAAAGGGCTGGTATTTGCCTACCTGGGCCCCACCGAATTGAAGCCCGCGTTTCCCGTCTACGACACCTATCACTGGCCAGGCACAAGAATCGTGGCCAACCGCAGAGAATACAACGATTGCAATTGGCTGCAGATAAAAGAAAACAGCATGGATCCGGTGCACCTTTCATTCCTGCACACAAGGACAGCCGGTACTCAATTCACCGACGAATTTGGTGTTCTAGCGGAATTGGAATTCATGGATACCCCTGTGGGCATGACCTATATCGCCACTCGCCGGGTTGACGAGAATGTTTGGCTACGGATGGGGGAGTTCATGCTGCCAAATATCCACCAGTTCGGCGCAAACATGGAAAATGGCCGGGTGGAGCATCCGCGCCAACCGCCTATCATGTGCCAGTGGGCGGTCCCAATCGACGACGTACAGACCGTTAAGTTTAGCTACCGAATTATCCCAGACGGCATTGACGACATCCCTTCAATAGTTGATTTCGGTCAGATAAATGACCGCCCTTACGAGGAGCGCCAGCGAATTCCTGGAGACTATGATGCATTGGTAGGGCAAAGGGATATAACTGTCCATGATTTGGAGCACCTGGCCACTTCCGACGTTGGCGTCATACTACTGAGAAACCTGCTGAGAAAGCACATCAGAAATTTACTTGAAGGACAGGAACCCGTCCCTGCGCCAACGGACGACAACGGTCTAACTCGAACCAATGCCAGCGACACTGTGATGCACATTCCAGCGGCGCCTACGGAACCGGAGGACGTCATCTTGCTCCGGGAAACCGGACTAAAGGTGGCCCAACAGTACATAAACAATCCCCAACAGTTGCCCAAGTCGACCGATTAGGTTCATCCGGGTAGGGGCCAAGCTGAGCAAGGCCAGTTACAGGCATCACGCAGCCGATAAATGGAGGCGGTAATGGCGATAATCAGGAACAACCCTCCGGGTATATATAACCCTGGTGGCTATAGCAATGTGGTCATCGACGGAAACACGGTTTACGTAGCTGGCCAAGTGTCATTTGACGAGCGCGGCAATAAAGTTGGTATTGGTGACGGCCGGGCGCAAGCTGAGCAAATATTCAAAAACATCAAGGTAGCGTTGGAGTCCGCTGGGAGCAACATGCGGCAAATCAAAAAAATCAACATATTTGTTACACACCGAGAGGACATCCCTTTTTACGTGCAAGAAAGAATCAAGGCCATCCCACCGGACGCCCTCCCGGTCAGCACTCTAGTTGTATGTTCCGGGTTGTTTGATACCGATTTCCGCATAGAAGTCGAGGTCATTGCCGCTATCTGACATTGGCAGGAATTATCTTGGTCGGGTGTCACCAAAAACAGAACGGGAGAATTAGGGAATGGCAAGAAACGGATTTAGGGTCATGGACTCGGATATGCACATCGTGGAGCCGGCTGATCTGTGGCAAAAATACATGGAGCCCGAGTATTTAGACCGGGCGCCCGTTGGTCTGAACCGTCATTTTCGAGATTTGGGCGTGGAAGTAGAAGGCCGAGTGTTTCCCACACCCAACCGCAGCTACACCAACGCTATAACCCCAATCATGGAAGAACAGATGGTGGTCTACAAGGATTCCCAAGCAATGGACTGGAACAGCGATTCCCAGGTGATGGCCATGGAAAATGAGGGCATTGATGTGGCTATTCTTTTCCCCAGCCGCGGCCTTTTCACCTTGGGGATGGACGATATGGATCCAGGACTGGCGGCGGCTATCTCCCGTGCCTACAACGCTTGGCTATCGGATTTCTGCGGGCAAAACCCCGGCCGGCTCCATGGCTCTGCCATGATTCCCCCTCACGACGTGGACGAGGCGGTCAAAGAAGCCCAGCGGGCGGTGGAGGAGCTCGGTTTCAGGACTGTATTCATGCGTCCCAACCAAGTGAACGGCAAAAACTGGCACGACCCGTACTATGATCCTCTGTGGGAGGAGATTCAGCGGCTCAACGTCCCGATTTGCTTCCACGAAGGCGGCAAGGTCGACCTGCCCCAAGTAGGCACTCAGTTCGAGACCCACATGATGTATCACACCTGCACCCATCCAATGGGTATGATGCTTGCGGTGGTGGACATAGTGGGAGGGGGCGTTCTGGAGCGTTTTCCAAAGCTGACAGTGGCGTTCTTGGAGGGCAACTGTTCTTGGGCGCCCTGGCTATTGTGGAGGCTGGACGAGCACCAAGAAATGAGCGGGAAGTACGACCATCCGGACCTAAAATTGACGCCCAGCGAGTATTTCCGCCGCCAATGTTTCCTGTCCGTGGAATGCGACGAGATGCCAGCGGAGATTGTCACGAAGTTCGGCCTTGAGGACAACATAGTGTTTTCCACCGACTATCCTCATGCCGATTCCAAGTATCCCAATTCGGTGGACAAGTTTTTAGAGATGCCCCTATCCGATGAGACCAAGCGCAAGTTCCTGTGGGACAACTGCGTCCGCCTCTACGGATTCTGATGGATACCCCTTAAACGCATCTCGGCATGGTGTGCCGTGTCATTCTGAGGAGCGCAGCGACGAAGAATCTCATTCGTAAAGTAGCGAGACCATCGAGACTCTTCGCTACGTTCAGAGTGATAAAGCAGCAGAGTGGGGACGCAGTTCACTTCCCGACTTTAATAAAATCAGCGATCTTTTCCGCAATCATGAGGGTGGTGGCCGCCGTGTTGGCCCGTACTACATCAGGCATCACAGAGGCGTCTACCACCCTCAGAGCCTGAACCCCACGCACCCGACAATATTGGTCGACCACGGCCATTGGGTCCGAATCGGGACCCATCTTGCAAGTCCCTGAAATGTGGTAGGACGTGCTCACCGTGCGCAACATCCAAGCGTCCAGCGCATCATCGGTAGCCAAGTCCTCGTCGGTGGGTGAGAGTCTTTCTTCTACCCATGGGCCGAAAGCGCTGTCTTCCAGAAGTTGTACGGCCAGTCGCACCGCCTCCCTCAGCCTCTGGCGGTCCCAAGGGTCCTGCAAGTATCTATAGTCCATCTGCGGTTTCCCTTGCGGGTCGGCGGAGGTCAGCCGCAATTCGCCGGAGCCTTTGGCTAAGTAAAGTCCGCAACCGATGGTGTGAGTTGGGTCTTCACCTTCGGGAATAACTGTGTTCAGAGAAGACGGCGAAAGTATCATGTCGTTGGGGGTAGAGGAACCTTCTGCAGTATATCGAAGGCGCACCGCCCGGCGGCCAATGGTGTCATCCGGCAAACTTTCTCTGGCGCTGAACTTGACCGACAGATTGGGATGGTCTCGCATATTCTGACCCACACCGGGGAGATGCTGGACTATCGGTATTCCCAGGGGTTCCAATTGGTCTTTCGGTCCCACGCCGGACAGCATCAATATCTGGGGCGAGGCAACGGCGCCGGAGCACAGGATTATCTCTGCTCCGCTAACGTCGTATTGTTCAGAACCACTCTCTACACTGACGCCCACGGCTTTGGCCTCGGAAAACAGGATTTTCGTGACAGACACGCCAGCTCTGACTGTCAAATTGAGGCGATGTCGCACGGGGTCCAAGTAGTTCAAAGCCATGCTCATTCGCACGCCTTCGATATTGTTTTCCGCCCGCATGCTAATTCCGGTGGAGTCTGGGTGGTGGTTATCGGGGTACTCGGGAAAGCCGTAAGTCACACAGGCTTGATAGAAGGCTTCTTGCAAAGGGGGCCAAGTTTCCCGGGGGTGGCGGCGTACCGGGATGGGTCCTTCGGTCCCGTGGAAATCGTCTTTAAAATCCTGGTCTGTCTCCATCTTGCGAAAATAGGGCAAGACATTCAGGTAGGACCACTCGTCATTTCCCCATTCTGCCCAAGTGTCGAAATCTTCGGGTGCGCCGCGGATGAATGTTTGGCCGTTTATGGAGCTGGAGCCGCCCATGACCTTGCCTCTTGGAACGGGCATAGGCTTTGCCTGTTGCGGTGTGGCGGTTCCCGTGAAGGACCAATTGAAAGGAGAGTCGACGGCCCGGGCTTCCAGGTTTATCAAGCCCCAACCGTACTTGAGAATCGACGGCAGTTGTTGAAAAGCGGGGTAGTCCGGCCCGGCTTCCAGCAACAAGACTGAACGCTCAGGGTCCTCCGATAGCCTTGAGGCAAGAGCGCATCCTGCCGTGCCACCGCCTACGATTACTACGTCATATTCCACGCCAAGCTCCCGGCCCAGTATTTATCAAACACCTTATTCGAAGGGCGTCGGCATCGGCCCCACGGGTACTTCAATCAGTGTAGGAGCGTCATTGGCAGCCAGCACGTCCCGCAGAGTTGCTTCGAGTTCTTCCGGACCGGAAGCTTTCAATCCTCGGGCACCGTAGGCTTCCGCCAACTTAACGAAATCAGGATTATGCAACTTGGACCCGATAATCCTGCTCTCGAACCGGTTGACTTGGTCGCGCATAACGTTGCCGAATGCGTTGTCGTTGAAAACAACAACTACGGCGTTAATCCCGTGTTGAACGGCGGTTGCCAGTTCTTGAGAGTTGAATAGAAACCCACCGTCGCCGGACAGCGCCACAACAGCCTTGTCCGGTTGGGCCACTTTGGCGCCTAGGGCCGTGGGGTAAGCAAAGCCCAGGTTGCCGGAGTAAGAGGACGTTAGGAAAGTCCGCGGTTCATAGACGGGGAAATAAGCCCGGCTGTAGTAACCCACCTGGGTCATGCCAGCCACCAGAATACCGTCGTCGGGCATAGCTGCCCGCACTGCTCCAAGCAGAGAAGCCTGCGGCTCCCTGGTGATAGAAGCGTCCGCCCTGGCAGCCCTTTGGTCCGCTACCTCAGAACTGCGGTCCGGCCGAGCCGAGCTTTGAGCAGATAGTGCTCCATGAAGCTGTTCCAAGGTATCTCTGGCGTCCCCCAATATACTGAAAGTGTCCTCGTAATTGCGGCCAAGTTCCTCTTCGTCCACGTCTATCTGTATGATTTTCTGCCCACCTAGCAGATTTGGAGCTGCCATCCTCGTGCCCACCGCCAAGATTACGTCGTGATCAAAAGCCTTGGCAATGTTGTCGTTTCGCAGCCATAGCGCACCCAAAGCCAAAGGATGTTTGTCCGAGATTGCGCCCTTGCCTTCCGCAGTAGCGATGACCCCGGCCTGCAGATGCTCAGCAACTTTAACCAGAGCTTGAGATGCCCCCGAGGAAACAGCTCCTCCGCCCACCCAAATCAACGGGTTCTTCGCTTCGGTCAGCATCTTAGCGGCTTGTTCGACTCTTTCACCATCGGCCTGAATCCTTTTGGGTTCTTCAGGCTCTCTCAGTTCCACATCTGCCAACTCAGCCAGGGTCTCGGGCGGAACTTCAATCTCCACGGGGCGGGGCCGGCCTGTCTTTAGTTGACGAAAAGCTTCATGGACCGCCTCCGGGATGTCGGTCGGGTTCAGTACCCGCTGGGCCCATTTTGTAACCGGCTTGATTGATTCCAACTGGTCGTTTACCTCGTGAAGCATTCCCCGGTCGCCGCCAATCATGTCCCGCTCTATCTGGCCGCAGACCACCATCATGGGCGAAGAAGCGGCATACGCAGTACCTATTCCGGCAGAAGCGTTCTGTAGTCCAGGGCCCGGCACCATCAAAGCGGTTCCGATGCCTTCGCCGCCCGCCCGGGAATAACCATCGGCCATGTAGCCAGTGGCTTGCTCGTGTCGGGTTGTGATGAAACGGATGCCCGGCTCCTTATATAGGGCGTCCATGGCGTGATAAAGCTGGACTCCGGGAAGGCCGAAGATTACTCTTACGCCCTCCAGGTACAAGGATTTCATCAGCGCTTGTCCACCGGTCATTTCAGCCATAAGTTTTTCCTCTATCAATTCGAGTTGGATAATTTTGATGTGCTTTGGAAACGTCTAGCCAGATATGTCGGTACGTGGAAATCTATGTTGAGGACCGAACATCCGTCAATGGGGGTACCGTTAGCCGCAAGATTTCATGAGAGGCAGCGTGACGGGTTGCCTGACGATTTGCCAAACAATTTGAAAGATGCGCAGCTAGATGTAGCAATACCTGAAATCAAGCTGATACTTAGACAGAATCTTCGTCGAGTTTTGTTTGACCTGGCAAGGTTTTTAACGCCCGTTCAACAGCGTCGGCGGCTCGGCGCCTCAACTCTTCGGGTAGTTCCGTCATAAACTGATGGCGGGGGATAAAGTTGAACTGAGGACGGCGCAATTCCAGCCTGGCGCACCAGCGGCACACGCCAGCAAAATTGTGCCACCGCTCTAGGTGACCACACCAGCAACGGGGCTCTGTGGAGGTAGTCGACATAAAATTAAGCCTGTTTTTACCAGCCCTTGATACTGAATCACGATGCTGGTTAGGGTGCTTGAAAGTTGGCCCGGAATAAAACCGGAAATCAATTGGTTTGCAGATTCGATGATTGGCGCCTGATTTAATCAGCGCCGGCGGCCAGAGCGTAACCGACACCCAGTTGCCACCACCGGTCTCTAATCTGATAGCCAAGAAGGGCAATAGGAAGTGCAATCCAATTCCCTTGGCAGTTCCCCTGCATTTCGAGCCTAGGTTATCGCATTTGGCTCATCCAGTCTAGTCCGAAATTGGAGGACTAGGTGAAGAATATCTGACCACTAACATAGGCTGGGTCAGTGGTTTTCTCCCATCTCATGGGAAGCGTGGGCTTCCCGCCGCTGTGCCGCATCGGCAAATGCTTGAATCACATCTTGCCGCCTCAGCACTCCCAGAAGCAAATTAGGATGGTCGCGGTCTACCACCGGGATGTAACCAATCTCTTGGGCCCCAGGTTGGCCAAACACGTCGAAAATAGTCTGGTCTTTGAAGGCGGTAATCAAGGAACGGCTGGCTATATCGAAGGCTTGGCCCCCTTCATATCCATTGCTGATCGCATGTCCCACGTCTGTAGCCGTGACGATTCCCACCAAATGGTCTTGGTAGTCCAATACCGGAAGACCGTGTACACCCTCACTAGAGAACTTTCCCGGAATGTCTCGAATGGGAAAATCAACGTAGACGCTTGGATAAGAAGTGGCCATGATGTCTCCAACCGGGATATTGTCCGCACCCTGCTCATGTGAAGCGCTGGTGATAAATATCCCCCGCCGGATGAGTTTAACGGTATAGATGCTCTCCCGGCTGAGCAAGCGTGAAAAGACCGTGCTGACCACCACCGCCAGCATCAATGGAAGAATAATTTCGTAATCCCGGGTCATCTCGAAAACGATGATGATTGCAGTAATCGGGGCCCGGGCGGTCCCTGCAAATACGGCCCCCATGCCGACCAAGCCAAAGGCGGCGGCGGGGCTCACGAGGCCCGGAATAATAAACCTTGCGGCGTTCCCAAAGGCGGTCCCAGACATGGCGCCGATGAATAGCGATGGAGCAAAAACGCCCCCACTTCCGCCGCTACCCAAGGTAAAAGATGTGGCCAGAATCTTTAACAACGCTATTACAACCAGTATGTTGAACGTGTAGCTGCCTGTAAGCGCATCGCCGATACTGTCGTATCCGACGCCAAAAACCTCCGGGTAAAATACTCCAATCGCGCCCACTGCCAGTCCTCCCAACATGGGCTTGGCAAATTTTGGAAACTTGGGGATATTATCGAAGAGGTCTTCCATGAGGTAGAGCAGACGGATCAGACCTATACCCAACACCGCCGCCGACACCCCGAGAAGCGCATATAGACCGAATTCCCAGTTTGCGTTTAACGCATATGCTGGCACCAAAAACACGGGAGATTCGCCCAAAAACGGTTGCGAGACCACCAAGGCGGTAACCGAACTAATCACGACGATGCCAAAATTTTGGACGGAAAAGCTTCGAAGGATCAGCTCTAAGGCAAAGAACACACCGGCGATTGGAGCGTTAAATGTGGCCGAGATGCCGCCAGCTGCTCCGCAAGCAACCAGCACTCGGAGCCAATCCCCGCTCAAACCAAATCTTTGCCCCAAGAACGAAGCGGCAGAGGAGCCTATCTGAACAATGGGGCCTACGCGCCCGGCAGAGCCTCCACTGCCTATGCATAAGGACGATGCCAGGGCTTTCATGATGGAAACTCTTCCCCGAATCCTCCCGCCAAACCGGGATACCGCCAACATGACTTCGGGGACACCATGACCTTCCGCTTCCCGAGCAAATAGCTGGACGAGAATGCCAACGCCGATTCCGCCGAGAGCCGGAAGGAGAATCACATCATAGCGACCGAAAGAGGACAGCGCACTCACAAGGTGGGTGAAGAAAAGGGTATGGAAGAAGTCCAGCAATTCTTGGAAGGCAACCGCTCCCAAGCCTGATACCGCTCCCACAAGCACCGCAAGCACAAGAACCCGGAAGAATGGGGAAGGTGTTAAGCGGATTTGCCCGGACAGTACGTACCTGGCCCGCAGCTTAAATGCTTTTAATCTCTGTGCTATTAATCTTTGGAAATAGTCTAGGTTTTGAATCCGATTAATCAGACGAAACCCGCCAATCTGGCCAAAACCCTCGCTCGCAGAAACGCTGGGTGGTCGTATTTCAAAACCATGTTAGCACGGCTGGGATTTATTTTGTTTTCCGCCGGGTTGGCTAGGGAACAATCCCGTTGGAATGTCAGGGTCGTGACTGTTTGGTATCGTCAGATAACAATGCGAGCTATACTATGCGAACCCAATTCACCGCCCATTTCACGGGGAAAAATAGGAGATGTTGAGATGAACCGCGTCACCAAGAATCAGTTAGTCAAAAGCTTTGATGCCAACAATACTCCCGCCCTGAAGGTTCAGCTTGGCGAAACCTTCGTAATGGAGACCAACGACCGGTTCGCAACCTACGAAGGTCCCAACTCCACCGCAGAGGCGATGGAGACCCTGAAAACGATGGCAGGTCCCGTCTACATCGAGGGGGCAAAACCCGGAGACACCCTAAAAGTTGAAGTTATAGATGCGTCTCTTCCGTTGGATTACGGCTGGATTGGCGCAACACCGGGACGAGGACCGTTGGGAGACAAGATTCCGGAATTCCGAAAGACCAAAGTGACCATCACAGATAACGGTGTCCTCTTCGGCGATAAAATCACGTTACCTCTGAGACCGATGATTGGGCGAATCGGAGTGGCTCCGAAAGATGGGCCGAGGGCAAGCAACGAAAAGGGAGAGTTTGGCGGAGGCATGGGCAACTGCCAGATCACAAAGGGAGCGACGGTGTATCTCCCGGTGTTCCAGGATGGCGGCTTACTGACGATTGGCGACTGCCATGCGGCCATGGGAGACGGAGAGGCAACTGCTTCGGCCGTCGAGTGCGCTTTCGACGCGACTTTCAGGGTCACCATCGAGGAAAAGTTTTCTCTGAGCCGTCCGGTGGTGACCAACGAATCCGAGGTCATGACCACGGGAGAAGGGGAGACCATGGAAGACGCAACCAAGATGGCCGTCGGCGCCATGGCTGATTTGATGGTAGACCGGTTAGGTGTCGATTATACCAGTGCCGCAATGCTCATTGCCAGCGCCGCCGATGTCCGTACGGGTATCGCCGGGCATCCGCCTTACACAATAAGGGTTGCCATACCAACATCTGTATTGACGTTGTAACTACCATTGATTCCGGCAACGCGTGCCCTTAATTGCCTGCCCTTAGTTGATAAAAGTGGCGAGTATGTCTGTTGCTTGGATCTTCCACCAAAGCGGGCATATCGGGACAAGCATGTCCTGTGGCATCGGGTTGGTTTGACGTGGACAGGCCATACGGGGCCTTAATCCATTGATTGATAACGACACCTAGAATTGTCCGTAAAGAGGTTAGCTAATGGACGAAATCCGTCTTGGCGTAGAGCGACACACATTCACGATTTTGGCCAAGTGCCCGCGCACCGGCGCTTTGGGCATCGCCATAGCTACCTACTCCTTAGGAGTAGGCGGCTATTGCCCGGCCATAAATCCGCAGGCCGGGGTTCTTGCCAGCCAAGCCTTCGCTGACCCGCGGCTGCGTCCGATAGGAATGAAAATCCTGGAATCAGGGTCATCAGCAGAGCAGGCTTTGAAAGGGATGCAAGACGCCGATTCGTATGCCGACTACCGGCAGATTGGAATCGTGGACGCCAAAGGCGGCGTGGCAGCATATACCGGGCCGAAGGCAAGAGACTGGGCCGG
>DCAE01000055.1:0-338 GCA_002311385.1 Dehalococcoidia bacterium UBA1141 | reverse complement strand
TGGATGGACTTGCGAGTCGATGCCCACGATGAGCCGGTGGGTGAGTTGCGACGGGTATATGGGCTTTACCAGCCCATGGCCGACTATTATTACTATTTACGACCTCAGGACCCAGCCAACACCCCAACCCAGCAAGAATGGGTCGCGAAGCTCAGCATCTGACGTTAATGTCATAGACGGGAGTAAGGCGTGGCAAGGCCGATGAGGCGCGCTAGGGTCAACACAGTCGGACACGACTATGCTCATCTGCTCCTTTGTTGGTAACAAACGCTCGCCGGCCTCTTCGTGAATGGCATGAGAGTGGCTTTGCCTACATAGGGTGTAGGCGTTCAGCGATA
>DCAE01000102.1:30111-32856 GCA_002311385.1 Dehalococcoidia bacterium UBA1141 | reverse complement strand
CTCAGCCCCTAGCCAGCCGCAAACGCTACAACCACCTGCTCAGGGAGTCCTACAAAACTGCCATATCCCCTTGATCTCTCCTTAACAAAAGTGTCCCACTTTTGTTGGTTGCCAACAATTTCCAACTCACCAAGCAAGTCGAAGAGGCTTCGAAACAAGCAACCGAATTGGAAAAACAACTCTCCCAGCGCACAGCGGAAGTCGAGGAGCTGAACCAGCAAGCCGAGGCAGCCGAAAAAATTAACAGGGAACCAGTCGAACAACCGAAACGGACGCGAAGAAGCAGTGAGCCCAGGCGCGTCGGTTCAGATGAACAGAGCCAAGGCGATAACGGAGCAACTGGAGAGATCACAAGCAATGGCCATGGTCTCGGAGGGTTACTGAAACGTCTCTTTGGCGGCTCACGTGTGGTAACCACGGGAGCCGACTCCCCCAAGAAACCGGCGACGTTAGCTGCGCCAGTGCCTATGGGGCCATCGGAATCTCCCGCCACTGGAGTGCGCTCCGTATCAATGGCTCCGCCTGCACCACCGGAAGACGAACCGTATAAGCTGCCGCGGTTCTTATCAGAAGAGCCTCCCTCCGATTAAGCGGAAGACGACGCCTCTATCCCTAACCTAGGGTACTTCATGGTGAGGCTCACTTAGTTACTCCGATGCTGAGATTCCCCGCAAAGACGCTGACGCAACCCGGCCCTCCCACGGATGAAGCAGCTTCACAATGACTACTCCTTGCATGGTGCTGCACTTTTCGTGGCGGCTAGAGAATACTTTCGGAGGGAAACATGCTCTATCTTGTGATAACAACGCCCGCTCGGAATCGCCCTTCAGCCGCTCGTTCCAATCGGCAGCGGCTCTGGGAATGGGCGCGGCCTTTGATGGACAGCGGCGTCATTAAAAACCGTGCGATGTATGCCAAAGTTGGCCGGGGAGCAATAGCGATTTTCGATGTGGAGTCTCATGAAGAACTGCATCGCCTGCTAAGCCAATGGCTTGAGATTGTGCCAGCGGAAGTTCAGATCTCCCCCCTGATGGACCAAGAGGCCATTGCGGCATTCCTCAGCGAAGACCCGGTGGGCTAGTCGAAACTATTACATCTTGGGTTTGTTATTCCCGGATTTTGAAACTAAATGACATTTTCTAGGCAATGCCCATTCGAAAGGATAAAGTTGTGGTTCTGAAGTTCGAAGCGTCCTGATATAATCTACACTCGGAATATTCAGACTGGCATGGAGAATACCAGGTGAGGAGAGTCAAGACCATGGCAAAAAGTTGGATGGAGACGGTAAATGAGGCGAAAAGCCAAGTGACGGGGGTAACCCCCACAGAGGCCCATCAGAGCCTTCAAGACAACCCGGAGGCCGTGCTAATAGAGGTGCGGGACGCTGGGTCGGTGCCTGGTTCTGAAAGGGCCAACGACGTTGCGATGATTTCCTTAGGGACGCTTCCAATCCGAGCGGACCTGGAGCTGCCCGAGCATCTGCGTGACCCTCGCTTGCAGGATCGATCTCGACAGATAATAGTGACTTGAGGGCTTGGCCACATGGCTTCGCTTGGGGCACAAGCGCTAAAAGAGTTGGGATTCACTAACGTTACTTACATGGATGGTGGTATGAAAGGCTGGAATGAAGCCGGCTTGCCCACCCAGGAGTAACCGTCAAAAAAGAAACGTAGACCGCATCGAGTTGCTTGATTCTTTGGAGGATGGGCGCTGGCAGATTAATTGCCGGTGCCCATCCTCCAAACTGCTTTTACACCACTAGCATAAAATGGCTCGCCGGGATTGCAGTGGAAGTATTCTTATGCGATTGCCTGGTCTTCTCCCATACCTGCCTCAACATTGCGTCAAGGCCGCCAAACCCATGACCTAACGGTACAGTTCAGCCCTCTACCAGGATTTCAGCACCGGCAACACTTCCTTGGCGAAGAGCTTCAGGCTCCGCTCCGCAATATCGAAAGGGGTGCCGCCAAACCGGAAAGATACGTTCAACTCGAAACTTCCCAGCAGAGCGCGGCGTTCCTCGAGCCCGCGGAGAATCTTGTCCGGTGTGCCCCAACTTGCTGCCTTCATGAAACCTTCGATTGCCCCTTCTATGCCTGATACCCGGGCGATTTCGGCCTTCTGCTGGTAAGAGTCGTAACCCTTCACGTTTTTGAAATGATCGCCCAAAAATTCGTAGTGATAGAAATTACTCTCGACAAATTTACCCTGATATTGACGCGCCTCTGCCTCGCATTGCTCTAAGTCGGTTCCGCAGACCATGAACTCGGTTAGCATGACGTGTGGCGCCTCAGTACCGTGAAATTCACGGTGCAATTCACGGCCACGCTCTATGGCCGGCAGCCGCAACTCCCAGGGACGATCGGCAAACATGACGATATGCGCTCCTAGTTTGGCGGCGGAAACAACGGACTCTTCACTGGAAGCAACGGCGTAGATACGACCGTCAAAGGAATGCTGCGGCCGGGGTCTGATTTCCGTCCGGGGCTGCTTGTAATATGTCCCGTCGCCCTCCATAAACCCAGTCTTAAGAGCTTCGACAATCATCGTCGCCGACTCGTCAAAACGACCCCTCGACTCATCCATGCTGAGCTGGAAAGTCTCAAATTCGCGCCGGGCGAGCCCGCGACCGAATCCCAGCCGCAAGCGACCGTTGCTAAGCATGTCGAGAACGGCGGCGTTTTCGGCGACACGCAGGGGGTTGTGCCAAGGAAGAATCACGGCGGCTGTCCCCACATCGATATC
>DCAE01000102.1:29734-29875 GCA_002311385.1 Dehalococcoidia bacterium UBA1141 | reverse complement strand
CATCATTCCGACATCCATGAAATCACTCCTTCTTTCGCGATTATTGCAGATAATCAGGCCGTAAGCGCACCAAGAATCCCCTGATGCGATAGCTTGGTTCTTGGTCGAAATACCATTTAAGTATATCCGAAATCATCTCAG
>DCAE01000102.1:21960-29604 GCA_002311385.1 Dehalococcoidia bacterium UBA1141 | reverse complement strand
AGGATTTGCTAAAAACCCTCCCTCGCCCGCTTTGCTGCCGGTACGCAACTGTCCGTTTTCTGCCTAGTCTTCTGCTTCCATTTCGCTACCGATTAGGTCCGTAGTCCGCGTGTTTTCAGACGCGTGTCATAGAACATTTTTATCTAAAGCAAAAAACATGGCAATGAACGAAATAGCAGTCATAACGTCCGGCTGGCGGCATATATTACAAGTTGTTTGCACAACTTTCGTACAAAAGTGCGGTTCTTGGGAGATGCGGTCGACTATCGTGCTAGCACGATAGTAAATATATGGGTTGTTACAGTATGTTAGTGGCTGGCGTGCTCAATTATTTGGCGCGTCGAATTTACGTGTAATTCAACTATGGCCAGCGAGTACACAACTGAATTTATTCAGCGCTTTACTGGAAATCACGTTAGCAAACAATTTGGGGAGGCTGTGGAATGTCTGACGTTAAAAACTTAGTAACTTTACCCAAGTTTGGAATATTTGCCCTGGTTTTAATCGCCCTCGCCTTTGTGGCAGTGGCGCTTGTTTCTCCTGGGCGCGCCGGCGCCTCCGGGCCGGTTGATCTGGTCATAAACATCAACGCGTCCGGAAGTAATTGCTCGCTTATTGGCGCTTAGGACTCGCCATCGAAGACCTGCACCCTCACTCACGACGTCATCGGCTATATCGGAATCACCGGCAATGGGGTAATCCTGGAAGGCGACGGCCATACCGTAACCGGCATACTCGGCCTTACTACCGCCATCAACGTAGGCGCGACAATCAGGACTACGATTGAGGGCGTCATCATCAATAATATCAACATAATCGGGGTCCCCAATCAACGGGGCATAAGTGGCGCGAATTGGAAGAATGTCACCATTTCGAATAACACTATTACCAATGCACCCGATATTCACTTGGCAGTTGGAATCGATATTGCCTCAAACGAGGGCTCTATAGCCGCCGGCACGACTGGCAACATAATTAGCGGCAACACCATAGACTTTGGAGATGCCCCCGGCGCTGGTTACGCCATTGCAGCACAATATCACGAAGCCGTCACGATAACGGGTAACACAATTATCAGCAATTATGGAGGAATCCTAATATCAGGCATAAAAGCCCACGCGAATGGGGCATTCTCCTGCCAGGTTTTGGGCGTCACCCAACCTTACTGTGTCAACAACCATGTCGTGACCGACAATACCGTCACGCTAGCTAAGATTACGGCCCATCGGCCCATCGCCGCCTTGTGGTTACAGCAGACCGACGGTACAACGGTCACCGGAAACGACTTTTCCGGCCAACGTGACCCCGGCTCCAACTGGGGTGCGATTACTATGCACAATTCCGACGATAACACGGTTTACAACAACAATTTTCACGATAACACCAACCAAGTTGGCTCCGATTCACTTTCTACTGGCAACGTTTTCACTAGCACAGATTCGACGATTGGCGGCAACTGGTGGGACACTTGGGACGGGATTGCAGATGACTGCATCGTAGTAGGTAATTTCTGCGACCCCTTAATTCTGCCAGGTGGCATCGGAACAGACTTCCAGCCGTGGACCAGTGCGTTCAGCATAGGTGCAGCCCCCTCCGACGCCAATCCTCCGGTGGTATCAGTTCTTGCTGATATTACTGAGGAAGCAACCAGTGGGGCCGGAGCTGATGTGAGTTTTTCGACTTCCGCTGAAGATGATGTGGACGGGCCTATTTCCGTTTTGTGCACGCCCTTGTCAGGCTCGACATTCCCGCTAGGGGACACGACTGTAAATTGTACCGTCACCGACCAAGCAGGAAACGAGGGCGCTGCTTCGTTTACCGTGTCTGTCGAGGACACGACAGGCCCGGCGCTCACCATACCCGCTGACGGAACGGAAGAGGCCACCGGTGAGCTCACATCTGTCTCAATCGGCACAGCGACGGCCACTGACCTAGTCGATGCTAATCCGGTAATCACCAACGATGCGCCAGCCGCCTTCCCCTTGGGGGCCACTGATGTTGAGTGGACCGCTACTGACGACAGCGGCAACTCGACTTCGGCTACTCAAGTGGTGACGGTGGAGGACACCACACCTCCTGAGATCACTGATGTAACCGCAGACCCCAGCGACCTATGGCCAGTCAATAACAAAATGAAATCGGTGACCGTAACGGTGGTGGCAACTGACGCTATCGCATCGCCCAACTGCTCGATTAGTTCGGTTACGAACAACGAGACCGGTGATGCCGACGCCGAGCAGACAGGAGACCTCACGGTTGACCTCAAGGCATCTCGCTCCGGTAATGGCTCGGGCCGGGTCTACACGATTACCGTTGAGTGCACAGATGGCACAAACGTTTCCTAGGGCGAAGTGGACGTCACTGTGCCGCACGACCAAGGCAACGGCAAAGCCAAGGGTAGAAACAAATAAGTAACACTTGCGTTTCTATAGGACCTTGGTAACCAAAGAGGTCCGGAGATTGCTCCGGGCCTCTTATTATTAGGCTAAGCCGCATGCCTTGCTAGAATATAAATTGCATGCATCCTCCCTCCACTCTGTGATTAAGTTGCTACGAACCCCTTCCATTTTTTGCCTTCTGTCTACTTATCTGCTGTCACTCAACTGTTGTTTAGGCACCTCATTTCGAATTTTTCCAGAACATATGTAATAGAGTTGAACTATAGATTCTAACCACTAGGCAAGGAGCGAATTAGCAGTCATAGTGTTCGGCGTGCCCAATTAAGTTGCGCATGATGGGCATATAATGGGCAATTTTCTTCGCAGAGTATTTACTGCGATTTATGACTGAATATCTGGGGAGGATGATGGCATGCTGAGAGTGTCGAGGCAACTTTCTTGGGGCAAACTACTATTAGTCTTTGTTATTATCGCTGCTGCGGCAATGCTGAGCAGCACGACATCTTTCGCGGCTGTGACCTCTACTAACGCCGACGTTGACCTCAAAGCCCTTCCACCGAGTTCGGTCTCGGAAAGTGATAACGCTAACTCCTCGGAAATCTGGATTTTCCAAGAGAAAAGCGTGAATCTGGGCTCAGCATTGGCAATAGATCAGGCAAATACCAATCCATCGACCACTATCGCTAGCGGCACCACGATCAACAGCTACTTCATTCATCTGGGCAAAGGTGGGAGCAGCGGATTATCGGGAACCGTGACGTTTGATGAACCAATATTGGGTGTGATTAAAGTTAATTCCAAACTTGACGCTACCGACTTTCTCTTGGGCCTCCCCGGAACAACGTATCAGGTCGGCAACTTTCGGGGTCTCGAGAATAACGATTCAATTTCGTTTGACGACGAATTCACAATCAACTTCACGTTAAATACACCCTCACATGCCGACCAGATTCGAGTAATCACAGAAACTGTCGGCGCCGTTACGCTCCTTCCGCCGGGACACACGTGGGAGTATACATTTATAGATCCGACGGGCGACAGCTCGTGGAATACCTCTACCGGAGGTTGGTTTACCGAACCCGCTCCGTTCGGCATTCCGCCCGGACTTAATCCGAGTCCATTGTTTTTCCCCGGCACAGTTTGGGATGCGGATATTTCGCCAATTATTGTGGACATTCATGCGGTCGAAAACCATCCAGGAAATAAGGTCTCAGTTACATTGCCTCCGGGCAGCTACGACCTGACTGTGATCGGTCCCGATGACGGGGGCGCTTTCGAGGCATGGAACGCTTGGGGGGGAGACTTTCACCGATTGTGACAACGATGGCGCCAATTGCACCACTGGTTGGTTGACCACGTATGAATACAGCTCTGTATTACTGGGAATTAAATTCACGGAAGACCACGGCAACTTCCAAACCTCGGCACTAGCCTTGGCTGCCACTGATGGCACGGTCATCAAATTGCCGATAGAGCAAGTGGTGCAGTTCTGGAACGGGGACTCAACCCATGAGGACAATACAGGAGGCGTGTCGGTCCGCATCACCCACAGATCGTCCCCGGGGACGATCTGTGGGTGCGAACAGCAATCGACCTAACCGATATCTACATATCGACGGTCCTTTGGGGACTGGGAGTCGATAACGGCTTTACGCTCTACACCAATGGGACGCTCGTGGATTCGGACAACCAAGGAGGGGGAACCTTCCGGTGGGAGTACAACGGCGGATTTGGAGGCGCCTTAGAGCCGGGTACCAACGTCATCGCTGTGGCTTTGGAAGATCATGGTGGCGCAACGGGATTTGATATGCAGGTCACCGCTGCATTGCCACCTAGGCTTACCATCGATGACGCTTCCGTCACAGAAGGCGGCGATTTAGACTTCAGTGTCTCACTGTCTTACGCCGTTTTTGAAGATGCCGTAATCACCTACTCGACGGCCGACGGCTCAGCCACCACCGCCGATAACGACTATTTAGCTCAGATCAACCAGACGCTGACCATTCCGGCCGGGCAGACCACCGGCACAATCACTGTCGTTACCACGCAGGACAACGATTTCGAACCAGACGAGACCCTGGACTTGAACCTGACCGCAGTTCTGGTCAATGACAACACCGTGGCCTCTGGTCCGATCTTCTGGACGAACTGGATGACCGGCACCGGCAGCACAACGGCGGATCCTAGCGCGGCACCATTCGTGGGTTCGGGAATAATCACAACCGGCACTTCGACAGCGACGGTGACTTACACGAACCCCCAAGGAATCCACTTCTTTCAACCCGGCCCTGGCGTGGTCAACTCCGGTACCGACTACTACCAGAACAGAAGCGATTTCGACGGTTCCCCTTCTGCCGATACCCTCATCGGTAGGAATCCCGCGACGTCGCCTTTCACGAGTACTGTGGTCACGAACATTCCGACGAATACGGACCTTATCGCATTGATATTCGCCGGTTCTCAGACCCTTACGTTTTCGGAGGTTATCGCTAACCCGGTATTCTCGTACGTAAGTCTCAATGGCAACGGTTACGGCTTCGACCATGATTTCGAGATCCTGAGTTTTGGAGACTCTTCTGACGGAAACGACTGCGGGTACTTTCGTTGTGGCACCTCGTTCAAGAACGTTGTCGACTTGGGCGGTGGAAACTTCGAATACCAGTTGCTGGGAGGCTCAAGCACAAATACCACGTTCGCAGTTGCGGAACCGCACGGGACCATTCGATTCCTCGGTGCGTTCGACACTCTGACCTGGCGGAGCCTCAGCGACGAGGAGTGGAACGGCTTCACCATCGGCGTTCAGGGAACATCCAGTGAAGTCGGGGTTGACGTGACAATCGCGGACGGGACAGGCGTAGGCACGATTCTGAACGATGACACCGCTAATGTAGCCCCCACCGGCATCACATTGAGCCCAAGTTCGGTGGACGAAAACTCGGCCAACGAAACCGAGGTCGGCATCATTGAGGTGACTGATCCCGACACCGGCGACACCCACACGCTCGAATTGACCGACACCGCGAATGGCAGGTTCGCACTCAGTGACGGGAAGATAGTGGTAGCGGACGGATCGCAGCTGGACTTCGAGACCGACACCAGTCACGGCATCACGGTAGAGGCAACCGACCAAGGAGGCACCGGTCTAAGCCTCTCTGTAAACTTCACCGTTGACATAAACGACTTAAATGAGGAACCCACCAGCATAACGTCGAGTCCTAATTCGGTGGACGAGAATTCGGCCCCCAATACCGTGGTGGGCACCATAACGGTGACTGATCCCGACGTCGGTGATACCGACCATACCCTCGCATTGACCGACGACGCTGGGGGCCGGTTCACGCTCAGCGGCAACCAGATAGTGGTGACCGACGGCTCGCTCCTAGATTTCGAGACCAACACCAGTCACGGCATCACGGTAGAGGCAACCGACCAAGGCGGTACCGGTTTAACCCTCTCTCTAATCCTGACGGTTGACGTAATCAACGTTGTCGAGCCCAGAGACCTGAAAGTTGGAGCAATAGACGGCCTAACCCAATACTCGGGAGAATCTAAGAAGATCCAGAAAGCCATACGAGAAATTAATAAGAGTTTGGAAAAGGGCTGGGTCAATGATTCCCAACTTGATCCCAAGCACGGTCAGAAGGTATTCGACCGAGAAAAGCACGCAGTTAAAGAATTGATGCATGTGCTTAAAGACGAGACCAAGGGCAAAAACAAGGTCAGCCCTGGCGCTGAGACCGCCGCCACCACTGCTATAGCTGACTTGGTACTAGCAGACCAAATGCTGGCCCAGGTAGCCCTGGCCGAAGCCCAGGATGCGGTTGTGGTGGATCCCACCCGCCGCCAGGAAAAAGTCGACAAGGAGATCGCCAAAGCTGATAAAGAACTGGCCAAAGGCGATTCAGAGGGGAACAAGAACAAACCCAAGTCCGACAAGGCCATAGACCATTACAAGAAGTCGTGGAAACATTCCCAAAAAGCAATCAAATTTGCAGCCAAGGTGCCGAAGCCGGAAAAAGGGAATGGTGACAAATCGGATCCGCTTCACCTTTCAAGCCTCTCGTCCGGAGATGCCATTGCCAGCCTGATCGAATACATCGAGGAGCAAGGACCCTCCTTGCCCCTGGGTCCTTCTCTGATCACCGACCTTAATGCGGTCAATTCTGCACTGTCAGATCCGGGCGACCAGCCTGAGATCGACCTGTTGAACGCGTTTGTCGAGAGAGTGGATGAAGCCAAGGATGACCACCTGATCCGGCCTGGGCAAGCGCGCATACTGAGCCGGTTAGCTAATGTGATTGTCGGCATCATAGAAGGTAATTAGTAGCCCTAATCAGTTTCGCATCATGGTGGCGGCTTTGCCGAAGCAGTCCGGTTGCATACCCGGACCGGACTGCTTATAGGCCAAGCCGAGAAGGAGACAGGGAACCGAGGCTCGGCCACGAGGACAATTAGGCAGTAACCCAATCGTAGGCTACCGAGTCAAAGGTCTCTCCAAGTTGCTCGACAGTAAAAGTACCTGAAGAATTCTTTGAGCACTTACAGATGCGCTAGATAGTATGACTATCTTGCAGCCGCTTTGCGTGCATCCCTCCCTCCAACGCTGTGCTTCCTCAACTACGAGCCCCTCCATTTTCTGTCCAGTTATCTGCTGTTAGTTTCCCTCTGATACGATTGGCTAAAACCGATAGCGCATCTATATAATTGCCAAGTACCTAAAACCAGCCCCTAGAACGCCACTCTAAGTGCCGTAGAACGCCCTAACAACCGTAAGACACTGGAGAAACACAATAGTCGTCGGATTCACGCCTAATGGAAAGACGTGCATAACGGCATGACCAAGTGGATGTATCATTGCACTGCAGGCGTCATGCGGCCATCGTTACGAATTCCCAGGCAAGCGAACAAGCAATGGTGTTTGCAAATAGTAAATACCCGAGCCTCCCCCGTCTCCACCACAAACAACAATCTAGGCNNTCGATTCCCTTCACCTCCACCAACTGTTTCCACGCCGCTGATTCTCTTTTATAACCTGCCTCGTTTTTATGACCCAAGTTGCTGTTTACCTACCGGTCTATTTGGGCGCCCATTAGCATATACGGAACGAATAATTTGCAGCCTGCTGTTGCGGACTTCTGGCCTTGGGAGGAATAGGGTGGCAACTGACTTAACGAGCTTGGTGGACGCCGACGCTGGCTTGCTGAGCCGCCGCGTTTTTATAGATCCGGGCATCTACCAGCAGGAG
>DCAE01000102.1:0-21858 GCA_002311385.1 Dehalococcoidia bacterium UBA1141 | reverse complement strand
ACCACCTACATGGGAGAAGACCCAGTGTTGGTGGCAAGAGACAGCGAGGGCAAGGTGGGAGCCTTCCTGAATATCTGCCCCCACCGGGGTAACCGCCTTTGCCGGGCTGACGACGGGAACACCTCGTCTTTTATTTGCTCATACCATGGTTGGACCTTTGGCAACGACGGTAGTTTGCGGGCTGTTCCCAACCTTAGAGATGCCTACCACAACGAATTGAACACCGCTGATTGGGGTTTGATTCCGGTGGCCCAACTGGAGCAGTACAAGGGCCTGTATTTCGCCACCTTTGACTCTGATGCCCAGCCGTTGATCGATTTTCTAGGTGAAGCAACCTGGTACTTGGATGTGTTTTTTGACCGTAGAGAGGGGGGAGTGGAAATTATCGGCGGCATGCACAAATGGGTGGTCCCCTGTAACTGGAAACTGCCAGCAGAAAACTTTGCTGGCGATTCCTATCATGTAGCCTGGAGCCACCTCTCAGCCATCAAGGCTGGCTTTGTTAATTCGCCCTCTCAACAAGCCAAACCTGGCGGTACCATGCTTTACACTGGGAACGGTCATAGTATTATCAATATCAGTCCGGACAACGTAACAGACCCGCCGATTCCCGAGATTCTGGCTTATGAGAACGAGATTCGCGGGGAAGTCGAAGCTCGGTTGGGGGAGCGCATCCAAAAGGTTAACCCGATCGTCGGGACGATATTCCCTAATTTTTCAATAATACGTACCACAGGCAGGACATTTCGAGTATGGCAACCCAAAGGTCCGGATATGATTGAGGTCTGGGCGTGGACCTTCGTGGACCGGGCCGCCTCTCCAGAGGTGAAAGAAGCTTTTCGTTTGGCGGCTATCCGGGGGTTCAGCCCGTCGGGTACCCTGGAACAAGATGACATGGACAATTGGCAAGAATGCACTCAGACCAGCCGAGGGGCAGTGGCTAAGAGGCTGCCCCTAAACATGCAAATGGGCTTGGGTCATGAGAAATTTGACGAATCTCTTCGCGGCTGGGCCAGCGACCACCGGTTGAGCGAAAGTAATCAGCGCAGGTTTTACAATCATTGGGCGACAATGATGGGCATCGACACCTTGGCGCCTCGAGCCTGAAAATCACAATTTAGATTGGTATATGTCCAGGCCGGAAAAAGAGATGGCCGAAAATAATCGAATCCTTATCCTCGGGCGCCAGCCGGAGGCGGTCGAAACGGTTACAAGAATCCTGGAAACCGTGGGTTGCACGGTGGCCAGCACCCTCAGCGACGAGGTGGCCATAGACCTGGCTGGTTCTTCGGGCTACGATGCGCTGATAATCGAAGGAGATGTGTCGGAAACCGACAGCCGCTATGTCACCAGGAAGGCCCGGTCCGTCAACTCCTCCATCGCTGTGATTGTGTGCAGGGCTCCCGAGTCCGCATTGACTCAACTGAGGCAAGCTGGCATCAGACTTTAGTTCCCAGCCCTACACCTTCCTGTCTGGCTCCCTGCTTCCAACTCTAGACCTGCACTCCCCGGCAGTAGACTATGATGTCCACGAACGACAGTGCGGTCTCTCCCTCGCCAACCAACAATGTCTTGTTGAGCAATCCCTTCATCTGCCCAGGGTTTAGGAGGCGCATCAGGTCCCGGTCAGAGCCGCTGGAGGAAATTTGTGAGCTAATCGATACCTCGTTCTCTGTTGCGGAAGGCGTTAATGTATAACCGCAGGAGCGGCAGAAATTCCATCCTTCTTGGACTTCTTTCCTGCATTGCGGACAACTTGGCATGTCTGTCCCCCTGCACAATATTAACACAGGGGTACCTTAACTAAAGCAAGCCGCAGGCTGGAAAGCGAGGTTAGTTGGCCTTGGCAGAATGGTGATTGAGTCCACTGATCAAGACCAGGTTTAAGACCAGAAAAGCGTCGGCATGTCATAGAGATGCCGACGCTTTTAACCAAGGGTATTCTAAACCGAGGGGTCATTATATTAGGAAGTTGATGCCTCTTCCAACTCGAAGCGAAACTCCTCAATTACCGGGTTAGATAGTAGTTTGTTGCACATGTCGGCGACGCGAGCTTCGGCCCGTGAACGCTGCGGCTCGTCGATACGGACCTCCAGATATTTTCCTATTCGAACATCGTCCACCTCGGCGAAGCCCATGTGCTTGAGGCTGCCTAACACCGTCTGGCCTTGGGGGTCATTGACGGCGGTTTTTAGGGTGACGTAAATCCTTGCCAGATACAATATAGCTCCTCTTTGTCATTGCGGCGGCGGGACCGCAATTTCAATCGAACCTGTCTACAGACAATTATCTACAGGTTATGGACTCCGGTCCCAGACTGCCAGCATAAGCCTCGAAGAACTGGGTTATCCGCCCTTCGTCAACCCCGTCCATTCTGTCCAGCACGCCCCACGCGGCTAATGCCACCTGGCCTTCTGGAATCTTATCGTAGGATCGGGCGATGCCCCAGATTTTGGCGATATCTATGTCACCCATCACGTTTCGGAGTTGGTCCGCTTGGCCTGAGTCCGGCAAGTTGTAGTTCACGACTATGTTTCCATGCTCCAAATGGTGAACGGCCACCTCGTCTCTCATGCCATCTTCGTAGAATCCGCACCTTTGTAATGCCTCTGGCGGGTAGTGGTCACCGGAGGTGGGTGGGAAAGAGTTGTATACTATATCCGTGCCCACGTTCTGGTGGTTGCTGCTCTCAATCGGTTGCCGCTCTCCGATTCCCTCAACGAACTGGCTGGAACTGCCGCTGGAACTGCCGCTGGTGCCGCCGCCGGCCAGGCCACCCAGGGCAAAGCCAGCGATAACCAAGACCGCGATTACCGCTGAGGCCACAACATAGAGTTTGTTGGGTCTCTTTTTTCCGGGCCTGGAACTCGACCGGGCACTGGCGGACCCTGCCCTTCTGGATAGGGCTTGGCCCCGGTTACGCCGGTGTCTCGATTCTGGCAATGTTTTTCCTCCGACTTTGCGTAAATAATCTGAGCCGTCTTCTCGCTAAATAGATGTGCCTATTTAGCGGGTTAACTCAACCGTTCACCGGTTAATAGGTAGTAGGCTTCCAGGTAACGCGCCGAGGTTTCCGCCACCACATCATCGGGTAAAGATGGGGCTGGCGGTTCTCTGTTCCAATCCTGATTGGCCAGCCAGTCCCGAACGGGCTGTTTGTCGAAACTGGGTTGTGACTTTCCCGGACTGTAACCTGCGGCATCCCAGAATCGGCTGGAATCTGGCGTCAGCAACTCGTCAATCAGAATCAACTCACCGTTGATCAGACCAAACTCCATCTTGGTATCCGCCAAGATTAACCCACGCTCCAAAGCGTAGTCCTTGCAGAATTCAAAGACTGCTATGCTGACCTCGGCCAACTGTTTGGCCAGCGCCGGACCAACCATGTCCAGAACCTGCTGGTCGGTCATGTTTTCGTCGTGGCCCTCTTCCGCTTTGGTGGTGGGAGTGAACAGCAGTTCCGGAAAAGCCTGGCCTTCCAACAATCCAGCAGGGACTGGCTTACCGGAGACCGTTCCCTTAGCCTGGTACTCGGACCAAGCGGTGCCCGCAATGTATCCCCGAACCACGCATTCGATATCGATGCGTTCCGCCTGCTTGACGACCATGGCTTGGCGGGCTATCTCCGCAGGTAGACCATCTGGAGAGAATCTGGCTTTCAGGTCTGCAGCAGCCTTCGGGTCGTCGGCCGACATGATGAAGTGGTTGGGCACCAAGTGCTGGGTTTTTTGAAACCAAAATGCAGAAATCTGATTCAGTACCCTACCCTTTTCCGGTATTCCTAATGGCAACACCACATCGAATGCCGAGATTCGGTCGGTGGAGACCATCAACAGCCGCTTATCATCCAACTGATAGGTGTCTCGCACCTTGCCCCGGTGCAACAAATCGGGCAGTTGTGTTTGGGTAATCATTCCCCGCTCCTGATTAACATAATCATAGTAAAGTCAGTACGTACATTCAGGTTGTAAAGTCGGTTCGAATAAGCCGAACAACTACATAGTATCTTAGAATCAAACAATATTGGTCCTAGCCACTGGAAAGACATCGGGGCTCAATCCGGCCGGCACTCAGCCAAGTTGTGGGACCTGGGCAGATTCCAATCCCAATCGGCCATATATGTCGCTAACATATCTGGTGTAGTAGCTATAGTCGAAGATTTGATTGAGATCGTCCACGTTTAGATACGCTAGGGCCTCGGTGTCAGATTTCAGCAATTCCCGGAAATCCTGGCTCTGGTCCCAACTCACGCCGGCATTTCTCTGGACAATCTTGTAGGCCTCTTCCCGGGCCAGGCCCTTGTCCACCAATGCCAGCAAAACTTGCTGGCTGAAGATTAGACCCCGGCTGCTTTCAACATTGGACCACATCCGGTCGGGAAACACCCGAAGGTCTTTGATGATGCCGGAGAAAATACTTAGGATGTAATCCAAAGCCAAGCAAGAGTCCGGCAAGATGATTCGCTCTGCGGAAGAGTGGCTAATGTCCCGCTCTCCCCACAAAGCCACGTTCTCCAAGGCGGTGACGCTGTGGCCCCGGATTAGCCGGGCTAGGCCGCAGATTCGCTCGGAAAGCTCTGGGTTTCGTTTATGAGGCATAGACGATGAGCCGGTCTGACCTGAGGCGAAAGGCTCTTCCAACTCGTGAATCTCCGTACGTTGTAGGGAACGAATCTCGGTGGCGAACTTCTCCAGCGAAGCGGCAATCAACGCCAGAGTCAAGATGAAATGGGCGTGGCGGTCCCGTTGGACGACCTGGTTTGAAACCGGCTCTACTTGGAGGCCCAAGTGTCGGCAAACCTTCTCTTCTACTGCAGGAGACACCGTGGCATTGGTGCCTACTGCGCCGGAAATCTTGCCCACCCGAACGCCCTCTAGAGCGTCTTCCAGGCGGGACCGGTTGCGCCGCATCTCTTCCCACCATAGCGCCATCTTCAGGCCGAATGTGATGGGCTCTGCGTGGACCCCGTGGGTCCGGCCCATCATGATTGTGTTCTTATGGGCTATCGCTTGGAGTTTGAGGGCATCCAGCGCTTCGTCTATGTCCTCCAGCAGTATCGCTCCCGCCTCGCCAAGCTGCAGACCCAGTGCCGTGTCCAACATATCCGACGAAGTTAGGCCCAAGTGCAGCCAACGCCCTTCTGGACCGATTCCCTCGGTGATTGAGGACAGAAATGCCGTCACATCGTGGCGGGTGGTCTCGAATATCTCCATCATGCGGGTGTGGTTGTACTTGGCTGACCTCAGCAGCCCCATGTCCTCTTGGGGAATGATACCCTCTTCGGTCCAAGCCTCACAAGCGGCCAATTCCACTTGGAGCCATTTTTGGTATTTATTCTCTTCGGACCAGACCTTTTTCATCGCTGGTCTGGAGTAGCGTTCAATCATGCGGAGTCCTCCTCACGTTCCCGGAAAATTATCACGGGGTTCGTGTGCGGGATTACACCACTTCGGCCCGGCCCGGAGTCCGAAGTTAATCATCATTTGGTTGATATACCCGTGGCGTGATATTCCTGGACGGCGTGAAGCATGTGTTGGAAATCAGTGAAAGGATGAAAAGGAATGTTGGTTCGCTCACACTCTGTGGCCAGAGTACGGTGGGCGTAAAGCACGTCCACCCGTGTAGCCGCCTCAAAGTCGGACATGCCGTCCCCGGCGTAGAAGACATGGTAGCCTTGGGCTTGGTGCTGCTCGACCACCAGGCCTTTTGAATTTCCTTGGTTTTCCTGGCCGGGGCGGGTATGGCGGTACTCGTAGGAGATTCCTTCATTGGAGAAACTGGTGTTGACCGCATAGACCGGCACTTGGGTATGACCCTCCTTCTCCAACAGAGCTTCTATGTAGAAATCCAAACCCTGGCTAACGATGGCGAAGGGTATGCTGTTTTCTTGACAAAATATCCGCAGGTCGTTGAAGTAGGGCCGCAAATTAGCATTGTTACGCACGTGGTCTCGCATAGCGGTTCGGTCGGCCTGGATGTTGCGAAAAGCAATCTCCTGATACTCCATAAGGTTTATCTCGCCAGCCCGAAACCGGCTCCTAACGTCCTGCCAGGTAGGGTCGCCAAATTGCGTGAGCAATAATTCGGCCACGTTTTGCTCGGCGGCCGTGTCGTCGAAGTCCAGCAGTACCGCTGGCTTTGGGCTATCTTTCGCGGAGTTCACGGCGGTAATCCTCATAAGCTTGCCGGACTTGTTCATCGTGGAGTCCCAGAATCTCTGCGGCGTAGTAGGCGGCGTTGCGGGCACCCCAAGCGCCCACGGCCATGCAAGCAACCGGAATTCCCGGAGGCATCTGTGCGGTGGCCAATAGAGCATCCATCCCCTTGAGTTCGCTGGATGCCAGGGGGATACCGATTACCGGCAAAGTGGTCCACGCCGCAAGGGTTCCTCCTAAAGCAGCCGACCCTCCAGCGGCGGCGATTAGCACTTGGATACCTCGCTCTCTGGCTTGCAGCGCATATTCACGGACCTTGTCCGGAGTGCGGTGGGCCGACATAACCCGCACTTCGTAGTCAATCTTCATCTGTTCCAGGATGTTTACAGTTTCCTGAACCACCGACTCATCGGAGGAACTGCCCATGATAACGCCGACTTGAGGCATAACTTAATCCTCGCTATCTCGATTTAGATGTTTATTCGGTAAGGTTTTTTTCAAACAACTCTGCGCAGGTTTGAGAGTCTTGGCTTATGGGGCGCATTCTGGATTCCGGCCAGCGCCGGAATGACTAGCCTGACCATAAATCCCATGCTCTGTTTCTACACTTCCTACTTACAATTCCAGTTCATCGCGGAACGCTTCCAAAAGCCCCTGTTGCAGAGCTTCAGTGTCCGGGCGAATCTCCACCCCATTTACTTGGAGGGATATTCCTTCCTCGTCAAGAATAACTTCCACCGCTATCTCCCGATCGCCGTCCTCGTCCCAAGATAATATGGTGGTGATTGCGTCTTCATCGTCATCGGATTCCAAGTTGGATTCCGTGTCTGATTCCGAGTCGGATCTAATCTTGTATCCACCGAGATGTGCGTCCGAGTCTGGCTTTTCGTCCGAGCTTTCCTCATCCCAAGAAACGATCGACTCGATCTCTCCGTCGCCGTCCAAAAGAGTCGCATTCATCTCGGCCAACAAACTGCCTAGGGCCAAAGATTCGACTAAGTCGGTCATATCTTGGTGCAACTTCTCCAACTTGGCATCTTCAGCTTCGGCGCGTTTTATCCGCCTCGTCCTTACGTCGGCCAATTCGTCTCGCATATCGTTCAATGAGTTTTGCCAAGCCATTACTCTACTCCACTAATCTAGGGCGCAATTTTATGGCGCAAATTCCGGCGGGGCCAAAGGCCTGGACGCCCAGTAGAAAAACTCGTCTACGGAGCGAAAATCGCCCATTCCCAAACGCCGTTGAACCAAGGCGGCCCCTTCCAACAAGTCTATGTACCCAATACCGATGGGCCCCCGGCTCAGCGTCCGCATGTCAATGCCTAATTTCTTGAGCGCCTTTTCGGAGTTGGCATTCCAGACCGCGAATATTCGTGGCTCCGACAAACAAAGAAGGTAGGAAACGAATTCCTTGCCGGCGCCGGCGAGCTTGAAAGCTCCGGCGCCATCGGCGCACTCTTGAAACCGGCCTTCCAACTGGACTGTATCGTATAACAAGAAATCCAAAGAATCTCGGATCTCAGCGATAGGGTTGCTTTTGAAGTCGTCCCGTTTTGATCCTCCCGAAGCCGTGTATAGAACCAGGGCCTGTTCCATACACAGACTGGTTAAACAATCCTGTTCAATCCAGCCAGCAAACTCTGGGGAGCGAGACCATTTTCGGAGCCGGTATTTCGTCAGCTTTGGTTGGCTTCCGGATTCATTGAATGCCTGCCCTAGGCCTTGCCAATCTACCGGTTCGGCCATGTGATTGTTTCCTCGACACCGCCTGCAATATCGGTCCGAAAAATTGCCCCCTCAAAGCTGATTTTACGAACTCTATCATATGCCTTGGCCTTGGCCTTGGCCAAGGAATCTCCTCTACCCACAACGGTCATCACCCGGCCTCCGCTGGTGACCAGTTGCGTTGCGTAGCCATCCGATTCCAGACGCGTGGCGGCGTGGAACAAAGTGGTGTCGTCTGAATCCGTCTCGGCACCTGAGATGGCAAAGCCGGTTTGGTAGCCCCCTGGGTATCCACCGGAAGCCAAGACAACGCCAACGTAGCACTGGTCATCCCAAATCACCGGCACCTGGTGGAGATTGCCATCAACGCAGGCCTGCATCACGTTAAGCGGATCAGTGGTTAGTCGCGGTAAAACTACTTGGGTTTCCGGGTCGCCGAGACGGCAGTTAAATTCCAGCACTTTGGGGCCGTCCGGCGTCAACATAAGTCCGGCGTAGAGCACGCCTTTATAGGGATAGCCATTGATGGCCATGGTCTCCACCACCGGACGCAAGATGTCGTGCTCAACTTGGTGAGCCAACTCGTCGTTCCAGAAGCCGGGTGGCGAAAAACTACCCATGCCGCCGGTGTTGGGGCCGTTGTTTCCGTCTTCCAACCGCTTGTAATCGCAGGCGGCGGCCAAGGACGAGATGTGTTGGCCATCGCAAAAGGCGAACACGCTAACCTCCGGGCCGGTGAGCATCTCCTCTATAACGACCGTGTCTCCCGCATCTCCGAACGCTCGTTCACCCATACAGGCGCTTACGGCTTCGGCGGCTTCTTTGGCGGTGGCGCAAAGGATGACCCCCTTGCCAGCAGCGAGGCCATCGGCTTTTACCACCATCGGCCCGGATCGGCCCTTCAGAAACCTGAGGGCCGAGCTTTCATCTTGAAACACCCAGAAATCAGGGCAGGCGACATTTGCTTCCTTCATCACTTCCAAAGCAAAGCTCTTGCTTGTCTCGATTCTGGCCGCCGCCTTGCTGGGGCCGAAGGCTGCGATTCCCAACGAGGCTAGCCTGTCGACGATGCCTAGAGATAGAGGTAATTCAGGGCCTACCACCACCAGATCTATCTCCAAGGACCTTGCGGCATCGATGATTCTGTCAATATCATCGGGTTTGATAGGCAGGTTCGTGGCGATGGCCGCAGTGCCAGCATTGCCGTCTGCGACCCAAAGTTTGGTCAGGCGAAGACTCTGGAGAAGCCGCCAGGCAATGGTGTGTTCCCTTGCGCCGGAGCCTAAGAGGAGGACTTTCATGAATTAGTCTGATGTGGCCAAACGGCCCGATGGTTAAACTTGTGCTTTTGAAGATGCGAGCCCTTTGCTTTCACCGCCCTTATCACTCCCACGTCAGCATCTCCCCCAATATTAGCCTCTGGGGATACTACTCCCATTCACCTACTCCCACTCAATAGTTCCCGGCGGCTTGCTGGTGATGTCGTAAACCACCCGGTTTACACCCGGCACCTCATTTACGATTCGGCTGGAAATCCGGGCCAGCACGTCGTAGGGCAAGCGGACCCAGTCGGCGGTCATGGCGTCTTCGCTATTCACTGCCCTGATGGCGCAAACGTAACCGTAGGTCCGGTAATCGCCCATGACGCCAACGGTGCGGCTGTCGCTGAGCACGGCGAAGCTCTGCCAAATCTGGTTGTACAGGTCTGCGGCTTTTATCTCGTCGATGACAATCCAGTCGCATGCCCTGAGAATGTCCAAGCGCTCTTTGGTGACCTCTCCGATTATTCGGATGGCCAAGCCGGGACCGGGGAAGGGCTGGCGATAGACCATCTCGGGTTGAAGCCCCAACTCCAAGCCGACCTCCCTCACTTCATCCTTGAAAAGGTAGCGCAGGGGCTCCACCAGTTTCAGGTCCATGTGCTCGGGAAGACCGCCCACGTTGTGGTGCGTCTTGATTCGCGCCGATGCCCGGTTTTCGGGGGTCTCGCTTTCAATGACGTCGGGGTAGAGGGTGCCCTGAGCCAAGAAGTCTGTTTGGCCCAGTTCCGATGCGGCATCTTCGAAGACTCGGATAAACTCTTCGCCAATCACTTTGCGCTTGGTTTCGGGGTCGGTTACCCCGGCCAGTTTGTCCAAGAACCGGTCAGACGCGTCGGTATATATCAATTTGAGCCCTAGGTTGCGGTTGAATGTGGCTTGAACTCGTTCCGCTTCTTCCGCTCGCAGCAAGCCATTGTTTACGAAGATACAGGTTAGCTGATCGCCAATGGCTTTGTTGAGCAGCATAGCGGTCACGGCGGAATCGACACCCCCGGACAGGGCGCAGATAACACGGCCATCACCCACCTGGCTGCGCACCCGGGCAATGGAATCGTTCACGAAATTTCGCGGCGTCCAATCGCCTTTGCAGAGGCAAGACTTGAAGAGAAAGTTTTCTAGAATCGACTTGCCCAGTGGCGTGTGTTGGACTTCGGGGTGGAATTGTAGGCCGAAAATGCCCTTCCCGTTGCCGATGGCCGCAACCGGTGAGTTCTCGGTGTAAGCCAGTGACGAAAATCCTGGCGGCATTTCCTCCACCTTGTCTCCGTGACTCATCCACACCTGAAAGGAGGTTGGCATGTCACCGAATATGGCGGCATCGGAGGTGTTCTGATGCAATACGGCGGAACCATACTCTTGCTTCAAACCGGGGGCTACCCGTCCGCCCAGTTGGTGCACTAAAGCCTGCATGCCGTAGCAGATACCCAAGATTGGAAGACCCCGTTCAAATACCCAATCGGGAATGGTGGGAGCGTTGGGCTCAAATACGCTGGCGGGGCCACCGGATAGAATAACGCCTTTGGGATTGATGTGTTTGATAGCGTCCCAAGAGCCTTTTGTGGGCACTATTTCCGAGTAAACCTTTAGCTCGCGCACACGGCGGGCAATCAGGTGGCTGTACTGGGAGCCGAAGTCGATGATGACAATCCCTTCGTTTACAGCCTGGTAATCAGAATCGAGACTGGCTTCAAGCTCTGCCTCTTCGGATGCGGTGTCGGAATCAGACTCGGCGCTTTCTTGGCCCCTGGCGATTTCCAGATAAGCCGACACTTCCAAATCGTCGCTGGTGGCAACTCGCCGTCCCCGGGGAAGCTTTTCCTCGACCGTGGGAGTACCTCCTTGGGGTGAATTCGTGAGGGTAAAAACAGTATTGAAATACTATAGTGGATATGCGGTGAATGACCGGTTTCAGTGATCTTTGGGGGTGCCGATATTATACCCAGGATAAGTCGCTGCGTATAGACATAATGTAAAATTGAGGGCGTTTTGTCGCCCCTCTAATGTTGCTATGCTATACTCAGCTTTGGAGGGTAGGCTAATGGTCCCGGCAGCCTTGAGCACCCGAAATATTGCGTTCTAATCTCGCTCCATTCTCGTTCCAATCCATAGTGGGAGACCCCAATCACAGACGTCGACGAAGCGGTGCGAATGTTGAAGGCGGGAGGTGTGGTGGTAATCCCCACCGATACGCTCTACGGCCTTGCCGCCGACGCTTTCTCGCTCCCAGCTCTGGAGCGCATATTTACGATCAAGCATAGACCCACCGATATGTCATTGCCACTGCTCGTGAGCTGCTGGGACCATCTTGAGTCCGTTACGCGTTACCTTCCAGAAGCCGCTCACCAACTGGTCGAGCGATTTTGGCCAGGCCCTCTAACTTTGGTGCTGCCAAAGGCGGAGGAATTGCCCGACCGTGTTACCGGCGGCAGAGACACGGTGGCGGTTCGGATGCCTAACCATCCGGTGGCATTGGACATAATCAGACGATTGGACAGGCCGATAACCGGCACCAGCGCCAACCGAAGCGGTCAGCAGGACTTGCTGGATTATAATGCCATCAGAACGGAATTGGGCGAAGACGTGGACTATATAGTCGAAACCGGCCCGCCCCCTAAAGGCACCCCATCCACCATCATCGACCTCACCACAAAAGTTCCCAAATTGTTACGACAAGGCGTTTTGACTATGAATGAGATATTGGGAGAAATCGGTTAACCAGCAGTCCCGTAGAGCAAGTCGGTTTTAGGAGCAATCGATATACCGAACCTATACGACTACGAGGCCTATCGCAGCGCCCTTGATCACGAGCTCAGGGAAGTCTTTGCCGAGAGGCAAGGTTTTCTTTATGACGTTTTGCGTTATCACATGGGCTGGACCGATCAACAGGGCCAACCGACGGATACTCCCAGGCCACTTTACTTTCCCACCCTCTTAGCCTTGGTGTCCTGCCAGGCGTTGTCGGGGGACTTCCAGGCCGCATTGCCAGCGGCGGCTGGCGTGGACCTAGTGCACAACTTTACCTTGGTGCATGGTGACGTCCAATCGGCCAGGCCCGATGCCCAAGACCGGCCCAGTATCTGGTGGGTTTGGGGGCCGGCCCAAGCGATAAACGCCGGTGACGGTTTGCACGCTCTGGGACGCACAACTATAATGCGCCTGGCCCAAAGGGGCATCCCCGCAGAGCAGGTGCTTCATGCTGTGGAATCCCTTGACCGGGCTTGCCTGGCCTTGTGTGAAGGCCAGTATATGGACCTGGAATTTCAGGAGCGAATGGTGGTCACCAGCACCGCATACTTCGACATGATTTCCCGGAAAACCGGAGCCTTGACCGGCTCTTCCGCCGAAGCGGGCGCTCTGGCGGCGGGGACCGATGAGCCCGTCTGGCTCAAGTTCCGCGATATGGGAATCAAGATGGGGATGGCCTGGCAGGTTAGCCAGGATATCGTGGATTTGTGGGGTGGAGCGGGTGATGGAATGACCGCCAGCAATGTTCTGAACAAAAAGAAAAGCCTCCCTTTGATTCACGCCTTGGAAAACTCCAGCCTGGCTGCCAAGAGGGAGCTGGGCGGAATATATATGAAGCGCGTTTTGGAGCCCGAAGACGTCTCAAAGCTGGTCCAGATACTTGATGAAGCTGGTTCCAAGGTCTTTTCCGAAGCAAAGGCCAGCGAATTGATGAATCAAGCCATCGAGGCTCTGGACGGAGCGGACTTGGCGGACCAAGGTCTGGAAAACCTTAAAAACCTTGGGCAGCGAGTGTTGGAAGGTGGAATCTGAGATGCGGGTACCAAATGGGGTGAGATTCAGTGGCTAAGCGTGCCGTCTCCCAGCTTGATGTCGCTGGCAAACGAGTCTTGGTCCGGGTGGACTTTAACATCCCCATAGAACAGGGTGTTGAGGCCATCGCCTCCTACGACCAGCGTCTGCGGGCAACTTTGCCGACGATACGTTACCTCATTGACCAACGTTGCCGTGTGATTCTTTGTTCTCACTTGGGTCGACCCGGCGGCAAAGAAGTGGATGCTCTAAGACTGGCTCCCGTGGGTGACCGGTTGGCAACCCTGTTGGGAGTCCCGGTTAAGTGCCTGAGCGAGACCATCGGGCCCGGTGTTGAGGAGTCGGTGGCGTCCATGAAGCCAGGTGAGGTTGCTCTCTTAGAGAACCTGCGTTTCCACGCCGGGGAGGAGAAAAATGACCCGGAATTCGCCCACTCCATTGCCGGATTGGCCGATTGCTTCGTTATGGATGCCTTCGCTGTGACCCACAGAGCCCACGCCTCCACTGTCGGCGTCCCGGGTTTGCTGCCCTCGGCCATGGGCTTGTTGGTGCAGCGCGAAGTTGAATCTTTGGGCCAAGCCTTGGACATTAAGGACGAGAATAAGCCCTTGGCGGCGCTGATGGGTGGGGCCAAGGTCAGCGACAAGATAATGGTGTTGGAGAATCTGTTGGGAAAGCTTGACCACCTGATAGTAGGTGGAGGCATGTCGGTTACTTTCCTCAAGGCTCAGGGATACGACACAGGAGCATCGTCCATTGAAGAAGACCGGCTGGACTTCGCTAAGGAGGTCTTGAGCCGGGCCACCCAGTTGGGAGTGCAGATCCATCTTCCTGTGGACGTGGTTGTGGCGGACCGGTTCGCCGCCGACGCAGCAGGCGTCAAAACGGTGCTGGTCAACCAAGTCCCGCCGGACTGGCTCATCATGGACATCGGAGAAACAACAGCCCGATTGTTTGCCGAAAGCCTGGGCCAGTGCAAAACAATCGTTTGGAACGGACCCATGGGCGTTTTTGAGATGCCCAGGTTTAGCCAGGGTACCCGCACTGTGGCCGGCGCCATGGCCGACTTGAACGGCGTAACCACCGTGGTGGGGGGCGGGTCCACCGCAGAGGCAGTGGAGGAAATGGGTCTTATGGACCGCATGACCCATGTCTCCACCGGTGGCGGGGCATCTCTGGAGTTCCTTGAAGGAAAAGAGTTGCCGGGCATCACAGCTTTGCCAGATGCCTGATTCATCGACTGCCCGCCAATATTCATGGCGGAGATAGTTTAGATACCAAGATAGAGCGTGGAGAAAGCCAGTGTGCGTGATGCCGGGTTTATGGTGACACAAGGGTGAAGAATGATTGATTTAGAAGTGCTTAGGGATTGCTACACCTCAACATCCTCCAAGATAGTAATGTTGGTGGTTGACGGCCTTGGCGGATTGGCCCATCCAGACACTGGGCTATCTGAGTTGGAGCAGGCCAATATACCAAACCTGGACGCTATGGCAGGACAGAGCGCCTGCGGTCTCACCACGCCGGTATTGCCTGGAGTGACCCCTGGCAGCGGACCCGGACATCTGGCCTTATTCGGCTACGACCCCCTGAAATATATGATTGGCCGTGGAGCGCTGGAAGCTTTGGGCATCGAGGTTGACTTGCAACCTGGCGATGTGGCGGCAAGGGGAAACTTTTGCACCGTGGACTCGGACGGAGCCTTGGTAGACCGCCGGGCGGGCCGCATACCCACCGAATTGAGCGCCCCCTTGTGTGAAAGAATGGACCGCATCGAGTTGGAAGGCGTCCAAGTTGATGTGTTCTCGGTCCAAGACTACCGCTTCGTCTTGCGGCTACGAGGGCCTGGGCTATCGGAGGCAGTTTCCGGCACGGACCCCCAGGTTACCGGCGTGCCCCCTCTGGCGTCGGAGGCCCAAGAACCGTCGGCGGAAAAGACAGCCAAGCTGGTCAACGAGTTTTTGAGACAGGCACAAAAACTTCTGGCCGAGGAGGAGCGGGGCAATATGGTGCTCCTCAGGGGATTTGCTCAACTGCCAAACCTGCCGCCCATGGGCGAGGTGTATAACCTCGACCCGGTGGGAATCGCCGCTTACCCCATGTACCGGGGTCTGGCCACCGTCGCGGGCATGAATGTCATACCCACGGGCCGCACCTTCGGGGACGAAGTGGAAACCCTACACAAACACTTCGATGACCATGACTTCTTTTTCATCCACTACAAACCAGCCGATGCCGCCGGAGAAGATGGCGACTTTGAGGCCAAAGTGAAACGGTTGGAAGAACTTGACCCATTCATCCCTAGGATTCGCGAGTTAAACCCGGATGTATTTATGGTGGCTGGCGACCATGCTACCCCGGCCATTATGGCCGGCCATAGCTGGCACCCGGTGCCATTTATGGTCCATTCCAAGCTCACCCTCGGCGAGGGCATCCCTGCATTCAATGAGCGGACCTGCGCTCAAGGCTCCATCGGTCGCATCCCGGCTACGCAGATAATGCTGATGGCCTTGGCCCATGCTGGCAAACTGGCGAAATTCGGGCCTTAAGCCCAGCGAATTTACATAATGAGGTAGATTCCATGCCTACTCCCGTGGTGGCAGGCAATTGGAAAATGAACACCGACGCTGCAGGGGCCGTGGCCTTGGCAAAGGATGTGGCAAAGGGGTCGGCAGGCTTGTCGGGTGTGGAATTGGTTCTGTGTCCGCCATTCATTTTTCTGGCGTCGGTGAAAGACGCCGTGGCTGGCACGTCCGTGAAGATCGGCGCACAGAACATGCACAATGAAGAATCAGGAGCATATACGGGCGAGATAGCCGCTTCCATGCTTCAAGGCGTTTGCGAGTATGTGATTCTGGGCCATTCCGAGAGGCGCCAATTGTTTGGCGAAACCGACCAGACAGTCAACTTGAAGATTAAGGTGGCCCTGGAAAAGGGCTTGATTCCCGTGTTGTGCGTTGGGGAAACCCTGGAACAACGGGAAGCTGGGCAGGCCCACGAGACTGTGAGCCAGCAGGTTCGTGCTGGATTAGCTGGTATTGTTGACATAGCAGGTCTGGTAGTTGCCTACGAGCCGGTGTGGGCCATCGGCACGGGCCAAGCCGCAACTCCGGAAATCGCCGCTGACGTGATGGGTGGAGCGATACTGGACACCTTGAAAGGCTTGTATCCGTCAGCAGCAGGACAGGTTCCTCTGCTCTACGGTGGCAGCGTCAATCCGGGCAATGCCGCCGCTTATGCAGCCGAAAGTTGCATCCATGGCTCCCTAGTCGGCGGGGCAGCCCTGCGTGGGGACCAGTTCTTAGAGATAGCACGGATCACCGCAGAGGCCAAGACGGTTTAGCTAACTCATTTTAGCCAAGGAATTCATTTGCCTAGAAACACCCCGGTCTTGCTGATAGTCGGCCCCACGGCAGCGGGCAAGACGAGCCTGGCCGTAACGTTGGCGCAGCAGTTTAACGGCGAGATAATCAACGCTGACAGTCGGCAAGTCTATCGCCGGATGGACATAGGCACCGCAAAACCATCGCCCCAGGAGAAAGACCAAGCGCCCCATCATCTTCTGGACATCCTGGACCCCGACCAGAACTTCGACTTGGCTACTTTCTTGTCCTTGGCGAGGGCAGCTATCGTAGAGATTCATGAGCGGGGACGGTTGCCGATAGTCGTCGGCGGGACCGGGCAGTATATCTGGGCGTTGGTTGAAGGCTGGCAGGTCCCTGAAGTGGCGCCCGACCTTGAGTTTCGGGCGGCGAAAACCGCCGAGATAGAAGAGCACGGCCCGGAATATATCTATCAACAATTGCAAGAGGCGAATCCCCAGCGTGCCGCCCAGTTGGACTCCCGGAACGTGCGCCGGGTCATTCGCGCCCTGGAAGTGCACCGCGCCCAAGCGTCGCAGCCCAGGACATCAGAGGACCCACCTCAGGCTCTGACGGACTATTTGATAATAGGCGTGACTTTGGACCGTGAGCAGCTTTATCAACGTATCGACGACCGCGTGGACCGGATGATGTCCCAGGGGCTGGAGGAAGAAGTGCGAAACCTAGCAGCCGATGGCTATGAGCCGGGAAATGGTCCTCTGGCCGGCCCCGGCTACCGGGAATTGGGGGAATTTCTGGCCGGCAGCATATCCCTTGAGGAAGCTGTCCAGCGCACAAAGTTCCAGACGCACCGCTTGGTCCGCCACCAATACAACTGGTTCAAGCTGGAGGACCCCAGGATAAAGTGGTTCGACGCCGGTGCTCCGGCCATCGAATCTCAGGCACGACTGGCGGTGGAAAACTTCCTGGCTAATCGTGCCTGATATGGTACAATTACCGCAGATTCATACCGCATTTTTAGAGATACGGACTCTAGACAATGAGATTCACAAAAATGCACGGAGCAGGCAACGATTACGTTTACGTAGACGCCCGTGGCCTGAGCAACGACTGGCCCAGCCTCTCCAGACAGATGAGTGACCGCCACTTCGGAATAGGAGGCGACGGCCTGATTCTGATTCAAGAGTCAGACGTGGCTGATCTCAAGATGAGCATGTTCAACGCCGATGGTTCCGTCGGTGAGATGTGCGGCAACGGTATTCGCTGCTTCGCCAAATACGCGATCGAGCGAGGCATCGTAAATACTTCTATCCAGTCCATGGACGTGGAAACCCTGGCTGGGGTGCGTACCATTGTTCCCCGATACGAGGGCGGCAAGGTGAAGTCAGCAAGGGTAGCTATGGGCCTTCCGGTCTTAAATCCTGGGGATGTGCCGGTCAAATTGGACGCCTCGTCACTTAACACCGAAGGGCCGGTCGTAAACTACCCCTTCGAGATGGACGGGGAAGATTTGCCCCTGACCTTTGTGTCCATGGGTAATCCTCACGCAATCACTTTTATGGAGCAACCTGTTGCTGATTTCCCTCTACTTACCATCGGACCCAAGGTGGAGAATCACGCCATATTTCCCCGGCGGGTAAACTTTGAAGTGGTCAACGTGGTCAGTGGCAGCAATCTGACCGCCAGGGTTTGGGAACGAGGCTCAGGAGAGACCCTGGCCTGCGGCACCGGGGCCTGCGCCATAGCGGTAGCGGCACGGCTCCAAGGCATCAGCCAAGGGAGCGTTGACATAACCTTGCCGGGCGGCACTCTGAAGATTGATTGGGACGGCGAGGGCGAAGTATACCTAGAAGGCCCGGCTGAGGAAGTCTTCTCCGGCGAGTGGACGATATGATAGTCCAAAACTACCAAAACACCAAGGAACAACAAGCATGAAATTTTCCGACCGTTTGGGCAAGTTGTCCCCATATCCCTTCGTGGAGATTTCCCGCATCATTGCGGAGAAACGGGCTGCGGGAGTTGACGTCGTTACTTTCGGCATCGGCGACCCGGACATTCCTACTCCCCAACCCATCATTGACCGCTTGCTCAAGGCGTCACAAGACCCGCCCAATCATCGGTATCCGGAAACCGACGGGCTGCCCGAACTGCGCCGGGCCATCGCTTATTGGTACGACCAGCGATTCGGGGTGAAGCTGGACCCTGACAAAGAAGTATTGCCTTTGATTGGCGCAAAAGAAGGCATCGGCCACGCCGCGTTTTGTTTCCTTGACCCAGGCGATGTGGCATTAGTCCCGGACCCTGCCTATCCGGTTTACAACGTGGGCACCATGTTTGCTGGCGCCGAAAGCCATGTTATGCCCTTGTACGAACGCAACGGTTGGTTGCCTGAATTGGACGCAATACCAGCCGACGTGGCTAAAGCGGCCAAGCTGATGTGGCTAAATTACCCTAATAACCCCACATCCGCAGTAGCCACAGAAGAGGATTTCGTTTCCGCCATCTCCTACTGCCGAGACAACGACATTGCGCTGCTCCACGACGCAGCCTACAGCGAGGTCGGCTACGACGGATACAAGGCGTCCAGCTTCATGCAGGTGGACGGTTCGGCAGAGGTCGGGATGGAGTTCCACTCTCTTTCAAAGACCTACAATATGACCGGTTGGCGCATAGGCATGGCCGTGGGCAACGCCGACATGATTAAGGCGCTGTTCCAGATAAAGGCCAACTTGGACTCGGGCGTCCCCCAGGCCGTCCAAGAAATGGCCATCGAAGCCCTGACTAGTTCCCAAGACTGTGTGGACGAAAACGTGGCAATCTACCAGCGCCGCCGGGACAGGGTGCTAAAAGCCCTGGGCAAGCTGGGACTGCGCACTCCGGTGCCTAGGGCCAGCTTATACATCTGGGCTGCCATCCCTGAAGGTTTCACTTCCGCCGAGTTTGCGGCTAGGCTACTGGACGAGACGGACATCGTGGTCACTCCGGGTTCCAGCTACGGCAAATTCGGAGAAGGTTACATAAGATTGTCATTGACCACTCCAGATGACCGGGTGGAAGAGGGTTGCCGCAGGCTGGAGAATTGGACCATGCCCCAGCTCAGCGCTTAGTCTCGTTTCGACATTCAACTAAACAATCTTGTAACCTATCTTGCAGAGAGGTTGAGCCCATACCTAAACGAACAGTATCCACCGAGCCGGAACCCGAAGTAGCGATTCTCGTCGCCGTTGAGCCACGAAACGCCCGGGGGAATTGGAGCTTGGAGGATACCCTTAACGAGTTGGATTACTTGGCCCGCACGGCTGGCGCAGAGGTAGCAGCACGGGTTACCCAAAGATCTGAGCACTTCACCCAGACCTACGTGGGGAAGGGCAAGGTCCAGGAGATTGTAGAGCTAATCGCCGAAACCCAGGCCGACGTCGTCATCTTCGACGACGAGCTCACCCCAACCCAGCAACGCAACCTGGAAAACGCCTTGGGCACCAAGGTAATAGACCGCACGGCCCTCATCCTGGACGTATTCAGTCGTCACGCCCAGACCTACGAGGGCAAGCTCCAAGTGGAATTGGCTCAGCACAAATACCTTCTGCCCCGTCTGGCTGGCCAGTGGTCTCACTTGGAAAGGTTGGGTGGCGGTATCGGTACCCGCGGACCCGGAGAGACCCAGATAGAGACCGACCGCCGTTTAGTGCGGAACCGGATCCAGCATATCGAGCGAGATCTGGACAAGGTGAGGCGCAGGCGCAGCATCTACATGGGCCGCCGCAAAAGATCGACAATCCCTATCGCCAGCCTTGTGGGCTATACCAACGCAGGAAAGAGCACCCTGTTCAACGCTTTGAGCAATGCCAAAGTAACGGCGGAGGACCAACTATTTTCCACCTTGGACCCTGTGACCAGGAGGGTCAGGCTTCCCTCCGGGGCTCCGCTGCTTCTGGCCGACACGGTGGGGTTCATCCAGAAGCTCTCCCCAACGGTGGTTGCCGCCTTCCGCGCCACCTTGGAAGAAGTGGCTGAGGCCGATGTGTTGCTCCATGTGATTGACGTATCCCATCCCAAGGCCCCGGAGCAGACGGAAGTGGTGGAGACGATTCTCAAGGACATGGGCCTGGAAGACCGGCCCCGCATCCTTGTGGCGAACAAGATGGATTTGGTGACGTCACATGACAAGAATGGCGGTTCCGGGAAAGGGTTGGCTGAAGGGTCGGTCGATTTGCGCACCCGAGGCTTGGATGCCAGGAATTCCGTTTTCGTGTCGGCGGCCAAGCGTTGGAACCTGGACGAGTTGCTCAAGATGATTGAGTCCGAGCTGATGAACATCGACGGGCCATTGACGGTGATTGGCCCGGCTTCCGGCGGTTAGTCTTTCTACCGGCCAAGGCGGACGCTTCCCCCCAAACTGATTCTCCTAACTGCTCTATCGCAGTGTCCTACTCTTTCCGCATATCCACTCCACGGGTTGAAGACGTCCATTTTCTAGCGCTGGAGAAGCTCGTCAACGCTTTACATAAACAGAAGTTAGTTCGCACAAGATACGTTATGTAAGCTTATGACAGTTGGGCGTGCTTTATTGACATAATCGATCCATTGCTAGGTGTAGGCTTTTGACAGGGTAGGGGTGGCATCGATTGATTAGTGTCAATCTTCGAAACCTAACAATGCTCTAAGAGAAAATGGACTTGAAGTGGAACCGTTTCAAATATGAGGAGCAGTTTCCGGAAGACCTGATCTTTGTTGGATTGATCCCACACAAGGCATGAGGTTGGCTTACTTAAACTTGTTGGTGCGAATTCCGGATACTCCCGAGTTGGGAAGTCTCCGGTGGATTCTTAACTGTCAAAAGTTCATTTTCAACATGACGCTCAAGGGCCTGTCACCACCTAATCGTGATGGTCAGTTTATGGTCTCCACCGAGCCGTACTTGGTCCCCGATTTTGGAGGGGAACTAAAGAAGACCGGCGGCTTGACTATTTCTCTGGGTCTCCGAAACTGGAATCAACGTCAGTTCGGATTAATCACGCTGAGGCGGGTCTCCAGGAGGGCCTCAAGGCTGTCCTGGCTGGATGTTATGTAAAGCCCGTTGGTCACCATCAGAATCCACCTACATTACCCAAACCGAATAATTAGAGTTTTGACATTGAATATCCGGGAAGATTAGGCCTGAATTATGGGTGATGAACGCGAACGGAACAGGCCAGACCAGTCTGAGCAGCGACCGGTATCATGGAGAGAGACCTTATCACACGGACCCGGCCTGGTCCCCCGACGGCAACCGCATCGCCTTCATCCGGCAAGGAGCTATCCACCTGATGAACGCTGACGGCTCCGGCTTGGTCGAATTGGGTGATTATGGCCTTTCGTTGCATGAGGGTGTGGCTTGGTCCCCGTTCTTGACTGGGAGTGCAGCCGCCACACCCAGGCCGACTCCGATACCCACTCCAACGATAGACTTTGGGCCTGCGTGTAAGGTCGAATGGCGAGAAGCCCTCGATTACGCCCGAGTTATGGGTTAGTTAAGTTACCCATCTTGTACGATACCCTGCGAGTATCGAGTGGAAT
>DCAE01000068.1 GCA_002311385.1 Dehalococcoidia bacterium UBA1141 | reverse complement strand
GCCACCGCCCAATCCGGCGCCGGGGGCAACCCCTGGGGAAACTCACCAGGCGGAATAATCCACTCGTACTGCCTGCCGCTTTCGTGCCTAGATGGTGGGGCTACACAGTAGCCAGCGCTGATGATGTCATATTCGCCACTCCGGCACAGGCGGTACACAGGGCATCCATCTGGGCGTCGGTAGAGATAGTGCTCGTGACCCTCTCCTCCACCGGACCGGAACGTGGCGGTCCGTGGTAAGCCCCTTTGTTGGAAACGCTCCAACCAATCCGGGGAGTCCGGTGCAATGTCCACCAGGTTAGACGGTTCCAGGGCGATCCCTATATTGGCATCAGGCCATCGGTGAAACCAATCCCAAATCACCCTGGTCTCGGTTGAGGCGTCTTTATCGGCGTGAGGAGTACGCGGGTGCTTACCCGGCTTGTTCTTACAAGGGTTGTTCCCACAGGTACAATCTCCTCCGGTGGTTATCCCGTGGAGGGCGACCGAGTGCCAGCCCACCTTTGCATGTTCCAGTCCGGCTGCAATCCGCAGCAGCTGTTGTTGGCCCGTGGCGTTAGGCATTCATCGCCAATCCACAGGCGCCATAGGCTAGCACCGCCTCTAGCAGACTATTCACTGGGTAGCTCCTCAGCCTGAGTAACCAGCCCCGCTTCAAGCCACCTCTCCAAGGCTCTTCTAGACACCCTATAGCGGTTCCCGGCACGAACGCAGGGGATTTTGCCGCTCCTTAGTAATTCATTAGCTGTATTTTTTGAAATTCTTAAGATGTGCTGGATGTCTTTTGAGTCGAGTATTTCATCATAGCCCGTAGTCATCTTCATCCCCCCGGTGTGATTGAGCTTGCATAATATATGAATAACCTCTCTATTCTTTATTTCGGTGGTGCAAACCCTTATAATAGTAAAGGCTACCATTGGCGCATACGCAACTCCTTATTGGCTTACTATATAGCTATAAAACTTCAAAGCTTCGGCGCATATACTAACGTATAGCGCATATACGGAGAAGCCGATGCCGTCTCCAATCCCAGAAAACATCGTGAACGATGTCAAGTATCTATGGGCATCCCATCTTGATTGGACCGCTAAAAGCGTCTGGAAAGAGTTCAAGCGGGCAAGGGGTGGAAGGCAGTCGATTGGCCTGCGGAAAGTCCAAGAGATTATCGCTGGAGCTAAGCGCAACAGCCCCAATGAGCCATTCCCCTTAGTGGATTGGCAGCCTTGGCAAAATAGTGAGGAGACGGCTGAAGATGCCAACTATCTCCTCGAGCTTGGCGTGATAAGCCTACACAGTTATGGCCGCTGTCTGTACCAGCACGAGGCTCGTTGGGCACGACGTATAAGAGTGGCCCTCCAAGGACTCTCATTGGGGGCACAATGCCTGATGGTCCTCGCATACGGCGATCGGGAGATTAAAGCCTATAACCTTAAACTCTCAAACCTAGATACATACGAACTGGATAGCATTCTGGCTACCAAGCCCTGGACACACCCACATTGGGAAGAATCAGATCCCAGGTCACGCGGTTTTGACAGTGTTGAACTGCAAAGAGACCCCACTCTTTACCCTGAGATACCTGAGAAGTTCATATGGCAGTGGTTCTCGGAGAACCCAGAAGTGAATTTGCCGAGAATCCAAGAAGTATTGGGATTCCCGCCAACATGGAGCGTCGAAATATTGCTAGCTTTTGATAGTAAGCCAAATGTGGAAGGAGCCGCGACTCCTCGTGAATACTTACGGGAAAACCAACAGAGGAGAAATAGAAATGTCTAGGGGTAGCATCCAACAAAGAAGTCGTGGCACCTGGTCAATCCGAGTGGAGCTGCCCCCCGATCCAACGACCGCTCGGCGTCGCCAGAAGCGGATGACCTTCCGAGGAAAAAAAGCTGAGGCAGAGAGTAAGCTTTCGGAAATGCTCGGTCAACTTAACAATGGCATCTACGTAAACGCGGCCAGGGTGAGGGTGGGGGACTTCCTGCGCCAATGGTTGCGAGACTACGTGGAAGCAGGGGTTCGGCCTACTACAGGCGAAGGCTACCGCACCATCGTGGAAAAACACCTGATCCCTGGTCTGGGAAATATCCAGCTATCAAAGTTGCAACCATCCCACTTGCAAGCTTACTACGCCAGGGCTCTCAAAGAAGGCCACAGAGGGAACACGGGTGGCTTAGCCGCCAGGACCGTCCTCCATCATCACCGGGTGCTCTCACGAGCCCTTGGCCACGCGGTCAGATGGAGATTGCTGGGGAGTAACGTAGCCCTGTCCGTAGACCCGCCGCGGCCAGTGAATAAAGAGATACAGATTCTGGACGGCGTTCGCCTTATTCGACTGCTGGAAGCTTCTAGGGATAGCATCTACTATCCCTTCATTCACCTAGCGGTATTCAGCGGGCTCCGGAGGTCGGAACTTCTTGGCCTTCGATGGCGTGACATTGACATGGAAGCCGCCACTCTGACGGTAAGACGGGTGCTGCACGTACTAGCAGGGGGGGAAGTAGTCTTCCAAGAACCCAAAACCGCCCGGTCAAAAAGAACTGTGGCGCTACCACCCGCCGCCGTATTGGCCCTAAAAGCCTACATGGAAAAACAAGAAGCGCATCGCGCTATCCTGGGGGAGTCTCTGGAAGAGAACGACCTTGTGTTCACCAACCCGACTGGTTCCCCTATGCTCCCAAACACCGTTACCCACGCCTTTGGAAAGATCGCCCTTAAGGTAGGCCTCGACGTCACGCTTCATTCACTTAGACATAGCCACATATCGATGCTGATTAGACAAGGGGTGCACGACAAAGCAATTTCGGACAGGGCCGGGCATTCCACGATTAGCACGACCATGGATATCTATGGACATTTAATGGCTGACACTCAAAGGGGTGTCGCTCTTAAGTTTGAGGAGGGTCTGTTTGAAGCGGTCGGTGGAATTCCGTGACCAATGCGTGACCAGAACCTAAAAGAAAAGGCCCTTGGGTTATCCCAAG
>DCAE01000022.1 GCA_002311385.1 Dehalococcoidia bacterium UBA1141 | reverse complement strand
TCCATACCAGCCTCTCCGATACCAACTAAAGCTGGAATCGGCAGCAAACAGGAGGTGCTGGACGGATTGGCCGGCCGCCGCAGCTTTACCGCCCCTTTCAACGTGGCCAACACCCCGGCTCTGTCCATAAACTGCGGCTTTACCAGCCAGAATCTGCCGGTCGGATTCCAGATAGCGGGCAAGCCATTTGACGAAGGTACTTTGTTCCGGGTGGCCCACGCCTACGAGCAGGCCACCGATTGGCATACCCGCAGGCCACCGATCTAGTTTTGAAATCCGAATCGACCCTCTGACACATCGGTACTACGTTTACATCATGGCAAGCCGTGGCAAAACGCTGTACGTGGGGGTCACTCACAATCTGGAACGTAGAGTGTTCGAGCACAAGTCTGGGTTAATTGCTGGCTTCATATCGAAATACAAAGTCACGAAGCTGGTATACCATGAGGATAATTCGGACGTTCAAGCCGCGATTGCCAGGGAAAAGCAGTTGAAACCTTGGCGCAGGAGCAAAAAGGTTGCTCTCGTAGAGTCAGTTAATCCGCTGTGGGAGGACGTGGCCCTTCGTTGGTACTCCAGTTGAACCCAAACCTGAGACCCCTCGCTGCGCTCGGGGTGACAAATGGGACACCGAAGCCACAATAACTGTCGTTCCGACGAGTGACGACTCCTGTCATTCTGATGAGCGAAGCGAAGAGGAATCTCTGGTTCATAGAGGGACAATCTGCGGTCCCAATATCACATTCGACATATCGCCTTATAAGCCGTGACTTTTGAGACGAGGTAACCGGTAACTAATAACCCAATGAATCAGACACAAGGGGGAATACATGACCGAGCACTTCAATTTAACAGCCAACGAGGCGGCAAAACGTATCAAAAACCGGGATCTGTCGCCGGTTGAGTTGGTGGAATCGCTGCTCAGCCAATATGACGCTTTGGAGCCCGGCCTCAGCGCGTGGGTGTACCTGGACCGGGAAGCGGTATTGGCCGACGCCCAGCAAAAGCAAGAGGAACTTGAGAAGGGCGGCAGCATCGGTCCCCTGCACGGGGTTCCCATCGGCCTGAAGGATATCTACTACACGGCGGGCATACCCACAACCGCCTGCTCCAAGGTCTTTGAGGGATTTGTTCCGGAATACGACGCCACCACGGTTGCTCTGCTGAAAGGCGCCGGGGCAATCATGATGGGCAAAACGGTGACCACCGAGTTCGCTTGCATGGACCCCTCACCAACCAAAAATCCCTGGAACCCGGCTCACACCCCCGGCGGCTCCAGCAGCGGCTCGGCGGTGGCGGTGGCGACACGAATGTGCCCAGCGGCACTGGGTTCCCAAACCGTTGGGTCTGTCTTGCGCCCGGCGTCATATAACGGCGTCGTGGGCTTCAAGCCGACTTTCGGCCGGGTTAGCCGTTACGGCGTAATACCGGTCAGCTGGTCGTTAGACCATGTCGGCTGGATGGCACGTTCGGTGCAAGACATCGCCCTGCTCATGCAGGTCATGTCAGTGCCTGACCCGCAGGAACCGATCACCGCTCGCCAGCCCTCCGATGACTTCATGACCGGGTTGGAGTCGCCAGCAGCGCCCCGAATCGGCCTGATCCGCCGCTTCTTCTACGACAACTCCGACGAAGAGACTCGGCAACACACCGATGGGGTGGTGGAGCAACTTAGCCGCGCCGGCGCATCGGTGGAGGAGATCCCGTTGCCTGACAGCATCGATACGGCCATCGCAGACCAACGGATCATCATGGCGGTGGAGGCGGCGGCTTTTCACCAACCCATGTACGAACGCCAGTCCCAAGACTACCAGCCCATGTTACGCGAGATGTTGCGGCGGGGATTGGAAACTGACGGTCAAACCTATTCCCGGGCCTTGGAACGGCGCCAGCAGTTCACCGCGGAGATGAAGGCGCTGGCCGAAAAGGCCGACGTCCTGCTAACGCCCTCTACGCCAACACCTGCGTTGGCCGACATCACGAATACCGGCAACACTATGTTTCAGGGACCATGGACATCTTGTGGACTACCGGTGATTACCATCCCATCGGGATTGGCGGCTTCGGGTCTGCCCTTTGGCATCCAACTTGCCGCCGCTCCATTTTCCGAGCCCAAGCTGCTGGCCGCGGCCCGATGGTGCGAGAACGTGCTGGATGTGGAATTGTCACCACCGGTAAATCGGAATTAGCCGTCAAACATTAGCTACCAGCTGTCGGCTATCAACTTTCAGCGGTACTAAGAATCAAGGAGGCGGACCGTCATGCAAGCCAATATCCCTACAGAAGAAGAAGTGCTGGGTTACTTCAAGTCCCTGTCCAATTGGGGCCGTTGGGGGCCCGATGACATGCTTGGCGCGCTGAACCTCATAACTCCGGACAAAGTTAAACGGGCCATCGCCCTGGTGCAGGAAGGGGAGCGAATATCCCTGTCTCGGACGGTGCATTTCGAAGCCAGCCTCGATGCCCCCAATCCGCCGGTCCACTTTATGGTGGAGAGCGGCGAAGGTTGGGCCAGCGGAGATAAAGTCACCGACCGGGCCACCGCCGCCGCATCCGACTTTTTCGGCATGATTTTTCACGGCTATACAATAACCCACGTGGACAGCTTGGCCCACTTCTTCTGGGAGGGGAAAACCTTCAACGGCAA
>DCAE01000085.1 GCA_002311385.1 Dehalococcoidia bacterium UBA1141 | reverse complement strand
AGACATCTAACTGAGATGCATCTGCTCCTTTCTGTGAGTATGTTACCTTCACTTCAGGAGATCACACCACTTCGCCTCTCTCGGGTTCACCCCTAATTGTGCCCCAATTTATCGCTGAACGCCTACACCGTAGCCGTGGAAATAGCATGCTTTAAGAACAGCGTGTTCCGCTTCAGGCTAGTCAATCATTTGGATCCTGGATTGCCTTGCTACGTTTGAACGCATATCGAAAGCGTCGACCCAATCAGGCTCAGTCACTTGTGCTGGATTGGTGGCCACATTGCCGACCAGTAGAGCACTTTCACCTGCCGATGAAATGGCCAAACTCATGTGTGTCCCAGGGTAGGTATGGCCGTTATATCACCGGTCACCAGTTGGCAGTTGAGCAGCGTCGCTCAAACCAGCTTAGTAATGTTGGTTGGAGTTTTGGGCCCCCTTAGGGGTTTGCCTGACTCGTTTGGTTTTTACGATTGCTGAATCCGGAACCTAGCTAAACTCGGGCGGCGACAAATCGATTCCCAAAGCGCTTTCGCACCACTTTGCCGCAGCCAAGAGAGCACTTTCTTTGAAGGGCAGGCCGCCAAATTGTACTGACATAGGTAGGCCAGCACTGCTCAATCCGGATGGGACGGCAATGCTGGGCAATCCGCTGAAACTCCAAGGTTGCTGAAAGACCGGGTCGCCAGTGCTATCCAAACCATAGGGGGCCGGACAAGGAAAGGATGGGGTCATAACGGCATCGACCTGCTGGACGGTTTCGACCATGTCCCGGCGGAACTGGCGGCGCAGTCTCTGCGCTTGAACGTAGCGAATGCCTGGAATCAACATGCCCATCTCAATGTACGCGCGGACTTTGGGTCCGTAGTCGTCGGCCCGGTATCGGTACCATTGCTCGTGGAATGCAGCGCACTCGACATTGCTAACGATTGTCTGGCAGTCGTGGGCTGTGTTGAAGCTCTCGGGCAGCCCAATCTCCACTATTTCAGCTCCAGCTTGGGCCAGAAGATGGGCAATATCTTCGGTGTGCTTCCAAACTTCGGCACTGGACCGGTCGGAGTAAAACTCTCTTATCAAACCAATACGAGGAGGATCGCTCAACTGATCCATTTCTTCCATGTAGTTAGGGACGATGACATTGGCGGAACCGGGGTCCCGCTCATCTTGTCCGGCCATCACCTGGAGCATCACCGCAGCATCGACTACGCTACGCACCAAAATACCTACAGTGTCCATAGACCAGCTTAACGGGACCACCCCATACCGTCTGATGCGGCCATAAGTAGGCTTAAAGCCTACGATGCCGTTGTAGGCAGCGGGCCCGCATGTAGAACCTGCGGTCTGAGTCCCCAAGGCCGCTGCGCACATTCTTGTGGCCACCGCCACCGACGAGCCGCTGCTTGACCCGCCGGGTGTATGAGACTTGTTCCAAGGGTTTAGGGTGGGCGAAGGGTCGGCCATGGCGAACTCTGTAGTCACAGCCTTGCCCAGGATAATTCCGCCAGATTCTTTGATCTTGGCAACCGTGGTGGCGTCGTGGTCTGGCACGAAATCCGCGTAAATCTTGGAGCCTGCGGCGGTGAGCATCCCTTCAGTGTAGAAAATGTCTTTCAGCCCCACCGGCACGCCGTGGATGGATCCTCGGGGACCTTTTCGTTCAACTCTTTTTCCAACCCTTGGGCGGTGCGAATAACATCTTCCCGATCAATGGTGACCCATGCTTTCAACGCCGGATCCAAGGAGTCTATGCGGTCTAGCAACGACTCTGCCAAAGAGACTGGCGAAAGCGCCTTGTCCCTGATTTTTTGTGCGGCTGCGGCCACCCCTAGACTAAATTGGTCCGGCATATATTCTCCTTATTGACGGGTGGAGTCGAGGGAGCAGAGAAAGGCTGCTTGCCTCCCGCCCGTCCGTGGACTGGGTGCGAATCTGTTTCCTTAAACAGCTATCACGGTGGTCAAGTTTACACTGGGCAACGGAATATAGGCTAGTTAGCTGCGCGTCACTACTTGGCATAGGCACGATGATGATTGGCGAGGCAGTCCCTCTTTCGGCTCTTCAGCGTGACTTGGTTGCATACGTCTGGCAGGTTGTCGTCGACTACCAGGTTTGAATAGGCTTGGTTAGCCGTTAATCAGAACCTATTAACCTGTGCTCCCGAGATTTCTGCCACCACCGAGTTCTTTAGTCAACTGGCCTGAGGTAGGGCCGCCTTCCGATCGGAACCACCGAAAGGCGGTCTCAATATCTTGATTTGGGAAGAAATTGATTATGGGTTCCATGGCCTTAAATTAGCAAAATTACCCCATAATCGCTTTTTTAACAAGTGCTGTGAGGTTACCAAATGTACGTCTTAATATAGCTTGGTCTTCTTGACTGAATTCTAGCAAAACCAAGGAGGTAGCAAACTCGGAACGACTTTCTAGGTGGCTGGAATGCATAAGACATGCACGTTCGACACGGTTGAATTCTTCAAGATGACCCGCAGTTGCTTTAATAGCAGCGGCCGCTTTTGATGTAGCCTGTACCCCGGCCTCTACCGTTGCTTATATGTTGTGGGTAGGGGCTACCTCTGCGGGAGACGTAGCAGAACAACCAATGGCCACAAGCAACAAGGCCCATGGCAGCAAGTCTGCCGAGTGTTCTCCTGACTACCATCGTCCGTAGTTTACCAGTTCCACCCTGCCAGCCAGGATCCCCAAAACTTCAAAAGAATGGGGCGGGAATTTGGGTTTCCAGTCCCGGTTCTTGGGGGGGGTGGATTCTCTGGTTGCGGGCGCAGCGTCCCTTGGCGCTGCTAGTCACAATAATTCAATCTCAGTAAACCTTACTTCCTGGTCGCTCAAGTTGAGGACGTTATGTTCGACGCCCTTTTCGCGGGCGTAAGCGTCGCCGGGTTCGGTAACGAGCCGAGAAGTATTGCCAGAAACGTCCTCAACGGTTAGCTCTCCGCCTGTCAAAGGTACGACCACGTAGTCATAGGCGTGGACGTGCCGGCCTGTTTCTTCCCCCGGCAACAACCGCCGCTCAGTCACCCTGACCCTTTCAGTCTCAACTTTTGAAATCGCTTCTGCCATGGGTCTCCTCCAACTTCATAATATTGCTCACGAATTTAATCTTATTCAAGGTTTTTATTGTAGTGTACGTATAACCACTAAATGCCACTAAGAGCCACTAATATGTCTGCGCAGATACTTATTCCTTCTCGTTATTCCCACGACTCTAGGTTTTTATCACGCCGGCTGGCTCTTATTCCCTCCCCACCTAACAACTCTTAACACCCCAGCCAAAGCACTGACTGCCATGCCTGATTGATACCCAGCTGCTTCACTGATACCCCCAAATCTTCTCTGTTACCAGTGAAAACTCTCAGGGGGCCAGTGGTAGGGTTTTAGGCGTGGCAGCATACCCCCAGGGAAAGTGGGTGGATAAGCCATAGATTCTCGGGCAAAAAGAAAGACCCTGGCCCAAAGGTTGTGGGACCAGAGTCTTTGATCTTTTGCCTGTTTTCTGACTGGAAGCGAGGTGCTGAAGGTCAAAGTCGAACTGACACGGGGTCACCCCCCACCAGTTTTTGAGTCTGGTGTGAGCTATATTAGTTAGTCGTCTGATTGTACTTACTAATGTATGGGTTCGCCAGTTCTGTCACCAGGTACCGTCCCGCCAATATTTGATTCCCATTAGAGTCGATTCGGGCCCGTATTGACCGAGTTCACGAGGAAATCATTCTGGGTCGCCTTTATTGTTGAGAAACGCGCCGAACGACGGCTAAAGGATTTCTTTAAATGTTTTGATGGCATCTATATGC
>DCAE01000043.1:14595-14833 GCA_002311385.1 Dehalococcoidia bacterium UBA1141 | reverse complement strand
ATTACTGGCTGAGGATGAACCATTGATTCTTACCATGGTCAGCCGCACCCTGAGAGACCAGGGCTACCGGGTATTGGAATCTACAAATGGTGAGGAAGCGCTAAGAGTGGCGCAAGAGCACGCTTCAGAACGCATCGACGTGCTGGTTACCGACATCGTGATGCCGCGAATGGGCGGACTGGAATTGGCGGAACGCATACGTTCGGTGCGCGGTGGACTAAAGATAGTCTTCACCTCC
>DCAE01000043.1:14274-14529 GCA_002311385.1 Dehalococcoidia bacterium UBA1141 | reverse complement strand
GGACTAAAGATAGTCTTCACCTCCGGCTACACCGATAAAACGGTGTTTGACAAAGGAGAGCAAGAGCCGGGCGTTGCCTTCTTGCCCAAGCCTTTCTTGCCCGAGGAATTGGCCATAAAGGTTCGCAGCGTACTGGACTAGGGCTATTTAAGGGCAGCCTTCACCGCCTTTCGGTTTCTAAACAGCGCTGGCTCTACGTAGGCGCTGGGTGAGGTCAATGCTTCATCAATAATCTGCAAAACCGCTACTATCGCA
>DCAE01000043.1:925-14036 GCA_002311385.1 Dehalococcoidia bacterium UBA1141 | reverse complement strand
ATAGGCGACCATGCTATGGGCGTATCTGAGCAAGAGATTCTGTTTAACCTCCGGGTTCGTAATCTTTTCGCGGTCCAATAGCGGGAAAGTTAAAAGGTCGTTGTTTTGGATATTCAACGGAGACGAATCTTCCATAATCCGCTGGACCTGGTCTACGTCGACCATGTGGTAGTGCATGGAATGGAGGTCGCTGGGATACGGCGCCGGAACCCAAGCGGTGTTGCCGCCGGATCTGGGATGGTCAATCTTTCTCTCCAGCATTTCCGCCATGGCCCTGTTCCGCACCTGCATGCCCTTACCTATCTTGCCGTGCCTATGAACCCCGGCCTGAAGGCTCACGTCCACATTGTGAAGTTCATAGCTGGTGTTGTACAACGCGCGGGTAAGGTCGTCCCTTAAATCAACCGGCCCGGCATGGGTCTGCACCCGTATCTGTGACCCCGTGCGGTCCAAGAACCCTGTGTTGGTAAAGAAGGTTCGGCTCTGGGACGCTTTTAGGGCTGCGCCCAGTTGTAGCGTCATCCCCAGTTCTTCGTTCATGATCCCGATGAGCATGGTGCCTTCGGCCAGTCCCAGCTTCTTCTCCACGGCCTCGAAGAACCTCACCTGCTCGGCCACTTCTGCCGCTGTCTGAAGTTTGGGCGTAACCTGATACACGTGGCCCTTCTTGCTATTGGGGCCCCGGGTTGGGATTTGCCCTGGTCCACCGAATAGTCCGTCCGAATTTCCGCCCGAATTTCCGTCAGACCCTCGGTCGTGGGAGGTAGCTATCAGGGTGGTCAGCAATACCCCCAAGATTCGTTCGGGAATCTCTTGGCCGGCCACGGTCACCATGTCCGTATACATGTGCAGCGATACGTTACGAACGGACATCAGGGTGGTCCCTTTCAGAGTCTGGGTGACACCGTCCAGGTCCAAGTAGGTCTTGTCGGAATTCATGGTTTTGGGGACACCGCGGGAACTGGAAGCCTGGAGCTTTCCGCTGATTAACCCCAGGTAATTTTGCAAGGCCAAGACCATGTCGTCCGCGTCGACGATGGCCACTGCGTCCTCAAAATCAACTATGGTGGTCAGAGCTGATTCCACCACCAGATCTTTGAATTGGCGGTTGCCAGGATCCACTTCGCCGTCTTCATAAAGTTGGAAGTGTATCTTTAGGCCGTTGTCCTCCAGGTAGAAATCGGTTAATTGGTCGGCGTCTTTGTTGAATCCGATAAATTTGGAGGCATCTTTCAAACGGGCATCCCGGCCGTCGGCGGTACGGCCGATCAGTTCGTGTTTGCTTTGGGGATTTTGTGACACAGAATAGGACACAAAATCGTTGAATCCCAGGGCGTCTTCCCACTCAGCAACGTGGTCACCAAGGAATTCATTGGTTTTATCAACCACCATTTGAAGCCGCGCTTCGCGGTTCTTTTCCCGATCAATCTCCGGTTGAACATCGCTCAAGAAATAGGCGTCGTAGAGACTGCCCCACCGGGCGTTGGCGCCACCCACGGCCATACTTGCGCTGGTAACCGGAGTGACCAACTCGGGACCGTTCTGGTCCATTTCCGAGTCTAACTGGGGCGTGGTCATGGAAAATGAGCCTGAGGTCTCCGGGCTGAGGTAGCCGATTTCTCCTAGAAAGCGACCGAATTCCGTTGCGTCTTGGGTTGCCGACTCTGCCGTGGGCTGCCAACCGCCTTTTCTCTTTTCGATGTAATAATCGTCTATCTTTGTCTGAAGACTTGCCCGCTTGGCCAAGAGCTCGCGGTTTTTTGGATCGAATTCCTGAACGAGTTCGCCCAGGATTCTAAAAACGTCATCAGCGGACAACTGGGTGCCGGTCACGGCCTCGTCCCTGACGAAGGCGTACAGTATTTCCTCGATCTCCACCAGTGCTCCGGAAGCCAGTGTTAGTTTCGCCATTGCCTCGCTCTCTGTGAGTAACTTCAGATTCCGGTTAGGCTGCCTTCAACGAAGCAACCAAGAATCTGCGGTTACCGGTCTGATTGGATTGATTTAATGCTGTTCTCGTTGTCAGAACACCCCAGGGCAAGCTCGGGCGGTGACATGAAAATAGGGCCGGTGTGCCCATCAACCGGCCCTATTATAGCCCAAAATTATTAAATTGGGTCTGCGTTAACTAAACTGGGCGCTCTCGGTGGAACCAGCTAGGGCCATGGTAGCGGCTTCGCCGCCCGATACGCTAAGCATTACTTGGTCAAAATATCCGGCACCCACCTCTTGCTGGTGCTTGGCTGCGGTATACCCTTCCTCCTCCAGGGCGAACTCCCGGTCTTGGATACGCACGTAGGCCGTCATACCTTCTTCCTTGTAAGATTTTGCTAGTTCAAAGGCATTTAAGTTGACCATGTGCCAACCCGCGAGAGTAATGAATTGGAACCTGTAGTTCATCTTGGCCAGCTCTTTTTGGAAACCGGCTATGGTGGCGTCGTCCATCATCTGCCGCCAGTTAAATGAAGGGGAGCAGTTGTAGGCCAATAGCTTTCCCGGATACTGGGCATGGATGGCGTCCGCAAATAGTTGAGCCTCTTCCAGGTCAGGATGAGAACTCTCGAACCACAACATGTCGGAGTAAGGGGCGTAGGCCAATCCCCTGGCGATTATGGAGTCCAGACCGCCGGTCACCCGGAAGTAGCCTTCGGATGTTCGCTGGCCGGTCATGAACTCCGCGTCTTGAGGATCGATATCGCTGGTAATCAGGGTGGCGTCCAAGGCATCGGTGCGGGCGACTAGGATAGTGGGCACATCCAATACGTCCGCAGCCAGCCGGGCTGCGTTTAGGGTATGGATGAACTGAGATGTGGGCAACAGCACCTTGCCGCCCATATGCCCGCATTTCTTCTCGGAAGCCAATTGGTCTTCAAAGTGCACCCCGGACGCTCCTGCCTCAATCATGTTCCGCATGAGCTCGAAGGCATGTATGGGGCCGCCAAAACCGGCTTCGGCATCGGCGACTATGGGTGCGTAATACTCGATGTCATTCTTGCCCTCCAGCGTCTGAATCTGGTCGGCGCGCATCAGTGCATTGTTCAACCGTTTGACCACGATCGGCACACTGTTGGAAGGGTAGAGGCTTTGATCAGGATAGGTTTGGCCTGCCACGTTGGCGTCACCAGCCACTTGCCAACCACTGAGGTAAAGCGCTTTGAGGCCAGCCTTGACCATCTGGGCCGCTTGGGCACCGGTAAGAGCGCCGAAGGTTGAGATGTACTCTTCGGTCTGAAGCAGGCTCCACAGCCGTTCCGAGCCAATCCTGGCCAGCGTGTGGTCGATTTTCACGCTGCCCCGCAGTTTCACCACGTCCTTGGCGGAGTAGTCTCGCTTGATACCCGACCACCGGGGATCATTGGCCCAACTTTGTTCTAAATCGGCTACTTGATTATCGAAACAGGGTTGTTGGTCTGGCATATCGTTCTCCTTGCAAATCTTTCTTGTGGCCGGTGTTTCGGGCATAAATCTTGTGTGCTGGTAGATTACCCTGAAGATCCGTGAACGGTCGCTGGGATTGTCGAAATCGTTTCCCATCCCAGCCCATTTGGTAGTATAGGTAGCGTAGAGTTCAAAGAGTAGACATCAATTTGCTGTCATAGTGATAGGATATTGATATCGCTCAATCTTCGGATGAGCGTCGACGAGGAGTAGCTTTGGAACTCATTCAGCTACAAGCCTTCTTAGAGGCGGCCGCCCTAGGCAGTTTTCGAAGAGCGGCTGCTGCTTTGAATACCTCTCAACCGTCGGTGAGCGCCCGCATCCACGCTCTGGAAGACGAGATGGGAGTGCCCCTGTTCCACCGGACCGCCAGGGGCGTCAGGCTAACGGACATGGGAAGGACATTTCTGCCCTTCGCCAGTCGTTCGACTGAATCTCTGCGCCGCGGACGAGAGGTCTTGGAGGGGGTGCGCCAAGTCTCTGCTGGGATCCTAAACATGGCCACAGCGCGGGTCATTGGCACCTATGTGCTTCCCGGCATTCTGCAGAAATTCCATGAGCAGCATCCGGACACCAATCTGCACATCAAGGTTGGAGGGTCTTCGGAGGTTCTGCAGATGGTGCTTGACGAGGAAGTCCAGATTGGCTTAGCCCGCCATATGCAGCATGCGGATGTGGAAGCGGTTCATCTATACGACGAAGAAGCTGTGCTAGTCGCCCATCCCGACCATCCCTTCTCTAAGCACGGAGCAGCAACCATGCAGGACGTGGCTCAGGAGCCCCTCATCCTCTATGACCCAGGAGACCCCGGCTCATCCTATTACACGTTCATCAACCGTGTGTGCCGGGACGCTGGTGTGACTCCCAAAGTGGAGATGAACTTAGACAGCGTTGAAGCGGCGAAGAACATGGTGGAATTGGGACTGGGCATTTCATTTCTGCCGCGAAGCGGGGTCCGCCAAGAGCTGGAGAGAGGAACTTTGAGCATGATTCGACTGATTGAGGGGCAACAGGTGCGCCTGCCAACCTACGTCTTATTGCGCCGAGGTCAGCATTACAGTCCCACAGTTTTGGCCTTTCTAAGGCTTCTTACGGAGATATACGATATAGACGTTTCCGTCCTTAGAGGCACTGGGCAATAAGAGAATCCTAATAGTTAACCTTGTGTGCGCTCGAAGTCTTTCATGAGCGACACCAATGCCTCCACTCCTGCCTTGGGGAAAGCGTTGTAGATGGAAGCCCTGATCCCGCCTACGGACCGGTGCCCCTTTAGCTCCACAAGACCCGCTGCGGTAGCCTCGCTGATGAACTGGGCCTCCAAGTCCTGGCTGGGCAGTCGAAATGTCACATTCATCTTGGACCTGTGATCAGACTGGGCATGCCCTCGGTAGAACTCAGAGGAGTCGAGGGCGTCATATAGTATCTGGGCTTTGTCCTGGTTCAGTTGGGAAATCTGGTTCAAGCCTCCTTGCTCGGCCAGCCATTTGACCACCAACCCCAGAATATAGATTGCGAAAACCGGCGGAGTGTTGTGGGCGGAATTCGCCTTGGCATGGGTGTTGTAGTTGAGCATGGCGGGGAGAGAATCAGGGCTTCGCTGCAGCAGGTCGTCGCGAATAACGACCAGAGTTACTCCGGCGGCCCCCAGGTTCTTCTGGGCTCCGGCGTAAATCAGGCCGTATTTGGTGATGTCTATGGGCTTGCTGAAAATATTTGAAGAAAGGTCGGACACCAATGGGACGTCGGCCACATCGGGCTCGGTAGGCCATTCGGTGCCATAGATGGTGTTATTGCCGGTGATGTGCACGTAATCCGACTTTGGGTCCAAGTCCAGTTCGTCCTGGTAGGGAACACGAGCGAACTCTTGGTCTTCGGTGGAACCCGCAATGCGGATGTTACCAACCTTCTGGGCGTCTTGGAGCGCCAATTTGGCGAAATTACCCGTTACGATATGATCGCCTTGTCCGTTGGGGCTCAACAGGTTCATGGGCACCATTGAGAACTGCAGTGAAGCGCCGCCCTGGAGAAACAAGACCTTGTAATTGTCAGGGATTCCCGCCAAATTTCGGATGCCTTCTTCCGCTGCCTCAATGACCTGAATCACTGGTTTTGAACGGTGGCTCATTTCCAGTAATGACATGCCTGAGCCGGGCATACAAGCGAGGTCTCGCTGAGCTTCTTCCAGTACTTGCACGGGCAAAACCGCAGGACCGGCGGCGAAGTTGTAGACTCGGTCAGTCATAAGATTCCTTTATTCCGGCAAGGGCGTAACCGGCGTTAGCACCACTATTTGGAGCCCTTGTAGAGGTGGAGTCCTGCCAACTATGCTAGCCGACCCTGGTACCTTTGGCAAACGCTCCAGATTCCGCAACTGACCCCGTGATCCCCTGGGTTCTTGCGAAATGAAGCCGAACAACATTCCAGTGATTGGATATCCATTGGCATCTCCGCGCCAACAACGTTTTTACAAGGTTTTTAAAAACTCCGGCTACCGCCAAAGGGCACCCTAGGCTTGCCTCTGGACCAAGGCACAATCCTGAGCCATGGCATAAAATTAATCTGAGGGTGTTGTGAGGCAATTACCCAAAAGCTTCCGTACGAGCGCAAGGCGCCCTCACTATCCCGGCGAGAAGCCACAAACTAGGCTGGGCATATTCGGAACCAATTAGAACCTAGATGAGGCAACGATTAAAAAGACCCGTATTTGGATAGCTATAGTGATTCTAGGCGTTCTATTGGCTTGCGCACCCATCACGAAATTCCTGCCCCGTACCGGTGACCCTGATATTTACGCAATGATAGAGAGTCTCTCTCTGATTGCGACGCCTTGGAAATCCAACTTCATCTAGCCTAGGTCAACTTGAGCCGAGCACGTCATGACGATAACGAAGGACGACAAAATTACCGTTCATATGCCGAGGTAGCAGCGGCGCGCATGGGCAATCTTGGCTGCTAATAGTGTGGGTCAATTGGACCCGAAGGACTGGAGGCTTCTAGCAGACCGCTTCGGGGTTGCAGGTTTTCCGATGGTATACTTGGCTAGGTTTCACCAGAAAAATTCAGCAAACCTTTGGCGAAAAGTCGTTCCAGGGCACTCTCATTGATGCGCTGGATTGAACCTAAATCCCCCATCAAGCCGGTGTAGCTCAGTGGCAGAGCAGCGGTTTCGTAAACCGCAGGTCAAGGGTTCGACTCCCCTCACCGGCTCCATTTTTTAGGCACGAATAGAGCTTCCATCATCACGGTGGAAGCTCTTGCATTTCAGAAATGTCCACGGATTGTCCACGAACTTTTCCTGGCGGCATAGTACCACGCCTAAAACCCTACCACTGGCCCCCTGGGAGTTTTCGCTGGTAACAGAGAGTATGTGGGGGTCATCAGTGAGGCAGCTTGGTATCAATCAGGCATGGCAGTCAGGGGTTTGGTTGGGGTGTTAAGAGTTGCTAGGCGTCGAGGGTTTAACCGTCAGGCAGCGGGCTGAAAAACTAGGGTTCGCAGGCATAGCCGCAAGGAGTAGGCTACGGAGCGAACTCAGGATCACTAGGCAGATCTTCAAAGCGGCCCGCCCTAACACACTTATATACTGTGGCTGCTATAAGGCTACTAAAATCACTCTTCGTTTTCGGCCAGTACCCCTCAATCGGCGGATACAGGTCTTACACAGCCTGCCTGGACTGACCTCATTCATCCAGCCCGGGAGGTGTGGCCTTCACTATTACGCCTGCCACAGGCAGCAGCTGTTCCATCTATTACCCAATCGTATGCATCCCCGATCCTCCTCCGTATCTGGATTGAGGGGAGTTGGCTTCAGGAACTTTGAGGTACTAGTTGGCGATCCGTCAAGGTTCGAGGGGGATAAGGACGGAGTTGGGCGCAAGAATTAAGGCTTGAACACAGGTCGTTTTGAAGCTGAAAGCAAGAAGCTCGCCATCACCGGCACCGCATAGAGGATTGCAGGGAGAGGGTAGTGGAGGCGGTAAATATCTTTTGGCTTTTGGAGGGGGTTAGCGAGCGGATACCTCCGATTACTAGTGGGTAACCCCGCAAGCGAGATTCGCCCTGCATTCACTCGGACGCAACCATTATCATCGCCTAGCAATACTGTGCATCCAAGCTACAGGCTCTAACCCAATCTGAATCACCCAAAGCATAAAGCCCTATCCTGTAGTAGGTATTTCCTCTCCAGGCGTAGGTCGTTCCGTTTGTTGAGTCCAATGCGATGTTCTGGTCGAAGTCCAGAAGTGCCAGTTGGTATTCACCTGTATTGTAGTAGGCTGCTCCACGATTCATGTAATTCACGCCTGTGGCGCCTAATTGGATTGCCCGTCCATAGTCTGCAATTGCTTGTTGGTATTGACCTAACTCATAATATGAATCGCCCCGCCATGTGTAGGCCAAGGCATAATTAGGGTCAATTAGGATAGCGGATGTGAACTGGTTAATAGCTAGACTATAGGACCCAGATCTGTACAGTGTAATTCCTTCACTTAGGTGGGAGAAAGGGGTGGGCGTCGAAGTTGGTCTGAGAGTAGGCACCGGTATCATATCAACTGTAACAAACCTGTCGGTGTTGATTTTTACTGACGCAAAATTGCCGTTATTAGTGTCTACCCCGTTCCACTGGACTTGGAAACCAAGCGGGACCTGAGCAACCATCGAGACGACTTCGTTTCGAGAATACGCATCCCTGGGCCCGGCAGCTTTACTTAAAGTAACACTCCCTAAGGAGACAAATAGCATAAGATTCTGATATACGGCTCGTTGCCCGTTGACGAACAGCCGATATTCCTCCTTCGTGTCCATTAGACGATTAATGTCATTGCTGACGCTAAATAATCCAATCAAATACCCAATATTTTCCGCATCAGCTAACTTTGACGTCGGCACACCAATGAACTGGCCATCCGATGTTATGGCCGCACCTCCGCTATTTCCTGGATTTATCGCAGCATCGGTCTGAATCAAGGTACGTCGACTTTCATGTCGAAGGGCTGAAACCAATCCCTGAGTTACCGTGCTTTCTCCTGCCAAACCGAGAGCATAGCCAATCGTAAATATTTCATCACCTACTGACGGACGGTTTGTTGTGACTGGAAGAAATGTCCAAGGACCTCCTTCAATTTTCACCACTGCTAAGTCTAATCCGTCATCGTAGCCAACAACTTCTCCGTTCACGTTGTGAGTATCGCCTACCATGACTGTGACCTTATCGTATCCCTCGACCACGTGATAGTTGGTGAGTATCAATCCTTTCGAACTAATGATTGTCCCCGAGCCAATACTTACGGGGGTTTCTATCCTGACAATCGCACTTTTGACACGGGCCAATATTTGGCTGATGCTGGGCGTAGAAGTAGGGACCTGTGCCGGCGTGGGAGTCATGGTGGGAAATGTTGTTGACGTGGGTGTCGGAGTAGGAGTGGGAGTGGGTGTCGGAGTAGGAAAAGGTGTATAAGTCTGAGTAGGGACTGGGGTGAGGGTAGGGGTAATGGAGGTGGCGGTGAGTTCTGGTGTAACGGTTGGCGTTGGTAGTGCGGTTGCCGTGGGAATCTCGGTCATCGCCAAACTAATACGAGCATCCACCGTTGCGTCAATGTCAGGCGTGGCCACCGGGATAGTAGTTAGGAGCGCCGCTGCGACGGCGGCTTCGACAGTGCCTTGGATATCAGGCTCGGCGGTTGTCGTGCAACCGAGACCGACCAATAAAGCAACGAAAACCAATGCCATGAACCTAAACACGGTTAGAGTATACCCAAATGATAGACAATTGAGTAAGAATCAACTTGTTATTAAGATACATTCCCCAGAGAGAACGAAATACCGAGAGCAGCTTGTCTATTTTTACCTAGCCGCTGAGCGGATATGTATCCCGGAACCTCACCATCGGAGGTGAAGTCAAACTTTTCCTCTTCCTGCTTCTATGGGTATTCGCTCATGGGGGGACTAAAGCTGGTTTACGCAATGCCGGTGGACGGGGATAAAGCTGGGACTTAGCGGTGAATTTAACTGAGGCTATGGCGATACTGATTTAGTGCGGATGGCAGCAAATCTGGAAGCATCCAGCGCCGGTGACGGCATCAGAGAATCACGGGGCACTGTGGCACCAGCAGTGAACGGTCCGGCGCTATTGCCCGCCGCCAACCGGTGTGATAAAAACTAGGAGTCGCAGGCATAGCAGTCAGCGGCATATTGCCGTGCCTACTCACCCCCCATTGGGGCTGGGGTACTCTCAGGCAACTCGGCCTGCAATCAGAGAATCCAACCCCCAAGAACCGGGACTGGAAACCCGAACCCCCATCTCATTGTTTTGAAGCTTTGGCAATCCTGGCTGGCAGGGTAGAACTGGAACTGTGACCCTGCTTTGTTTCTCCCATGTCCGATGACCAAGGTGCCACTAACCTAACCCCTTCATATTTTCTCAGAGATCTCGGGACCTACAAAGGACCGATCTATCTACCAGTGACCTGAATATTGAAAGCTAGCGACACGCTTCGCGTCTGGGCCAACACTATAGTCTTCCCTTGGGGAATCCGATCTGGTATGCGAATGGACGTTTCGAAGTTCCCGTACTGATCGGAGTGTACGGGCGGGTCGAGCACCAGCCATATGTGGCCTATCTTGAATAGCAACTGGCCGAACGCAGGGAATCCAGACCCGGTCACCAGTAATTCTGTGCCTACTCGGCCGGCAGCAGGCGTCACAGTGAACTGACGCTGGGGAACGCTGTGTACGGTGGACGCCGAGATTGACATGTCTCGGACCTTAGCGGTTACCTTGTTGGTCTTACCGATGGGAGCGTCTTTATTAATAGTGACGGTGGCCTTGAAAGAACCTCTGTGATCCGGGGTAGCGGTGGCCACCAACTTATCGTCATACGTGATATCCACTTTGTAGAGGTCCGGGTGAGTGCTGCTCCTGGCTATGAAACCCTTTCCGGCGATAGTTACCTGGCTGCCCTTGACTCCTGTAGTGGGCGAGGCAGTGACGGACGGGCTTTCCAGGGAGAGGGTGCCAGTGGCGACGCGTCCCGCCGAGTCAACCGCGGTTATCTGAAGTTGACCGCTACCGAGAGTGGTGTTATTTACTGGGATCCGCAGTGGGACGAATAGGTGCCCCTCTGGACCCAGGTCGATAGGATAAGACAGATAAGGTAAGGCAACCCTGGCCCCAGCTAAGGTCACCAGGCTATCGGAGGTGCCGGTGATCTGGTGGTTCCCGGACAGGCCAGGCACCCCTTTGGCAGAGGAACTGAGGTCCGCTGAGGACACCAGGACCGTCTCACCAGGCACGGCGGCGGAAGGCATAAATTCCAACTTCCCACTCAGGACGACCATGGTCCCTGAGAACTGAGTACCCGCAGGCATCGTTAGCTGTATATATTGGAGTCCCGTTGGTACGCCCTTTGGCACCAGGCTGCTAAAGGTGGCAGCGCCGGTCTCGTCTGTCCGGGGCCGGGATCCTGACCGCCCGTAATACCCGGGGAACCCTACATTGATGCCACCTATGGTTACCGAGCCTGGTGACAGCGGGTAATTGGGCGGGAGACCTTTCACCGTGATGTCTATGGGGTCGTTGTTAAAGGCCGCGTTGGCATGAACTGACACCGAGGGGCCTGGGACCGTGTGTGCAACGGTTAGGGCGTCGCCCCACCGGGGCGTGACCGTGACCGAATTGGATGAAGGTATCTTGGCTTGTGTAGGGATAGTGAACTCGGCGGAGAAACCGCCTTCACCGTCAACCTGGGCGCTTCCCAGATTGACAGAAAGGTGATAGGCCCCTCCTACCAAGTACTTATAGGTCAGGTCTACATGATTGGAGATGTTCAGAGAGGCGTTGCTGGCCCTAAATCCCTTACCGGTGACCCGTGCCGTTTCTGCGGGGTAGCCAGTTGCAGGTGTAAAGGCTGCTGTGTGCCCCGGGATGGTAAGGTTTGTTACCCCAGAGCGACCCTGACTGTCGGTGGCCCTTACCTCCAGGCTCCCTGCCTGCGACGTGGTCGCGGTGGTCGGTATATCGACCGGAGCATACAGGCTACCTCCCGGCCCCAGATATATGGGGTATTCGACATAGGGAGACCTCAGGGCCACCCCGTCCAGGGTAAGAACACTATCACCCTTGCCGGTTATCTGGTAAACGCTAACCGAAGCCTGACTTTGACTGGTTGGCGCCGGAGTGAATCCAGCGCCGCTAACCCACACTCTTTGATTAGCCACGGCGCTGGCAGGAGAGAGCGAAAGGCTGGCTCCCTGGATCTCTACTGTTGCGCTGGCCAGGAAACTGCCCTGGACCTCAACGACCAGTTGCTGCGTGCCTATCGGGAGGTTCACCTCAGGGGTGGTCTTGAAGGCCAGACGGCCGTCCATGTCGCTTACGGGCTTCTCGCCGGGCGTTCCAAAATACCCTGGGATCGGTAGTCGGTGGCCGGCCAGCGTCACCGCTCCGGCTGACAGCCAGTATCCCGGCATGAACCCGTTGACGGTTATCTCTATGGAGTCCCCGTAAGACAGCGTAGTGGGATAGACGGTTACTGTCTGGGATTTCTGTTCTTGGGCGTGGGGCGCTGACACGGCAAGACTTGACGGGGCCGCCAACACTGCCAAGATGAGGCCGAGCAGGATCAGCCCGAACATGATGTGTGGATAGCGGTAGCGGACCATATTTACCCAAGGAATTCCATACTAAGCACTTCGATGCCTGTAGGCCACGTTCAGTGGAAAACTAACGCTACCTGGGAGACGGGGAACCAACGGGAAGGCAAGCGTTACCTCTCAACCCAATATTTTTACCAGTCCGGGAGAGTATCACCAGCGGAGTGCTGGCTAATAGTTACTCTTTTGCTTACCGCTTTTGAGTATTTAGTCTGACCCAGTTGACTCACCTAAGTACTCCTAAATTGTACGGCAGACCGTGCCTTCGCCGCCGCGGTCTATTCGCCCTAGAATTTCGTGTCTGCCTATCCGTTAGAGCATTGGCGGTTTTGATTTCAGAACATCCTAGTCGCCTTGGCTAATTGGCCCATGACACCCATTCGATGTGTGGATCAGAATGTCTAAGAACGGCTTCCGGTAAATTCGGAGTTGACAACATGGTCGGATTGCCACCGTCTGGTTCCATCACACAAATTCGTTCCCGGACATCTTGATTTTAACATTTGATTAAAATCTTAGTGCCGTCCGGCGACCAAGAACGAAAGCGAGCACTTCCATTGCAGCTGGAGCAAACCGCAGAAGGTTTAACGATACTGCTATCCGCCATGGTAAGAATGGCGACCTTGCTTTGGTCAGCATAAGATAAGAATGCGATTTTGGTGCCGTCGGGTGACCAGCCTAAAGGCGCGTCCATTACTGAATCTCCTGAGGTGCTAGGGTTCGTGAATGGTCTAACCGCCAGCCGGCGGGCTGAAAAACTAGAAGTCGCAGGCATAGCAGCCAGGGGTGCTGCTGTTATGCAGGCGTACCCACCCTTCCCTTCGTCTAGCCCAGGTCTAACTTTACACTTGGACCATTTTTCCGAGAGCAGGCCTTGACATCGTCCTCGCCGATGGCAGCGGCGGCTACTGCCCAAATAAAAATCTCTGGATGCGGTTGTTCTTATCCTCTGCAACGTAGACACTGCCGTCGCAGCTGGGGCAAGACGAAGAGGGTCCGGGTGCCACGGCGACACTACGCGGGTA
>DCAE01000043.1:0-865 GCA_002311385.1 Dehalococcoidia bacterium UBA1141 | reverse complement strand
GCCCCACTTGAGAAGGAAATCACCATTTTTGTCGAACTTCTGGATGCGGTGGTTTTTAACGTCTACAACGTAGAAACTGCCGTCGGGTGCCACGGCGACGTCTCCTGGCCTATCGAACTCCCCGTCTCCCGTGCCCGCCTGGTTGTTAGCCTTGCCCCACTTTCCAACAAAAAAACCATTGATGTCGAACTTCTGGATGCGGTGGTTGAGATGGTCTGCAACGTAGAAACTGCCGTCGGGTGCCACGGCGATACCCTGCGGCGACTTGAACTCCCCGTCTCCCGTGCCCCACGTGCCGTCGCCGTCATTCTTGCCCCACTTTCCATCGAAATTACCATTGATGTCGAACTTCTGGACGCGGTTGTTTTTATAGTCTGAAACGTAGAAACTGCCGTCGCAGCTGGGGCAAGACGGAGAGGGTCCGGGTGCCACGGCGACGCCCCAAGGATCACAGAACTGCCCGTTGCCCGTGCCACACTTGCGGTCATTCTTGCCCCACTTTCCATCGAAATTACCATTGATGTCGAACTTCTGGATGCGGTTGTTTTTACGGTCTGTAACGTAGAAACTGCCGTCGGGTGCCACGGCGACGTGTCCTGGCCTATTGAACTCCCCGTCTCCCGTGCCAAGTTTGTTGTTAGCCTTGCCCCACATTCCATTAACAGGTCCCGCATTTTGAACAAAAACACCTTCGAAGGTGAACTTCTTGATACGATGATTTTTAAGGTCTGCAACGTAGACACTGCCGTCAGCAGGTGCCACAGCGACGCCCCACGCATTCTTGAACTTATACCAGGCCGTGCCCCACGTGCCCCACTTGGCTTCGAACGTCGGTGGCAGTGCAGCTGCGATGGTGAGTGTCACG
>DCAE01000101.1:2380-2857 GCA_002311385.1 Dehalococcoidia bacterium UBA1141 | reverse complement strand
TTGGCCATGACCCCCAGTCTGCGGGTCTGATCAGCCCAGCGAAGCAGTTCGTTGGCTTCGGGCAGGTCTTCTAGGCTGGGGCTAACGGTCTCCAACTCTCCTAGATAGACCGAACCTGAGGCCCCGTCCATGCTGATCTGTTCACCTTCACGGACGGTTTTATCGTTGGCCGTAAACGAACCGGCTTCTAGATCGACTCGTATCCCTTCGCAACCGACGATGCACGGTTTTCCAAGACCTCTAGTTACAACAGCTGCGTGGCTGGTGACCCCGCCTCGGCTGGTTACGATACCAACGGCTGCGGTGATCCCGTGGATATCGTCGGGTTTGGTCTCCGGGCGAACCAGGATGACCGCCTCTCCGGCGGCTGCCAACTTTGCGGCTTTGGTGGCGTCGAAACAAACCGTTCCAGAGGCTGCGCCTGGTGAAGCAGGGGCGCCCCTGGCTAGGAAGTCATCTTCCAAAACCTCGCTCGAC
>DCAE01000101.1:1433-2107 GCA_002311385.1 Dehalococcoidia bacterium UBA1141 | reverse complement strand
GTGAATAGTACGCCGGTGCCGCTGGTGGTGCCCATATTGCCGAAGACCATGGCCATTATGGTCACGGCGGTGCCCATATTGTGGTCAATCTTGTTTAGATCCCGGTAGAAGATGGCCCGCGGCGTGTTCCAGCTTCGGAACACGGCTTCCACGGCGGCCATCAGTTGTTCCCAAGGGTCGGAGGGCGGCTCGGACCCAGTGGCGTCTTTAGTTACCTTCTTGAAGTCGGCCGCCACGGCCTTCAATTGTTCGGCGGTCAACTGGTGGTCAAGAGTCACGCCCGCCTTTTCCTTGTGCGTCGCCAATACCGTTTCAAAGGACTCTGGATCCACATCCATGACAACTTCAGAGTAGATCTGGATGAAACGGCGGTAGGCGTCGTAGGCCGGGCGCGGGTCGCCCATCATGGACGCCAGCGCCTCGACGATCCGGTCGTTGATACCCAGGTTCAAGATGGTGTCCATCATCCCTGGCATGGAGATACGGGCTCCANNAAGAGTCTGGTTCTTGGTTAAAAAATTGCGGCAGACTGGGGTGGATATCACAAAACCTGGCGGTATGGGCAGTCCCAACCGGGCCATCTCGCAAAGGTTGCTGCCTTTGCCCCCAAGGAGGTCCGCCATGGAGGCGTCTCCCTCGTCAAACCGGTAAACAAGCTTTACTGTTTGTGGCGC
>DCAE01000101.1:476-1332 GCA_002311385.1 Dehalococcoidia bacterium UBA1141 | reverse complement strand
CCTATGCCCTTTCGGGCTTTCGGTCCCCAGCAGCCAAGGCGGCATCCCTGACCCAACTAGGGGACTATATAACGGACAAACGGATGAAATCAAATCACCCAGAAAAGAAATATGGCCAGAAATTACGCCTGACTGCTACTAATAGCGTAATAGTATGGCCAAATAATCCAGTATTCGTCGAAATGTAACAAGGCCTGTACTAGTCGGCCCTGCGGTCTCGGGTTGTCATAACAACCGGTTAAATCTCCCGAAACTGCGGTTCCGGCTCCGCAAGATCAAAATCATGTTCCCATAGCTCATCCAGCTTTGACTGTTCTTCGTCGGTGATCTCAGGAGTGTCCAGCGCGCTGGTGTACTCCTTGAGCTCAGACAGATTGGTGAAGTTTGGCAGTACCGATACGATTGCCTTCTGCTTCAACACGAACTGGATGGCCGATTGGGCCATGGTCCTTGTGTCTTCTTGGACTAGGAACCGCACCCGGTTCACCTTCCGCATCGACTCTTCAAGCCACTCGTTCTTGCGGTGGGCCCTGTGATCATCGGCATCGAACACCGGTAGGCCATGATCGTACTCCCCGGTGAGTGTGTTGGATGCGTGAGGAACACGGGACAGCAACCCCAGGTCATGCTCCTCAGCCAATTCCACGAAGCGCTTGGCCGGATCCTGCTCCAGAATGTTGTAGATGATCTGAGTGCTTTTCACCTGGCGCTCGATCAGGGAATATTCTCCCTCTTCAAGCCATCCGATATCCGGACCTATCGCCACCCCGAAGTTACGTATCTTCCCTTCGAACTGGAGTTGCTCCAGGGTCTCGAATAGCTCGTCTTTCTCCAAGTCGGCCAATTTGATGTTGTG
>DCAE01000101.1:0-149 GCA_002311385.1 Dehalococcoidia bacterium UBA1141 | reverse complement strand
TCCCTATGACAACAGTTTTATTGACGGAAATCAGGGTTACCCGGAGGATCCTGGAAGATGCGGTCTAGGAGGTAGTGTTTTCCAGAGCATGTCCCCCGCCATTCCTGAATCACAGTCTCAGGCGTCCGGCTGATGGCGCGCTGATAGGG
>DCAE01000050.1:4483-5563 GCA_002311385.1 Dehalococcoidia bacterium UBA1141 | reverse complement strand
GGTAGCCAGGTGCCCACCGCTTATATAGATGCGGTGGTTTAGTTGCTTGGCTAAAGCGGCGCGAACGAAAATTTCCGCTGCGTCCTCGGCGTGAATCATGGGTGAGGGCTCGTCTTGGTGAAATGGCATGCTGATCGGCTGCCCAATGGCTGGCAAGGACGCCAGCAAGCCGCCAATCATCCCGGTCATTCCCGTCACCCTACCGTGGCCGAACACAGTGCAGATGCGTATGCCCCGCAGGTCCATGCCGTAAAGGTCGATGTACTTTTTGGCGGCAAAATCGTTGGCTGCCTTGGTGAACCCGTACACGTTGGCTGGAGCGCTGAGGTCATCCTCATTCACTAGCCGGTCACCGAAGGTGTCTTGGACGCCGTACACAGCGATGGAACTGGCGTATACCACCCGCTCCACGCCGGACCAACGGGCCGCCTCGAACACGTTGTTGGTCCCTTGGATATTCACGTGCATGCCGTAATTCGGCCGGTCTTCAGTGTCGGGGGGCAGCAGGGCGGCCATATGGATTATCTTATGAACTTGGTGCTGGTTCACCGCTTCCAGCAGGTGAGGGAGTTGGGTAATATCTCCCCGGTAAATCTTTATACGGTCCAAGTAGGGTTCCAGGTTGCCCCTGGGAGGAGCCATGTCAAAGCACACCACTTCCTCGTTTAGGGCAAGAAGTTTTCGGATTATACGGTTGCCGATAAATCCTGCTCCGCCGGTGACCATGATGGACATGGAAATTGCCTCCTCGATTGGCTGGCACTCTATATTAGTGTCTGCTTTTTGGGCCTGTCAGGAAATTCTTTCAGAATCGTTAACGGGGCCACGAAACATCATACAAACAAGCAAATGGAGGCGCAAGCTAATCACTCCTCCGCTACATGCCTGGGAAAAGGACGCTCCCACAAGCGAAACGAGGTGCGTTCGCAGCGGTTTTGAGGGTGCATTCCGTTGACTTGATCCAGTGCCTGCTGTTAGCTTTACTAGTATTATATTAGGTGATGGTGGGGGGCCTTTTGTTTCTAGAGGTGTATTGGCTATGGAAAAGAAATTTTCATTGGGCGCGATATTGGTTGCGGT
>DCAE01000050.1:3788-4434 GCA_002311385.1 Dehalococcoidia bacterium UBA1141 | reverse complement strand
TTGCGGTCCTAGCGGTCTCGACGGCTTATGGCGGGACGACAGCTCAAGGAAAAAGCGGCAAGACAGCGGTGCTCATCAGCTTTGACCATCAACCCGGACCTGCAGACCAAGCATTGGTGCGTGGCGCAGGTGGGGATATCAGCCACACATTCCACCTGGTTCCGGTTATCGCGGCGTCGTTGCCCGAGGGAGCCATAAATGGCCTCAGAAACAATCCCAAGGTCACGGCGATTGAGATCGATGGTCTGGTGCAGGCTACGGATGCCGAGTTGAGCAATTCTTGGGGGGTGCTGCGCATCGGCGCTGGCGCTGTCCACGATGGAGGAAATAAGGGATTCGGCGTGAAAGTGGCAATCATCGACTCGGGTGTAGACGATTCCACATCGGACCTGGCAACTATCACTGGTGGTTATGACTTCGTGAATGGCGACAACGACCCAACTGATGATATGGGGCACGGCACCCATGTCGCTGGCACGATAGCTGCGTTGGACGACGGATTGGGAGTGGTAGGTGTGGCTCCGGACGCCAGCATCTACGCACTGAAAGTTCTGGACTCCACGGGTAGTGGTAGTTTTAGCAACATCATCGCAGCCCTCCAGTGGGCCGTGGACAATGGAATTCAGGTCACCAACAACAGTTATGG
>DCAE01000050.1:3613-3746 GCA_002311385.1 Dehalococcoidia bacterium UBA1141 | reverse complement strand
TGGAAGCAGCCTTCATCAACTCTGCGGCGGCGGGGATAATCCACGTGGCCTCGGCGGGTAACACCGGCAACAGAAGAGGCAAGGGCAACAACATAGGCTACCCGGCTAGGTATGCCTCCGTGATTGCGGTGGC
>DCAE01000050.1:0-3563 GCA_002311385.1 Dehalococcoidia bacterium UBA1141 | reverse complement strand
GCGATAAATTCCACGGTACCCACCGGAAACTGCGAACTGTGCGATGCCAGCGGGTATCTGCTGCTGAACGGCACGTCCATGGCTTCACCCCATGTGGCTGGAACAGTTGCTTTGATGATTGCTTCCGGCGTGGCGGACATCCGAGGTGTGCTGCATTCCACGGCAGACGACCTGGGAAAGAGAGGACTCGACAGCCAATACGGTTGGGGCTTGGTAGACACTGATGAAGCGGTTGGCGCACCACCGCCACCGCCTCCGCCGCCGGACAACGATTCGCCGGTGGTTAATATTTCCAGCCCGGTTGATGGTTCGACTCCGGTGTCCGGGGCCAGCATCAGTTTCGCTGGCAGCGCTACCGACACCGAAGACGATGATGCAACGCTGACAGCCAGCATATCGTGGTCCTCCAATATTGATGGAAATATCGGGATCGGCGCCAGCTTTTCGAACGTTTTGGCCGATGGCGTCCACACAATCACGGCATCGGTTACCGACAGCGGCGGAGCCACGGGCAGCGCCTCGGTAAGTATTACCGTGGGAACTCCTCCGGAGAACCCCGTTCTCAGCGTGACGGTGTCAACGGACAAACCCAGTTACGTCAAGCGGGATACAGCGATTATCACTGCCAACGTAACCGACGGTGGCACTCCTGTTGGAGGAGCAGCGGTCAGTATCCAAATCACAACCGCCAAAGGTGGGCAGCTGTCTTGCAGCCCGACCACAAACGGCAACGGCGATGCTGTATGTACCTACAAAGTAAACGACAAACGGGACGGCAAAGGCACCTACACGGTCAATGTCACTGCCAGCAAGTCCGGCTACGACTCGGGCAGCGGGTCAACGACCTTTAATGTGAACTAACGCCAGAGTTCCGTCTAAAATTAAAAGTCGAAACTTAAAACAAGAAAGAGGGCCGGCATTCACCGGCCCTTCTTCTTGCTTATTATGGATCCGACTTGGGCTGTCACAAAGGCCGCTTGGCTGGAACGCCGGCCTGCCGCGGATAGGCGCTTGGCGTGGGCGCTACTTTGTGAATCACGGCCACGATGCGGTCATCGGTTAAACCGCTGATGCCCACTTTATATATCTCCCCCATTCGCCCACCCAAGGCTTTCAACGCCCTTGCCGCTGCGGGGAAATCTCGTTGGGCGCTTTGGTGGTTCAACACAACCAATCGTCCGCCGACCACGCAATACGGCAGGGTGTACTCCAGAAGCACCGGCATCTTGGCCACCCCTCGGCCTAGCGCCAAGTCGAAACGCTCCCTGAGAATCGGATGGCGGGCCAAATCCTCAGCCCTTCCCGTCATAACCTCCACATCGGTTACGCCAAGTTGCTCCACAATGTGCTCCAGGAACCGGGCCTTCTTGCCAACCGACTCCACCATGAGCAAACGTATGTGAGGAAAGGCCAACTTGAGGGGTAGACCGGGAAAGCCAGCGCCAGCGCCTATATCAACGATACGCAAAGTCGGCGGCATCCCTTGGGGATAGGCCAGGCAGATAGTCAGAGAATCCAGGAAATGCTTAATCTGGACCGCGTCCCGTTCGGTGATTGAAGTCAGGTTCACCCGCTGGTTCCAGTCTGCCATCTCCCGGTAATAGAGATCGAACTGCTCCAACTGTGCCGGGGATAGTCTCAACCCTAATTCAGAGGCGCCCTTAGCCAGCAGGTCCATAGGTTGTTGTTTGTTGTCATCTGACATAACGGTAGGATTATAGACGGTTTCAACGCAGTTTCTCTATCGATATGGCTAAGGAGGTAGGGCTTGGAGTCAGGCGTAGGATTTTCGAAGGCAGTTGGACCGGGGGTTGGCACCAAACCCGGAAGACAACTCGCCATGATTTAACGCAGATACGGCTCTAGCTTAATTGACAGCCCAAAGGGGGGGCCGTAAAATTACCCACAGTATCGGAGCGGGCGCTCATAGAGGCGCATGCAAAGGTCGATAAAGGTGTTTTGTTCACGGAAACTTGTGAATTGTGAGAAAATGAGGATTCAGGATCAAAAGAGGCAATAAGGGGGCAGGATGGCGACGAAAGCGTATCTTTTGGTGGAAACAGCAGTTGGCAAGACGCGGGATGTGGCCACCACTTTGAAGAACTTGGAAGGCATCGAGACCGTTGATGTAGTTACCGGTCCCTATGACATCATTGCCATGATTAGCGCCGACGATATGGCGGTGGTCGGAAACTTGGTCACCGGCAGCATACACACCGTGCCCGGCGTAGTTCGCACGGTGACCTGCGTGGCGGTGGGCGCCTAACGGTATATTCATTGTGTTTTCGTGGGTTACCGTAAGCCGTCGGGCGAAACGCCGGTGGGGCTTTGGTTGCCGAGGGCCGACAATTTCCCAAACAGGAGTGTAGCAGTGGAGTTCAAATTCAGTCTTGAAGATGAGACGTTCCGCCGGGATTTGCGCCAGTTCGTGAAAGACGAGTTGCCTTCCGATTGGGAAGGTGGTGGGCGTTGGCCCGAGGAAACCGACTGGGACCTGACCCGGGAGATGCGCAAGAAGCTGGCTGATAAAGGCTGGCTGACCATGCACTGGCCCGAGGAATACGGTGGCGAGAATGCCTCCCCGGTTCGCTCCGCCATTTTCAACGAGGAAATGGCCTATATGCGTGCTCCGGGAAGGGACATATTTGGCGTCCGAATGCTCGGGCCGACTTTGATGATTCACGGTTCGGACGAGCTAAAAGAGAAACATTTGAACGCCGTGGCCCGGGGCGAGGTCCAGTGGTGCCAGGGCTACAGTGAGCCTGAATCAGGTTCCGATTTGGCTTCATTGAGCACTAGGGCTGTCCGCGATGGCGACGAATTTATTATCACCGGCCGGAAAATCTGGACTACTTTGGCTCACCGGGCCGATTGGATAATGCTGCTCACACGCACCGACCCGGATGCGCCAAAGCACCGGGGTATCAGCTTCATTCTGGTGGATATGAAGACTCCTGGCATCGAAGTCCGGCCAATCATTAATATGGCCAATGGGCATGAGTTCAATGAGATTATCTTCGAGAACGTGAGGGTGCCCCGAGCGAACGTGGTGGGTGAAGAGGACCGGGGCTGGTACGTGGCGGTTACTCTCTTGGACTTTGAACGCTCCGGTATTGATTACTCGGCCATGGCCCGGCGCTTGCTGGATGAAACTAAAGATTATGCCATTGAAACCAAGCGAAACGGCGTTCCGTTGATTGAGTTGCCTTGGGTGCGTGACGCACTGGCTGATCGCTACATCGAGTGCGAAGTTGCTCGTCTTATGGCCTATAACGTGGCCTACATGCAGGGCGAAGGTTTGGTGCCCAACAAAGAAGCGTCCATGAGCAAGGTGTTCGGTAGCGAATCCCTACAGAAGGTAACTACGACCGGACTGGACATATTGGGCATGTACGGCGTGCTGGGGCGAAATGACAAGTGGGCGCCTTTGATGGGTCGGGTCCAAGAAAACTGGATGATTAGCTTCTCTCACAAGATTGCTGCTGGAACCTCCGAGGTTCAGCGTAATATCATCGCTGGCCGGGGTTTGGGCCTGCCCAGGGGTTAGTCCTATCCTTGCTGGG
>DCAE01000064.1:760-2936 GCA_002311385.1 Dehalococcoidia bacterium UBA1141 | reverse complement strand
TCCCCGTTGGCCCAATCTACGGTTGATCTGATTGACTTATTGAATCAATCCATTTGTTTGTGACCTTCTGCCATCGGCCGAAAGTCCTGCAACGCCGGGATTTTAGTTCTCGCATAATCTCATTGCCTTCGGAGAAACATCGTAACGTAATCGACATCCACGTTAGGTGAATTTAGGCCCATTTTTGCCGAAGCCTCATTGAAACGGCTAATGTCATAAATGCTGGTATCGGTGAGATAGCCCTCAACGGAGTCCAGCGACTGGGAGAGCAATTTTAACTCAACGTCGTTAGCACTGTCCGCCACCGTCTGCAACCTAGATCTCCATTCGCTCATGGGCACCAGGTCGGCTACGAGCCCGACATCCTGCATGCGAGTGAAGACATCTTCGGCCCGCACGGGGTCCTGCTGGACCACGTTGTAGACCTGGCCGAGATGCGAACTGTCGTCGGAAAACCTAGCGATCGCGGCCGCAAGAAAATCCACCGGAGTCATCTCGAAAAACCAATCTGGAGCGATGGGGGCGCAACCTACTTGTAAACAAGATTTGATGATCAGTGTCTGAAAATCGTTGGGATTTAGCACTCCGGTGACGCTATGGTGTCCGATATTCCCGGGCCGAATCAAACATACCGGGAGACCCCGCGATACTGCAGACCAAACCATGCGCTCAGCGACCCACTTAGCCTGGTTGTACCCTCCGTCCATTCTTTCTGCAAAGCCATCGATCTCGTTGTTCTCTAGATAGGGCACGGAATCTCCTCCGGGAAAGATCCCGTTTGAGGAGAGATACAGCAGGGACTTGGTTTTGCTGTAGCAGGCGAATTTAATCACCTCGGTGGTCCCGCCGACGGTATGAGGTTTAATTGTGTCATAAGAGTACACATAGTTGACTGATGCGGCGCAATGAAACACCAAATCAACTTTCTGTGCGAGCCGGCAGTACTCTTCTTCGTCCAAACCAAATTTGGATTTCGTTAAATCGCCGGCCACTGTGACAATCCGGTCTTTTCGATCTTGTGATGATAATCCGTAGAACTTCAATGTATCTAGGACCCGATCGCCTGCGGAATCTACCTGGGCGTTCTCTCTGGCCAAGCAATAAATCTTCGTATCTGAGCGTGTGAAACGGAACAGCTCATCCAACAAAAATGCCCCCAGGAATCCGGTAGCACCGGTCACGAATATATTTGAAGCTTCGGAAAGACGGACCCATTCGCCCTTATGTGGAGGGACGATGTCCGCACCGAGCTCAGCGTCGTCGGACAATGACATATTATTGTTCATAATCGCGTCTCCATTAGCCAAAAAGCTTACCAACTTGTCGATGGTACGGTATTCGTATACCTCGCTTCCTTGAAGCTTGACATCAAATGCCTGCTCGATTCCTAAAGTCAGGCCAAGACCGGAGAGAGAATTGCCTCCAAGGTCAAAAAAATCCCAATCACTCTCTAATGCACTCGCGTCCATGCCTAACGCCTCACCCCATAGTTCTCGCATCAATGCTCTGCCTTCCGAACTCGACGCTTGCTCGATTGGCATCACGGTGTCATGGCGGCGCGCCTTCACATTCTTGGGGCTTGGCAAGGCTTTGCTGTCTAACTTACCCGTCTGCTGGTTTATCGGAAGCGCTTCCAGTTCTACGTAACGGCTCGGAACCATGTAATGGGGGAGGAATCGCTCTAATAGGTTCCGCAGGTCCCTACTGGTAGCACTGTTGGAGTCAACCAACCATGATGAATCGGGCTTGCGAACTACGTAAGATACTAGCCATCTATCGGACTCATCTTGACCTTCAACCGTGACGGCAGCGTCCAGAACTTCGCAGTGTTTCTTTAGGGTTTCCTCGATCCCGCCTAAATAAACGCTATACCCTCTGATCTTGACCATGGAATCATTGCGGCCAATAACCGTGACAATCCCCTGTGGATCGATTTCTGCCACATCACCTGTGGCGTAATATCGCTCACCGTTCACTCGGGAAAATCTTTGCTGGTCCAGATCAGTTCTTTCCAGATAGCCACGAGCCAGTCCCTCCCCTCCGATGTACAACTTTCCGGTCCCAAAATCGTTGAGATCAGATCCGTTCTCCGCGAGCACCTTAACCTCAACTCCATCCATCGGGAGTCCGACAGGACAGAAATCAGCTTGATTCAGTGGATCAGATGCCAACTCGA
>DCAE01000064.1:0-557 GCA_002311385.1 Dehalococcoidia bacterium UBA1141 | reverse complement strand
CGCAGGAGGGACGGAGTAAACAAGATCTCGGTTATTCGATTGTCAGAGATAAATTTCGTTAGAGTCCTTGGCAGGAACACAACGTCATCCGGGATAATGTAAACCGTACCGCCTTTCAACAACGGGCGTAGAAACTCCCACGTAAAGAAAATGTTGCAGGCGACCCGGTCGCCGGTCCTGTAAGAACTGAATTTGTACCTACCGAAATAGGACGATATCAAGGCCCCGTGGGTTTGCATCACTCCCTTTGGATTGCCGGTTGTGCCGGAAGTGTATGGAACAAAAGCGAGGTCGTGAATGGAGTTAATGGCGGGCTGGTGTTCGGAGGCGTCTCGCCAGGTGTCGTCGGTATCGATCAACAATACTTGGATATTGAGGGAGGAACCAAGACGCGACAAGTGGCGTTGTTTGGTAATCACCAGCTTTGGCTTAGCTTCCTCCAAGATGCTTTTCAGCAGGTTATCCGGTGATTCCATTGCCAAGGGCATGAACGCTCCGCCCGCCTTGAGTGCGCCGATGGAGGACGTTACATAATCCGGACAGGTTTCCATGAAGAT
>DCAE01000127.1 GCA_002311385.1 Dehalococcoidia bacterium UBA1141 | reverse complement strand
TCTTTCATGGTAGAGGTGTTCTCCGGCCTGCTCACCGGTCTGGGCTTCGGCATTGACCCCCAAGCCAAACACAATGACGGTTGCTTCATCAGCGTGTTCAACGTGGAGCATTTCCGGTCCCTAGCCCAGTTCAAAAGCGAAGTACAAGAGTTCGTCAAATTCGTGAAGACTTCACCACCAGCGGCGGGATTCACCGAGGTACTTTACCCCGGGGAGATTGAGCATAATACCGAGCAACGCCGTCTTAATGATGGCATATTTGTTGAGGACGAGACCTGGGAGCAAATAACCGGAATCATGAATGAGTTAGGGGTCGAAGCTTAAATACCTTTGGGGATTTTTTTTGGGGTGGAACATGATCCGGCAGGCATATAAGGATTCAGCGGAGTTTTTTCTAAAAACGTTAACCCAAGTTCCTGGCGATGCCTAGGCATCGCCAGGAACTTGGGTGAGTGGACGCTTCAGGAACTGGTGGGGCATACCTATCGGAGTTTCGTGAATTTGGAGACCTATGCCGCCACACCCGGAACCCAAGTAGACCAGAATGACCCCGTCGATTATTTCTTGGCGGTTCGGGGAGGCCAAGCGAATCCGGCCACCGTGGCCCAAAGAGGACGGGAAGCCGGCCAAGAACTCGGGGAAGAACCGGTGACCCGGGTGAATGCCGCAGCCCAACAAGCCACGAAAGTCCTGGATGGCCTGACCGACGACGCAATTTTGACCACGCTGGTGGGTGGGATGAGATTGATTGACTACCTGCCCAGCCGAATATTCGAGTTGACCGTTCACACATTGGACGTAGCTAAAGCCATCGGAGTAAAGGATGAACCGCCTTCGGCCGCTATGAGAGTCACGCTACATCTGATGGCTGACCTGGCAGTGGCCAGCGGTGTAGGCGCGGATTTGGCCTTCGCAGTCACCGGGCGCTTGTCCCTGCCGCCCGGATATTCTGTTCTCTAATGGTGGGCATTGTTCGGACCTCGCCCCGCTAACCTTTCTCAATAGCAAGCCTGAGTTTTCTTAATAACGGTATCTGGGCAATCTTGGCTTCATCCAGGTCTTCCCAGTAGATGCCTCGGGGTTTGGGGGTTTCCGACTGGCACGGAATTACCTCTTCGGGCGTAACCACATAATCCAAGGGGACGTCGTGGTGAGTCCAAGGCAAGCGTTCATTCAGTAGCTGGACGCCGTGGACAGTGGTAACCACCGGGGTTTCCGGCTTAACCACACCCACCGCCCCGCCAGCCCGTACTCCAAATCAGCGAATCCTCCGCCCTTGCCGATGCGCGTGCCCTGCCGGTTCACCGCCACCGAGTCGGATATCACCAGGTCCACCTGCCGCATGTCTTCAAAGTGGACCAATTTGCCGTAGGTAAATGCGCCCTTGATGGTTGCGGCTTTGGCCGGTGGGGCTTTTAGCGCCGCCGGGTCTAACTCGATAAAGCACTGCTCGCTACGCAACCGGGGCACGGCCATGTAGAGCACCTTTCCTTCCTCCAAAGCCCTCTGGCGTAGCGGTCTTTGCGGTCGATCCGGGTTGCTCTTTACCGCCTTGGCATTTTGCCAAGCAGGCAGGCTGAAAACAAGGTTGGCCGCTTCTTCGTTTCCGTAGAAATCGGGTATACGGTCGTGGACTTGCTTGGAGCGCGCCGCTCCAGTCTCCAGCATGGCATTCCAGACCATTTCCCGAAAAAAGTGTTTATCCTTCTCTTTCACTGCTCGTCCCTTCCAGTTATCATCCCATGCACGTTAGCAAAGCTTACTACCAAGGTAATGCTTATCCGTCCAGGGCAACAAGTCTAATCAGACGTCAATCTTCGTTTCCGTGATCGAATGGTGTATGCAATTAATGCGGAACCCGTCGCATTGCTGACGGAAAGTGGCTGTGCTATAATGGCCGGGATGTTATTGAGAGGATGAAGAACTAAAAGCTAGAGATGCTAGACACAGAATCACGAGCGCAAGTCACCCAAGAATACCGACTCCACGAAAAGGACACCGGCTCCACTGAGCTTCAGATAGCCATACTGACAGAGAAGATTCGCCAGCTGACAGACCACCTGCGAGTCCACAAAAAGGACGTTCACTCCCGCAGGGGATTGCTCAACATGGTGTCCCGGCGTCGGCGACTACTTAAGTACCTCACAGCTGAGGACGTAGCTCGTTACCAGGCTTTGATCGCACGTTTGGGCTTGCGCCGCTAGTCCATTCCCCCCTTGAAACAACGCCCAAGTGGGTGTTGTTTTCACGTCTAGCCTTTGTCCTACTACAAAATTTATTAGAACATCCTAGGTATTACTATGCCCAACACAGTCCAACGAACCATAGGAGCAGAAGAGCTAATCATCGAGACCGGAAAGCTTGCCATGCAAGCCCACGGAGCGGTGACCGTCCGCTACGGCGAAACAATCGTTCTGGCCACAGTGGTCATGTCGGAGAAGCCCCGTTTCGAAGACATGGATTTCCTACCATTAACCGTAGATTACGAAGAAAGGCTCTACTCCGCTGGGAAGATTCCTGGCAGCTTTTTCCGCCGGGAAGGCCGACCCGGACAGGAAGCCACCCTATCAGCCCGGCTGACTGACCGGTCGATTCGCCCCCTTTTCCCCAAAGGCTTGTTCAACGATGTCCAAGTCACGCTTACAGTTCTGTCGGCCGATCAGGAAAATCCACCGGAAATTCTGGCCATGGTTGGCACTTCGGCGGCGTTGTCCATATCTCAGATACCCTTCGACGGTCCCATCGGCGCATCCAGGCTGGCGTATAAAGACGGCCAATACATAATCAATCCAACCTACCAGGAGATAGCGGATAGCCAACTGAACCTGATTGTAGCCAGCACATCCGAAGCAATCATGATGGTGGAAGCGGGTTCTGATGAGGTATCGGAGGAAATAATCCTGGAAGGCATTCGCCGGGCTCATGAAGCAAATCTAGCCACAATCGACCTGATTTCAGAGCTCTCCGCCCAGGTTGGCAAGACCAAGCTGGACCCGCCAGTGATTAGCGACATCGCCGATGCACTAAATAAGGAAATAAATGATGTCCTGAATGGCCGCTTGGTTGCCCTGCTGGAAGAGAACGCAGACAAGGCTACCAGGGAAGCCGGTGAAGACCGGCTGAAAGATGAAGTGAAGGAGAAATTGGCCGAGCAGTACACCTCCAGCCAAATCTCCGACGGTTTCAAGAACATCCTCAAGTATGAAGCCCGGCGCCGAATCTTGGACCGCGGTGTCCGTCTCGACGGCCGGAAACCCGATGAGATTCGCCAAATCAGTTGCGAAGCCGGGGTTTTGCCCCGGACTCACGGTTCGGGCTTGTTCCAGCGAGGCCTGACCCAGGTTCTGTCCACAGTCACCCTGGGTTCCATGAGCATGAAGCAAACCCTGGACACCGTTGGCCCAGAGGGAACCAAGCGCTTCATGCACCACTACAACTTCCCGTCGTTCTCGACCGGCGAAGCCCGCAGGGTTAGCTCTCCAGGCCGCCGGGAGATTGGACACGGCGCATTGGCTGAGCGAGCAATCCTGCCAATGCTGCCCAACGAAGATGATTTCCCCTACGCCATCCGGATTGTCTCGGAGGTTCTCAGCTCCAACGGTAGCACCTCCATGGCCAGCGTATGTGGCTCCACATTGGCGCTGTTGGACGCCGGAATCCCAATCAAGAAACCCGTGGCTGGCATCGCCATGGGCCTGGTGACTGAGGAAGGCGGCAAATATGCCGTTCTGAGCGACATCCAGGGCGTGGAAGACTTCTTGGGCGACATGGACTTTAAGGTCGCTGGCACAGCAGATGGGGTGAATGCCCTTCAGATGGATATCAAGCTAAAGGGCCTCGATTCCAATATCTTGAAAGAAGCACTGGAGCAGGCCCGAGTGGGCAGACTGCACATCTTGGATAAGATGAACCAAGCGATCAGCCAGCCTCGGGAGCAGATGAGCCCTTATGCGCCCAAGATGGTCCGCTTCAAGATTGCCGTAGATAAGATTGGCGCAATGATTGGGCCCGGTGGACGGGTCATCAGAGGCATCATAGAAGAAACCGGCACCTCCATTGACGTGCAAGACGACGGCACGGTTACCATCGGCGGCATTGACGCAGCCATGATGGAACAAGCACGTTCCAAGGTGGACGCCCTGACTCGCGAACTGGCCGTGGGGGATATCTTCACCGGCAAGTTCACCCGCATAACCAACTTCGGTGCCTTCGTTGAGTTGGTTCCAGGTCGTGAGGGTTTGGTGCGTTCTGGCGATTTCGGTGCCATGGACTCGGAAGAAGTTAAAGTGGGCAACGAAATCACGGTGGTCATACAAGAAATCGACGCTCAGGGCCGCTTGAACCTGTCTCGCCGAGCTCTGTTCAGTGAAGAAGGCCCCGAACCCGTCCTACCCCAGGGTGACTCGCGGCCAAGCTTTGGCCGAGGCGGTGGACGCCCCGGCGGAGGATTTGGCGGACGGGGCGGCGGTGGCGGTGGCGGACGTCCCGGTGGACCCGACCGCAGGTTCTCCGGCGGCGGACGATAAACGGTAAGTCTCGCCACAAGCCAAGCGTAATCAAGAGCCCCCTGACCCTATAGAGGTCAGGAGGCTCTTTTTTGTTTGAGCATGGGAAAGCGCCGGATAAAAATATACAATCATTGGACCACAATTAGTGGACCACAATTGGTTTGTTACAACAAAAAGCCCATAAAAATCCCATTGAATGACCTACTTCTGAAAGACCAACACTAGGCCGGACTGGTATTGACGTAATTCAAACTTGACCTAGCCCAAGGGATTAGAGCCAGCGTAAGGTATGAAACTTTTGATTGCGGTAGCTGGATTAGCCGTTTTTGGAGCCCTAGCCTGCGGCACACCTTCGACCTTGCCCTCTCCATCCGAGACCGCAGCGACCAACGCAACGGCGTCGCCGGAGATCAGGCCGGTTCGAACTCCCAGAATCACCCCAACCCCAATCACGTACGCCCTTGTCCCGACACTATCGCCCCAACCACGTCCCGAACGGACGCCAAACCCATTGATTGTCATTGCGACTCCCACGCCTACTCATGTCCCTGTCCCAACGCCCACACCGACGCATACACCCACCCCAGCACCCACCCCAGCACCAACACCTACTCCAACTCTCAATCCCACACCGATTCCGCTACCGGACCAGACGTCTGCCGCGCCGGTATTAGGCCCGACGCTAGGATCACCAATAGCTTCACCCACGCCAGGGCCCACACCCAACCTTAAGCCAGTGGTGGTCGTCAGCGAGGATATTGTTGGTGAGATTACTTGGAGTTCTTCATTTCAATCTCAGTTACAAACGACCTACAGATTGCTGTCGGGTCCAGTCTGACCATACGGCCCGGAACGTCGGTGAACTTTACAAACGCCACCCTGTTCGTGTTCGGCACACTTGATGCGGTAGGCACCGAGGATAATCCCATCGTCTTCACTTCCGACGCTAGTTGGCGGGGAATCAGAGTTCTCAATCCATTCAACGAATCGGTTATTGCGAACGCGGTCATTGAAAGGGCAAATGGTCCAGCGCTTGATATTGATAAGGGATTGCTCAGCGTCAGCGATAGCACCATACGCTTTTCGGCGCAGGGAATCCGGGTGAGAAGCAACGGAACCAGCATATTTGGCAATGAGATTTATTCCAACGACATAGGAGTTTTGAGCAACCAGGGGAATTCATTCAATCTGGTAGGTAACACCATCCGAAATAACGTGATTGGGATCTCGTTGGCCGGTCCACAGGGTGATTTGACCTTTACCGGCAATAACATTATGCACAACTCCGACGCGAACTTGGCAGTTACCGGAGAGGCGGGAAAAACGGTGGAAGCTTCAAACAATTGGTGGGGCACCGCCGATGCTGCACTGGTTGGGGAAACGATTCGCTATACGATGGTCGGCGGGTCAGCAAATTCGGTGGTTTACGAACCGGTTGCCACGGAGGAAATACTGACGGTCCCATAGTCGTTTTTTCGCGTCATCAAAGTCCGTGGGAAGAATCGGGCCCCATTGGATTTATAGCTAATAAATCATGATAAAATCTATAATTCGGCTACTCTCAAGTATCTAGTCTTGCATCGAATCCACCAGTCACTGTAAGGGAGTGGTTATGGCAACCATAAAAGTCCTAGTAAATGGCGCTACCGGGAAAATGGGCACGGAAACCGTCGCAGCGGTTACCCGGCAGGAAGACTTGGCTTTGGTGGGCGCCACCTGCTTTCGTGACCGCGGCCCATCGTTAAACCTGTCCAATGGAGAGCAGATTCCCCTTTCCACCGATTTGGCTGAACTAATCCAGCGGGTCAAGCCGGACGTTATGGTGGATTTCACCAACGCCACTGTCTGCATGGAATCTGCCGTTATCGCAGCGGCCAATTCCATAAATATGGTATTGGGCGCCAGCGGTTTTAGCCCAGAACAACTGGCCCAGTTGGATGCCCTAGCCAGCGATAATGGCATAGGCATAATCGTCGCTCCAAATTTCGCCCTAGGCGCTGTGGTCTTGAAGCGGTTGGCTGAGCAGGCTGCCCCTTACTTTGACTACGTGGACATCGTGGAGTCTCACCACGAAGCCAAGATTGACTCGCCATCCGGGTTCGCCTTGGCCTTAGCCCGCAGCTTGGGTGAGAGCAAGCAGTTTTCTCGAAACCAGCCGGAGAAAGAACACCTGCCCAACGCCAGGGGAGCGGAGCACAACGGAGTGAGCATCCACAGCATCCGCATGCCCGGACGTAGTGCCCACCATGAGGTGATTTTCGGCGCCGCCGGACAGACGGTCACATTGCGTCACGACACGCTCGGACGGGACTGCTACATGCCTGGAGTGATACGGTGCATACAAGAAGTTGGTGGCCGTCCGGGCCTTGTGATAGGCTTGGAAAACATCCTGGGACTGTAGGTTCTTGGTTAGTAACAGATTCTTCGGATACTAGTCTCGAACACCATACTCATATATAGGTAAATTGCTAGATGACAGTCAGTATCAAAGACCTGACCATTGCCGTGGTGGGGGCCACCGGGGCAGTTGGCACCGAGTTCTTCCGCATAGCTGAGCGACGCTACGCCCAGTTGCCCAAGATAAAGGCACTGGCTTCCAGCCGTTCGGTGGGCAAGCGGTTGACGGTAGGCGGTCGGGAATTGGTTGTGGCAGAAGCGACGGAGGACTCATTCGCTGGGGTGGACATCGCCTTTATCGGTGTCACCAGCGAAGTTAGCCGACGCCTGGCTCCGGCGGCGGTTGCGGCAGGGGCGGTAGTTATCGACGACGGCTCGGCTTTTCGTATGCAAGACGAGGTGCCTTTGGTAGTGCCGGAGGTCAACGGCGCCGATGTAGAGTGGCACTCAGGGATAATTTCCATACCCAACTGCTCGACAACTCCCTTGGTGGTGGCCGCCCACCCTCTGCACAGTGTCAACCCCATCGTCCGGATTGTGGCCGCCACTTACCAGTCGGTATCCGGGGCTGGCGGAGCCCCAATGGTGGAGCTCCGGGAACAGGCCCAAGACGTTCTGGACGGGAAACCCGCCAAAACGGAGGCAATCAGTCAGCAAATCGCCTTCAACGTGATTCCTCGCATCGACCAATTCGGCGAAGACGGTTATACCTTTGAAGAACAAAAGATGCGCCAGGAAACCCAGAAAATCATGCACGCACCGACGATTCGCTTTTCCGCCACCTGCGTGCGGGTGCCTGTGTACGTGACCCACTGTGCGGCAGTGAACTTGGAATTCGAAAATCCCATGTCGCCGGATGAAGCCCGCCAGTTGATGCGGGAAATGCCCGGAATAACGGTGTTGGACGACCCGGCTCATGACGCTTACCCCATGCCTTGGGATGTCACCGGCACCGACGACGTTTTTGTTGGGAGAATACGCCAAGACACTTCTCATCCCAACGGCCTAGTCATGTGGATAGCTGCGGACAACCTGCGCAAGGGCGCCGCTCTGAATTCCCTCCAGATTGCGGAGGAATTGGTGGCACGCAATTGCTTAAAGCCTGACCGGGCTAAGCGAGTCAAAAGCGGGGCGGGCAGCTAATTTTCCGCCGGGCATTTGGCAGGATACTCCCCTTTCTCATGCCATTTGTGCTGAGATTGCCAAACCGCCTAATATTGTGGGCCGAGTCTGGTCTTTAGACATCCTCAACAACAACGGGATTACTCGTTGGAACCCTATCAAAAACTGGCCGCCAGACCCATTGAGACGAAAATATTCTATGATTGTTTCCGTCGCGGATACGTTTTTCTGACTATTTACTTGACTAAAGAGTCCCGGAGAAGTATAAAAGCACTTCCAACTAGGTTCGGACACTTACCCATGGCACGGGTACAACACGCTGGCAAAGGCGTAAATGGAGGGCCGATATGACAGAGATAGGCAGACTGCTAACCGCAATGATTACACCCTTCGATGAGAAGGGCGGTGTGGACTATGAGCAGGCTAAGCGTCTCGCCAAGGCCCTACTGGACTCTGGCAGCGACGGATTGGTGATTACTGGCACAACCGGGGAAGGCCCTGCCCTCAGCACCGAGGAAAAGATTCGCTTGTACGCTGAGGTTAAAGATGCCATCGGGGATAGGGGTGCGGTCATAGCCGGAACCACCGACAACAATACGGCGGCTAGCATCGAACTCAGCTCCGAGGCCGAGGCGGTCGGCGCCGACGCCCTTCTGCTAACGGTGCCCGCCTACAACAAGCCCCCGCAAGAAGGCCTTTACCAGCACTTCAAGGCAATCGCCAAGTCCACCAATCTGCCTTGCGTTCTCTATAACGTCACCAGCCGCACCAGTCTGAACATGACCGACGAGACTACCCTTCGCCTCAGCGAGATTGATAATATCGTGGGCATCAAAGAAGCCGGCAGCGATTTGGACCAAATCTCCCGCATAATCGAGGGAGCGCCGGATGGCTTCAAGGTGTGGAGCGGCAATGACAACGAGACATTCTCCATCATGGCCACCGGTGGCTATGGGGTGGTGAGTGTCCTGTCCCACTTAGTAGGCCGTCAGATTAAGCAGATGATGGGCTACTTGCTGGAAGGAGACGTGGAGAAAGCGGCGGCAGAGCAAAGAAGGTTGCTGCCCATCTTCAAAGTGATGTTCATCGTCTCCAACCCAATCCCTCTGAAACATGCCCTAAACCACATCGGGTTCGACGTGGGTAACCCTCGGCTGCCTTTGGTGCCTTTGGACTCAGCCTCGGCCGACAAGGTTGAAAAAGTCATGAGCAAGTACAACATGGACTTGCCCATACCGGCTTAAAAGCCTTCACTGGGTCAATCCAGCGGAACACAACTTAGCAAACAAGAACCCCGGCAGACTTTGTGACTTTAGTCACCATTCCTGCCGGGGTTTTATTCGTCTGACCGAACCAAAATTGTCTAAAAATCCCAGCACCGTCAATGCCAGACACTGGCATCCTGCCAGACGTTGTCATTCTGAGCGAAGCGAAGAATCTCTTGCGCGCAAGAAAAGAGCGTAAATCAGCGCTTTGATTGGTTATGAGAAAACGCCAGTCAAAGCAACGATGCCGTTTATTTAATCGTCTCTTCCACTACTATCGTTTCTTCGCGGCTCGGGCCGGTAGAGATTATTTGAAATGGGCAGCCTAACAGGTCTTCAAGACGCTTTATATAGGCCAAGGCATTCTCTGGAAGCTGGGACAGCGTGGTGGCGCTAGCCGTTGGCCTGTCCCATCCCGGCATTTCCTCGTAGATGGGCTGGCACCGGGCAAGCAGGTTTGTATTGGCCGGGAACCGATTGATTTCCCCTCCATCGACGCGGTAACCGATGCAAATCTTGACGCTGGGGAAGCCGTCCAAAATGTCCAATCGGGTCAGAACGTTGCCGGTGAACCCATTGACCAAACAGCTGTATTTGCCAGCCACGGCGTCGAACCAACCGACCCGCCGGGGACGCCCGGTGGTTGTGCCGTATTCCTGTGCTTTCTCTCGCAGGCTCTCGGCGGCCACGCCCACCATCTCCGAGGGCATGGGCCCGCTGCCTACCCTGGATGTATAGGCCTTGAACACGCCCATCACGCCAACGATTGCCTGGGGACTGAGCCCCAAACCGGTACAGGCACCGCCGATGGACGGAGAAGACGAGGTAACAAAGGGATAGGACCCATGGTCAATGTCCAGCAGGGTTCCTTGAGCTCCCTCAAGGAGGACTCGCTTGTTTTCCGCCAATAGGTCTTGAACGATTTGCTCCGTGGCGCAGGCATAAGGACGCAAGTCTTCGGCCCAACGTCGGCACTGGGCTAAGACATCTTCCAAGACCAAGGCTTCGCCGCCGTAAATCTTGGTTATCAGCGCATTCTTGGCCGCCAGGACTTGCTCTAGGCGCGGGACCAGTGCTTCCCAGTCCATCAGATCGCCCACCCGTATTCCGGAGCGTGCGGTCTTGTCCACGTAGGCAGGACCAACGCCACGACCGGTGGTGCCGATGGCTCCCGAACCCCGTGACTCTTCTTCCAGGCGGTCCAACACGATATGGTAGGGCATGATCACGTGGGCCCGTTCGCTCACCAAGAACTTGCTGGTGTCGATGCCCCTGGAAGTTAGCTGCTGCAACTCACCCAGCAGGACATCGGGGTCGACCACCACACCGTTGCCGATGATGCCAAAGACTTGGGGCCAGCAGATGCCGGAGGGGACTAGGTGAAGTTGGAAGGTGCCTCGTTCGTTGACCACCGTATGACCGGCGTTGTTGCCGCCCGCATAGCGGACCACACAATCAACCTTACCCGCCAGGTAGTCGATGACCTTCCCTTTCCCTTCGTCGCCCCACTGGCCACCGATAACGGCATAAGCCGGCATTTGCGCACCTTTTATTCCAAATAACTGCCCCTATACTGCCCGTGCATCCAGGCCGAACAGAGGAACAAAAACCAAGGCGGAGTATACCAAAAAGGCCCAAATTTGGAAAGGGAAGCGTGTCTAGCCGAGGAACCTCATGGAAGAGCGCATCTGGGCCATTAATGAATAGACTACCTCAGATTGACACTCCTTCCCGGCCACGCCTATAATCGGCCTTGTTGGCCTGGCGCTGATTCTCCTCGGCCAATCACGATTTTCCAACAATTCAGAAAGAGCAGAACCTCCATGTCATCCTCAAAGACCCTACGTGAATCCCTAGAAGCAGACATCATCACGGCCATGAAGGATCGAAATCAGGCCAGGTTGGATGCCCTGCGCTTTTTGAAAAGCGCCATACAAATGGAAGAGAAGGCCAAGCTGAAGACTCTGGACGAGGCTGCGGTTTTGCAGGTGGTGGTGAGGCAGGTCAATGACCGCCGCGAGGCCATACGGATGTTCACCGAGGGCAAGAGGGACGACCTCGTCGCCAAGGAAACGGGTGACTTAGCCGTTTTAGAAGCCTACCTGCCTCCTCAAATGAGCCGCGATGAATTGGTGGCACTGATTCGTCAAGTGATCGGAGAAGTTGGCGCCATTGGCGGACAGGATAAGGGTAAGGTTATGGGCAAGCTTATGCCCCAGGTTCGGGGCAAAGCCGACGGCGCAGAGGTCAACAGCATCGTCGTCGAAATGCTAGAGTCGGCTGGATAGTCAATCACCTTCAAGTATTCCCGCTCCCTGAATCAGAACAACGCCACCACAAGGATGCAAATCGGTGATCAAAGCTCCCACATGCGCTTCGGAATATTAGTCTTCCCCGGCACTTGGAGCGACACCGATTGCTACTACGCAGTCAAGGACGTACTGAAACAAGACGCCGAGTACGTCTGGCACCAAGATACCAACCTAGATAGCTTCGACTGCGTAATTGTCCCCGGCGGGTTCTCCTACGGAGACTACCTGAGACCCGGCGCTATGGCCCGGTTCTCCCCGGTGATGGAAGCTCTCAACAAGTTTGCCGACTCCGACCGCTTGGTCATCGGGATCTGCAACGGCTTTCAGATACTTTGCGAGGCAGGCCTGCTGCCCGGCGCCCTCCTTCGTAATCAACACCTGGAATACCGGTGCCAATGGTCCCACCTGCGCACCGAGCGCGCCGACACTCCGTTCAGCCTCCGTTGCCAACCAGGACAACTCCTGCGGGTGCCGGTGTCCCACGGCGATGGCAATTATTTCGCCGACCCCGAAACATTGGCAGCGCTTGAAGAAGAGGGACGTGTGCTGTTTCGGTACAGCGACCTGTCCGGAATAGCCACCGAAGAAGCCAACCCCAACGGCGCAGCCCACAACATCGCCGGGATAATCAACCAGGCTGGCAACATCCTAGGCATGATGCCCCATCCGGAGCGGAGTTGCGAAGCCCTTCTGGGCAGCACCGACGGCAATCTGATTTTCCAGTCAATCATCGATAGCTGCGGGGTTAAGTAACCACCTCGTGCTGGCTATTTCCCTTGCTATCTTAGCCGGCGCGGGTTTCGGCGGCTCAGCCATTTTTGCTCGCTTCGCCATGCAGAAACTGGCTCCCATGCCCACCATCATGATTTCCGTCGTGGTCAGCGCCCTTCCGGCATTGTTATTAGCATTTATCTTTGCTCGGGGTGACATTTGGGCGGCTCCAGCCGTGGCGTTTCTCTGGATGCTCTTGCTGGGAGCGGCCAATTTTTTGGGCGGTCGAACTCAAAACTACCGGGCCATAAGCCGCATCGGGGCATCTCAGACCAGCATCATTCTGGCGACATCCGCAGTCTTCTCGGCAATCTTCGCCATCGGCCTTGCAGGCGAGCGGCCTCATTTCTTGATTCCTCTTGGCACCGCAGGTGTGGTATTGGGACTGGCGGTGAGCACAGTGGATTCGATACGCCAAGGCTGGGCTACCGACCGGCGTGCCGTGGTTGGTTACCTTCTAGCTCTTTTCGCCGCTGCGTCCTACGGGAGCACCAACGTCATTGCCAAAGAGCTAACGGAGGACTACGGTTCACCGCTGATGATTTCGGCCTTCAGCCTGGTATTCGGCATCATTTTGCTGGCGCCCATCGCCGGGCGAAGCACTATCAGCGGTATCCGTGCTTTGGGGAATGAATGGGCCCCCATGATTTTCGCCGCCCTTTCCGGATTGTCCTCTGCCGTAGCAGTAATAGCCCTTTATTATGCGCTGCAACGGGAAGACGTTGTGGTAATCTCACCTATCACTGCATCATATCCTCTCGGTGTGCTACTGATAGCCCGGCTGTTTATGTCCAATCTGGAGCGGGTTACCGGACGGGTCATAGTCGGTTCGCTTTTGACCGTAAGCGGTGTCACCGTGGTGGTCTTTGGCAGCACCCTCTAACCCCCCTTTGGCGGAAAGATTTGGCTTGGATAATCCTCGGCGCACGTAGTCCTGACGAATGTGGCATAATGACACGGATTTAATCTCTGGCACCGGCTGTGTCTCACGCTGCCGGATTCCTGATTAAATCAAACGCTCAACACAACAATCTGGAGGGGGAAAATGCCCGGTAAAATCCGCACTACCAAGATTAACCATGTAACTACTGCGGTCAAGAACACCGCGCGGGCCATGAAATTCTACAACGACCTCATCGGCATCAAACAAATCGAGAGTCAAGTGGACAATCCGGAGATTACCTGGCTCCAACTGGAAAGCGGCATCATGGTCCATCTGATTGAAGACCCGGATGCCCCGATTAAGCCCGAGCGCATGCACCACGCCTTTGAGGTAGAGGACTTTGAAGGCACAAAGGATGTCCTCAGAGAAAATGGATATGAGATTCTGAGGGAAGGGGTTCGATACGACGGTCAGGCTTTCCTGTTCACCCAAGACCCCGACGGAAACAGGGTGGAGTTCTGCACCGGCTCCGGTGCCTACCCGGCGCCTCCCCGTCCATAACCTGATTCAACCCCTGTAGGCAGTTTTTTCACTATGCTTTGAGACCAGTGCCGCGGCATCGAAAAGTTTTTCGACCAAGGTGAAGCACGGAGCAAGCTCAAGAATGTTGGCAACCAGCAAAAGTGGGACACTTTTGTTAAGGAGAGATCAAGGGGGAAATGGCCGTGTTCTGGGACTCCCGGAGCATGCGGTTGTAGCGTTTGCGGCTAGCTAAGGGCTGAGCTTTCACCC
>DCAE01000100.1:4801-5697 GCA_002311385.1 Dehalococcoidia bacterium UBA1141 | reverse complement strand
GGACAGGGCGGCTTCGACGGCGGCGTACCAATGGCAAGCATCGAGAAGAATAAGTGGTTGTTCGAGAGTGACTACTACCAGGAGATTCTCAAGAAAGCCAAGCTGCTGAACCCGACGGAACTAACGACTAGCGGGGAGGACATCACTATACAACACGCCTGTATCAACCGTTCGTTGCTGCCCTGCCAGATGGTGACAGAAACCTACGGACCCGGTATATTCGAGCGGACCAACGGACAGTTGACGATCCAGATCACCTCCTTCCCCGAGTTGGGCGTCTCTGGTACCGATACAATCTCTCTAGTCTCTGACGGCGTCCTGGGTATGGCCAACGTGTACAGCGGCTACGTGGCCGGTGAACTGCCAGCCATAGAGATCCAGAGCCTATGGGGTATGTTCTCTACCCAAGAGGACCAATACAACGCCACCGTGGCCATCCACCCAAACCTGGAGAAGTTGGTATCCGATGCGGCTGACGGTGCAATCATCGTCAACCACAACTGGTACGCTGGTATCGACCAGTTCTTCTTCTGCCACGACAAGCTCGAGACCCTGGAAGACTTTAAAGGCGTGAAGGCCAGGAGCCACAGCGCAGCCATCTCCGACTGGATCGAGGGCATGGGCGCTGATGCCCAGTTCGTGGCATTCGCCGAAGTGTACACAGCACTAGAGCGCGGTATCTTGGACTGTGGCGTCACTGGCGCCGATCCGGCCTACGGCCAGCGCTGGTACGAAGTGACCAAGTACATGAACGGTCCTCTCATCAGCTTCTTCTCTACCAATAACGTCGTCAACTCCGATGTGTGGGCTAAACTGCCCAAGGATTTCCAGCAGATTATGCTCGAGGAAGGGGCCAAGGCGGAGCTGGAAGCCCACAGGGTAGCTGCCATTCAGAT
>DCAE01000100.1:0-4669 GCA_002311385.1 Dehalococcoidia bacterium UBA1141 | reverse complement strand
CACAGCTACAACGTGGCCGTGTTGGACCATGTGATACCTGGTTGGTTGCGGCGTCTGGGCGGCACGGACCACCCCTACGTCGCCCTATTCAACGAGAAGATCCAGCCAATCGTTGGCCTCAGAATCGAATCAGACGGATCGGTCACCAAGACCGGCGTAACCAAGAGATAAAAACACGGGTACCTATCGAGGACGACGGCTCCGTAACCATAACGAAGGCTCGGTAATCAAGACCGAGTAATAGTCAACGTGTGACGCATATAAATCGACCAGCGTTAAATATTACCTAGCTGCCTCGGAATGGGGGCCGATGGCAGCACCAAACCCAGCAAAGGGGCCTACCTCTCCTAGAGGGTCCCGCCCTAGTGAGCCCGCCGCGGAGAAGACGCTCCTCTTCCGGTGGGCTTTCTGTTGGTTCATCCCGGAATAAGCCAGAATTGGAAATACCACAGGCGGGCGTAGAGGTGGACTGGGGCTGGAAGCGGTTCAGCACTCACCGATTTCGGCGCAAGAAGTGCCTAGAGCCACAAGCAATCCGGGTTCAAGGGCTATCCGTTCATGACTTGGCGTCGAAAATGGCCAAGGCGTCGGCGGCTTTAACCCCTTGTCCTTGAGGGAGAACCATCAAGGGGTTGATGTCCAACTCCGAGAGCCGCCCTTCAAGATGCATTCCCATGTGTGACACGTGGACCAAGGTTTCGGCCAAGGCATCTATGTCCGCCGGTGGCTGTCCCCTGAACCCTCTTAGCAACACCGAACCCTTGACCTGGGCAATCATTTCGTGGGCTTCCCGCAGGCTAACTGGGCACAAACGTAGAGCGACGTCATTGTAGACCTCCACCATCACTCCACCAGTGCCGAACAGGAGGACCGGACCAAGTTGAGGGTCATAAGAGATGCCGATGATGACTTCCACTGCGCCGGAAACCATCTCTTGAACCAATACACCGTTGATTGATATTGTGTCCTGTCCAGAGGGCAGACCAGGATCGGTTTCCTGCGAACGGGCCAACCCCTCGGCGATTGACATAATCTCCGCATAGGCATTCCAAACGTCTTGGTCACGGTCAAGGCCTAGCCAAACCAAGCCTGCTTCGGTCTTGTGCAAAACGTCGGGGGAGTCCAACTTGAGGGCAACAGGGTGTCTCAAGACCCGGGCGGCGGCCACCGCTTCCCCTTGTGAGCTAACCAGAGTTTCTCGAGTTCCGGGTACGCCCCATGCTACTATCAGCGCTTTGGAATCGGACTCTGATAGGCTGTGGCCGCCTCTGTTTCCAGGTAGGTTGGAAATCACTTCAGTCTGATTTTCCTCAATCGGCGGAGTGTGGGGAAAACCCTCTTCGCGAAACTTATCGAGCCATTGATGATAGTCCAAGTAGCCGCGCAGGCCGGTGGCTAGGCGGTTGGGGGTGTAGAACACCGGTACTTGGGCGTTTTTGAGCTTTTCCAAACCGGCAGTCGTGTTTCTGCTGCCCGTCCATAGAAAAACCAAGCCTTTTTGCTGGTCTACCGGATTTGTCAGGCCTTGGTCCCGCTGGTCAATCACTTGCTCGGCTTGTGGGTCTCCACCGGAACTGGCCACCACAAGGGTTCCAACCTCCGGTTCGCCAATCATGAAGTTCATGATTTGGGGGAAGGACTCGCTGTTGGCGAAACCAGTGACGTCTGCGGGGTTTGCCGCCCATCCGAAACCTTTCAAAATTTCATTGATGCCGTCACTGGCCGTGCTGCTCAGAGGAGGTAGGTCCAGACCCGCTTGTCCGCACATATCGGCGGTAAGGGAACTGATGCCTCCGGAGTGGGATACCACGCTAATGGCTGACTTAACCGGGCGTGGCAGTTGAGCCAGCAGCTGGGAAACCTCAAGTAACTCGTCGTAATCCTGAACCCGAATCACCCCGTGTTGGGCCATGGCTGCGTCATAGAGGGCATCGGTACCCGTCAGGGCGGCGGTGTGGGAAAGGGCCGCTTTGGTTCCCAGTTCCGAGCGGCCAATCTTAATCATAACGATGGGCTTACCCCGCTGAGCAGCGATCTTGGCCACCTCTATGAACTTCCGAGCGTCCTTAAAACCTTCGACGAATCCAGCGATTACCTTGGTGTCGTCGTCGTCCAGCAGATATCTGACGAAGTCGGAAAAGTCCAAGTCCGCCTCGTTGCCCGTGGATACAACGTAGGTGAATCCAATCCCAGCGTCCATTGCCCGGTTCAAAAAAGGCCCGAAGGCGGAAGCTCCGCTCTGACAAACCAGGCCAATCTTCCCGCTTTGCCCTACAGCGCCCAAGCTGGAAGCACTGACCCAGATGTCCTCCTTGATGTTGGCGATGCCCAGGCAGTTGGGGCCGGAGATTCGCATTCCCGACGAAAGGGCGAATTCCCCCATCTCTATCTGAAGATTGCGGCGGTCATCCTCTCCCCGCTCGGAGAAACCGGCCGAGATTACGATAGCGGCCCCAACACCTTTTTGGTGGCTGTCCCGGAGCACGTCCAGCACACGGTCATAAGGGACCACGATGGCCACCAAGTCCGGCGCTTCCGGCAGGTCAGAGACGCTGGCGTAGCACTTGGTGTCCATAATCTCGTCGTATCTGGGATTGACCGGGTAGATATTGACCCGGTCCGAGGCATTCAAGGCGGCGGCTAGCATCCGCCCACCGTATTGCAGCCGAGGGGTCGCCCCCACTATGGCCAGGGACCGGGGGTTTAGCATCTTGTGTATGGATGCCAATTGGGCGTCAGACCAGAGGGTCATAGATATTCCTCGGTTGGCAGTTTGGCGAACCGCAAGTGAAGCTACTAGGTGCGTTTTCAGCTAGCGCTTGGAGCCGGGTTGAGAACGGCGTGATTTAGCCGGCGCTGTAAGGATTGTCAATTATGAATTTCCAGCTACCGTCAGCTTGTTTGCGCACTATCTCGGTGCCTTGCATCTCCATCTCCACGGCGCTGCCATCCGGGCCGGTGCCTTTCAACGTCCATTGGGAGTGCATCAACGCCGTGTCTCCTGACTCAACGACGATGGGCACTTCAATGGTCATCTGAGGTTTCATCGCCAGAAATCCGGCCAAGACCTCCCGGATGCCAGCGGTGCCGGTGACGGGCTTGCCTGGCTCGGCCACGAATGTGGCACCAGCCTCGTATAAGGACAGCGCTGTTTCTATATCGCCTGCGTTTATTGCGGCAACTACTTGGTGGTTACAGTCGGCCGGTGTGTTTGCGGGCATCAGATGTCCTCCTTAATGTTTCATCGATTCGGATAAGTCATTAGGCGACAGAAGTCTACTGGGCGGTAAACCCCCCGTCCACGGCCATGGCGTGGCCGGTAACAAACGAGGCGGCGTCTGAAGAAAGCCAGACCACCGCTTCGGCAATCTCTTGTGGTAGTCCTAAACGTCCCACCGGCTGGCGGGTGGCGATGGTTTCTTCGTATCCCTCCCTGCCGGAGATTAACCTTTGCACCATGGGAGTGTCGATCACGCCGGGACAGACGGCGTTTACCCTAATGCCATCTCGGGCGTATTCCAAGGCGGCCGCCTTGGTCAGTCCGACTACACCGTGCTTGCTGGCGGCGTAGGCGGACACCATGCGGGAGCCCACCAGTCCGGCAACGGAGGCGGTGTTGACGATGGAGCCTCCGCCCTGCTCCAGCATGTGTTCAATCTCGTATTTTAAGCAAAGCCAAACGCCCTTCAAGTTGATGTCCATCAAGCGGTCCCATGTTTCCTCGGTGTATTCGTGGAGCCGGGCGGTGAAGTCTCCCTCGATGCCTGCGTTGTTGTGAGCGCAGTCCAACCGGCCATAGATCTGAATCACCTGGTTAATCATGGCTTGAACGCCGGTGGCGCTGGCGACGTCAACGTGAACGAAGGTACTCTCGCCGCCGGATTCTTTGATGGCCGAAACGGTTTCTTCTCCGGCGTCCGCGTTTACATCGGCGACCACCACGTTTGCTCCTTCGCGGCCAAAGGCCAATGAAGTAGCTCGGCCAATTCCGGAACCGCCTCCGGTCACCAAAGCAACTTTATTTTCCAAAGTTCCTGCCATAGCAGCACCTCAATAGTCGAATCGAACCAAATATTAGAACCAAATATTAGATTGACTCAGGGCAACCAAGTCCCCCTTTCATAAAGAGGCTGTTGCGAAACTCCCCTGACGGTCTTGTGCAGAGAGAGGGTTTTAATGACTGCCAGCCGTAATGATACACTCCCCGAAGACCAGAATGGGGAGCTTAAAATGCCTATAACACCCTGTACTACCTGCAATTATCCAATAGAAGTATCTGTTCAGAGGCGTGGTGGTCACGCTGGAATTGATGCTTCAGTAATTCTTACTTGTACGAGGTCTGAATGTGATAGCACATGGTTCTTGAGATTGCGTGATGACCAAATCATCCCGATTCATGGGGCATGGCTTAGTAAAGACTTCGTAGAAAAAGTTCCGGCAGGATTGGTACAGGACGTTCTTGAGGCAGACAAAGCACGACTGGTCGGTGCCTATAAGGGTGCGGTCGTAATCTGCCGACGAGTTCTACAACTCGGATTAGAAGTACTGGGAGCCGAGGGTAGAACACTTGGGCCTGTGCGTGAAAATGCAGAGGAGCAGGGGCTAATCACCTGTAGGCGTTCAGCGATAATGGGACACTTTTAAAAGGAGAAAAACATGAGGGTGGTGG
>DCAE01000028.1:2007-3187 GCA_002311385.1 Dehalococcoidia bacterium UBA1141 | reverse complement strand
GGGGGTCGGCGGCGTGGCAATCGGTGGGTTTCAGGACCTGTGGTAGCCGTCGTTGGCGTGTCCCGGGATGGGAATCCCAATCCCATCCCTAGCGGGATTGTGCCTGAGCATGGGATAATCCCGGGATTATTTCGTGCCTGGATTCCCACGAATCCCATCCGAATCCCATCCAATTCCCACAGTCCCAAATAATCATGGGAGTTTTTTGTGCCTGTTGTCCCACTTTCCCACAAACAATCCCATGTTATCCCATCAATTCCCAACCAATTCCGTGCGACAAACTGCAGGGGAGCCAGTGTGAGAAACAGCACTCCAGGAACGATGTGAAGGAGCGATACCCACGGGTGTTGTATGTAACGAACGTCTAGTTCGCTAGCCGCCGCCGGGTCGAGCGACATTTGACCCATGCGGTTCGCTCCGGTAAAAAGCATCAGGATCACGGCAAGCGCGATTGCAGCCCAACCTAGGGGGACTCGCGATCTTCATCGCCTTTGCTTGGTTAATGACCATTGGTCTCCACGCGTCCGCTTCAATGCCTTGAACTATAAAACGGCATTTCGAGCAGGTCAACTGGCATCCTAGCCCTCCTGGACCCTGACAAGCATCGGGATACTGGGACCTGGCGGAGTCTTCTTTGGCACGGAGGCCCTCCCAGTAGGAGATGCGGCACGAGTCTACAGGAGGGTTACACGAAGGGGCAAGAGTGGGGGGCCGGGATGCTTACAATGAACGGAGAATGAATAGGTCACAAACAAGTACGTGGACATCGCCGGATCAGGGTGAAGTCGAAGGGCTGTTAGTCACCAGCCGAGGAGCCGGGAAATTTAGCCGGTTGAGGCGCCATGACCGTTACGATTCGATGTGAGCGGTAGAGAAGCGACATGAAGCTTCCTTGCGAAACGTGTGATGGCACCAGTAAGGTGAATTGCCTGTCGTGCCGAGGTCGAGGAAATGTCTACTTCGCCAAAGGCCGCGACGACACGCTTTGTCCGGATTGTAAGGGGTCGGGCGTAACGCGATGCCCGGTCTGCCGTCCAAGTTGGGACCGAGGGAGTTAGAGCCGCGTTGAATCGGGAGAGGGCATCGGATGTCATTCCAGTCGCCCACCGGCTCGGTCTCTGGCCCTCTGGTAGTGGTGTCAGACTGGCTTCTTGAAGATGTGGAATCGGAGTGATGTTGA
>DCAE01000028.1:0-1869 GCA_002311385.1 Dehalococcoidia bacterium UBA1141 | reverse complement strand
TATATAGAGAAAGAAGAGAAGGGATCCCCAATCGACAGGAAGTGAGAGGCCAGCTCCGGGTGGTAGACGGGCAAGCGGATCTTCGTGAGGGCATATTTACCTTGGAGTTAACGGACGGCCGACGCTGGGAGTTCTTTGCGACCAAGGGTGACCCCGATACTGGCAGTTACACCGTGGTGAGGGGAGGGAAGCCGCTTTGACGATTAGGAACGGGACGAAATCCAGGGCAAGGCTATTAGTCAACGGCTTTTTTGATTCGCGGCATTTGTTCCTCCGGGAGGGAAACTAGGTGTACATGGCCGTGGTTCTCGCTCCTTGGCGGGCGATAGGAAGCAGACCAATCTTTATGGCAAAGCTGAACCTCAAGCTGTTGCAGGAGTCTCATCAATCCTCGTCCACCAACGAGCCAAGATAAGGAGTTAAATGCTATGAGCAGACAGATACTAGAGATTACATTTCGTCTAGCCGATGGTCGGGAGCTGACAGGCCGGGGGCGCAATGTGCCCGCTACTATGGAGCGCATTTACAATCAGGCCCTCACTCCAACACCCCGACACCATGTGAGGTTTATTGAGCCATTAAAGTCTGGACAAAGGCGATACTATGGCACCTATCATGTCCAGTTTGGATACCGTAGGGGTCATGACACTACTCTCGGCGAGGTTGTGGTAGCAGAGGTAGGGGACCCAAGGTAGCTTGGCCTTGGATTGTTGAAAATTGCCTGGCCGAATTCACCGGAGACACTGCCCTACAGGAGCCTCTACGTTCCATTGAAGCGGTTGGGCACCGTCTCCGGTGGAAACAAGATGTATCGTCCATGCAACGTTAGATGCTTCGACGCGCAAACCGCCTGGATATTGAAGGGGACACGAGAAAGCTTTTGGTCACTATTGAACATACATCCCGATGTTCGCCCAGTGGTAGCGGCGCCCTAGCGTCGGTCCGGTTGCGGACATCTCGCAGCCAAGTTGTTTGGCATCAAAAAAGTCCCCCGATAAAATCTCCGGGGCCTTTGATTCCGAATGCAGCCAGCTAGCAGACGTCGGGACCGTTAGCCTTGGCAACCAAAAATTCTTCTACGTCGTCCGCCAGGAACCTTCGGTCTCCTCTTATGCCGATGCGGTATCAATCGAGCAGGCCCGCGTCCGCCCAGCGTCGCACCGATTGCGAGAGGTCATGGACGTTGCTAATGCTCTTAATATGTCTCATCAAAATCGTCCCTCACTGGGACGAGGCGACGAAAGCGTAGGAGATATTATTTTGGAAGATGACGACCTGAACGACGGTGTTTCGGAGTCGCGTCTAGACGCGTTGAAAGTTGTTTGGGACGATTCCGGTCAATTTCAGAGAATTCCTGACGCCTCGGAGAAAACTTCTGATGGTTGGGAGGTGACGGTCGAGGAGGCGGGTAGGGCGCAGCGGACGGATAATCTGGAAATGCCGGATGATCCAGTTCGCCTGTACTTGAAAGAGATCGGCGCTGCACATCTGCTGACCTTCCAAGACGAGCAGCAATTGGTTCGCATTCTTGATGCTCAAAAACACCTCATCAAATTGGAGAAGGAGTTTAACGAAAAGGGGATTGAGCATCCACTGCCATGGGAAATCACATCGGTGCTGCTACGCCGGTTGGCGGATTCGGCGGTCTTAATGGCAGGACTGGAGGAACAATTAGGTCTACCACACAACTTGACGCTGTCCCAGATAGCTGATTGCCCTGAACTGAGACTCCAAATTGACGCTAAGATCTCTCCCAGTTTGATTGCCAACTTGTCGCCCACCCTTATGGAAGATGACCCAGAGGTGTACAAGCAGTTGGTTGACTTGTCCCTCAATATCTGGCTGCTTCCGCCAGAGGCAATCCATGCG
>DCAE01000009.1:5176-5684 GCA_002311385.1 Dehalococcoidia bacterium UBA1141 | reverse complement strand
GACGTACGGGAGTGTCTCATTAAATGGGCTTGCCTTCGGGTTCTAGGTTCGTTCCCCAGCCGCCATGCATCTGGGAAACGGAACCCTTGGCCTGTTCATCGACGAGAAAGCGGATGCTCAACAACGCGACGCTTTGATGCAGATCACATCTGGCAAACACGGTGGCTTACCTTTCGAAGTGTTCCCCGCTTTAATCACTGATCCCATCGACCCAATGTTCGTTTCATTCCAATTCGATCTTCGCGGAAGAGACAGCACAGTCACTATGGGGGACGCGGCTTCAATGGCCTTTGAACCCGTAAAGAATCCGGTCACAGGAGAGCCGGAGGGCATCCGTATCCAGCATGAATCCGGTTTCATCTTCAAGGAGGCGGACGTGGTCTCAGCCAAAACGTGTACGTTGTCCACTGATCGGCTGAACTTCTCATGGCCAGATAAGGCAGGATTCGTTGCCCAGATCAAATATAGTAACTAAGGACAATCTTCATAGAATCGACAGCTACGGGTC
>DCAE01000009.1:1060-4982 GCA_002311385.1 Dehalococcoidia bacterium UBA1141 | reverse complement strand
CTCATAACCCGAAGGTCGTTGGCAGGAGAGGAGCCTGATCATGGAACCCCTATTTGATTCCAGATGAGTTTTTCAAAGTGTGCCTAAAAGTGTGCCTAGTTGGTCTAATTCGCAATGCTGCTAAATAGTATTCTATACGGAAAGTTACTAAGGACTAGTTCGCATTCTATGAAATAAGTGTAAATATTTAATGGCTCTAAAAACCCTCCGGCCCGCCAGAGACTTATGCACTAATCCCGTATACCCGAACCGCGTTGTCATGAAACATAGCAGCACGCTCGGTCACCGAGTAACCGCTAGAAAGGCGTTTGAAGGCGTTGTACAGCACGTTGTAGGAGAATGACACCTTATCGGGCGGGAAGTTACTCTCGAACATACACCTCTCAGGTCCGAACTGCCTAATGCAGAAATTCATCAAAGGAGCCAAGGAATCGGCCAGCTCTTCCGAACCGATGGGCGTCTCCCTAGTATGCCAGTCAAAGCCGTAACGTGGCTGTCCAACGCCACCTAGCTTCATCACCACGTTGGGGCAGGACGCTAGGTCGGTGATGCCACTTCTCCAGGCGGCCAACACCTCATCGTCCTTGTTGGCGTAAGGACCGACTCGCATCAGTCCGCCGATATGATTGGAAATGATGGTCAGGTCGGGTAAAGCCCTGGCGAATGCCGCTACCTCAGGTAATTGGGGGAAGAACACCGTGTTCTCATAGACCAATCCCAAGCGCGCCAGCACCCGCGCTCCTGCCCGAAATTCGTCGCTGGCCAGTTGATCTTCCGGTGCCCGGTTTTCAACCTCCGGATGGGGGTCCCAACCACAGGAATGGCGGACGCCGCGAAACCGATTGGGGCTGGCCGCCCGTAGGGCTTCCAGCACAGGTTCAACACGGTCACCCAGGTTCAGATTTGCGTGGCCGATGATAGCTGCTGCCGCACGGCCCGGACCGTACAAGCCATTGGCGCTGGCCGCGGCAAGTCCTTGGACGAACTCTACTTCGCCAACGGTCCGCAACTCCTCCGGTCCGTCGGGCCGATACATTGACCTGGCCTCAACGAACACGGTGGAGTGCACATTGTGGCCGCTATTTATATCGGCTGCTAACTCGTGGAGAAGGTACCGGTGGTAAGGGATCCGGTCGGTGCGGAAGTCCCAAAAGTGATGATGTGGGTCGCAGATGGGCATCTCCGGCTCCAGCGTAGCTTCCGGGGCTAGCGCCAACCAGTCATTGCCTCCGTATGGCATGATGAGGCCTCCCTTGCTGTTTTAGGCGATCTTATCATAAGGGCGGACTGAGTCTAACGAGCGGAGGCTTTAGTTCACCTTCATGGTAGGATAGGATCGATTCGCCGTATTGAGGGAGGGAACTAATGGCAGATAAGATACGATTGGGCATCATCGGAGCTAACGTTCACCGGGGATGGGCTCCCCGAGCTCATTTGCCGGCGGTGGTGGCCAGCCCGGAGTTCGAGTTGACCGCGGTTTGCACCACCCGGCAGGAGAGCGCCGAGGAGTCCCGGCAAATGTTCGGAGCAAGACTGGCTTTCGACGACTACCGTAAAATGCTCGCGCATCCCGACATCGACGCCGTTGCCGTGAGCCTAAGGGTGCCAGCCCATTATGAGCCGACTATGGCGGCTATCAATGCAGGCAAGCACGTCTACACCGAGTGGCCCTTGGGGCGAACTACCTCCGAGGCTCAGGAAATGGCCGACCTGGCCCAGGCTAAAGGAGTTCGGAACATGGTAGGACTGCAGTCCCGAGCTAATCCAGCCATCTTGTACGCCAAGGATTTGGTGGAGTCCGGGTATGTGGGCGACGTGATGTCCTGCCATGTTAGCCGGATCAACGGAGGTGTGCTACAGCGGACCTCTGACCGGACTTGGCAACGAGACATTGATCTAGGGGCTAACACCCTTACGATTTCCTGCGGCCACACTATCGACGCCCTGCGCTTTGTCATCGGCGATTTCAGTCACGTTTCTTCAGTGGTGAGCACCCAGGCAAAGGAATGGTATGAGGTTGACACCAAACAGACGGTAGACGTCACTTCGCCGGATAATATCTTGGTCAGCGGCAAGTTGGCCAACGGAGGCGTTGCTTCGGTGCACATCGCTAGCAACCCTTGGGTGGGTAGCGGCTACCGAATGGAGATCTACGGACGCGAAGGGACCCTCATCGCCTCTTCCGAAGGCTCGGCAAACACCAACGCCGTTCGTCTTCAAGGTGTCAGGGAAGGGAACACTCTGGAGGACATGGAGATTCCAGAGAAGTATATCTACGTACTAGAAGGGATGCCCCAGGGAGAGCCTTACAACGTGGGGCAGATGTATTATCAGTTTGGTCAGGCCATCTTATCAGGAACCAGTTGCCAACCCGATTTCAATGAAGCCGTCAAGTTGCACCACTTCATCGATGACATCCTGGCGGCGGCGGACCAAGCACAGGAAGTGGTCGTAGGTACGGTATAAATCGGATCATAAGGTCGTGCGGGCCTAACACTGAGCCCTATTCCTTTCTTCGGGGGCGTTAATCCACCTAATCCACCATCCTTCCTTTTCGAGGCTGATATGAGCGCCACCAAGACCCTAGCCCAGTTTATCGTGGATACCGGTTACGACGCATTTCCCACTTCAGTGGTAGAAGCTGCCAAGATCGCTATCCTGGACGGGGTAGCTAACATGCTGGCAGGCTCCACTCAGGAATTGGCATCAATCATCGGTCGATATGTCCAGGAGTTAGGTGGGTCTCCCCAATCCTCCGTCGTCGGATGGGGGTTTAAGACTAATGCTCCATCCGCTGCATTCGCCAACGGTGTGTTTGGCCACTGCCTGGACTACGAGATTCAAGGATACCCGCCGACCCACGGCACTTCGTCCTGTCTTCCCGCAGCGCTTGCCCTAGGCCAAGGGAGAAACACTAGCGGTAAGATCATCATTGAGGCTTATGTGCTGGGATGGGAGATTCAGGGACGGCTGCGGGCTGCCTCTGCTGCTGTGTCCAATCCTGCCTACCATCCTCCGGGCCTAGTTGGTCCCTTGGGAGGAGCTGTTGCCAGCGCAAAAGTACTTGGGCTCGACACCCACCTCACTCAGATGGCTATGGGTATTGCCGCTTCTCGCACCGGCGGACTGACCGCCAACACAGGCACTATGGTCAAGTCTACCCACACTGGGAACGCGGCGCGGATGGGCGCCGAGGCTGCTATCCTAGCCTCAGCGGGTTATACCAGTAATGACTCCATTTTTGAGGCTCCCAACGGCTACTCAGAAGCCCTGTTCAATGGAAACCTGGACTTGGAAATTCTAACCCAAGGTTTGGGAACGTCCTTCCGCTTGGTGGAGCCCGGTTTCGACATCAAACGATTCCCTGCCCAAGTCTATATGCAAAACCCCATAGAAGCAGTGCTGGACCTTCGCCAACAGCATGACCTTCAGGCCGACATGGTGGACCATTTGACCGTCCAAATGCGTGGCCGTGGGCACTCTGGGCCGCTACCCCTGAGCGGTCTTGATGGCAAGTTCAGCGTGGAATACTGCGCCGCGGCAGCACTCCTGGACGGCCAAGTGGGAATCGAGACCTTTACCGACCAGCGCCGGTTCTCGACGGATATGGAAGAGACTCTCCGAAAGATTAGCGTCGAACCCGGCGATCCGGAATCATCCGCGGTGAGAGCAACGGCGCAACTGAAAGATGGAAGCACTGTCGACTCCGAGTGCCACGCCTTCCGCGGGTCCGCAGCCAACCCGATGAGCCGGGAAGAGCGCATGGCGAAGGTATTCGACTGTGTCCAACGTGTTCTATCCCAGCAGGATACTGAGCGCCTGTTGAGTCTCCTGGAGAACCTGGAGAACGTGGCTGACATTTCCGAAGTTATGGAGATTCTTGGCCAACTGCCTCGTCGTTGAGGGGTCCCATGATTCCATC
>DCAE01000009.1:0-1015 GCA_002311385.1 Dehalococcoidia bacterium UBA1141 | reverse complement strand
ACACCCAAGATTTGATAGAGCAGATTCGGAGTGAACTGGAGCCAGTCGAGGCGCAACTTCGCGACCACCCGTACCTCCGTGCGTTGGAGCAAAATGAAATTACCAGGGACGGCCTGAACGTAATAGTAGGGGAACAGCACATTACCATCGAGAGCGACCTTAGGAGCCTGGCCGCTATGGTAGCCCGCTGCGACCATCCACGCAGCCGGAGGTTTTTCCTGGGTATCTTGCCAGGCGAGGACGCCGCCTTCGGTGCCCTGCACGATTTGGCAACAGCGTTGGGCCTGGACGAGCCATGGCTCTTGGCATACGAGCCGACCCCGGAGGCCCAGGCATACGCCCACTATGTAGCCTGGCTGGCCCACTACGCTTCACCTGCCGAGATGGCCGCTGCCCTGGCGGTGAACTTTCCCGCCTGGGGTGCCAACTGCGGGCGGGTTGGGGACGCCTTAAGGGACAAATACGGACTTACCGAACATGCCACGGCCTTCTTCACCCTGTTCTCCGGTCCGACTCCCAGCGAATTTGACGAAGACGTCCGCCGGGTCATTGATAATGGTTTGCTTCACGGAATAGGTGAAGCCCAGTTGAAACGGGCCGCCCGGTTGCTTCAGTCCTACGAGTTGATGTTCTGGGATGGGGTGCACCGGGCGTCGACTGGGATATTATGATTGATTCTATGCGAAGGGGAATTTAGGTGGATTATGGCTAGTGAACTGGAACCCGCGCTCCGGTTCTTAGAAGAGTTGGAGCGCCATCATGAGCCGACCCTTGCCGCAATCAGGAGTCACCCATTCGTCACCAGCGTAGCTGGAGGAAACGCCCACCTAGAAGACCTGAGACGTTTTTCCATAGCCGAGTATTGGTACATGAGAGGCGGGGTCAAGCACTTCGCCGTGTCCATCGTCAACTCGCCAGACTTGGAAACCCAGCGGTTTTTCCATGAGCGATTGTCCGGCGAACTGGAGTATTTGAGTCGCTTCCGTCCTTTTATGGAAGCCCTAGGGCTGACGGA
>DCAE01000027.1:34837-40346 GCA_002311385.1 Dehalococcoidia bacterium UBA1141 | reverse complement strand
TAAAAACACGGGTACCTATCGAGGCGGACGGCTCCGTAACCAACACTAACGAGTAGTGATACAAGTTAGTAAAATATAGGGTTTACCTTCACAGCCGCGCCTTAATGGATCGGCTGTGAAGACCGAACATTTGCTGGGATTTGGGTCAAGTATGCCCGACAATCAGCGGAATTGAAGTAAACCTTTACAACATGGTGTAGAATTGGGATCGCATTGGGGAGCGGCACTAAATTGGCCGGAACACGATGCGCTCCAACGGATATAGAAGTCAAAATGTGGAAAAGTCTCTGGTGATGTGTAAGGAGGCCGGAAATTGAGCGAAGTCCAAGTAGAGTCTGATGGCTCAGGGGTTATTGCACCGCCAAGTACTGGCTCCCTAGCTAATGAGATTAGAACGATCCCACTAAACCTATTGATTTTCATGCGCAACTTCACAAGGGCCGCGGATCGTGTCTATTATATTATGGGCTGGATCTGCGGAATGGAGCTTCTCCTTTTAGGCTTCTTCATCACCTACCAGGTCATTGCCCGCAAAGTAGGTTGGGTCCAAGCTCCGGCCACCGACGTAATGTCAGGTTACATTCTGGCCATGGCTGCCACTTGGTCGTTCTCGTATTCATTACGGTCCGGCTCCCACGTGCGTATCGATGTAATGCTACCGTTCATGGGCACGAAAACTCGCAGGCTTGCGGACATGATGGCATTGGCTTCGGTGGCATTCCTCGCATCAATCACTGCTTGGAAAATGTGGATAGTTATCCTCAAGAACTACGACAGGGGTGTGGTAACCAACGATTATCCACTGACTCCTCTTTGGATTCCGAAAATCGTGGTGGGTCTAGGGTTTGCTTTCTTGGGATTCACGGCCATGCAGATGATGCTCAGCCAGGTGGCAGAGTGGTTCTTGCCCATTTGGCATAAGAAACTCGGCGGTGGCGAGATTGAGATTTACGATGTCATGGTAGACAACCCGCCGTCGGTCGCCTAGTTGCGACCGGGGTAGCGACCAGGGCCGCTATCGTTGATTCCATAAATTACGGCGGTTACTAGTTCTATCAAGGCCAGTTGTATACGAAACCGGATTTATCTAGGATCTTTGGTTTAAGACAAAATCATTAGGAAGCCGGAGGACCGATGGCAATTAGTGTTGCGTTTGGTTTGATGGGCGCGTTCTTCATGGGTGGGCTATATGTAGCCGCAGCCTTGGGGTGCTTGTCATTAATTATCATGTGGTTCTTTTCTGATGCTCCATTGTGGAACATCATGGCCAACAAGGCCTGGGAAGGGAACACAAGCTTCATCCTGGTGGCAGTCCCCTTGTTCATCCTGATGGGTGAACTAATGAACCGCAGCGGAATGGGTGAGCGAATGTACGCCACCATCTCCCGTTGGTTGTGGTTTCTGCCCGGCGGCTTGATTCACACAAATATCGCCTCATGCGCAATATTCGCCGCCTGCTCCGGCTCCAGTGTAGCCACATCGGCTACCATCAGCCGGGTGTCTCTCCCCGTTTTCCGGGCCCGCGGCTATAACGAGCGCCTCGTTATCGGCTCTCTGGCCGCAGGAGGCACACTGGGTATATTGATACCCCCAAGCATCAGCCTAATTATTTACGGTGTGCTGGTGGAAGAATCCATCGGCAGGCTGTATCTGGCCGGGTTCTTGCCAGGGTTCATGCTGGCCGGCATCTTCATGTTGATGATTGCTATCGCAGCCATGATTTGGCCCAATATCGCTCCAAGGGAGAGCGAGGGTCAGAGCATGTTTGACATGCAGCAATGGCGAGAAAGGATTGTCAGCCTGCTGGCGCTCATTCCAGTCGCTGGCCTGATTTTCGTTGTGTTGGGTACGATTTACATGGGTATCGCAACACCCACTGAGGCTGCCGCATTCGGCGTGTCGGGTGCTCTTGTGATTGGCATATTGTTAAATGCCGATCGAATCTGGCAACCGGCTGGCGCTTTCTTGCTGCGAAAGACCGGCATTGCTAACTTTTTGCCCGAAAATGCGAGGATTGAAGTTCGGCAATCGACGCTTGCTCCGTTGTCCGAATATACCCGAGTGGCGAAGTTCACTTGGGAAGTGATGCAAGCTGCCTTCATGTCAACAATTCGCACCACCGGAATGATTTTCCTAATCATTCTTGCGGCGTTCACTCTCAGCTTCGCATTCGCCAGGTTGGGAATATCCCAGGACATAGCAGACGCGATAACCGGTTTGAACCTCAACGAGATTACCTTGGTTATCGTGTTGGTGGGCTTCTATCTGGTGCTAGGCACCTTCATGGAGAGCTTCTCCATGCTGGTAACTACGATTCCAATTCTAGTACCCACTTTGGAACAGGTGGGGGTTGACTTGGTCTGGTTCGGCATCATCATGGTTATCTTGGTTGAAGCCGCCCTGATCAGCCCGCCCGAAGGTATCAATCTCTATGTTCTACACGGCGTACGCCAGGACATCACCAGGGAGATGGCCGAGGCGGCAGGAGAAGAAGCCCATCAGGGCACTATTGCCGACGTGTGGATAGGTGTGTTGCCATTTATGGCCTGTATGGGTATAGCCCTTGCGCTCATTATTGCCTTCCCTCAAATTGCCCTCTGGTTACCTGACGTGGTTAAGGGTGAGCGAATGGGTCGCTAAGGCTTCCTCGCTACAAATCAAATGCGCACCAAAAGGACCCCTTCGGCCATGAACCGAAGGGGTCCTTTTTTCGCCCTTAGACTGGTGATAGGTAGTCGGCTGCCGGACTTTGCTATTGGCGACCGCCTAGGGCGTTAGTAAACCGTGACGGAAATTAATGTTAAGCGCCTGCTGCTGACGTGCTTTTGGAGAAAACGTGGGAATACCGATAATTCAAGTTGATGCCTTTACATCAAAACCGTTCTCGGGCAATCCGGCCGCCGTCTGCATCATGAAAGTGCCAGCAACGGACCGGTGGATGCAGGATGTGGCCAAAGAGATGAACGTGTCTGAAACTGCTTTCCTGGTTGAAAGAGCGGGCGGGACCAAGGGCAACTCTGGCTATGAATTACGCTGGTTCACACCAACCATGGAGGTCCAGTTGTGCGGACATGCCACCTTGGCAAGCGCACACGTTTTGTGGGAGGGCGGGCATTTGGCCCAAGACACCCGGGCCAGCTTTCACACGGCCAGCGGGCTTTTGACCGCCGACCGCACAGGAGATTGGATCGAGCTTGACTTCCCAGCCCAACCTGACGAGCCTGCAGAGCCGCCAGCCGGCTTGCTTTCAGCCCTTGGCGTTGACGCGCTTTACGTGGGCAAGAACCGGACGGACTACTTGGTCCAAGTGGAGTCGGAAGAAATTCTCAGGGAGATCAAACCCGATTGGGTGGCCTTGGGGCGGGTAGAATGCCGCGGCGTAGCAGTCACCTGCCAATCTTCTTGCACTCAGTATGATTTCATTTCCAGGTTTTTCGCCCCCAGTTCCGGGCTGTTGGAAGACCCGGTCACGGGTTCATCCCATTGTTATTTGGGTCCATTTTGGAGTGCCCGGCTGGATAAGACCGAGCTTGTTGCCTATCAGGCTTCGGACCGAGGCGGAGTGGTCAAAGTGAGTCTGGTAGGTGACCGAGTGAGGCTGGGAGGACAGGCAGTAACGGTGATGCGTGGGGAAATCGTATAACAGCCTACTCTCTGAGTAATAAATACACCCTGAGGGTTTAACAACGCGCGGACGGTGCCTGTGAACTAGATCGAATGATTCTCTGATATAATGTATCACGGTGCAAGTTAAGGTTTCCCGTTGGTAGCTCCTATATTCCTATCACCCTAGCTTCGGATGACCTAGACTGAACCTAGTCTAACTGTATGGAGGCCATTCGAATGGCATTGGCAGACAAAGACCTAGTTTGCGTGGACTGCGGCGCAGCATTCACCTTTACGGTGGGAGAGCAAGAGTTCTTCGCATCCAGGGGTTACACCAACGAGCCGAAGCGTTGCACGGAGTGTCGTGGAGCTCGCAAGAACCAGCAGCCCGGTTTCTCCGGCGGACCTCGGGAGATGCATCCTGTGGTGTGCGCCCAATGTGGCGTCGATACTGAAGTTCCTTTCCTCCCCCGCGGCGATAGGCCCGTGTATTGCAGCGATTGCTTTAGTTCCATGCGGACCTAGTAGCAGGTCATCAACAAGGGAGCCGCCGGCATGGTGGCTCTTTTTTATTCCTCCGCATTCATTTTGAAACTCTTCGACAGCTATCCGGAACTCTCGCATAGTTGCCTTCCGATTCTGTCGGCCTTCTACAAATAGCTTTACCATTCTTCTTGAATTATCTACCGCTCCATGCCGATTCCGCTGCGAACTCATTCATCGGATCTCCCGGGTAATGGAAGCAAGGCAAAGACCACGGCCGCCAAGGCAAACAACCCAGCAACGTAGTACAGCGCCACATCCACCCCGGCCCCCTCATACAAGCCGCCAGCGATTAACGAAGAAGCCGCCGCCATCAGGAAACTGCTGAAAGAAACGATGCCCAATCCGGTGGTTGCCACCTCTCGCCCCACCACTTCCATTGAAACGGCGGTCAATATGGGTTGGTCCGGATACAGGAACAGCCCCATCAGAGCGATAGTTACGGTCAAGGCCGGGCCGTGATCGAATACAACCAGTAAGATCGCAAATAGGGTGGACCACAGGAGCCCCGGGACCAATACCGGCTTCCTTCCCCATCGGTCCGACAGATACCCCATAAATGGTTTGGCCACCAGACCAATCGCAATGAGCAAGCCTATGTGTATGCCCCTGGAAAAAGGGCTCAGGCCCAACTCGTTGCCCAGATACAAAGGCAGGACCGTGATCAAAGCCACCAAAGACATTGCTCTGAGGCCCCGAACAAAGGCTATCCCCCACAACAGCTTGTTCCTAAGCAGGCGTTTGCTAATCTCGACACGGGTCGACATATCCACCTGGCTGACTTCCTCGTCCGGCTTAAGTCTTCCGATGTGTTGGAAAGACCACGCCGCCAGGAATGCCAAGAAGAACGGCGCCACTGCGTATACGCTGAGAATTCCTCGCCATCCCAGCACCATCAGCAGGCCTCCCGTGGCAACCGGCCCCACAACATCGCCTATGCTCCCGCCTACTCCGTGAAATGCCAACGCCATTCCTCGTCTGTGAGGAACGTGATAGACCAGCGACGCCGAAGCAGGCAGGTGCCAGATGGAGTGTGACATTCCCACCACGGCAATCCCAACCAACAACAACGGATAAACCGGCGATACTCCCATTATCAACGAGCCCAAGCTGGATGCCCCCAAACACAAAGCCAGCAGCACGCCCCAATGGCGCCTGATGCCGTCAACGATGACTCCGCCGGGTAGGGACACTAACCCGGATACCAACTCTCGGATGGTGAAGATGCCGCCAACGCCGACCCCGCTGAGGTGGAAAGTGCTTTGAATCTCCGGCAGCAACACCACAAAGCTTTGAATTATCCAGTGAAATACCGTGTGGCCGACGGCCAAGCTGGTAATCATGAATTGGCTGGTCAGTC
>DCAE01000027.1:0-34788 GCA_002311385.1 Dehalococcoidia bacterium UBA1141 | reverse complement strand
CCGTGTTTGTTTTCACCGTGGAACGAGGGCTCAATGGCCATCTCTGCCTCTGCCTGGGTGAATCCGGGTCAGGATAAGTGAATTGAGTATATTAGGATTAGAAATTACAATGTGTACGTATGAAGTCACAAAGTATCGCCAATCGGACAAATAATTTCACCACCCGCCACGATGCCTTTGGAGAGGATATTGACCGGGATGTTGTGGTCCGGGCAACGGAATACCCTTTAGGATTTAGCAGCAAGCGCCATTGGCACGGGAGAGTGCAACTGGTCTACAGCAGTTCCGGCGTGGTGAGAGTAACCACAGAGCGCGGCACTTGGGTGGTGCCGCCTCAACGGGGAGTCTGGATACCGCCAAGGGTGGAGCACGAAATCGAGTCTTCAAGCCCCCTCTCCATGCGAAGCCTGTATATACGCTCGGACTACAATCCTGGGCTCCCAACGGATTGCAGCGTGGTCAACGTTACAACTCTCCTCAGGGAGTTGATTTTGCGTGCCGCTCAAGCGCCGCAGCTTTACGACCTGACCGGACCTGATGCTCGAATCATGGGCCTGATATTGGATGAGATTCGCCTAATGTCCACCGTTCCTTTGAAACTACCCGAGCCCACGGACGTCAACCTGAAAGAGATTACCGGCGCAATCAAAAGCAACCCCGCAGACCACAGAACGCTGGAGGCCTGGGGGCGGATGGTGGGAGCCAGTAGTCGGACACTGGCGCGGCTTTTCCTGTCCGACACGGGGATGACATTCCGGCAATGGCAGCAGCAAGTGCGGCTGTTGGAAGGCCTGGCGCGCTTGGCCGACGGGCACACCGTGAGCGAGACCGCACTGAGTGTCGGTTATGAGACCACCAGCGCATTCATCGCCATGTTCCGACGCTCGTTGGGTGTGACGCCTGGCCAGTATTTTGCCGCCTAGCCAGTAGAGTCTACCCAGCTACTAAGATGTAACTAGGTGCCGATGCTAACCGGATCGCCTGCGTCACGCACCGACCGAATGATCGAGAGGGCGGTTAGGCGCCCGGTTTTAGGGTTTTCTGAGGGAATATTCTCAATGTGGACCGAGAGAAAGCCAAACTCCCCTTCCACTTCAATATCGTGGCAGTTCCGCTCCAGCCCTGGCACGGCGATGATGCGTACCTGAGTCTTGTCGGGCCCTACTCCGGCCAAGCTCACGGCGGCGGAAACGTTCAAGTTTGCGGGAAACCCCAAGCAAGCCTCTCTGGCGCTGCCGGAAAACACCTCTCGCTCCGTCTCCAAACCCTCTAGAGAAATGCCATGCTCCACCAAGTAAGGAGCGCCTTCAATGGCCCGTGGCGGTTTTCGAGAAACCATGGTAACCCGGTCAACGATACCCGTGCAGGCAGACTTTATTCCGTCTAGACCGGCAATCGCGCCTGATGGAGCCAAAAGCCGGCAACCGGTCTTACGCGACTGCTCGATAATCTCCGGATGTTCCAAGAGGGCGCCGATGCTAATCACCATGAGGTCCTTGCCCGCCCCGAACGTCTCCCTAGCCAATTCCGGCACCACATGGCCGCCAGCCGTCTCCACGATTAGATCCGAGCGGGCGATAAGCTCTTCCCTCTCCAGATAGGGCGGTGGATTTATTAACGTGGCCAGGAAAGCTTGGGCGCTGCTCTCAGTCCGGCTGGTAACTCCAGCTACTTCAACAGGAAGATTACCTTTGTCAGCTTCTTTTAGCAGGGCTTGGGCGATGGCGCCGCATCCCACGATTCCTATCGACTGAGCCATAGCGTCATCTCCTGTCTGGCTGAAGCTAGGGATTGCCGTTCCTGATTTTACACCAGCTTTCGGCCACGTTCACACCGCTTCTGGACAAATCTTTCTCCTAGCCGTTACTATTTGCAGATTAGCAACAACTTGCAGATTGGAAACAACGCTTTGGCACTCGCACGCCGAGTCGTCATCAAAGCCAGATAATCAAAAATATCGGGGAGGAACCAATGGCGGTACACGTATACACCCACCCTGGTTGATTCAGTTGCCGGACGTTGGAAGAGTTTCTTACGTCCAATGGTGTTCAGTATGAACACCACGATGTGCCCAGCGACGAGGCCGCTCAGGAAGACCTCAAGCGCCGTGAAATAAAGTCATTGCCAGCCACCATTATCGACGATGATGTGGTCATAATCGGCTACTACCCCAAGAAGTTGATTCCGGCGCTGAAGCTGGATATCAGCGTGGACCTTTCCGGCAAGACCGACTGGCTCTCCGACAAATACGACGTGATGCTGAAGGCCGCAATCGGGGCGGCAAGACAACTCTCCGACGCTCAGCTACAGGAGATGGTGCCTTGGCGAGAATGGACTCTGCGCAAGACCGTCATGCACGTCCTGTCCTTCCCCGAGTTGGCCCTCAATAGCCACACCCACGGCAGCATGAGCACCGATGACATGAAGGCTTCGGACGATCGCTTAAGTACGGTGACCTCGGTGGAAGAAGTAGCTGAATATGGCGACGGAGTCCGGCAGGCGATCGTGAAGTTCTTGGCCAGCGGCGATACCCAATCATTTGACCGGGTCGTCCCGGCCCACTACGGTGGCGAAGTCACAGTGTTGGAGCTGCTGAATATCATTCTCAGCCACAGCACCCACCATCTAAAGCAACTCTATTGGCACATGGAGACTAATCTTGGCATCACTTTGGTGGACCAAGCGACCGAAGCCGACCTTGAAGGAATAGTTACGCCGTCCACATTAATCTAGATTAGGAATCTAGTAACCCAGATTCCGGCGCACTGATAGAGGCAAGACGATGAAATATGACGTGATAATCGTGGGGGCGGGTTCAGCGGGCTCCATCTTGGCATCCCGGCTGTCCGAGGACCCACAAAGGTCCGTGCTGGTCTTGGAGGCGGGACCGGACTATCCCGAGTTCGAGCACCTGCCCGAGGAAGTAAAGTTCGGATATGCCACGGAAATCGACATTATGGTAAGTGACCATAACTGGCAGTTCATCGGCAAGGGCACCGAAACCTCCCCGCCCATGTTGGTTCCCAGAGGCAAGGTTACCGGAGGCTCCAGCGCCATCAACGGCCAGGTCTTCTTGCGTGGCGTCCCCGAAGACTATGACTCTTGGGCCGCCGAGGGCAACGACCAGTGGAACTTCCAGAAATTGCTTCCATTCTTTCGGAAGCTGGAAACCGACACGGACTTCCACGATGATTTCCACGGCAACGACGGGCCGATTATCGCCCACCGTTTCAAAAGGGAGACGTGGCTCCCGGCCCAAGAGGCGTTTTATAACGCTTGTCTGACTGCCGGTTTCCCCGACACCGAAGACCACAACCATCCGGATTCGACCGGAGTTGGCGCTATTCCTCTAAATAACCCCAATGGCATCCGATTCAGCACCGCATTGGGTTACTTGGACCCGGCCAGGCACCGGATGAACCTGAGCATTCGCGCCAACTGCACCGTCCACCGGTTAATATTCGACGGCACAAGAGCAACGGGAATCGAGGTGGAGAGCGGTGGTCAGAAGTTTGTGGTGGAAAGCGATGAGATAATCCTCAGCGCCGGCGCCATCGGCTCACCCCAGGCTCTCTTGCTCTCGGGCATCGGCCCGGCGGAGCACCTCAAGAGCTTGGGCATACCCGTTGTAGCCCACCTTCCCGGTGTGGGTCAGAACATGCGGGACCATCCCCTTACTTGGGTCACCTGGCGCACCAAAGAAGGGTTTGAACTAGACGGCGTGGCCCCTCGTATGCAAGTGGCGTTGCGCTACACTGCCGATGGGTCGGGGCTGCGAAACGACATGAAGATTTCCATGCAGTCCTTCGCTACAGGCCGAGTCAATCAGGGGGGAAGCCGGATGGAGCCGGTGGGCATCCGCATGACAGTGGGAATCCAGTTGGCGGAAGGCGCCGGCGAGCTTAAACTCACCACCATCGACCCCACAGTCCAACCCTCGCTGGAATATCACTACTTGGAGAACGAGTCCGACCGTGAGCGTCTGAGGGAGGGCATCCGATTGTGCGTGAAACTAGGCGAAAGCAAAGAGTTTGCTAATATCATCCAAGAGCGCTTGGAGCCGCCAGACGATGTGCTGAATTCCAACGAAAAATTAGACTCATGGATTATGCGGGAAGTCAGCACCTCACAGCACATATCCTGCACCTGTAAGATGGGGCCGTCCACCGACCCAATGGCGGTGGTCGACCAATACGGCCGAGTCCATGGAATACAAGGTCTGCGCGTTGTAGACGCATCCATCATGCCTGACTGCATAAGAGCCAACACCAACGTTACCACTATGATGATTGGGGAGCGCGTCTCCGACTTCATACTGCAAGGTAACTGACCAAGAGAGGCACCCAATTTTGTCTCGCTTAGCCTCGCCTTTCCCGCGAAGGCCGGAATCCAGGAAACGCCTCACCCAGAACAGTTGACACCGGCACCGGTTAGGGTGAAGGACACTTACACGAACCGGGTTAGGCACTAAACCCGTTAATATCTTAAAAGTTTAAGGGGAATCAAATGACAACCACAAGAGACCGTCAGAGCGCTAGTTCCAGCAAATACAAGGTCATTGGCACCAGCCCCATCCGCCATGACGGCGTGGACAAAGTTACCGGCGCAGCCAAATACGGGGCAGATACCCAATTAACCGGCATGCTCCATGGCAGGGTACTGCGCAGCGCCCATGCCCATGCCCGAATTCGGTCAATCGACACCAGCAAGGCCGAGGCTCTGCCCGGTGTATTCGCTGTATGCACATCCAAGGATTTCCCCATCATCGAGGATCAAGTAATCGACTTGTCGGAAGCTCAAGGCACGGCTAGGCTGATGGCGGAGCACGTGCTGGCCAGCGAAAAAGCTCTTTACAAAGGCCACGCTTTGGCCGCTGTCGCCGCCGTGAACGCTCACGTGGCCGAAGAGGCCATCAACCTGATTAATGTTGACTACGAAGTCCTGCCAACGGTATTAACCCTCCACGACGCTCTGAAAGATGACGCACCCATCCTCCATGAAAACCTGACCACGATGTTCCGGGTGGAGCGATTCGTCAGGGGTGAAGACACCGGGGTCAAAGGCAACGTGGCGGCCCACATTCAGCACAAACTGGGCGACATCGAAAAGGGCTTTGCCGAGGCCGATGTCATCGTTGAACGTGAATTCGATACCGAGACCGTGCACCAAGGCTACATAGAGCCCCACGCGTCCACTGCCGTTTGGTCTCAAGACGGACGGTTGACCATCTGGACCTGCACCCAGGGCGCATTTGCCATCAGGTCCTCTTGTGCGGCAATACTGGACCTGCCCGAATCCGCCGTCAAAGTAGTTCCCACAGAGATTGGAGGCGGTTTTGGCGCAAAGATTACCACTTATCTAGAACCGGTGGCCGCAGTACTGTCCAAGAAGAGCGGACGCCCGGTGAAAATAGTGATGACCCGAAAAGAGGTATTTGAAGGCACCGGCCCCACGTCGGCCACCCACATTAGGTGCAAGATTGGGGCAACCAAGAGCGGAAAGATAACCGCAGCCCAACTCTACATGGCCTATGAAGCCGGAGCCTTCCCCGGCTCCCCTGTAGGCGGTGGAACAATGGCGGCCACCGGACCGTACAATATCGAAAACCTGCTGGTGGACGGCTACGACATCGTTTGCAACAAGCAGAAGGTTCAAGCATACCGAGCGCCTGGCCAGCCTCAAGGCGCTTTCGCCGTAGAACCGGTGATAGATGAATTGGCGGAAAAACTGGGAATCGACCCCATGGACTTCCGCCTGATGAACGCCGTCAAAGAGGGCGACCGTGCACCCACCGGCGTGCCCCACAACGTGTTTGGCTGCCGAGAGATGGAAGAGGAGATGAAAGCACATCCCCATTACACAGCGCCTCTTTCCGGACCCAACCAGGGTAGGGGAGTGGCCGTGGGTTACCGGTGGCAGGGCGGTCAAGCGTCCGCTGCCACCATCAATGTGAACAGCGACGGGACGATTAACCTGATTACCGGCTCGGTGGACATCGGCGGTAGCCGGACCGCCGTGGCCATGCAGGCCGCCGAGATTCTGGGGCTGCGGGCCGAGGACGTGGCGCCAACCGTTGTCGACACGGACGCCATCGGCTGGACGGGGGTCACCGGGGGCAGCCGTACCGCCTTCGACACGGGTCTGGCAGCCATCGCCGCCGCCGAAGCCGTGATTAAGGAAATGTCCGGTCGAGCGGCCCTGATTTGGGAGGCTCAAGTAGAGGACGTGGAGTTTGTTGATGGGACGTTCATCTTCAAGAAAAACCCCGAAGACAAGCTGACCTTCAAGGAACTAGCGTCCAGGCAGTTGCGGACGGGTGGGCCGATTTCCTGTTCCGTGGGGACTACTTCCACCGGCATCGGGCCAATCATCGCCGGGAACATCATAGACGTGGAGGTGGACCCGGAGACCGGCAAAGTGGATATCCTGCGCTGCACAGCATTTATTGACGCTGGCACTGCCGTTCATAAGGACTACGTGGAAGGGCAGATGCAGGGCGGCACCGTACAGGGCATCGGCTGGGCGTTGAACGAAGAGTATTTCTATAATCCCGACGGCACCATGGCTAACTCAAGTTTCTTAGACTACCGCATGCCCACCATCTTGGACATTCCCATGGTGGACACGGTGATAACCGAGGTACCCAATCCCAGGCATCCCTTCGGCCTGCGGGGTGTCGGTGAAGCGCCGATTATTCCTCCCTTGGCGGCCCTCTCCAACGCAATCTACCGAGCCGTGGGTGTGCGAATGACCAAGCTGCCCATGACTCCAGGGGCCATTCTGGATGCACTGGAAGCAAAAAACTCCGGCTAATTGGGAGAGGCACCATTCCATTTAATATCCCATGTAAGATCCCATGTAATATCGCAGGTAATTTCCCGTGTGGCGACTTGGGTTTTTTTAACAAACAGGCAAAGAAGCTTTCAGCCCAAATGGCTTTAACAGGAGGCTAGATATGATTAAACCAACACGTTTGGGGCACGTAGTCCTTCGAGTGCGAGACCTGAAGCGCTCCGAAGAGTTTTACACTAAGTTCTTGGGCTTGGAGGTAAAGGGCCGGGGCGGAGACCGGATGGTTTTCTTCCGCAGTAACGAAGACACCGACCATGACCTGGCAATCTCCAACGTAGGCGCGGACGCTCCCGGCCCAGAGGCCAACAGGGTCGGCATGTACCACCTCGCCTACGAGTTCGATTCCATCGAGGACATTAAAGAGGCCTACCGTCTGACCCAGGAATTGGGGGTAGAGATTGCAGGTTTCGGTGACCACGGAGAGATCAAGGGCCTGTACGTCCGGGACCCCGATGGCATCGAGATTGAACTGTGCGCCTTTGCTCCCGAGTACAAGGACACGCCTCTGGAGCAACTCCTGACCCAAGGTGAGCCGGTCAAAGCCTAATAGTCTAGTTATTGAAAATTCTCCCCAGCCTTTCGGCGGGCTCAGGACAGACTGAACTTGCGTTGCGAGGGGCCGGTCCTCTCCCCTTTGAAGGGGAGCGTTAGAGAAGGGGGTAAACTCCTTTCATAATCCAATGTCCCTAATCCAATATCCCTAATCCAATATCAAAGAAAGAGCCCCGATTCCAATATGGAATCGGGGCTCTTTGCATCTCCAGCCTAGTTGGTTACACGAACTTAAATCCCTTGCCACATCCTGCGGCTTTCGCCTTTGACAAAATGACCGAAACCAGGATCCGGGAAATGCCCGGCAGACACCAAGATCCCTCGAGCTTCCAGCATGTCCAGTACCTGATGGCGGGTCTTTCGGGACAGGTCCGGCTCAACATCGAATATGGGACACCAGTCGGTGTAGTGAGCCTGGGCCGGGCTGTGGGCCACATCCCCCAGTATATAGGCCCTCTCTCCCTGAGAGTCAATCAATATGGACACGTGCCCCGGCGTGTGGCCCGGCGTCGAGACCGCAGTCAACTCGTCGGTAATCTGGTAGTCATCGCCCATAAACTCTATGACGCCATGGTCTTTTAGAGGTAGCACCTGGTTTCTGATATGTTCTGCGTCTTTCACTACCTCAGGCTTGGTCCAATAGTCCCAGTTCCTCTGCGGAATCAGGTAACGGGCCTTGGGAAAGGTCGGCTTTCCTGCGGTCAGGTTCCAGCCCACATGGTCGGGATGCAGGTGGGTAAACACGACTAAGTCTACCTCTTGCGGGTGCACTCCCTTGGCCTTCATGTCCTCCATCAGGATGCCATCTGGCGCTTGCAGTCCCGTATCCACGATGATGAGCTTGCCGCCGGAACGGACAGCGGTAGTGCCGTACCTGCTGCCGATTTGGTCGTTTTCCTTCATGAGTTCCGGGAATTCCCGCCATTGCTCAATAGTCGTGTCCGGGAAGGGCATGAGCGGCGATCTGGTGGGGAATCCGTCGCTGATGGACACCAACTCCACGTTGCCGACATTTATCGAGTAACTAGGCATATGAGCCTCCTAATGGCGACTAGCTAGTCAGGGTATTGATCCGATACGGCGGGTTTTTGGACGGACCCGCCATCACCATGGCCGATACGGAAATTAGTCTGGGAGCTTGGTTGACTGCCACGCCACCATCCGCCAGACGTTGTCCCTCTTGGCGTAGACATCGGTGAACCTGACTTGGAACCTTACGTCATTGCCATTGGCGTTGACGTGAAATTTGGCGCGGCCCGTGACCACTGCCGTCTCACCGTACTGGCGGACATCCACATCATCCCGCTCGATGGACTGGTATTTAGTACGTCCCGAAGTCAAAGCGGCTATGAACTCGGCTTTGGTCTCAACCCTGGCCGTTGAGTGAACGTAGCTCAAATCGTCTGCCAGAATTTCATCCAAAGCCTGAGTGTCCAGCTTTGTCATGGCCTCGATGCGCCGGTTCTCCAATGCGATAATCTCATCCATTTCTATCCTCCCCAAGAAAACGTACTACGGATTTGTGATTCTCGTTTGCGGCTAACTTTCGCCGAAAGCCTGGCAATGTCTCTCGATTGTCATTCTAAGGCTGTCGGCCGGACAAGCTTCTACCGGAAGTCCGGGGCAGTGGGGAACAGAGCCAGCAAGGGCGAAACAGTGGCTAGGCAGTCCATGTCGATGCTATCAATTGTTGTTCGTCCGCACATTCCCATGGTTGCGTCCAACTCGCTCTTTAGAATCCCCAGCATCGACACCACCCCCGCTTCTCCATCTACCGCCAAGCCCCAAAAGAGGGGACGGCCAATCAAGACCGATCTAGCGCCGAGGGCCAAAGCCTTGAAGATGTCAGTGCCTCTTCGGATGCCACCATCCATATAAACTTCGGCATTCCCGTCCACGGCCTTTACGACCTCTGGCAACACCTCTATCGTCGCCAAGGTAGTATCCAGGTAGCGCCCCCCATGATTGGAAACAATCACGCCTTTCGCCCCGTGATCCGCGCTGTACTTGCCATCTTCACCGGTCATTATTCCCTTAACAACGACAGGCAGGCGGATGTTGGCGGCTAGCCAGTCCAAGTCCTCCCAAGTAGATGCCGGGTCGCGAATGTCGTTTGGTCCTGCCGGCATGTCGGCGGCGAATTGCCAACTGTGGGTACCCATGTCCAACTGAGCGTAGTTGGGTGAGGCCGGTCCGACGTAGTTGTTTCGGATATTTCGCTCTCTCTTCGGCGATACTTTGGCGTCCAGAGTCAGGCATAGGGCCGTGTATCCAGCTTCCTCGGCCCGTGCCGCCATTTCCAGTGTCAAGCCTCGGTCTCTGAACAAATATTGCTGGAACCATAAGGGTCCCGTGGCCGCACCGGCCACGTCTTCCATGGTTCTGGCGGCGTGAGAACTGACCACCATCAGCGTGCCCGCAGCCCCAGCAGCCCTGGCCGTTGCCAACTCCGCGTCTTCGTGAGCAACGCCGTGGTTGCCAGCCGGGTCTATCATCACCGGCAGATCAATCTTTTGGCCCAAGACCGTGGTGCTCACATCACGTTTGCTGATATCCACCATCATGCGTGGCCGCATCATGATGGAGTCGAAAACCGCCCTGGTCCGTCGGATGGTTATCTCATCGGTGGCGCCCCCGGCGATAAAGTCGTACTGGCCTTGTTCCAAACGACTCTTGGCAATCTCTTCATACTCGAACAAGTTGATGGGCTCTTGAGCCATCCCGGTCACCTCTACTTCGCTTATGCTGAATCTGGGTCCGGCCCAACCAGCTCGAATATTTGGACCGGAAGAATCGCACCCGGAAAGTTGCACCAGAGAATCGCAATTGTAGCACCACTCGCAGTAGAGGCGAACGCATAAGCGCCTATGCTAGAATTACATCATCTTGTACGTCATGTTGATAGAAAAGTTATGAGCACACGACTTTCCGAAATATACCGCGCTTACGAAGGGCTGTTTTCCGACGTGGAGAGTGAGTTTGACCGGGTGCGGAACATGTTCATCGATAAGATGCAATGCCGAAAGGGGTGTAGCAGTTGCTGTAACCAGCTCTTTGCCATAAGCGCCATCGAGGCCGCTTATCTGTCAAAAGCTGTGTCCGAGTTGGAGCCAGAGCAAAGGGAAGCGATGCGGCAAAGAGCGAAGGAATACTTGGACAACTTGCTTGGCGCCGACTCTACACAAGACCCGGACCGGGAAAGCACAGGCCGGGAAAGCACGGGCCGGCAAAGCCAAAATTGGGAAAACCAAAGTATTGAAGAACACAGCAAGGTTGTTCGGGAAGCGTTGGGCAAAAAGGTTGGCATCCATCACATACCTTGCCCGGCTTTGGTGGACGACGCATGCGCCATCTACGGCAACCGGCCGGTGATGGCCCGCAAGTACGGCATCCCGCTGTGGAACCCCAACAATCCTCATCAACTACAGGCCTGCGAGCTCAATTTCAAGCGCGGTGAGGTGATTGAGGGCGATAACCTGATTGAGCCTCAGATGATTCTGGAATACCGTTGGCTGGAGTTCAAGATGGACTTGCACGACGAGCTGAAGCTGCCGGATTTGGTGGCAACGGTCGAATCCGCAGTGGTATTCGACTACCAGTCCTTGCTGGAAGAGCATATCACCGAAAGCCAGTAAGCCCAGTAATTTCTTTCTCCCGAACAGAACCTTAATGCCCGATTTTTTATTGGGTTTCGGCATAGTCGCAATCGTCCTCTGCATAACACCGCTGGCCTCTGGCTTCGTGGAGCGTTCACCTCTGTCTTTCCCAATCATTTTCCTGTGATTGGGCTTCTTGTAGGGCGAACGGGGCTTGGACGTCTTCCAGATGGGCCCTCACGACCAACTCTTGGAGATTGTCGCCACTCTTACACTGGCGCTGGTGCTTTTCCTAGACGCAGTAAAGTTGCAGATCGACGAGTTGGGAAAGCGTTGGCTGGTGCCAGTCCTCATCTTAGGACCGGGCACTGGGATAATCATTGCCCTGGGCGCAACAACGCTGGCATTTGTCGTTGGTTTCTCATGGATCATGGCCTTTATCGGTGGAGCGATCCTCGCCTCAACAGACCCGGTGATGCTCAGAGACATTGTCCGCGACCAGCGCATACCCCGGTCCGTCAGGCAAGTCTTGAAGATTGAGGCCGGGACCAACGACCTCGTGGTCCTACCGGTAATCTTGGTGTTGATTGCCGTAGCTGGACACCAAGGCGGCGACGCCCCCGGATGGGCGATTTTCATGGCAAAGCTGCTGGTGTTGGGGCCGGCAATCGCATTTGCCTTGGGCGCTTCCGGATCGTGGCTGATGACCAAGGTGGATGCCAAGATGGGTATTCGCCAAGAGCATCAGGCTCTTTTTGGCGTGGGCTTGGTTTTGGCCTCCTACGCAGCAGCCACCGCCGCCGGTGGGGACGGTTTCTTGGGAGCATTTTTCGCTGGCTTGGCGGTGGTGATTCTCAACCAATCCCTGTGCGACTGCTTCATGGACTACGGCGAGACTACTTCCGAAATGGCCATGCTGCTAGCCTTTGTCTTATTCGGGATCGTTCTGTCCGGGATTCTCAGCACCGTGGATGTGATCCCGATCCTCATATTAGCGGCTCTAGTTATATTTGTGATACGTCCCGGAGTCCTGGGTGTGGTACTGGCCCGGGCGAATATGAGCTGGCCCGCCCACGGATTCGTCGCTTGGTTTGGACCGCGGAGATTAAATCCCCTGTTACTGGCCCTGCTGGTGGTGCAAGCCGGTCTGCCCGGCGGAGAAGTCCTGTTGGCCACCGTCGGAGTGGTGGTTCTGGCCTCCGTGACCATCCACGGAGCTACGGCCACTCCGTTCACCGCGTGGTATGGCCGGAGGGCGGCCAAGGAGACATTGGCCGAGGAGCGAGAGAGCACCGCTGCTGGGCTTTTCGCCCATGAAGAGACCGAGGTACGCCTGATCGCACCAGCCGAAGTGATGGAGTTGATGTCCAGCCCGGAACCACCGCTTATTCTGGACATTAGGATTCGTTCGACCTATGAGAACAGCGGACAGCGCATCCCCGGAGACATTCGGATGATGCCGGACCAAGTCGTTGAATGGGCCTCCGAATGCGTGGGTACCGGATTGGTGGTCGTTTATTGCGCTTGACCCGACGAAGCTACCAGCGCCCGTGTGGCGCACCGGTTGCAGCAGGCGGGTGTGAACGCTGCGGCATTAGAGGGTGGGTTCAACGCCTGGATATCCCAGTATCCGGTGGAACCCATTTCCGTGGCAACGTGAGCGAAGACTTGTTCACTTTCTACGATTGCCCGGTATTCATGCTAACCGCAAAGTAACGACCCGCTGCCTTGCGGGTCGTGTACAATCGGAACTGGCAGATATGGTCGATCCCGGTTTTGACGCCGCCTGAATAATTCAGAATTTTCAGGCGACTGTGCTGCCCCAAGGCCGACTCACCAACCGCAAATAAATGTTCGACACCACTTTAAGAAGAAAGAGGGTCATCGGGATTTTTATCCTGGTAATTCTGCTGGCCCTGTTCCTGTGGTTCAACCGCATCCCCAAACTAGACACGGTCCAAGGCGACCTTGGCGGCCTATCAGGCGCAGTGGCCGATTGCTTCCAAGGCTTCTGCATCGAGCCCAACTCCGATGCTTCTTTCTTGTCCCGGTGGTGAGACTTCTCGCTGAATTACCTCAAGTTAATAACCCTGGGAATGATTTTCGCCTTCCTGGTAGCGGGACTGACTGAGGTATTCCTCTTCCCCGCAGAGTCTAGTCGAGGTTTGTACCAGCGAGGAATCAAGGGCTCGGCCAAGGGACTATTGATTGGGCCTGCCATGAACCTCTGCTCAGCCTGCATCGTTCCCGTAGCCAACGCTTTTCGCCAACGGGGCGCTGGCATTGAAACAACCCTGGCGATAACGCAGGGCTCATCCACCCTGAACCTCCCAGCCATGATAATGGCCGCTATGGTTTTTCACTCCCATGCTTGCGGGCAGCCGCATCGGTCTTAGCATTGTAGGGGCTTTGCTGCTGGGTCCGGTGGTCGCCAAACTCGCTGGGCGAAATGAGCAACCATCAGGGATCTCCATACCCGAATCACCAACGCAGGAAACTAGCCGCGCCAGTTGGCGGGAAGTATTGAGCGTGGGCGGCAAGGACTGGCTAAAGGCCAGCATCAAGTATCTAATCAAGCTGGGGCCGTTGATGGTGTTGGCCGGGTTCGTCAGTGCGTTCGCCATCCAGTTGATTAGCCCGGAAACGGTGTCGAGGTTCTTGGGCGACAACCCCCAAGGAGTGCTGGTGGCCGCCACACTTGGGTTGCTGATTAACGTGCCCCTTCTTTTTGAGATTCCCTTGGTGGCCGCATTGTTGCTGGTGGGCATGGGAGTAGCGCCCGCCGCAACGTTATTGTTCGCCGCCGCCGCCGCTGGTGGTCCCATAACGTTCTGGGGCCTGGCAAAGAATATGCCCAAGAAGGTGGTAGCCACCTTTGCCGTGGCTACCTGGGTATTGGGAACCATCGCCGGTTTGAGCATATTGGGACTTGCCCCTATATTCGGTGGCGGAGACTCGGCGATACAAGCCAGTGCCCTTGCTTCCGGCGCAGAAGAGGAAGAAGGCAACTACTACATAGACGATCCCTACGTTCTAGAGCTGCTATCCCCAAACACCGCTGCCGTGGAGGTGAGAATCAAAAGCGTGACTCCCAGCGCTGCCAGCACCTCGGGGGAGGTGGTGCTCATCGTCACCGGTGAAGGATTCAACGAAGAAACCGCTGTTTTGATCGGCGGCAAAGACGCCACTTGGACATACCTGGGGCCGGAAGACATAGTGGCCTATCTGCCCGCCCATGACGCTGGCATAGTTGACGTAGAAGTGATTAATCCCGAGGGATACAGCGACGTATTGGTGGGCGGCTTCACTTATCAAACCCCTTATTTCACCGATGTTGCCAGCAGCGTAGGGGCGGGTTTCTTGCATTACCGCGCTGCTGGCTCAACCTTGTCCTTCGGCGGCGGAGTCGTGGTCTTGGACTACGACGGAGACGGGGACCAAGATATTTATGTCACTTCTACTTCAAGTTCTCTTACTTCAAATTCTCTGGGTTCTTCAGGAGCGGGAAATCCCAACGGTCTCTTCCAGAATAATGGGTTGGGTAAATTCTCTGAAGTAGGCGTAGCTTCGGGAGTGGGTGACGTTGACGGCATTGGCAACGGGGGATGTGCCGCCGACTATGACAACGATGGTTTTCAGGACCTTTTCGTGGCCAACTGGGGCAGCAGCAAGCTGTTTCGTGGCCATGGAGACGGGACATTTCAAGACGTGTCAAATTTCGCTGGACTGGAGGACCCGGACTCCCACTACCGGTCGGTGGGTTGCGCATGGGGCGATTATGACCACGATGGATTCGTGGATTTAGCCTTGGTCCGCCACATGGACCAGCCCGATTTCGACGCCATCCGCAACCGGGATTTCGCCGAATTCGTTAAACCCATGGCCCTCTACCACAACAATGGCGACGGGACATTCACAGAAGTCACCGGTCTGTTGGGCGACCTGGCTCCAGGTAAAAGAAAAGCGGGGCCCACCTTCGGCAACGTTTGGGGCGCCGGCTTCCAACCCACATGGGTGGACTTCGATAATGACGGCGATTCCGACCGTTACGTGGTCAACGATTTCGGGGAATTCGCTCAGCCAAACGTTCTCTGGCGCAACGACGGGCCAAGTAATGATGGTTCAACCGGCGACGGCTCTTGGATATTGACCGACATATCCGCCGCGTCGGGTGCGGGTGTGGCAATCTACGGCATGGGGCTGGCCATTGGCGACTATGACTTGAACGGCAACCTGGACTTTTTCTTGACCAATATTGGAAGTGCTGTCTTGTTGTCTAACAACGGAGATGGCGAAACCTTCAGCCGGAAGGACTTGGATTTTATCTCGGACACCGGAGAATTCAGATGCCAGCTTCGGGTTACCTGGGGCACAGTGTTTTTCGACTATGACAACGACGGAGACGAGGACCTTTACGTAGCCAGTGGTTTTCTGGATAACGACCCGCTCCCCAATCGACCGGAACAACCCAATCTGCTGCTCAGGAACAACGGCGACGGGACCTTTAGCGATGTTTCCCCCCTGCGCGGCGCTGCCGACTGGGGGATTGCCCGGGGCGTCGCCTATGGTGATTTCAACGGCGATGGGTGTTTGGATCTCTACGTCGCCAACCTGGGCCGGTCTTCCGGCGCCGGTGAGTCGGCCAAGTTATTCCAGAATAGCTGCGATTGGGGCAACAACTGGCTGGCCGTAAAGCTTCAGGGCACCCAGAGCATCCGGGACGGCATCGGCGCCAGAGTAACCGCCGTGATTTGACAACCTCACCGTTCGCTGGCCCAGCGGCATCGTGCAGACGCTAGAGGGAGTAGCTCCCAACCAGTCCATAACCGTCATAGAGTGCGATTCAAACTGCTGAAAGCCTGCCCTGATACCAGACGAATGGTCTAGCAGGGCAGCGACACACCTTGGCTGCCCATCATATCCAGGTAGCTCTTGGGCAGTTCCGTAAAGTCAGTCATCAAAGAACCAAACCCGTCTATCTGATCCCTCATGCCATTGGCCCTCATGGCATACCAATATGTGGCGGTGTTGATCGCAATCACGGGCTTCTTAAGCCATTTTTCGGCCTCGGCCGCCAAGCGGGCCATGGCCAGGTTGGTGCCCACTTGAACCAAGGCTTCTACATTGTGCTCGTTGAGTTCAAGCAGACCGTCAAGCATCTGCTTTTCCGTCACTTTAGCGATAGCCGTAGGGCTATCGCAACAAAATCCGTTGATAACCACCACCTCGAAGCCGCACTCCTCCAAGAATAGCTTCACGTTCTCGTCGGCAACGGGCCAGTAGGGCGTCAAGACGCCGATGCGCTTGATATCACCGTAGCACCTCAAAGCTGCCTGGCAAGCATCGGAACCCATGGAAACTCCCAATCCAGAGAGTTCTTTAATCCTCTCTCTTAATATGATGCTCTGTTGCAGGCCGCCCCAGAAGGTTTCCGATGACATGCCCATCACAAGGTAATCAGGCTTGCAGGTTATGACCCGAAGGATAGAGTTATCCCACTCTTTGCGTATATTGTCCATCAGGCTGTTGAAGTCGGCGTTGCTGCCAACCGGGTCGTCCGGTATCCAGATTCGCACCGTGTGGTTCGTGACTCCACGGGGCCGCATCTCGTCAAATTCCGGTTGGACTGATGTGTTTGTGGAGGGTACGATTACGCCCCAATTCGCCCGCCACCCCAATGCGTCCGGCATATTCTTACTCCTTCGCCATTTCACAGGTAATTAAACGTGCTGGGGATTAACTTCTTGTGGCATTCTACAACAATCCAGTCGGGATCTGATTCCGATACTTTGGCCGGCTATGATTTTCGAATGGTTCAACCATTTCGCTCTATTTTGGATATGGATAATTAGCAATCGAATTTCTAACCTCACGTTTAAGTTACTGCGAAAAAGACTAATTCCTCTCTTTTTCATGATTCCCAAACCGGTAAAAGCGAATTGATATTGCCAAGCCGGTATAGCGAACTTGCTTTTTGGCAAGCTAGGCAGGGGCATCGCTATGATTTTGCTTGAATTCGGTGTTGACTACCGGGGTAATTAATTAGTCTTAGAGTTTTCAGAAGGTTCTCGAAAAAACAATGGCGTCCCATGAGGCCAAGCAAAGATAGGCAAATCCCACAACAATCTTGCCAGCCCCAGCGAACATTCGACCGCTTCTTCCCTAAACGAGCAAAGTTATAGGCTACTGGCGGGCATCTCGCCCGACGGTATGATTGTGAGTACCGAGGGTATAGTGGTTTACGCAAACCCAGAGGCGGCGAAGATATGGGAAGCCAGAGATCCTCAGGAAATCATTGGAACTAAAGTAACATTGTGTTGATGGATAAATTGGTGAGGGATGGGTCGGTCAAGGATTTTGAAGTCAGGCTAGTTACAAAACAAGGGAAATTTCTAGACGGAATGGTTACCGCATCCACCTGGAAGGATGAAAACGGCAAAGTTATCGCAAACCACGGAATAATGCGGGACATAACAGAGCAAAAGGAAAACGAAGCCAGCATTAAAGCGTCTCTGGAGGAAAAAGAAATCCTCCTGAAGGAGATAAATCACCGGGTCAAGAATAACCTGCAGATTATCTCCTGCCTGCTCAGCCTGCAAGGCCGGGAAATTCAAGACCCCGTTGTCTTGCAATATTTCAAGAACAGCCAAGAACGAATCAAAGCCATGGCCCTGGTTCATGAAAAATTGTACCAGTCTCAAGACCTAGCCAGAATCGAGTTCAGCGACTACCTCAAGACTTTAGCGAAAGATCTGCGCAGCTCCTACGGTATTGACGCCAGAAACGTGCAACTGAACATCGAAGCCGAAAGTATGCTCTTGAGTGTAGATATTGCTATTCCCTGCGGCCTCATTGTGAACGAGTTGATATCCAACTCGCTAAAACACGCTTTCCCCAACAACCGGTCCGGCTTAATCTCGGTGGAGGCTCACACAGCCGACGGAAAACACACTCTGATCGTCAAGGACGACGGGGTAGGACTACACAAAGACTTTGACATCCGGTCCGCCAAGTCTCTGGGATTGACCATAATAACCGCTCTTTCAGGCCAGCTTGGCGGGAAGGTAGAGACCGAGAACCAAGACGGCGCTAATTTTTGCATCACGTTCCCTGTCGATATTATGGATTAGTCTCCGGCAGGGCCAAGCCGGTTTCCATTTCCCCTCAATCCGGCGCTCCCCAAGCTGACCTTGGTGACCCTTGGGCCTATAATCCACTGGTGGCAACGCTACTACAGGCCAAGTCTTTAACCAAACGCTACGGCGCCACGGTTGCCCTCGATTCTGTGGACTTTGAGGTTCAAGAAGGAATCACAGGGCTTCTGGGCCCAAACGGCGCTGGCAAAAGTACGGCCATCAAGCTTTTCTTAGGGCTGCTAAAACCCACCTCTGGTTCCGCTGAAGTGATGGGCGATAAAACCTACGAATCAGTGGAAGCTCGGGCCAGGCTTGGTTACATGCCGGAGCACGATTGCTTGCCCACGGCCATAACCGCATCCGAGTTTTTGACTCACATGGCCCAAGTGAGCGGTATTCCTCCGGCCTTCGCCAGGATACGCGCGGCCGATATCTTGAGGCATGTGGGGTTGGAAGAAGAGCGATACCGCCCCATTGGACAATACTCCACCGGTATGAAGCAACGGGTAAAACTGGCCCAATCATTGGCCCATGACCCCTTGGTAGTGTTACTGGATGAACCCACCGCAGGCCTCGACCCCGGAGGACGGGAAGACATGCTGCGGCTAATCCGCCGCACCGGACGGGATTTTGGCATCAGCATCGTGCTTTCCTCCCACCTCATGGGCGACGTCGAAACCACCTGTGACCGCATAATCGTGCTGGACGGTGGCCGGGTCACCGAAGAAGGGGCTGTTTCCGGCTTTACCCAAGAAACCGAAACCTTGTTGATTGAGGTGGATGACAACCGGGAGGAGTTGGTTATCGCCTTGGCCAGCCGAGGAATCATAGCCACCTTGGACGGTTCGTCTTTGGCGGTGGAGTTGGAGAGCCAAAGCGAGTACGACGCAATAAGAGATGCATTGGTGGAAACCAACACGAGACTTCGCCGCATGGCTCCTCGCCGCCATCAATTGACTGACATTTTCCGGAGCGATTCTTAATGACCCAGGCTTCCGGCGAACTGTTCGACCTGGGGTATCAGCACTACGACGGCCCTCGCGAGGGCCGCATGCGTGCCCGCAAGGCGGTTTTCACCGATGGCATAAAGACCATCTTGGGCGTGGGCCACGGTTCTCTCGCCAAGGTGCTGCCTGTGTTGCTTTTCGGCGCTGCTATGACGCCAGCGGTAATCATGGCGATTATCGCTTCGATGTTCGAAGTCATCGGCGACGTACTCCCAGGCCATGCGGATTACTATCAAGTTGTTTCCATCGTCCTTATCATCTTCGCGGCCCTTGTCGCGCCCGAATTGCTCTGTCCCGACCGGCGAAACGGTGTAATCAGCCTATACTTAGTACGCCCACTAACTACCACCGACTATGTGATAGCCCGCTGGCTGGCCTTTTTCTCCATCACTCTGCTGCTGGTTTACTCGGGACAGGCGGTCCTGCTGGCCAGTTTGATTCTCTCTGCCGACGAACCGCTGGACTATCTAAAGGACAACTGGAAGGACATTCCCCGTATTCTGGCCGCCGGTCTCTTGGTGGCCATCTTTATCACCACGTTGCCTCTGGCTATCTCTGCATTTACCAACCGGAGGGCCATCGCTGCGGCGATCGTGATTGGCCTGTTCATCATCTCTTCAGCGGCGGCCGGAATTTTAACCGAATGCGACGAAGGCCATAACGATGACCGATTCGGCAATTGCGAACCTCTGACCGGAGACTCGGCCAAGTGGTACAGCTTGGTGGACATCGGCAGAGTGCCCACCAATGTGAACAACATGATTTTCGACGTAGAAGAGGAAGGGGAGCGCTCCCGAATCACTGCGGAACTGCCCCGCTTTGTGCCTATAGCCTGGTACGTTCTCTTGAGCGGTGGCCTGGCCACGGTGTTGTGGTGGCGGTACAGGAAACTATCAGCATGACGACAACCACAGAGGAGCCGATTAATGAGCCGGTACCAGCGCAGCCCGTTATTGATGTCCGTAGCGTATCCAAATGGTTCGGGAACGTGGTGGCCGTCAACGATGTAACGTTGCAGGTGTTTCCAGGCATCACCGGCCTGTTGGGGCCAAACGGCGCCGGCAAGACAACCATTCTTCATCTCATGGCCGGCCTGGCCAGTTGCTCCGACGGCTCTGTGACTATCTTGGGAGAGCCGGTGCGGGATAACCCGGCGATGTACCAAAGAGTGGGTGTGATGTCGGAGCATGAAGCTGTCTACGGGTTCTACACCGGACGTCAGTTCGTGGAATTCGCCGCTCGGATGCAGAACCTCAAGCCGGTGAAAGAACCCGTGGACCGGGCCATCGAGATGGTCGCCTTGGCAGATGCCCAAGACCGGGCTGTTGGGACCTATTCTAGGGGCATGCGTCAACGGATAAGATTGGCGGCCGCCATGGTTCACGACCCGGATGTCCTGATTCTAGATGAGCCGTTAAACGGGACCGACCCCCGCCAGCGCATCGAGTTTCACGAAACAATGGTGCGTATCGCCGAGCAAGGAAAAACTATCCTCATCTCTTCCCACATTCTGGAAGAGGTGGAAACCCTGGCCACTCGCATATTGTTGATGGTCAGCGGCAAGCTGGCCGCCGCCGGCGACTTTCGAGCGATACGGGCCAAGCTGGACGAACAAGCCTACAAAGTGCGCGTCGTGACCGACTCACCCCGGGCCATGGCTGCGGCTTTGGTCGGCATGGAAGAGGTGGATTCAGTCAGCGTGGGCCCGGAAGAAGGCGAGATGATTGCTCTTAGCCGGAACGTGAATGCCCTCCAACTGTCCATCCCCAGGCTCGCTCAAGAGCACGGAATACGGTTGCTGCGGGTCGAGCCGATGGACGAATCGCTGGAAAGTATTTTCAGCTACGTCGTGGAACGCTAATGGTTCCTGTGTTCTGGCTGTCCATACGCCAGTTGACTGGCCGGTGGCGGGTCATCCTAATCACTTTACTAGCCGCCCTACCGGTTGGTCTGGCCGTCATCGTCCACTTCGCGGCCAGTGACGATGAATCCTTCGACGAAAATTTCATCGACGTTCTGCTGGACGGCATGTTGGTGGCCGGCATAATGCCCATCGTCACCATGGCGCTGTCAACAGCGTCATTCGGCAACGAGTTGGAGGACCGCACTCTTAGTTTTCTAACATTAAGACCTATCGCCCGTTGGCGAATAGCCATTCCGAAATTGCTGGCCTCCATAGCCATCAGCGGACCTTTGTTGATTGCCAGCGGCGTCATTGCGGCTCTACTGGGGTTCGATGGCAGCGTGAAAGCTGCGGTTGCCGTGGGCGTAGCAGTCTTGGTAGGCGTTATTGCTTATGCTGCTATTTTTACTTGGGCCGGTCTTGTGACAAGCCGTCCTCTGGTATTCGCTCTCATATACGTATTCCTGTGGGAAGGAGTGATTAGCAGCTTCATCAACGGCGTCAACTATCTGAGCATACGGGGTTACACTCTGGGCATAATGCACGGAATAAACGAGTCTGAATTCCAGGTCTTGAGTGAGCGAGCAATCGAATTCCCCGCGGCCATCGTCGGCGCAGTGGCCGTGACGCTGGTATTTACCTTCTTGGGCGTGCGCCGGTTGCGCCGGATGGACGTCCCGTAGCCATTTTCCACCCCGCCCTCACACCGCCGAGATTTCAGCCCTGGCATCACTCTATACGGCAATAACCCCAAGTATGTAAAATATCCCTAATGGTCTTTGACCCAGACGCCTGATTGGAATCCGGGATTCGGGACGGAGAAAGTAAGCTATGGCCATTGCAAATCGACAAAGATACACCGACAACCTGGTGGACCTGAAGTCCGGGCAGATTAGCCGGGAGATTTTCGTCAGCGAGGAAATCTACCAGATAGAGTTGGAACAGGTATTCACCCGTTCCTGGTTATTTGTCGGCCATGAGAGCCAAATTGCTAAACCGGGAGACTATTTCGTCTCATCCATGGGTGAGGAGTCGGTGATTCTCTGCCGCGACCGGGAAAAGCAGATTCATGTGTTCCTGAATTCCTGCCGCCACCGTGGCATGAAAGTGTGCCGCTACGATGAGGGAAATACACCGGTATTTACCTGCCCCTATCACGGCTGGAGCTATGCCACCGACGGCAATCTTGTAGGTGTGCCTTTCTTCAAGTCCGCTTATCACGAGAAACTGGACAAGTCCCTATGGGGCTTGATTGAAGTAGCCCAGCTTTGCAACTACAAAGGTACTATCTGGGCCACCTGGGACAAAACGGCTCCGACCTTCGATGAGTACTTGGGCGATTTCAAGATGTTTTTGGATCTGAGCCTAGATTCCTGGGACGGACGAGAAGGCGGCAGCGAGATTATCGGAGGGGTCCAAAAGTGGATTATCCCCTGTAACTGGAAGTTCCCATCGGAGAACTTCAGCGGAGACAGTTACCACAACATCAGCCACCGTTCCGTAGACATGGTGGGCATCGGACCCAGTGGCTCGGGTCGGCGGGATATGGACGAACGGTCAAAAGCCAGGAGGCTACACGTCACCTTTCCGGAGCGGGGCCATCAGACCGGGTTATACGTGCTGCCCCGGGATGCGGCCATGCCCCCGGCATACCAGCAGGCGCCTATAGTTTCCGACTACTTCCGGTATTGTGAAGAACAAAAAAAACAGCGCAAGGGAGAATGGAGCCGGGTTACCGGAAGCCCCGGAGTGGTTTTCCCCAATGCTGCGCTCCACCCCAGGCAGCCCCGCACCATCGCCGTCTTGCACCCCAGAGGACCCCACCATACCGAGATGTGGCGCTGGTATTTCGTGGATCGGGACGCTCCCCCAGAGGTGAAAGACTTTCTACGCCAGTACTACATCCGCTACTCAGGCCCAGGTGGATTGACCGAGCAAGACGACATGGAAAACTGGAACTACGCCCACGCCGCCAGTCGCGGCACCATCGCCCGCCGCTATCCCTATAGCTACGAGCAGGGTCTGGGCGACGAAACGGCGGATTTCCAGATAGACGGCTTGAAATTTCCCGGACTGGTTACGGAACTAACCGACTCTAAATCCAACGAAGACAACCTGCGGAACCTGTATCGCCGCTGGGCTCAGTTCATGGATGCGGAAAGCTGGGACGAACTGGCCACCTGGCGAAACGGGACAAGATAGTCGAATAACAAGATATTCGGCTTATAAGAAAAGGCACTCCGAATCGGAGTGCCTTCTAAGTTTCTGAGGTTGCCTCACGTCAAAATCATCGATTCATAGATTTTTGCCGAAAGCCGTATTAATCAAGGTCATATATTCTGGCGGCATTGCCTCCCGCTATCTTTGCCTTCTCCTCTTCCGTGCAATCGGCGAGAATCTCTTCAAGGATTTGCCGGCTCTTGGGGAACGTGGATTCTTGGTGGGGATAATCTGAGCCCCATTGAAGGGTATCCACTCCGATGATATCCCTGAGCTTGATTCCCAATGCGTCTTCTTGAAAGCCTAAGAACACGTTTCTACGGAAAAAATCGCTGGGCAGCATCATATTCTTGAAACGGTACCCGGCGATTCCCCTGGCTCTTTGGGAATAGTTGTAGTCGATGCGGTCCAGAAAGTGCGGCGCCCAAGATAGTTCATGCTCCACGGCACCGATCTGAAGCGTGGGATAGCGCTCGAATACGCCGGTAAATATCATGTCCGTGATGGACATACGAACGTAGTGGTCGAAGTTGATGGTGACGGAGAACCTGTTGTTGAGGGTTCGATCTCCTTCACCCGAGCCGTACCGGTTTGTAGCCGCATGGAGGGCCAAGGGCATGACCAGGTCTTGGGACGCAGCCCAGAAAGGCTCGTACTCCAGGGAATCGTACCTCATATCCTCCGGAGGGTAAACCGGAATCATGGCTCCAATCAGCCCCATCTTGCGGCAGCGTTCGAGCTCCGCTACGGCCACGCCTATGTCGTCTAGGTTAATCATGGCGATACCTTTCAGCCTGGAGGGGGAAGCATTGCAGAATTCGGCCAACCAATCGTTGTAGGTCCTGAAGACGGCATTCAGAAGGATGGTATCGGGGACCTTGTAGAGGTTCAGCCCTAGCGTTGGGTAGAGGATGCTCATGTCCACGCCATCCAGGTCCATGTCCTTGACCTGTTCCTCCGGAATATAGCCACCCGGACGCACGTTCTCAAACAGATCAGCCGCCGTTAGCTTCTCAGGAGCGTCGAACCTCCTACCGGTTTGCGAGCCGCCGAAGCCGAAACCCGTGGTGATTCTCAGCCCGTCGCAGTACCAACCGTCGCCGTCCTCTTCGCGACGTGTAGCTGGAGCACGGTCCCGGAACTTGGCATCGATTCTATCGGTCCACAGGTCGGGTGGCTCCATCACATGGTTGTCCGACGAAATTACCCTATAATCAGCCATACTTTAACCGCCACTAGATGGTGCTCGGAGCATCTGCATCGATAAGTAATTCAGCGTGTACATAACAAATCCGGAAATTAAAACCGGCCTGGAATCGCGAGTATTGATCCACCAGGCCGGTTTAGAAACAAGAAGGTTTTGGAAATTACCGGACGACTCTACTTCTTCAGGTCTGCGACGGTCATAGTATCAGGTAGTGTACCTTCATAGCTAATCAGACCGCCGAAGGTCTTCCACCGACCCCCCTCGGCCCGCATCAGATACGCGCCCTGCATGGGGTCATGATCCGACGAGCTCATAGTGACAGAGACCAAGCACATCGAACACGTGAAGTCTTTTATAGACTCAACCGCCTTGATCAAGCCCTCGCGTGTGAGGTCTTTCCCAGCCAGAATCAGAGCCTGCTCCATCAGTTCACCCAGGTACTGGCCGTAAAGCGTCAAGTTGCTGGCGTTTTCCATGCCTGCGTACTGGCGAATGATTTCCACGTGTTTGGCCACTCCGGGGTAGTCTACCTCCCATCCTTGGCGAATGAAAGTCCCGGTTGGATCATAGATGCGGGTTATGCAATTGAACACGCTGGTCTTTCCGGCGCCGTTGGGACCGATTATCGAAAGTATCTCCCCTTGGTCGACGGAAAAACTAACACCATCCAAAGCAGTGATGCCACCAAAGCGAATCGAGAGGTCTTTGACTTCTAATAAAGCCGTGATACCTCCATTGCGTCTACAGGCGAAAAGTTTGGTGGTAGAAGGTTTGGTTAGGCGGTAACACAGTATACCGCAAATCCAAACAGTATCAGGTTATGTAAATTTCCTGTAGGAGGTGTTATAGAAGCTTGTTCGCCGATTCGTAGTCTGCCAAGTTGTCTAGGTCCTTGAACGAGCGTAAATCGGGGTCAATGTCCAAAATTCAGAGTCGTAATGAGAATTGACTTGGCAGACCGAGAGAAGCGCTCTTAGGGAAGTAGTGGCCTGTTCTAGAAGCTTTTCGGCAGAACCACGGATTCTTAGATGCGCCCCAGTGGATTCGGAATCACATCTGGGGTCGAGCTTGCTTAAGGATGGGCCTCAAAAAATGAAATCGAGCAAAAAAAAGCCGCCTAGACGGCGGCTTTTCGTTGAGATTGCTTGCTGTTAGCGCCTCATCTGGCTGAAGCAGTCACTGCAGTAGACAGGTTTGTCACCCGTCGGGCGGAAAGGTACTGTTGTGTCAATACCGCACTGGGCGCATACCACCGGGTGCATCTCGCGGGGTCCACCGCCAAAGCCTCCCCGGTCCTGGTTCCTGCGTGCGCTTCGGCATGCTGGGCAACGGCTGGGCTCATTTGTGAAGCCCTTCTCCGCAAAGAACTCCTGTTCACCTGTGGTAAACACGAAACTTTGCCCACAATCCCTACACGTTAGATTCTTGTCTGAAATCGCCATATTTGGACGACCTCCATAAAATATTTGGCTTAGTCCAGGCCGTCCAAAGAGACCCTAACTCTTACCTGGTCTAATTATACCAAGAAGATTGAGCTTCGCAAAGCACCAATCTGTGCCGAATTTACCCCCAATTTCAAGGGTAGGCTCAACATGGCGGTAGTCTAGCACACAATTTGGCAATATGCATCAATAATTTCAACTATTATTCAATATTGCCTCTTCTTCGTTGCCAGGCGTGCCAAAGGAGCATTTTGACGGGTTTCGACCGGCTCGATACCGACCCATTAACGCACCTGCCGCCACCTATCCGAGAGTCTTAAACCGTATCAACAGCTAGAGTTTAGGTTCATGTTATGCTTTGGCCCAGCAGAATCCGGAATCACCAATCCCTGAGCTTGCAAGCCTTGGAATTCCGACCATCCACCAGGCAAGTACATAAAAGAGCGGAACGGGAATATGAAGATAACCGAGGTTAGCAGTGAGGTTTTTGAGTGGGAGCGGCCGGGTATCTGGAACGGGAGCCATTTCTACGGTCCCGGTCGCTTGCATAAGGTTACGGTTCGCACCGATGAAGGTATAACCGGATACGGCTGGAACGGCGGTACCGCCGCCGAAAAACCCTTGGGCCTCTATCCCGGTTACGTGGACTACTTCCGGCCATTGGTTGTTGGCCGAGACCCCATGGACACCCGCGGACTTGCTACCGACTTGGGAGAGAAGCTAATCAAGATACTGGGGCCGGGGGGCATCAACACCCATGTGTTGGCGGCGATAAATATCGCTTGTTGGGACATCAAAGGCAAAGCACTGGGCAAATCCATCCACCAACTACTGGGCGGAGCGCAGAAGCGGATTCGCACCTACATCGCCGGAGGCTACTACGCCGAAGGAAAGGGACTGGAAGAGCTACAGGAAGAGGTGCGCTTCAACGTGGAGGAGATGCACGCATCGGCGGTGAAAATCAAGATTGGCGACCCCACTGTGGGGCTGGCCGGCGATATGCGGCGGGTGGAGGCCTCACGCCAGGCAATCGGTGACGATTTGACGCTGATGGTGGACGCCAACTGCGCTCTGGACTTGGACACCTCGCTCGAGTTCGCCAGGCTCCTGCCCGACTACAATGTCTACTGGTTCGAGGAGCCTTTGCCCATCCATGACTACGAAGGCCATGGCAAGCTGGCAGCAGAATCCGCAGTCAAGATAGCCACCGGCGAAAATGGATACCACCTAGCCCATTTCAAAACCTTGTTGGACCACAAAGGCGCATCCATCTTAAACGTGGACGTTGGCGTTTGCCCAGGCTACGACGTGGCCATGGACATCGCAGAGTTGGCCGCGCAACGGGGTGTGTCCATCGCTCCTCACGGTTGCCAGGAGCTTCAACTGCCCTTGGCCGCCGCAATCTCCCACGGCGAGTTTTTGGAGTACTACCCAGTGGCCGTGGACCCGCTGCGGGCGGAGATGTTCCAGCCGGTCTTAAAGCCGGATGACGATGGGTTCGTCACCGTGCCCGACAGGCCCGGGATAGGCTTTGAGTTGAACATGGAACTACTAGACAGGTACCGCATCGCATAAAGCTCAAGAGATATATGTGTAATCTGTGGAGGCCGTAAGAAACATGAGCGCAAATGGTCAATTTCGCATCGAGCCAGCCACTATAGACGACACTCCACTGGTCTTGAAGTTCATCAAGGGTCTAGCGGAGTACGAAAAGCTGGAAGATGAGTGTGTCGCCACTGAAGATGGCTTGCGAAAGACGATGTTTGGAGCCAACCCCATGGCCGAGGCGGTCATCGGCTACAGTGGGGACCAAGCCGTAGGATTTGCTCTCTTCTTTCACACCTTTTCCACTTTTCTAGGCGCTCCCAGTCTCTACCTTGAGGACCTATTCGTTTTGCCGGAATGGCGGGACAAAGGCCTGGGTCGACAACTACTCAGCTACCTAGCCCGCCTTGCGGCAGACAGGGGTTGTCAGCGTCTGGAGTGGGCCGTCCTCGATTGGAACGAGCCGTCAATCGGTTTCTACAAAGGACTCGGAGCGGTTCCTCAGGATGAGTGGACCACATACCGGCTGAGCGGCGAAGCCTTGGAAAAGCTGGGCGGTGAGGCTTAGTCAAAAAGAATGCTGGATTGCGTTGGGAAATCTCCCTAAATCCCCTTTTTAGAAAGGGGGACTTGTGAATATTTCTTACAATAATATTCTTTTAACTATTATTTCCGGCAATTATTTTTTCTGGCAATCATCAATATCTAGGAGGCGGCATGGCGGGTAAGAGACGTTCCGTCCACGTTGAGGGGGTAGAGCACGGGGCACCCATTCCCATGGGAGCCAGGGTGGGCAACATGCTTTTCTCCAGCGGCATAATGGGAACCGACCCGGCCACCGGCAAGGCGCCGGAGGACCTGGGGCAGCAGTGCGAGTTCGCCTTCGCTCACATGAAGGCCTTGGTCGAGAACGCTGGCGGCACCGTGGAAGACATCGGGTCGGTGAAGGTTTACATGAAAGACCGGTCACAGCGGGAAGCCGTCAATCGCCCGTGGCTAAAGATGTTTCCCGACGAGAACAATCGGCCAGCCCGTCACGCTATGGAGTACAGTGCTTTCCCTCCGGGTATCCTGATGCAACTCGAGATAATCGCTGTCTTAGATTAGCAAGACAGGTAGACCCCAACCGGCACAACAGAACATTGGCAACCAGCAACAAAATAATCGCCCAGAAGCTAAAGTCTGGCATACTCAGAGCCGCCTACCCTTTTTCCATCCTCAGTTGGCGCAATTTCGCCCTGGTTTGGTCATCCTCCACGTCGGTGGCCATGGGAACTCAGATGGAAGCGGTGGTGCTGGGCTGGTATGTGCTCACCCTCACCGATTCGCCTTTCTTGGTTGGGCTGATCTCCGCAGCCCGCATGGCCCTCAACTTCCTGGCCCTCTTTGCTGGCGCAATCGTCGACCGGTTGCCCCGGCACAAGGTCCTAGCGGCGGTGGAATTTACCATGACCGCCCTGGGATTATTGATGTTGGGCCTGATTGTGAGCGACCTGTTAGAGGTGTGGCATATCTTCGCCATAACCCTGGCAGCGGGCATGGTGCGGATTTTTCAGACACCCTCAGCCCAATCCCTGGTGGCTGACACATTGCCCAAGGACCGAATTGCCAACGGCGCAGCATTTACCACCCTGGGAATGAACTTCGCCGTGATTATCGGACCCCTGGTGGGCGGGGTCTTGTTCAAAACAGTGGGGCCGGAGGGCGCATACATCGTGATTGCGTCCTTCTATTGCGTAAGCGGGTTGTTCGCTCTCTCAGTCAGAGTGCCTCAAGGCGCATCTCTCATCAACAAAGACCCCGTAATCAAGGCGGTTATCCAAGGCTTGAAGTACGTGAAAGGGCAGCAGGTACTTTGGGCGGCGTTGATGCTTGCCGTGGTGATAAACTTAACCGGCTGGACTTTTCACACCAGCCTGATGCCCGTTTTCGCCAGAGACGTTTTGGAAACCGATTCCGCTGGTCTGGGTCTGCTGCTGTTCGCATTCGGCCTGGGCGCTTTCACCGGGTCGGCTATTTGGGCATCGATTCCCAACCTCCGCCACGTGGGTAAGATGCTGATTATGGCTGCTGTTCTGTGGCATGCGAGCATTCTCGTTTTTGCCGCATCCGACGATTTTCGCCTATCAATCGGCATATTGGCGTTCACCGGCCTGGCATGGGCATCTACCCAAACGCTGCTGCTGACCCTACTGCTCAGAACCACCGAGGCCGAATTTCGAGGCCGGGTGATGGGATTGAGGGTTTTGGCGATATACGCTTTCAGCTTCGGCAGCGTGGCCGCAGGCGCCATAGCCGGGATTTGGGGAGCGCCTTGGGCCGCCAATATCGTGGGCATGGTGGGAATAGCTTTGATATTCGTCTTGGTAATATTTACCCCCAAGCTACGTCGAGCGTAGAGATTAGTTCCACAACCAACCTACTAAAACCAGAAGAATCTGTCACCGTCGCATCGGCGTAGGTCGGTGCCCAGTAACTGTTGAGGTTGAGGCATCAACTGGTTTCCGGCCTTCGCCGGAATGACGGTGATTTAGGCAAATTTGGCCAAGCTTAACGGGAGGCAGAATCATGAGGAATGGTGACCCAGAACCTGGCGACAAGCCCGACGCTATTATTCCTTTGGTGCGTCATACACTGGCTGGCCGTTATGAAGACCTCTCCCCAGGAGCCGTGTTGGCCACCAAGACTTTCATCCTTGATTCCTTCGGCGTGATTATCAGTGGCTCATTGGCTCCCGGTGTTCCTCAGACCCTTGGAGCATTTCGAGGTTGGGGAGGCAGAGAGGAGAGCACCGTTTTGGTCTCCGGGGAAAGGCTACCGGCTCCTTCAGCGGCGATGATGAACAGTTTCATGCTCCATAATCAGGAATTTGATTGTGTCCATGACCTCGCTGTGCTACATCCCTTTACCACGGCGCTGCCAGTTGCGTTGGCAGTAGCCGAGGTCAAGGGAGGCGTAACCGGCCGGGAGTTTTTGACCGCCTTGGCCTTTGGCGTGGATGTTTCCTGCTCCATCGGCATATCCTCCAGGTCTCCCATGTCCTTTTTCCGGCCCGGCACCGCTGGCGCTTTTGGGGCCGTCGCCGCTGGCGGCAAGATTTCCGGCATGGACGAAAAGACCCTGGCTAATGCCATGGGCATCGTCTACAGCCAGATATGCGGCACGCTGCAACCCCACCACGAAGGCGCATTGGTGATTTCCATGCAGACCGGTTTTAATGCTAGGGCCGCAGCCACCGCCCTCACCCTGGCTGAAGAAGGAATAATCGGCGCTTCGGGTGTTCTGGAGGGCCGATACGGATATTTCCGTTTGTTCGAAGGCGAGTATCAGGTCGACGACGCCTTGGATAATCTGGGTCGTGTCTGGCAGGTGGAAAGGGTCGGCCACAAGCCGTTCCCCTGTGGCCGGTTGACCCAAGGGGTGGTAGAAGCAGCCCTCACCATGCGTAAGAACCACGGATTTACCGCCGAGGATGTGGAGGAGTGCCAGGCCATAGTTTCGCCTCTGGTTCAGCGGTTGGTAGGCCGCCCGCTGGACCACGACGCTCCATCCGCCCAGTATGCCAAGTTGTCCATACCCTTCGTGGTGGCGAGTGCGCTTATCAAGGACACGGTATTCATCACCGATTTTTGGGAGGAGGCATTAGTTAACCCGGCGGTCCACGATTTGGCCAGACGCATCCACGTTGTCCGAGACCCGGCAATCCAAGACGAAAACGCCATGGTGCCTCTGAGCCTGCTCATCCGGCTAAAGAATGGGTTTGAACACGAACTAACTTTGGATCAGATGCTGGGCCACCCGGACAAGCCCTTGTCCAGAGACCAGCACCTGACCAAGTTCAAGAACTGCTGGGAGGTGGGCGCTGGGCATCTGCCAGCAGCGAATCAGCAACGGCTAATAGACTTGGTGGATGAGTTGGAAGACGTCGCCTCGGTGGAGGAAATAATCCGGTTGCTGGTGCCTTAGTCGGGATCTGATCGGAGTGGATGCGTGTCATTGTTAGTGCATTAAACAGGCTCAAATATTGCGCAATAGATTCTTCGCTTCACTCAGAATGACATATCGAGCAGAATGACATATTGCGGGTATCTACAAGTCGTGGGTTCATATGTGATACCTGACTAAGCTCTCATCAGTCATGAAACGGTGCGTCCTTGCGCCATTGGAGGTACTCGGCCAGACCGGCGTTTAGGTCGTAGCCAGCGGTCCAATCAAGGTCTTGGAACAGGCGGTGCCCCGATAGCGGCCCTCTTCCGGGGCCAGTGTTTTGAATCTTGCTCCCGCCGCCGTCCGGCTCCATGATTTTCGTAGCCGAAGAGAGCAGGATTAGCTGGTCCAGCAACTCCCGGAGAGTCACCCAAACTCCCGCCGTGATGTTGTACAGGTCGTGGGGCAATTCGGGCGCATCCAGTATTGCGCGGATGCCATCGACTATATCGGCAACGTAGGTAAAGTCCCTGCCCTGTTCCAAAGCCTCCGGCTGTATGGCCTCTCCCCGCACAACTTGTCCCGTCCAGTGGTAGAAGGCAGACATCACTTCCCGGTGGCCGGTCACCCGCTCCATCGGACCGTAGGGCGTGCTTAGCCTTACGCTGGCGGTAGAAAAGCCGTGCAATTCCCCATATCGGCGGGTTACCAGTTCGCTGGCGTATTTGGTGATGCCATAAAGTTGTTTGGGAGCCGGGACTACGTCTTCGTTCAGCGTTTGGTCGGGTGAGTTGGCATCGCCATAGACGGCGCCGGAGCTGACGTAGATGAACCGCTTTACCCGTTGCTTTCGAGCCAACTCAAGCAGGTTGGCCGTGCCTTCCAGGTTGATGCTAATCACGTCCCGGCTTCGTTCGGTCTCCAATTCCACCCGGTTAACGGTGAACACCGCCGCATGAACGATTTTGTCTATGGCGTAATCAACCCCCAATCGTTCAACCGCTTGCTGGTCTAGAATATCGCCTTGAGCGAAGCTCACTTCCACAGAAAGCTCTCCCAAAAAATCCATAAACAGTTGGTCCGGCTCGCTCAGGTCGGAACATATGACTTGATGACCAGCCTGGGCCAGTCCTTTCACGATGTTGGCCCCAACAAATCCCACGCCTCCGGTGACCAATGTTGCCATGCAAAAACCTCCAAAACCTATGTCGGTTTCGCGCCAGTGCGACTGATTAACCGTTCCCCAAGGGTTCAACCTGCTATATACTCCCCGATACGCGGTTCTTGTCAAGCAATCGGAGATTTTAAGTGGCCAATCAGGTCCGCTAGCCAATCCAAATTGGGGGTTCGTAGCGATGAAATTCGGTCTATTTATCTTGGCTTCATGGGCGGAAAAAGACGCTAGCGCCCAAAGCCGCATTTACGGCGAGGCCTTGGAACAGATTCAGTACGCAGAAGAACTTGGCTTCGACTCGGTGTGGATTGCCGAACACCACTCCAGCAGATACGGCATCTTCCCGTCCCTGATGCCCATCCTCACCCATGTGGCGGCTAAGACCAAGACAATCCGTATCGGCGGCGGCGTCAGCGTCCTGCCTTTTTATAACCCCATATACCTAGCGGAAGAGAGCGCCATGCTGGACCTCTTAAGCGACGGCCGGTTGGATTTTGGGGTCGGTCGAGGGTCGGCGGACTACGAGTACGGCAACTTCAAGATTGATTTTGAGTCCCGTAACCAACGATTCCAGGAAGTCTTGGACATCATTTTAGGTCTGTGGACCACCAGCGGATTTAGCTACCACGGCGAATATTACCAAGTGGATGACATCACAATCGCTCCTACGCCCTTGCAGAAACCCCATCCGCCGGTTTGCCTTGCGGTCTCTCGCACCGCTGCCAGCATAGATGTGGCAATCTCCCGAGACCTGCCCATATTAACCAGCTTTTTCACCCCGGAGGAGGATAACTTGAGCTTGTTCCGCTTGTACGGAGAGCGGTGTGCGGCAGCAGGCAAGACGCCTCAGTTCGACCAATCACCTTACTTCCGCTTTGTGCACTTGGCTGAGGACGAAAAGGAAGCCAAGGAGTATCCGAGGGAGGCGTTGACTTGGGTGCGCGATTTGAGCGGTTACCGTAAAACCCTGACCCACGGCGATGAAATCAATGTAGACTTGGACGAATGGCGCCGGGTCAGGCCTGAAGCTCCTCCAGCCTACGAGTGGGAGCTGGAGAACAATACCTACTTCGGTACTCCGGACCAGTGCGTGCAATGGATTCGCACACTGCAAAATGAGCACAACGTTGGTTACTTTGGCGCATCCATGTCCTTTGGTCCCATGGAGCATTCAAAGGTGATGCGGTCGATGGAGTTGTTCGGGAAAGAGGTGATGCCCAAATTTAAGTAGTCGCTGACGTTTGATGTGACTTCCCGGTTGACTCTCTATCTGAGTTGCCCGTTGACTTCTGATAGGGCAAGTAGGTTTCACACTAACCTCAAGAAAAGAAAATACCCCTCTGAGGTCAGAGGGGTATTTTTATCGGTATTCGGGCCGGTCTTAGCGGTTCATCACTTTCACCGAATTGTCTATGGGATCGTACTGGTACCGGGTGATCCGGTCCAGCTTTTGAGACTCCAAGCGGACCACGATGGACCGGCCACCAGCCACGTTCAGGGTCTTGTGGATTTCTCCTGGCAGGAAGAATGCCACTGTGCGGTCATTTTGAATAAACTTGCCAAATTGCTTAATCTGGGTGGACTCCACGCCTTCTCCCTTATAGAACCACCGCCACTTGCTCTGCTCAATGGCGCCTTCGTACACGCCGTATATCACCCAGGCCACGCCATGGTCGTGGACCGGGCTTTCCTGACCGTCCGTCTGAATCGAGCACATGAGCCAGAAACCTGGCCCCGGCAGTCCATATTCTTCGTCTAAGTGAAGCTCAAAGCGGCCATAACCGCCTTCCCCGGGAATGTTGAGCTTCTCCTCGAGCCAACCGGGGACTGCCAACAACGCTTTCAGGTGGTTGGCGGCTCCTTGGGCTTGAGCGTGTGGGTCCTCGGTTGAAGCGAATATCGCTCTGACATCTTCCACGAAAGCTTCGACCGTGTAAGTTGCTGTTTGCGTCATGGTTGACCTCCCGCACAATTGCTTGCTGTTGTAGACGCATTTTGACGAAGACGCGTCCAATAGTCAATAAACTGACCGGCCCAGACGATGGGCGTTACGGAGCAAACGAATCACCACCTCGCCGGTGAAGCGGGTTGGTTACTCGTTCTCATAATCCAGGCCTTGCGCTGATCTTACGTTGGTCCTGCGAGCCCATGGGCATCAGCAGAAAGGTGCTGAAGTGAAAGCGGTCGATGCCCCAGTCACGGGTGAGGGCTAGCACCAACTTTCAGT
>DCAE01000118.1:2170-2519 GCA_002311385.1 Dehalococcoidia bacterium UBA1141 | reverse complement strand
TACAGCCAACACTGTATTCGTCTGTCCAACGTTCTTCGTCTCTGGTAGGTACACCTGCGTAGATCCGTCCCGGTGGAAGTTGCCTTAGTTTCTCAAACAGGGCCGTCAGACCATTGTCTCTCGCGTCCTCTAGCTTCTGGCATTCTTGCATCGTATCGGCATTCAGCGTCAAGTACGACTTCCCTTCGATATATACCGGCAGCAATACCAACGAGGTCAACGCCAGAGCGCCGGCGACATACCACAAATTTTTTCGAGCAACGGCCCAACGCCACGGGGCAGCCAAAGCGATGGCCATGAGGCATATACCGCCCAGATGGACCCCGGCGATAAACCGGTGCATGTGAAG
>DCAE01000118.1:0-2015 GCA_002311385.1 Dehalococcoidia bacterium UBA1141 | reverse complement strand
ATCAGGTACCGCTCCTTACGCCACCGGAGAAAACAGATCACGAACCCGACGAAGACGAGGATGGTTAATGAAGGGAATCTGTCGAAATCAAAAATATTCCCTTCTATCAGACCCAAAAGCACCGCTGAATGCCCGTGGGAGTCATACATTGTCGAGGTATGCCAGACACTACGGTTCAGATACTGCCGGTCAAGGAAAAGTGGAACCAGGAAATACGAAGTTACTGCCGAAACCAACAGCAACAGGATCACCAGTCGCCGCCACCGCCGCCATATGTCCTCCACAAGAGCCTTGGCAGTCGATATCGGTGATGTTGATTCAGGCATCTCTGCCATTGGGGACCGTCTGGATCGTCCTATCGAATCAGCCGGCCTCGCATTCGGCCCGGTACGTCTCCGCTCCGCTCGTGTTTCTGATCGATGACTTGTATTCCACGGCAACTTGAACGGTATAGGTCGAATGAAAGTGAGGATGCCAAGGGTAAGGAAGGCCATATACACGTAGAGAACGTGGGACATCAACGTCGCGGCTAACAACAGGGTAGCCCAGAAGTAACCGCGTCCCTCCCGTAGAACTCGGTAACCTATGGCTATAGCCGGGGGCATTAACAGCATCGCCCAAAGCTGAGAGTACAGGCCGTGTCCGCGCCAGACGTAGCTTATATAACCGAATCCAAAAATGCCGGGGGTCACGATAAGTGATGCAACTAGCCCGCCCATGGCAGCCGTCAGTTGGTCGAACCCGAAGCGCCGGAGTGACCAATATATGGATAAGGGGAAAAGACTAAGTAGCAAATATGTCGTCCACCTCAGCATATCGGCCAGTGGAAACACCCCGAGAGTGCCAACATGGACCAGAGCTACAGATACATGGGGAAGATGTTGGTAGTGATGGAACGCGGGGATACCCATCCCAATGGTACCTAGCCAAGGGTCGGTGAAGTCTTGCCCTCGGGTGATAGCCTGTACCGCTGTTTCTGAAAACAACAGGTGCATAACCCTATCATTCCCGCCAATAGACTCAACCGCCACCTCCGGATAAAGAAGAACCAGGTTGAAACCGACAGCGAAAACGAGCATGCAGATGGCAATGAAACCCGTGCTGCTGTGAAAACTCCGAAATGTCCTTACAAGATCGCCACGGTTTAGACCGGCGGGAAGGGCTGTCATCAGAATAGTTCACTCATCGGATGTCTACTGGCCTGCGGAGGAAACCTAGGCAAATGGACGGGCTTTGGGATGGATTCCTGGTCGCGCATTTGGTTGTTCCACATACCATCCCGGTCACTGCCGCTACCAGAAAAACTCTGTCCATTCGGGCCTCATACACTAGGTAAAATTAAGCTTCGAAATGTAGTCCTTTTGGTGCCCCTGATTATATCCCCATTACAGAAAGATCGACAGACGGAGCAACGGTTGAAGAGATTGGGCAAGGCCTACGCGGAAGGTCTGTATTCCGATGAAGACTATCGTCGGGAAAATCGGACGCTAGAGGACAAGCTGGCCACCTTGGTGGTTCCCGAAGTTGACGCCGCCATGGAAGCGGGCAAACTGCTGGAGCACTTCCCGGATTTACGTGGGTGGCTTTTACTACCCATCACGCTCATTGGGGTCACGGAGTCGTCTTCCACTTATTCTATTTCCGCGGTCCGGCGCCAGCGGATTTCCAGATAGCCTGAAGCCGTCCGATTTTATCAAAGATCTAGATGCAATTGCGGCGGATCGCCAAAGTGGCTTGATCAGTAAGGCGTCAAATAGTATGTCTTGCGGGCTGGTAAATAATAGTATGATAATGTTGGTTTACGGAGAAGGCCCAGCTTTCGACGTTGTACCGGGTAAGATAACTTACACCCATATAATGGAAACTGATAGACCACCTTAATTCTCAGGGAGGTTTTTAACTCATGGAACTAGGCTTGCAAGAAAAGAACGTTATCGTAACAGGAGGCGGGTCGAACATCGGCCGTTCCATCGTTCACGCTTTCGCCGCCGAAGGAAGCAACATCACCATCGCCG
>DCAE01000053.1 GCA_002311385.1 Dehalococcoidia bacterium UBA1141 | reverse complement strand
GCCGCCATTAGCCCGGCCTTGGGACAACACTTCTGAGTCTCCTATGGTGTACTTCGAAACATCGGTGGAGGGAGGTGGTACGCTTTTGGGAGAGTCAGTAAAGTTTTTAGCCACCTATTGCAGCGAAGTTAGAGCAGATGGGTCCCTCTATGGCGAGTGTCCCAACTCGGGCGTCTTTATGATTCAGGATGGAGAAGTAGCCACGTTCATAGCATCGGGAGCCGGGGGGTTCACCAGTGAGGGCGGGGCCTTTTTTCGGGGAGCGGTGTATTTTCAGACGTCGGGATCTAAGTTGGCACGCCTGAATGGTATCTGCGGAGTTCACGAGTGGGATGTGGATGCCGAAGGGACCGGGAGATGGGTCATTTGGGAGTGGCAATAGCTAAGCATTTGTCCCCTATTTACTGCGTGTTGATGAGGGCTCTTAGGTGTTCTTAGGTTCAATCGCAATAGGAGAAGACATCGTACAACGCTCCTGAACAAGTTAACCTAATGACCCTTAATCAGTAAGTTCCCGGTTCGATCCCACGGTGGTTTAGATATGTGGGCGTTCAGCGATAACGGGACACATTTAGGGGGAGAAAAATACGAGGATAGTGGTGTGTTTGGACTCCTGGGCGCAGGGAACAGATTGACTGCATCGATAAAGGAGCCAGAAGCGTCCCATTAAACACCCACGGACAACTATGGACACACAGGGAATAGTTTTGAGACTAACGAGGCAGTCTCAGATACGCTACAATGCGCTTTGCAAGCCGGGGGACTAGGGGTTCGATTCCCCTCACCTCCACGCCAACTCTGTGAGCCCGTCTGGCTACTAAATCACTCAAATGAGGTGTGACAAATGGTGACGGCAACTGAATGGGATATCAGGGGTACCTATTTCGAGTCCTGTAACTGCGAGATAGCATGCCCGTGTGTATTCCTGAGTGCACCTACTACAGGTGAATGCACAGTGTTAATAGCTTGGCATATCGACTCAGGCAGTTTTGCCCAGACCAACCTGAATGGTCTCAACGTGGCCCTAGCAGCACATTCTCCTGGAGCCATGACCCAAGGAGATTGGAAAGTAGCTCTCTACATAGATGAGCAGTCGAACCAGACTCAGCAAGAAGCTTTGACCCAGATATTTAGTGGCCAGTCTGGCGGGCACTTCGCCCTGTTAGCCAGCTTTATAGGAGAGGTTCTGGGTGTCACCACAGCAGCTATTGATTACAAGGCAGACGGAAGGAGTCGTAGCCTCACCGTTGGAAACCTTGCGGCGATGGAGGTCCAAGCTATCGAAGGTGGTGGTGGTTCTGAAGTAACCATCAGCAACAATCCTCTGGGCATAGTCCCCGGAGAGCCTATGGTAGTCGCCAAAGCTAGCCAGCTGACATATCACGACCATGGAATGGACTGGGACTTTTCTGGTAAGAATGCTTATTACTCACCCTTCGTTTACAAAGGGCCTTAGACAGCGGATAAGCGAAGTTTTCAGACGAACTGGCTATTAAATCGAGTCACTGGTTGCTAACAAGAAAACCCTTCTCTCAGCAATTTGGGGGAAGGGTTTAATAGTTCCAGCCTATCTAGGCGGCTTTTACCAACCAAGCGACGCTCGCGGTGTCTTCAAGCCTGTCTGAACAATTTAGTTGCTGGGGCGTTTGACTCTCCCCAATCTCCCCGTCTACTAGGCTACATCAGCCAACTTGCGTGCCCATGTTTCAATTCCGGAAACACTGATGCCAGAGGGTAACAAAAGTAGGGTATCGGGAGATGGAGTAGAGTCGAACTACACCAGAAACACGGGCTGGCGATGTTGGTGGCGATAGGATCGTCAGGATTGTCTCTATGGCAAGGCCAGATGTGTGGCATCGCTTGAATCATCTGACCTAAAGCGATATCGTCCTCAGAAAGTGGATACCTTTTTAGGTTGGTGGGCAACCGGCGCAGCGAAAATAGGCGCATCCTAAAATAAGTTTAAGAATGGTCTTATCTGACTAAAGGACATCCACGCTTAGGACTATGTCAGTGCGGCGAGTCAGCTACAATCCACGATACCAAGGCAGGTGACGGCAGGTTGCAGCGACCTCTTTTGGGCCTGATTTTGTGCAGAGAAACGCAGCGTTTGACCGGACACTTGAAACGCAGGCGAGTTCAACGAGTTGCGACCGCGATGGACTATGAATGGCGATAGCCGTCGCATTCACCCTCATGGGCGCGTTTTTCATGGCCGGACTCTATGTGGCTGGAGCCATAGGCGTTCTGTCCTTGATCCTGATGAGTGCGTTCAGCGAAGCTCCGCTGTGGGATGTGCTGCATTTCAAGGCCTGGAGCACTTATACCGATTGGGACTGGGTGGCGATTCCCCTGTTCATCTTGATGGGCGAGTTAGTGCTCCGCAGCGGCATGGCCGAAAAAATGTATTCATCACTATCTCGTTGGGTAGCTCTCTTACCCGGCGGGCTGCTGCACACTAACATCGTATCAAGCGCTCTGTTTGCCGCATGCGCAGGCTCCACTATCGCCACCGCCGCAACCATCAGCCGGGTCGCGTTGCCTTCTTTTAGGTCTAGGGGTTACAACGAACGCATTGTGCTGGGATCACTGGCCGCTGGTGGCACGCTAGGCGTTTTGATCCCTCCCAGCATTCTCCTGCTGATCTACGCTTTATCTACGGGTCAATCCATCCCCCGAATGTTTTTAGCTGGGTTTGTTCCCGGATTTATGATTGCCGGTGTATTCATGGTGATGATGGGGACGGCTTCCGTTATATGGCCTGGCATAGCCCCTCGTGAACATGAGGGAGCTCTCTGGGATAAGGCGGCTTGGCGGGAACGGATTATCGCCATCCTGCCCATGCTACCCATGTTCGCCTTGATTGTCATAGTGCTAGGCACGATTTACACCGATGTTTTTGTTCCCAGCGAGGCGGCGGCAGCAGGCGCGACCGGAGCCTTTTTTTTGGCCGTGGCCCACAAATCCGGGTTCTTGGTGCGGCGGCTATTGCTAGGGTTGGTAAGCAAATCATGGATTGGCTGGTTCCTTCCCTTGGCCATCAGGGGGAGTCTCTGGGCAGCTCTAGGCGGGAATGAGCAACCCCCCGGCCAGCTCGGCCCAATGTTTAAGGATGCGGTGGGCGAAAATATTCAGATGCTGGGCTTGGCATTCCTCTCCAGCGTTCGCACCACATCAATGATTATGTTAATTTTGATGGCGGCGTTTACCCTACAATTCGCCTTCGCCAGGTTGGGCATATCCAACGAAATTGGGCAGTGGGTCTCTGGACTTGACCTCAGCCCCGTCCAACTAGTCTTAGTGTTAGTGGTTTTCTACCTACTATTAGGCACTTTCATGGAGAGCTATTCCATGATTTTCGTCACGCTGCCTTTACTGCTGCCCACACTCCGCGACACCGGTGTGGACCTATTTTGGTTCGGCATCATTCTGGTGATCTTGTTCGAGTTGGCCCAAATCAGCCCGCCCCAAGGTATGGCCCTTTATGTTTTACAAGGAGCCCGTCGAGAAATAAACACTGCGTCGCCGGGGCCTGATGGCGACGCCATATCCACCGGCGTGGGTACCGGAACAATAGTCGATGTTTATATTGGCGTCTTGCCTTTCATCGCCTGCATGCTGATCGTGCTTGGATTACTGATTGCCTTCCCGGAAATCGTCACGTGGTTTCCTAATCTAGTGAAAGGGAAGTTGTGATGTAAGAGAGGCCGGATCCAGCCTCGCGGAGCCTAGCAGGCTGCCGAATTCCTATTGTGCGAGCATCGCTGTATTGGTGGGCGGGTTTCTGCCCCTTAGGATTGATTCAAAGAAACCGTTTTTCATCGTGCCAGGGCTTCTGCTTGGACTGAGCGGCCTGGGCACTTTTCTGATCGATAGCACCTTGGGAATTTACGTCTCTATCGTCCTGTTGGGAATTGGTTCATGGTCCTATGCGGCGACCCTTCTATCGTTGCCCATGGAGCTACCGGACATGACCCCGGAAAAAGTTGCCGTGGTCTGGGGCACATTCGTCACGGTATCGGGAATCGGCATGTTTATTTCTACGATTGTGGTAGGAGCAATCCGCGACGGAACTGGCACATTTGTGCCGGGGTTTATCATTTTCGCTGTGGGAACCTGGTTCTTGATGATAGCAGATCTCTTGATTCCAACGAAAAACTGGCGAAGTGCCACAGGTAATTTGGCGTGAGTTTATACCCGAAGATCGCATGAGAGAAATTCTGCGAAACAGGGATTTTAGCCTTCTGTGGGCTTCCGGTGCCTTCGACAACACTGGCAGGTGGATGGACACGGTTGTGATGGGACTTTTGGTGCTACAGCAGACAGACTCGCCTTTTCAAGTGGCTCTACTATTCGTGGTCCGCTGGTTCCCGATGTTTATTTTTTCGGTTTTTTCCGGCATGATTGCGGACCGGGTAAATCGCTGGAGGGTGATACTTGGCACTCGTTGTGGCAGTGTAACAGTTACCGCAGTTGTACTTTGTTTAGTTGTATTTGACGTGATCCGTCCGTGGCATCTATTTCTGGCATCTATGGCTTTGGGATGGATTTATGTGCTTGAGTTCCCTTCTCGCCGCTCCATGATCTACGAGATTGTTGGAAATTCGCACATAGTAAGCGCTATGTCCCTAGAAACATTTGCCCTCACGATCGGCAGAATCGTAGGACCATTGACCGCGGGCTTTCTGATCGAGTTGTCTGGGTTCACGGCACCTTATATTTTCCTGCTCGTCGGGTACGCATTAGCTCTAGGATCTTTCAGCCTGATAAAAACTCGCCTGCCCGCGCCTTCTTCCGGTCCGAGTTCCATGCGACAAAACTTTATCGACGGACTGACCTACGCGTTCAACCACCGAGTGATCAGAGGTGTATTGGCCATCACACTCATTATGAATGCCCTGGCATTCAGCGTGGAATCATTGTTCCCTGTTGTAGCGAAAGATCATTTGAACGTTGGCGCCGGATTGACCGGTGTGCTGATATCGGCGCTGTCCATCGGGAGCTTCATCGCAGCTGGAGCAATTGCTTGGTTCGGGGTAATAAAATTCCACGGAAGAGTATTTTGTTCCGGTGTAGTAATGCAGTTCGCAAGCCTGTTACTGTTTGCTCTCTCTCCATGGTATCCCCTTTCATTTGTACTCATGCTGGCAGTAGGCTTCGGCAGCGCAGGCTTTGGAACAATGCAAAGTACCATAATTCTGATGACTGCGTCGCCGGAGAAGCGAGGATCTTCTTTGGGTGTGCTTGGACTATGCATTGGTGTGGCCGCTTTCGGCGGATTAATGGTTGGGGCTGTGGCCAATTTGATGGGCGCTCAAGTTGCGGTGATCATAAGTGCATCGTTGGGCCTCCTGTTGCTGGTGCCTGCGATATTATATTCGCATCTGGTTTGGCATCCGATAGCTCAACCAGATGCATCTCAATCTTCCGATTCAACGATGTCGTGTGCTTCTGCCCACCCCAATCAACTGCCATAGTGCTGATTGTGACGCTGTGTTGAAAGAAGGATTATTGCACCTAACATATTATGCGAGGCTATGGGAACGGGTTGGATTTCCCTGTTGCATGTTCCTGAAAATCAATTTTAGTCCCGTTGCGTCGTTGGCAGCAGGTTATGCACATTATTGGGGTCCCGCGGATTACGGGGCGAGATCACGGCACCACAAATCGAAGAACCGAACTAATGAGATCTTTCATCAATCCAAGGGCCGTCAATTTCGGTGATGTGCACCCCGTGGCCGCCCACAATCTGGATCGTCAATGTCCGTGATTAGCTCATAGCCCTAATAGTATCGACGACAGATCCAAAACGGGAGTGGGGCTTGGCCTAGCTAAAACGGGTGTAAAATAGGCCCCACCAAAAGGACTTGGTTTCGGAGCGCATTGCGGGAAGATGGTAGATCACCTTGAGATTTGTGCCGGTCTATTGATTGTCCCCCAGTTTTCAGCATAGGTCGGCATTAGTCCCGTGGGCTTTTTGGACAGCCTCAGCAGTGAAAAGATCAAGCTTTAAACGCAATGCAACTTGTCGAGTAGCATCATCGTCGACGGGATTAATTGATAACTCAACATCAAGGCCCAAAGCGTCCTTTAACCGTTGCGGCCAGTACTGAACTTTCTCAAGGCAATTTTGGTATTCAGGATCGTTGGCAGCGAATGGGCTGGGTAATGCGGTTAAAACCGCAACCATCATCAGCACCAGTAGGGTTCCAAACTGCAATTTAATAAATCCAGCGTTGCGGTACCCTCCGAAATGATATGTTCTAAGAAAATGATCCTCTCCAACTTTGACCTCTTCGACAACATGCATTGAAGCCAAAAAGTTGGGGTGGCTGAGAACGCTAAGCATTGAATACATTTCGCCCAGGGGATAGTCGACTTTGTATTTTCTTAGCTGAGCGATTGTGTTACCTGCCGTGTATTGCTTAAGATCGAGCATCCACCGCATGGCCAGCTTTTCATCCAGTTGAAAGAGCAGAAGAAGTAGACTGGTCTCAACTGAGTCTCTCATAGATTGGTAGGCTTGTCCTCCAAGGCCCATCAGTATCAAACGCTTCGGGGCTTCGAAGTCATTTACGAGACGTGCCATGAGGAGAAGCACAGGGTCCTTGCTGTCATCTTGGGGCACCAGTACCTCACCTACCCCACGACTAATGGGTACTAAGATGTCATTCATCATCTCTTCGAAGAGCGCCCTTTCTGTCAAAAATTGGCTTTTCGTCCACTCATTCTGACGGTCTTCGAAATCCTCTATTTGTCGATAAGAAGTCATGGATCCTCTGGAGCGATCTTCGCTGATATTGAGAGTTCTTGGGCCAAACCGTCTAGCGTGACTTTTGGCTACGTAGCAGCTGACCCCGGTTTTGGAGCAACGGAGAATCCAGAAACCGCTACTACCAGCGCAATGAGAATCTCAGGATCAACTCAAAAATGCTTGGTTTCGAGCCGCCCAATACTGCCTCTTGTACTTTGATAGGAAGTGGCGCTCTGACATCACCATGCGCTCGGGACACTCGCCTCGTACGCACTAGATCTAGCGCATCAAACAACGGCCTGGCGTATTGAGTATCGCATCGGCCAATTAAGGCCTTGGTCCAGAACTCTCGTCGGCTACGGTTGGTGAGATCCCGAAGGATTCGAATCCATTCCCGAAAATCTCTCGGCCACCATCCATCGCCGTAAGGCATCAAAGGCAATTCTAAAATAAAAGATTCAACAGCGTTCGCGTAATCTAAACTCGCGTCTCTCCCTCTGCGAAGGTTTATGTCCAATTGGGCGTCTATCAGATGTGCCATCACATCTTCAGAGAGCATGTCCCATACCTCAGGCAATCTCTGCCTTAGTCCAATTGTAATTTCTTCCAACCGGCTTAGTTCGGCCTTATTTATTAGCTCCAAGAAAGTTTTGGCTACGTCAGCTGTATGTCCCAGAAGAAGCACGTCTGGTTCTGATTCTTTTTCGGGCGGGACCACATCCGAATCAACATCTTCCTTATCCATTTGGCGAATCACATTCATAACCCTTAGATGCATTATCCAATAGAGATTTGAAGTCACTCTCAAGTCGTTTTCATCGTATAGGGGTTGGAATTCGGAAGTCGCAAATGCGCCTGTCCGGCGACCTGCCCAATCAGGAGGTTTCCCTGAACTCAACAAGAGGCTTAACGCCACGATGCCGTTGCCCCACTCGAAAAACGTATCATCGGTACCCTCAAATCCTGGATACTCCGTGTTCCTGGCAAGCGCAACGACTCTGCCGAATTGCCACGCCCAGAACTCTTTAGACATCGGTGGCGCATCGATAAAGCCTAAGTCCGTTGCATCCGGTTGACGAAACACGGTCTCTTCCCAAGTTGGCGCTATCCTATCGTCCGGACCATAAGTGTCTGAATCGCTGATCAACCTAGAACAAAGGTCGACCAAGCTGCTCCATCGGTGGAATTCCAGATCGGTATTTGAATCAATTACTTTCTGGATTATCTCGGGTAGAAGAAATTGTTGCCACGTTGTGAGCGTCTCAGTTTCGAATCTTCGGGTCAAATCAAGTAATTCTTGTGTCTCACCTTCAGTGGTCATGAGCGTGAATTCGGTCAAGCGATCTATCATTGTAGAAGTACTGAAACTGGCTTTGAAGAAGAAATAATCCTCAAAATCATCCCATATTCCAAGTTGATATTCGTCTGGAATAACGTGATTCCATCCCCCGAGGGCTTGCACCGCCAACTGAGATTGTGGAGGTGGAAGCCCAATCAGCAACTTGTGGCATGCTTCCTATCCTTGCCCGAACTCGGATTTGATTTCGCCAAGATGGATTGACCATTCGTCTTCCTAGTAGGGGCCCATACATCATTCATCAAGTGTGCCACGTGGGCTTGGACTATCAGATTCAACGCAGAAACTTCAGAACCTTCGCCATGAGAAATGGCTTCTAACAGAGTCTCCGGCGGTAGTTCCAAATATTCGATTCCGCCGATCTCGAGTAGTTCGCGAACCGTGGAATCAAACACTTGTTCATTGTCTGTGGGGTGCATCGTCAATAGCTCCTGTGGCTTTCAACTATAATTTAAAGCACCTGTACAGGACATAGCTCACCAGTGCCAACTACCTGTTGTGGGGTCCCACTCTCCTTCATCCTGGCACGCTGTGGCTAAAATTGGGTCAAGAAATGCTCTCACTAGTTCATAGCCAACTTTAAAATCCGGTTCCAGATCCACTTCTTCTGCCATCCTCTGGTATGGAACTCGCCAATCAGACGGTGGCAGTGGAAACTCCTCTGGCAATGGATGTGTTGCTCGGGACGTGAATGTTGATTCCATCGATTTTCGCAGGCGGCTAGCATTCATGCTGAAAAGAGATGAAATTATCGCCAGATCAATAAGGTCCTTTACTCTAGTGCTAGGTTTCCCGCCAGGATAGTCCCTTGTGTAAGCATGCAACTTTTCGGCAATATGATCTGCTAAAGGTAGGACTGGCACTTCGACTGGTGTAATATCGGCGAAAGTCAACAGCTCCGGACCTCGAAGGGCTTCTGGCTCAGCGAAAATTTGTTCACCGAATCCTACGTCAACCGTTATCTCTTCAAATGTTCTCCCGGCGATTTGGGCGGTGACATGGTATCGAACTGTGTTACTTTCGTTGGCTGAATCGAGTTGTTCGGTTCTTTCTATTACGAACGTGAAGTGGTCTCCAAGATCCACCGATTGCGCCGAAAGAAAATCGGCGGTCGCAGCCTCTTGGTTGTCTTCGCGCCCCAGATCGAGATCTTTTGTAGTACGAAACTGAGTTCCCACGCGGAAGTGAAGAGCCACACCGCCTTTGAGAATCCATCTGCTTGGAGCCACAACTAACAGTCTGGCCATCAATCGGTCGAAGACAACTAACTTGCGAAAACGCATAAGAGGAGCGCCAGTTTCCTGGGACTGGGTATTGAGTCGTTGTTCCAGGGCGGTTCTAAATGAAGCAGCTGAGTTGTACTTCACGATCCCGCCCTCTGAAGTGCATTGGCAATTAGTCTAATAACACGCCGATTTCTTTCGTTGGAATCGATTCGAAGTTTATCCGCAATCACCATGCTGCGGCTCAGGGCCTGCATAATAGCCATCTCAATTTGTTCGGGGGCTGTGCCGGTTTCTGCCGAGTCCAGAATACTACGCGCGGCTGATGTCACTGCCAATCCGTCACGCACAAGTCTGTCTTCCGTCCTCAGAAGTCGAGCTGTAGTGTGGATCTTTACCCCTAGAAGTGAGGGACGATTGCGCCTTGACCTGGGAACCGTGAGGTGTATTGCATTGGGAATGACGTCACTCAGACTTAGGATATCCAATGCGCTCTCGTGGGAGATTACAGCCACCTCTTTCCCTACGGCGAGCCATGCAACAAGCAGGTCCTCATGTAAAGAAGACGGATAATCACGGAAACGATAGAGGCCACGTCGCACTCGTTTAAAAAGGCCAGCCTTTACGTGATGAGAAAGCAGGGACCAGCTGAATGCGCAAGTTCTAGCCTGCTGAGCTGTGAAATAGCCCTTTTGCTCGGATGCGATCTCAAAGAGACTGACTCGATCAGGCGCTGCATTGAGTTCATAAATTTGCATCTGTGTCACTCATACCTCAAATAATATTTGATGTTCGGGTGACATGCAAGCGGACTGCACTATGATGAACAATGACCAAACGGAGGTCAGGATCTATCTCGCTACAATACGAGACGAACTCCTGAGTCAAATAGGGATCATTTCGTTGCTGGACTTGGTTCTAGTTCCAAAGTCTGCCTGCCAGTAACGCAGACCGAATTCAAAGGGCAGACTTGGCAGCGAGCACCTGAGGCAGTGCAGAATTGATCACCGATTTCCAGAAGTGCTCCATAGGCTGACCCATTGCAATGAGCTCCGAGCGCCCTTGCGAGTGCGAGGCGCCCATGCATATCCGGTTCCTGAATTTCAGTTCCATGTATCCGAGCTGCGGTTCTTACAGCACCGATGGACGCCGGAAACTCCGTACCCAGGTCACATAACATTCTTGCCTGAATACCATTCACGGCAGGAACAATGGTGGCAGGAAATTCTGTAGGCCAGTCGTTTCTATTATTTCCCAATATGCCTACCAGATCACGAACCTGCTCGTAAAGAGAACCTTGACCGAGAGCAACAAGGGCCATTTTCCCTTGATCATCACTTGAAAAATCTTGTGGCTCAGGCCATCGGCGAGCATAGGTATTCCAGAATCTCCGAGCTGTCGGTTGATTCAGAGTGTCAAAGACAATCATTCCCAATAATACATGCCAGAGATCACCACTAAGCCTCCAGGGCGCCACCAGCGTATCCACGTCGACCGAATCTACCCATTTCCCCAGGACCTCTGACAGCTCTCGGCTAGAAGGAGGAGACAATCTCATATTCCAGTCGGCCGCCTGAACATGCACATCTGTTGATTCTCCAAGTGATCGCATCAAAGAACTAACAATTGATCTCGCGAGGTGAGGTGGCACGGCCTCGCCAATCTGTCTGAAAGCACCTGTTTGGAAACCCGAGAACCGGAATTGATCTGGAAAAGTCTGAATCCTTGCAGCTTCTCGCATCGTGAGCGTGCGGTGCTGTTCGGGGTGAATGTACCAGTATCCATCTTTAGAAATGTGAGCTGTTATAGTCCTATATGGTCGGTCCCAGTCCAACCTGTTGTACTTGCCTCCAAATATACCGTTCCTGTACCGCTTCAGATTATCCGGGAGCTCGTCGTAATGGGTTTTCGAGTCCATTAACTGATAGATCTGCAGGTCATCTTCACGAACTCTTCTCGCAACGTGATCGAAAATCAGATTTTGTTCACTGTCCGGCACATCCTTCCTGAGCTCTGATTGGAAAGCGCTTTCCGGCATACCGTATTGTCTGGGATTCGTTACATCTCCTCCATGAATGTTCGGAAGGTCCGAAATCGCGTCGCGCAGGTTTATTCTGATTTGTTCAGGCTCTGGCCAGGCGAATTTGAATCCCTCTTTTACGCCCACTATGAAAAGACGATTGCGATGTTGCGGTATTCCGAAATCGACCGAAGAAAGGATCCGTGCCTGAACCTCGTAACCAGCATCCTCCAATTCGGACACGATCTGACGGAGAATAGGTGTATAGATGCCAAATGCAAGATCTGGAACATTCTCCATCAGCACTGCGTTCGGCCGTACTGCCGCGACAATCTGTACGAAACTTTTCCACAAGTCTGTTCGGTGGTCAGTTTCAGGTCGGATGCCCTTTTCGACCAGCGACCGAATCTTGTTTCGTCCCGCTCTGGAAAATGATTGGCAGGGCGGGTCTCCGACAACTAGATGCATATCCACAAGAGGAGTATCAACATTTTAGCTATTTCTCTCGACAAAGATCCGACCAAATCTGTCGATCAACAATCTAGCCCTGCTGACCAACAACCACTCCAATTTTACATTTCGTCATGCCTTTGTTAGAATTTTCACGAGAAACGAAGGTGGCGTTTTCGGCTGGCAGTATGTCCGTTTTTAGGCCCGGCCCGATCACTCGCAAGTACTATCAGAGGTAACAAACATTCTCGGACATTTGATTCGTAAGCTTACCAACATCTTCTCCCAAAACGCCTCGACGTCATCACCGCCTACTACTCCACCTGTTTGCGAGAGCCCTCTGGTAACACTCACAGCCGAACAGGTACCCAAGCCCGTCGAAGCGGCGTTGTCCCCCTCCAGGTCCCACCCAGGCACTTCATCCAAACACCGGTCCGAACAATCGTGGTTCGGCATGTTGCCGATTTCATCCGCGCTGAAACACGCCCTAGAAGACATGGAATATACCGTACCTACGGCCGTCCAAGAGGAAGTAATCCCTTTGGTGCGGGACGGGCGAGATGTGGTGGGGCAGGCCCAGACTGGCACCGGGAAGACCGCCGCTTTTGGTATTCCCTTGGTGGAGGCCATCACCCCCGATGTCCGGGAGCCCCAAGCGCTGGTCTTGGTGCCTACTAGGGAGTTGGCGGTCCAGGTTAGGGACGAGCTTTCCCGCCTGGGACAATTCTGCGGAGTTCACGTCGTGGCCCTCTACGGTGGCCAGGCCATTAGCCTGCAGTTGGAGGCTTTACACCGAGGCGCGGACATTGTCGTAGCTACGCCCGGCCGCCTTATGGACCACATGAAGCGCGGCTCGGTGAAGATTGGGCATGTTCATTCCGTAGTGCTTGATGAAGCCGACCAAATGCTGGACATAGGCTTCGCTCCGGACATCGACCGCATTCTACGGCGCACCCCTCTTTCCCGCCAGACGCTGCTGTTCTCTGCCACCATACCCGGCTCCATAAACAGATTGGCGCGTCAGTATCTGAATGACCCCGCCTGGATCCGGATAGGTGGGGAAGCAGAACCTGTGGAGCAAGTGAAGCAGCACTACTACGAAGTAGCCGAGTTGGACCGACCCAATGCTCTCGATGAACTGCTAAGGCAACCCGGGATCATTATCCGGGCCCTGGTTTTTCTTAGAACCAAAGTTGGAGTAGACATGCTAGTCACTGATCTGCAAGACCGCGGCCACGACGCCCAGGCCCTCCACGGGGACATGCCGCAGTTCCACCGCGATAGGGTCATGAGCCGTTTCCGCTCAGGGGGTCTTCGTGTTTTGGTCGCCACTAACGTTGCCGCACGGGGCTTGGACATCCCAGGCGTTTCCCACGTCATTAACTACGACATGCCAGGGAACCTGGAAGAGTACGTCCACCGCATCGGAAGGACTGCACGCATGGGACGACCCGGCACAGCTATCACTTTTGTTTCCGAATGGGACTTTCCTATTCTGGATGTGATCCTGGATCACTTAGGAAGCGATCTGGAGCGAGGAAACCTGGCCTTCTCCCACATCTAGTGGACGTTCGCGGCTGGGCTCGGTGTCCGACACTAGAGATCCTCCTTCATCTCGAACCAATTTATGTTTCCTGTGCAACGCACGCTGCTAGTTGATTCATCTACGACACTATTCGCGCATAGTGTCATATCGGCTATGTGGGTACGATTGAACGCAAGCTGAAATTAGGGATTGTTGAGAATAGATCATGTGCCATCACGATTTTAAGCGGATTGATGTTCGGATGCTACCGACTCTTCATAACGCTGCAACAAGCGGTGACAATAAAAGTAGCTGCTACGGAAGCAGCGGGTCGCGGGTTCGAAT
>DCAE01000031.1 GCA_002311385.1 Dehalococcoidia bacterium UBA1141 | reverse complement strand
GTCTTGCCAAGTTCATGACCCCTCCCAACAACCATGACAGCACCGCAGGACCGAACACTGGCAGACCGGCAATTGAACTAGCTGAACGATTTGCTCTGATCGTAAATCAGCATCCGGTAATCCGTTCAGGGTTCGTCCTCCTTAGACAACAAGAGGCTCTTTGAAAAGAGCCTCTTGTTGTTTTTGTCGTTTGCCCGGTGCCTCAATTGGGCCGCCCTGCGAACGGCGACTTGGTCAATAGCCTAGAAATAATATCTGAGCACGGACTCGGCGACGCAGGCTGGTTTACCCTGGCCTTCAATCTCGATGGTGACTTCCTGAACTACTTGGAAGCACTCATCGTTAATCTTATCCACTCCTGCCAACTTGGTGCGTGTCCTGACCTTTGAGCCAGCGGGCACCGGGCTTGGGAACCGGACTCGGTTGAGACCGTAGTTCACTGCCAACTTCAAATCGGGGTAGGCGGGCTTGCTTGGATCTACAACACCGGTCAAGTTGGGAATCAAAGACAAGGTCAAGAAGCCATGGGCGATTGTGCTGCCGAAGGGCGAATCTTTGGCCGCCCGCTCCACATCCACATGAATCCATTGGTGGTCCAAAGTAACATCAGCAAAACCATTAATCATGCTTTGACCCACGGTTAGCCAATCACTTAAATGGATTTCTTCGCCCAATTCCTTGGTTAATTCTGCCACCAAATCGTCTACGGCCATCTTGCACTCCAATCTCGTTTAATAATCGATTTTAATAATACTGGTCTAACCACTGAAGATTCCCGATTAATACTGGCATTCTACACCTGCGCTGGGCATACCGTCGGCGCCAACCACCAATATATTTTGAGCCTGAACCCTCGGTACGGTGAACGGTCTTTAGCTTTTTTTATCACGTTTGCGCCACCGGCGGGATTCTGGTATTCCAAGACGAAGCCTGCTCATAGGCGTGGGCCACCCGCAACACGGTGGCCTCGTCGAAAGGCCGGCCAGCAATCTGCATAGCAAAGGGCAGAGCTCCATCGCCTTCCGAAGTGAACCCGCACAATATCGATAACGCTGGCGCTCCAGTTAGACTGTATGGACCGCGAAAGGCTCCGGTGGCTAGAGCACGTTTGGCCTGCTCTTGGCTACCAACCCTAGCATCCAGATTTATCACATCCGCCGTGTTGCCCATGGTGGGCTGCACCAGCACGTCGACGTCTTCCAACAACTCCAGCACCTGTTGGCGCACCATGTCCCGCAGCTTCAGTACCTTGTAGTACACCTGGGCTGGCAGCAGATTACCGGTCATAAAGGCCACCCGGGTGTTGTGGTGGTAGTCTTGAGGACGCTCCCTCAACCAGTCGGGTTGTAGGCTGACCCGCTCCACGTGGGTCATGGCCCGGGTGATGTAGCCGCACTGAGCAGCCAAAGGCAAAGACACGTCCTTCACCTCAGCGCCCAACTCCCCCAGCAGTCCGGCGGCAGTCAAGACCGCCTGACGTAACTGAGGATTCAATCCCAACTCCTCAGTGTCGAAAAGTTCCCGGACCACACCCACTCTAATGCCGCGGATGTCGCCGGTCAGAGTTTTTCTGTAATCAGGCACGGGCACCTGGCGTGTATAAGGGTCCTTGGGGTCGTAGCCAGCGATGCCGCCAATGGTTATTGCGCAGTCTTCGGTGGTGCGGGAAATTGGGCCGATTGTGTCCACAGACCAACCCGCACCATCCACGCCGTATCGGCTGACCCGACCCCAGGTAGGCCGCAGTCCCACCAGACCGCAGTTGGCCGCCGGGCCCCGGATGGAGCCGCCAGTGTCTTCGCCAAGGGAGGTTGCGCAGAGCCGGGCAGCGGTGGCGGCGCCCGAACCGCTGCTGGAGGTACCTGGGCTGCGCTCCAAATCCCATGGATTGCGGGCCGGTCCAAAGGCGGAACTTTGGGGGTCGCCCAAAGCAAACTCGCTCATGTTCAACTTGCCCAATATTATTGCGCCTGCGTTTTTCAGGTTGACCACCACTGTAGCGTCCTCTTGCGGCACGAAATCCGTCCGTATCTTGGAAGCGTCGGTGGTGCGAACACCCTTGGTATGAATCTGGTCCTTTAGAGCGATGGGGATGCCGTGGAGAGGACCCCGGTACTGACCCCGCTGGATTTCGGCTTCTGCGGATTTAGCATCTCGCCGGGCATCGTCGGCCAGCACGGTGATGTAGGAGTTTACATTGGGGTCGATTCGCTCGATTCGTTCCAAGTAGGCTTCCACGGCTTCCACCGGTGATACTTGCTTGGATTCGATGGCCGACGCCAATTCCGAGGCGGACAGGAATGCGATGTCGGAACGGTCCATTGGGCTCCTCCGAATTGCAGTTGACCATTGGGGGCCACGTCTAGCGTTCTAAGATTACCAGGGGTATTTCCCGGGTGGTCTTGGTCTTGTATTCATCATAGTTGGGCCAGATTTTGGCCATCAGCTCCCAGAGAGGGCCTTTCTCCTCAGGGGTTGCAGTGCGGGCGCGGACCGAAAAACGGTCGGCTTTAACCTGTATCTCCACATCGGGCTGTATGACCAGGTTGCGGTACCAGCCCGGATTGGTGGGTGCTCCGCCCCGAGAGGCCACCAGCAAGTAACGGCCTCCATCTTGGCCATAGATCAGGGGTGTTGTGTACGGTTGGCCGGTCTTTCGGCCCATTGTCGTCAGCAGTAAGGTGGGCACGCCCGAAAAAATGTGGCCGTCCTCGCCATTGGTCTCAAGATAGCGGTTCAGGTGATCCTCGATCCAGTTAACCGGTCTTTCGATCGGTGCGGTCATGTCGCCTCCCTCGTTATACAAAGCGGTGGGCACAAAACTTGGAGTGGACTTCCTGCTGGCAGGAATTCACGGCGGTAACGTCTCTCTCTCTCTCTCTGGGCCGGATATTAACCCCAGCAGGCGGCCTGTGTCGAGACTATACATTGGCCGCATGTTTCCACCTTGTCATTCTTCGCACTGCGCCTCGTTCATGGGGTAGAATGGAGCACTTGGATCAAGCCACAGAAGCGAGTCGAAAACCGAAATTTTATCGCCAGGTGAACGCACATGGATAACGATACGTCCACAAACCCCGCATCAACCGGAACCGCAGCCTTAACCCAAGAATCCCTAGATGAGTTTCGGAGAGGATTTGAAGCCGACTCTCCTAAAAAGTTGCTACAAAACGTGGTAACCCAGCACGACGTTAATGACGTGGCTTTGAGCCGGTCAATCGTCGCCGAATCGCCTCATTCCTTCTCCATCATGCTGGATGACTGGTCGGTGACCAACCAGGCGAGGTCGGGTAGGTGCTGGATGTTCGCCGGACTGAACGTTTGCCGGACGGATACAAGAAATCTGCTGAATGTGAAAGATTTTGAGTTCAGCCAAAACTACCTTATGTTCTGGGACAAGCTTGAACGTGCAAATTTCGTCTTGGAAGCAATCATAGAAACGGCTGATCGGCCTTCCGATGACCGTACTGTCTCATTTCTGTTGAGAAATCCCATAAACGACGGCGGTCAATGGGACATGTTCACGGCCTTGGTGAACAAGCATGGGGTGGTGCCCAAGACCTCCATGCCGGAAACGGAGAGCTCCGGTAATTCAGGACGGATGAACTCCAGTCTGAATTACCAGATGCGTCAAGGCGCCCAGAGAATCCGCGCGGCTTACGCCGACGAATCCGGCATTGACGAGATGCGCCGAATCAAAACCGAAGTACTGAAAGTCGCCTACGACATCCTGTGCATCCACTTGGGCACCCCGCCCACCACCGTTGATTGGCAATGGAAAGACAAGGACGGTGTTTTCACCAGAGCGGGCAAGATGACTCCCTTGGAGTTTGCGGAGAAATATCTGCCCACTCCCATAGACGACTACGTGAGCCTGGTTCATGACCCCAGAGCTTCTAGCCCCATCGGTGCCACTTTTACCGTGGACTACCTGGGCAACGTGGTGGATGCGCCACCCATCAAATACCTAAACATCGATATCCAAGTGATGAAGGACATCGCTCTGAAGATGCTCCAAGACGGCAAACCTGTGTGGATGGGTTGCGACACCGGGAAGCAGATGCATCGGGATTTGGGACTGTGGGACGCCGAGTTGTTCGACTATGCCAGCGTTTACGGCGCCGATTTCTCCATGGACAAGGCGGCCCGGTTGGAGTACCAACAGACCAGCATGACCCACGCCATGATGTTCACAGGGGTAGATGTGGTCGACGGTGTTCCCCGGCGCTGGCGGGTGGAGAATAGCTGGGACGACAAAGTGGGAAACAAGGGTTTCTTCTTGATGAACGATTCATGGTTCGCCGAGTACATGTTTGAAATCGCCGTGCCCAAGGAGTACCTTCCCCTCGAACTTCTCGCTGCACTGGCACGTGAGCCTGTGGTCTTGCCCGCTTGGGACCCCATGGGGTCGCTAGCTGGGTAGGGGAACTAGGCAAGCAATTTGTAAACCTTTGGCGACGGGGCTCGGTCTAGGCGGCAAATGGTGAAGAAAATCCCCTCGGCCCCCTTTGTAAAGGGAGCCGAGGGGATTTCGCACTCGTTGTACCAGCCACCCATCACTATTTTTGGAGGTCCGATGCGGATCGATGTCCATAGCCACCTGATATTTCTTGACTACCTTCAGTTCTTGGGGGGACGTAGCTCTCTGCCCAAAGGAGTGCTGGAAGGCGGCACCTATTTCGTCAGTTGCAACGGCGGTTACCAACACGCTTCTCCGTTGAATCATGCCGATGTAGACGGCAAGCTTCGGGCCATGGAGGACTTGGGCATCGACATGTCGGTGCTCAGCCACGGGATTCCCGGCCCCGAGCTCTTGGGCGGCGACGAGGCCGACGACTGGGCCTCTCGCATCAACGATCATTTGGCTGAGGTGGTTGCCCAGCATCCCGGCAAGTTCGCAGCATGGGCGACCCTAGGCTGGGGCAGCGCCAAACGAACCATAGCGGAGATTGACCGCTGCATAAACCAGTTGGGGTTTAAAGGAATCTATCTGTTCTCCAACATCAATCAGAGGACCCTGGACAGCCCCGAGTTCTGGCCAGTCTACAAGCATGTGGCGGAGATGGGAGTGCCCATGGACATGCACCCAACGGCGCCACTGAATCTGAACGGAATTGACCAACGCCCTCTGATGCCGGGAATGGCCTACATGTTCGACACATCCCTGGCCACGATCAGGCTGATGATGAGCGGTCTTTTCCAAGAATTGCCGGACCTGAAGCTGATCGTGCCCCACACCGGAGGGTTCGTGCCCTACATCCGAGGCCGGGTGGAACGGATGATTGACGCTTGGACACCGCCGGAAGATTGGGAGAAGCTGACCCAACCCGCCAGCAATTACTTCGACAAAATCTACGTGGACACGGTGGCCCACAGTCCGGAAGCGCTGGAATATTGCTACAAGAGTTATGGGCCGGAAAAGTTGCTCTACGGCACCGACCATCCCTTCGCCCATTTCAATGAATACAACGTGATGATAGACAATCTGGCATGCACCGAGGCCGAGAGGGCATTAATCAACGGTGGTAACGCCCAGAGGCTCCTGAATCTGTAGGATTTGCCATGACCGCGGACCAAACCTGGACACTTAGCGGAGAACACCTGGAGAACTGTAACTGCGAAGTCTTCTGTCCGTGCCTGCTTCCGGGTGTTGTGGCAATGTTTTGGATGTTAAATAAGGGTGGAGAACCCGTTGGTTCTCCACCCTTATCGCGTTGCTATCAGTGCGTTAGGAATCACTAGAGCATCAGTCAGATTCGACTTGTGACTCTCTGAAAATCTCGTTGGCTATGTCGATTGCCTCTCTGGCGAAGGGCAATCCGCAATAAAACGTGGTGTGGATAAAGACCTCCACAATCTGCTCTTGGGTCAACCCAATGTTAAGCGCTCCGCGTATGTGGCTGCGCAGAGGTCCGTGCCGCCCCAGCGCCGTTAACGCTGCGAGGGTGCACATAGACCGGCTTTGAAGGTCCAAGCCCGGCCTGTTCCAGACCGAGCCCCAGTAGTATTCGGTGGTCAGGCGGTTGAACTCCCACTCCGCCTGGGTGACCGGCCCCAAAGCCGTCCCGCTGGGCTCGCCCATCAACTCCTGCCGCCGGGCCACTCCTCGTTCGAAAAGGTCATCGGGAGTCTCTGTGGGGTCGAAAATCCTTGGGGGCGTGAAATCGATTCCCCGCTCGGCGAACACCTCTTTGGCGATCTCCAAGGTGTTTAGCACCGACGGAACGCCCGAATAAAAGGCGGCGTGGATGAATACCTCTATGATTTGCTCCGGGAGCAGACCCAGATTGAGGGCGTTGCCTGTGTGCCGCCTGATTTGGTTGTCTTTTTGCAATACCGTTAGGACCGTGAGGGTGCACATCTCCCGATGCTCAATCTTCATTCCGGGGCGATGCCATATTGAGCCAAACAGAGCCTCTTCGATGATTCGGTAGAGGTCCGGTGCCAACTGGGACTCTGTGGCCCATCCGCTCCTAGGCGTTCCAGCGCCAAATTTTGTGCGGGTTTCTATTCCTTTTTGATACCGTTCTTCCAACGTGGTCATGAATGCTCTCCTATGTTTAATGGTCGTAAAAATCGCAGTAAACCTTAGATACGGGGACGTATAACGAAGGAAATCCCCCTGTATCCCCCTTTACGAAAGGGGGACGGTGTTACGCGCTCGTCATTCCTGCGAAGGCAGGAATCCAGAAATCGCCTTAACCGCCCTGGTTCTTGGGCGGTGGGACGACGCGGCCAATACGACAGGATTTTTCCGGTATTCTAGTCTCCCACGGGTTGAGACTCGGGAACCCGGCTGGCGAACAGATCGTAGTGTTGGGCCGCTTGCGTGACTATCGTTTCAACGTCTTCTTCAAGTAGATATCGCTGTGCGATTAGGTTTTCGGCGGCTTCCTTGACCAAGCCCAGATACTCCGACTTGGATGCGTAACGCTCCTCAATGGAAAGGCGGGGGTCTCCCGACGCTTCCCGCGCTTCTTTCGTGGCGGCGAATGGAATAGTCGAGCCCCGCAGAGTCCCGCCCGACGCTCCGCCGGTGGACAAGACCTGACCGGCTCCGCCTATGTCGGCATGGCGCAGGTTCCACCCCGTGTGGGTCGCCAGTGGCACCGTTATGAATGGCAAGGCAATGCCAGCCAGTTCATTGCCGTCTTGGTCCACCGCCGACACCAGATTCGGATACACCTTGCCAATCTCCGCTGGAATCTTGGTGGCAACCATTGGATCGTGGCCGAAGTCCAAGCGGGTAAAACGCCGCATGGGTACGGGGAGTTTGGCGCTGGGAATGCTGTTGAAAACCTCGCCTATCTTTTCCGGAGATACCGCTGTGCCGTCGTCGATTCTGGGATACCGGCTGGGCGGCGGGACTTCTCCCTTCGTCACCCAGCGGTCCATGTTGGTCAACGCACCGCGGAGCAGAGCCCGGTAGTCGATAACACTAAAATCGCGTTGACCGTGGTAACCGTCAACGTCCTTGTCCACGGGAGGGAAAACCGCCAAGGCGTGTTGTGTACCAGCGAAGATGTAGATTCGCACCTCTTCCGGCGGGTCCAAATCACGGCTTCCGGTCAGGTCGGTGTGCATCAGCGAACCATGTCCGGCCCAGTACTCCGAAGGCGTGTGAGTGTACATCACCTTGGGCAGATTACATTTGGCGGAAAGCCGGGACAGCAAGCCATCGGTGATGCCAAGTTCCGGGTCGGTCTGGGCAACGTCGCTAAACGGGAACAGGCTGTTGCCGCTCCTAGTCGCTTGGCTGGAAGGCTGGGCGAACCGGTGGTTGAACTCACCCATCTTGCCACCGGCCACGTGGGGCATGAATCCGTCAAATACTTGCCGGCCTTCTTCATCCCAGTTCAAGCCCAGATACAGGAATAGGCGTAGGAACCTGCCGCTCTGGGAGACACCGAAACTGTAAACATGGTCGATGTTCCCTGCCAGGGGATTGTCCTCTTCGTCGGTGGCATAGCGCAAGAATGCGGCCATGTCGCGGGTGGCCAACTGGCCCAGACCCACCACAGGCGCACCGGTGGTGGAGTAAATGACCTGGTAAACTTTGCCTGCCTGAAAGCCCGACTCCATGTAAACATGGCTAGCGTCGGCCACCGCTTTGCCGTTCTCCAATCGAGCAAATAACCATTGGTCTCTGGGGATTATCTCCTCGGGCGCATCCTCGTGTTCCTGCACCGTCAGCACGGCAGTCCGGTCGTTCACATCATCTGCTGGGTAGGGGCGATGGTTTCTGCTGGAGAGAAACTCCGCCTTGGAAATGTCATTCAACTGGAAGGTAACAACTATCTTTCCGGTGATGGGGCCTTCCTGAGTTACGGCTTCCGGGAGGTTGACTCGAAGCATGCCGGGCACGTCGGGAACATCGTGCTGCCAAGCGCACCAGACCACGGTGTATCCTTGTCGCATCAAGAACCCGTTGCCTGGGTCCATGGGCGCTTCGGGCGCCACCTCAGGGGCGCTGTTTATATTACGCAGGGCCAGGGGTTTGCCCCGGTTGGGTATGTCCATCAAGATGCGGCGGTTACCTCGCTGGGCGTCCACGGGTCGCAATATACGAAAATCCGAAGAGAAGGTCACCAACCCCGTGGCGTCTCTGGGCGCCAACTCCAAGTCGGCAATAGTTTCGTTGGCGGAGTGATTCGGGTCCACGGCGAAATGGACAATGCCGTCCAGTTGCTCATAAGCGCCCACGTCCCCGAATGACCTAGAATCGGCGAACGCTTTATGGGATTTTATTTCTATCTTAGTGACTGGCATTGGTCATCCTTTCTTGGACTGTTTATCGCATTCGGTCTGGTAATTATCGATCCTGGGGCACTGGCGGAAAATAACTTGGGGCGGCTGATTGCGGGGAGAAATCCCCCCAACCCCCATTTACGAAAGTGGGGCTAGTTGCTGGCTAAATCCACTGTCAGAGGAAGAGTCCCCCTTTGTAAGGGGGGA
>DCAE01000137.1 GCA_002311385.1 Dehalococcoidia bacterium UBA1141 | reverse complement strand
TATGATATGGTTTTCTCCCGCTACAGAAGTCGGCCTAGCAGATGGTTTGCCTATAGGCACCGAGGTCCTTGGTTCTGGGCCGGAGGTGGGAATAAGGAATTAAGTCGGGTGCCCTGCTAGCTAATGTGGAATGTAGGCTAATTCTGACTTCTATGTTAGGAAATGCACATCCATGAATTGGGTTATGCCTTTCACAATGCGAAGAATCAGGCTGTTGTAAGTCTCGCATATCGAGTTTCTGGTTTAGCTGCGGGGGGCCCCAGGTCTTCGTATATGTTGTGCATTCCCAATCACCCAAGAATCCTGGATTTATACTCTAATTAGAACTTGTACACCCGCTACACTTGCCTGAGCTTTGGGTCCAGAGCGTCTCTGAGCCAGTCGCCGACCAAGTTGAAGGCAATCACAGTTAGCATGATAGCTACGCCCGGAAAGGCGGAAACCCACCAGGCGGTGTCTACGTACTCTCTACCATCCGCCACCATGGCACCCCAAGCCGGCGTGGGCGGCGGGATACCCGCACCCAGGAAGCTTAACGAAGCCTCTACAATGATAACCCACCCAACTTGGAGCGTGAGGAGCACCAGCAAAGTGTTCGCAGTGTTAGGGAATAGATGGACCAGCAAGATTCTCAGGTCAGAACAGCCAGCGACCCGTGCCCTGGCGATGAAGTCCCTCTCTCTAAGGGCCAGTACTTCTCCTCGGATTACGCGGGCGTAGCGGGCCCATAAGACCAGAGCAATGGCGATAACTACGTTGGCCATGCTCGCTCCCAGCGTAACCACTAAGAGGATGGCGAAAAGGATGATCGGAAATGCCAAGGTGCTATCCGCAATACGCATGAGAACAGAGTCCAGCCGCCCACCGTAAAATCCAGCGAATAGACCAATCGCGGTCCCTATACCTCCACCCAAGATGAGAGTTAATATGGCAACGAGCATAGAGACGCGGCCCCCAAACATCAATCTCGTGGCCATATCCCTCCCCAGCGCATCGGTGCCCAGGGGATGGTCCCAACTACCCTCTGCGTCCCATACGGGCGGAGTGAGCCGCTCCGCGAGTGAAGGTTTGGTAGTGGAATACGGGGTCAGGAGGGGAGCAAATGTAGCGGTAAATACGATTAAACCGATGATGGCCAAGGGAATTACCGGCGCTCTGCGGAGTCCACGCGCTATCTTCTTTCCCTGATCGAAGACCGAGCGACTTGTTGATATGCGCGGTTCAGCGGTTGCCACCCTAATGTTCTCCTCAGGTATACCTGATACGGGGATCGACATAGGCGTAAAGGATATCCACAATTAAATTGACCGAGATTACCACCGCCGCGATCATTAGAATCAGACTCTGAAGCACGGGAAAGTCTCTCCAGATGATCGCGTCATAGACCAACCGTCCCACTCCGGGCCAGGCAAATACGGTCTCCACCAGAATAGCGCCAGTAATGAAAGCAGCCAGGTAGCTACCCCCAAAGGTGAGGACAGGAATCAACGCGTTCTTCAGGGTGTGTTTCCATACTATTTTCCATTCTGGGAGTCCCTTGATCCGGGCCATCTTGATGTACTCACCATCCAAGGCCTCCAACATACTGGACCGAAGGAGCCTCATTATTCCGGCCGCTACAAACCATCCCAGAGTGAAGGCCGGGAGGATATAGTGGGTTATACCTCCTGTACCCGAAGCAGGTAGCAAGTCCAACCGGACAGTGAATATCTGAATCAACATGATTCCCACCCAGAATTGGGGCAGGGATTGACCTAGCACCGCAATCATATTGGCCATAGTGTCCAGAGGGGTGCCTCGCTTCACTGCGGCTAGAACCCCCAAGGGAATGCCCATCAACAACGTGATTCCCATGGCTACAATACCCAGCTTCAACGATATGATGACCTTGGGTTTGATTAACTCCGTCACCGGGCGGCGGGCCTTGAGTGAATCGCCGAATTCTAATCTGGCAGCATTGCTTATGAACAGCCAGTACTGGACCGGCAAGGGTTGGTCTAGCCCTAGAGAAGCGCGCAAAAGGTCTTCGGCTTCCTGGGTAGCATCAGGCGGCAGTAACAACACCACCGGGTCTCCTGTCAGTCGGCCAAGCCCAAATATGACCACAGACAATATCAGGAGGGCAATTACGGATTGGAGGACCCTGTTTAGAATATAGCGTTGCACGTCCTCTCACTCACGCAAAAGCATCTTGGCGCGTGCGCACCGAAGCTGCCGCAGCAACTGCCGTTACTGATGACTTAGACCCTAGGATTGGAGGTAACCGAGGGCAAAAAAGGCAGGCATGAGGCCTATGGGGCAGGTTTGATGGTGCGACCCGCCCCGCAGACTTTGGCTTGTCATCACAGCCTCACTTGCCTGGAAAGAAGAGGCTGTCCATATTTTTGTCGTAGGAATCCCTCCCGGTGTCCCAATGCGTGATCTCCGGAACGGTGGCGAAGGGAGTATCTACTTCGAACAAGGGAATTCCATAATAATCGTCGTACAAGAACTTCTGCATGTCGGCGATATAGCCCTTTATCGGTTCTGGATCGACCGAGCTGAATGCCTTGTCCATGATGGCATCGAATCCGGGGTTCTTGTAGGTAGTATAAGGGGCCTTGCTGTAATACAGGGCCCTGACAATGCTGAGTATTTCAGCAGGGGCCGCCCGGTTGGTGGTGGCCCAGGGGCCCAACCAACCGCCGCCAAGCTCAAATGCTTTCCGCATGTTCCTCAGCGTTCCGTATTCCGTCGGTTGGAAATTGACTTTTATACCTGCTTCCTCAAGGTCGGCGCCGATGGCCTCAATCATCCTGGGAAACTCGACGATCCCGCCGAAAGGATAGATTGCGAGCTTGACCTCAAGGGGATTGTCTTTATCGTAACCCGCTTCCTTCAGCAATGCGCGGGCCCGGTCGGGTTCGTAAGGGTAAGTAAGCAGGTCAGGATTCAAGCCGCTCTCCAGTGCATAGCTTCCCATCGGGTAAAAGGCATAGCCCCCTCTCCCCTCGAAGATGTACTTCAGGATTGCCGGCCGGTTGATCGCCTTGTTAATCGCCTCTCGCACTCTGACGTCTTTGAAAGGCGAGTCGTCTTCCCACTGCTGGAAGAAGTAGGCCCCCATTAAATCCGCCCGCTCTTTGTAGAACACGTTGAACCCATCGGCCTTAAGCGAGTCAATACGTTCGCGACTCGTGTCTATGATGTCCGCACTCCCTGATTTCAACATGGCGTAGCGAGTAGTTTCCTCAGGGATGCCGAGAAAGGTGATGGTTTCATATTTGGGTATGCCGCCCCTGAAATGGGGTGCATTAACAGCGTCCACCCGGACCGAAGCGCCCAGCACCTGCTCACCGAAACTATAAGGGCCGCTAGCCACGGGCGACTTGGCGTATTCTGACTCCCCCACTGCTTCATAGTGGGCCATTGGTACAACCATCCCGTCGGTTCCTCGTACTCCGGAAAATATCCAAAGCGCAAAAGGACACAGCGAGTGGCAGTTTATCACCACTGTGTAAGGTGCGGGGATTTCGAAATTCTCCAGGAGGGGCGTCAGCTCCCGGTTGAAGGCTGCTTGAGAGTCCTCCTCCATTATTTCTATCATACTGAACATAACGTCTTCAGCGGTTACTTCTTCCCCGTTATGGAACTTGACACCTTTACGCAGGTGTATGGTGTGCTGCAAGGCATCAGACGACGTTGACCACTCGTGGGATAGGCCTGTCTCGGTGCTAAAAGCACCTTGGGCATCTGACCCAATGACAACGTCGTACATAGTGGTCTGTATGTCTTTTCCGCCGGCGTTAACGTTACTCGACTTGGGATAGATCCCATCATTGCCCAACGACGTGTAAGCAATTCTGAGGTGTCCTTCAGGTTTCTCGACGGCTGACGGGGGTGGAGCTGCTGTGGGAGTAGCCACCACAATCTTTTCCACCTGTACCTCTTTGATAACCTCTTTAATGACCTCTTTAATCACTTCCTTCTCCACCACGACAGGTTCGGGCGGAGCCGAACCGCCGCAAGCGGCGAATAACATCAGAATTAGCATAGCGGAGATAGGCACCAAGGCGTTCGTGTACTTGAACCAATTGTGCCTCATATTTATCACCCCGTTAAAAATTAAACTCTGGTCGGCAGCCTTTTCGGCGGTCTCCAGATTATACTACTGACCGCTACCAGTCAACCAAAATGGAGGGCAATAGGCATACCCTGAACGCCTTTCGATAAAGCCCTCAAAAGTCCTGTCAAGTCTCCACGACTGCCCAACTTGGAGCGCACCGCCAAGTTCCTACAAGATTGGCTAGCGGTCTCGCTGCACCATGAAATAACACACGAGGAGCTAAGACCCTGGTCAAGCTGGTGTTTCAGGGGATTACCATCGGTGGGAAAGATTTCGTCGTTATCGAACCGAAGCCTGAATATGCTCCGCTATTCGCCACCTTGTCTATGGGACAAAAAGTAGGGTATCGGGAGACGGAGTCTACTCTAGCCCGCCACCGGTTAACTTTTTACCTTCGCCCCCTTACCGAGACAAACAGCGTTGCATGGTTGGTAAAAGCCGCTTGAATAAGCTGGAATAAATAAACCCTTCTCCCAAATTGCT
>DCAE01000123.1 GCA_002311385.1 Dehalococcoidia bacterium UBA1141 | reverse complement strand
GCAGAGGGCGCTGAGGACGCAGAGAAAAATAAAGTAAAACTCTGCGTCCTCAGCGCCCTCTGCGGTGAAAAAACGATTCAAGGAGGTAACCATGGATCTTGTAATCAGAAATGTCAAGCTCATCGATGGGACGGGTGCAAGCGCTATCTCTGAAGTAAGCGTGGAAGTAACCGGAAGCGCCATCAGTTGGATCGGATCGGAGTCCAGCAGGCCAAAACGGACCGTCCACCAAGAAGACATCAATGGCCAAGGCCTGACCTTGATTCCGGGCATGATTGACTGTCACGAGCACTTCACCGGCGACGGTGGCACTGATGTCATGGACCGGCTGCTCAACGACACTGCGGAGGAGTTCACCTTGAAGGCCGTGGGCAATTGCCGCAGATCTCTGATGTCCGGTGTGACTACCGCACGGGATGTCGGCGCTCGTTTCGGCGTCAACATCAATATCGCCAAACAAACGGCGGCAGGCGCAGTGTTTGGTCCCCGCATAATCGCATCAGGTGAGTGGTTCCAGTACCCCGGCACCTGGCCAGCGGGTCTTACCCGGACCACTGAGACGCCGGAAGAACTGCTGTTGGGTATTCAGGACATGATTCAGAGGGGCGCCGGCCTCATCAAGGTCGGCGCCACCGGCTTCCGGCCCGACGGCGCCCAGTTTCCCAGCATGAGCAGGGAGGCTCTGGATGCGGCCGTGCGGGCTGCCCACGATGCCGGTCTGAAGATAGCCGCTCACTGCCACGGTTTCGAGGGCACCCTGTTGGCCGTAGAGGCGGGCATAGACTCAATCGAGCACGGCACCTATGTGGACGAGCCGACGGTGCGGCTGATGGCTGAAAAGGGCACCTATATGGTCCCCACCATGTCTACCTGGGATGCCAGGGAACGCTTGGCCATCCAGGCTGGATTGTCCAAGGACCAGATGGCCGACGTCTATGACCGTAAAGAGAATTCCATTGCCAGCTTCAAGCGTGCGTTACAAGCCGGGGTAATCATCGCCACAGGCACCGATGCCGGTGGCTCCCCGGCCCGCCACGGTTTCGTAGCCAGAGAGATTGAGTTGATGGTGGACAACGGCATGACGCCGCAGGCCGCCCTGGAAGCGTCCACCAGAGTGGCCTCCGAACTGCTGGGCGTCCAAGAGCAAGTTGGCACCATAGAGGTGGGCAAGCAGGCCGACATGGTCCTAATCGACGGCGATCCCCATTCCGACATCGGGGCGCTGAAAAACATCTGGGCAGTGTTCCAGGGAGGGCGGCGGGTCAGGTAACTATGACGCCAGTTGATCTCCCCCGGTACAACGCCACCAGTTGCTGCCTCATCAATTTCTGGAGCTACAATTTCCGGAGGCACAAGACGTTAACGGTGCTATGCCCGGTTATCTTGGTAGCGGGTGGAGAACTTTTTTTCGTTGACCATGAATGCCACCAGGGCCGCTGGCAGCAACAGGGATCCAGTTATGGCGAAAGGTATATCGTACGAGCCGGTGATGTCGAAGAGGTATTCTACGAGCAAGACCCCTAAAGCGCCGCCAATTTGCCGAAATGAGTAGGCCACCCCACCGATGGTGCCAAGAACACGCAGACCGTAGATGTCCGCTATCAACGAGGTGGTCAAGGACGTGGGGGAAATAAAAGAAAAGCCAGCGACGGTAGCAAAAACCCACAAGCCGAGGCTTCCCGGCAACACCAACACAACGAGGAATGCGCAGCCTCGCGTTAAATAGAGCCCAGTCAACACCGTCTTGCGGCTCATACGATCTGCTAGCGCCCCTGTGAGCGCGCTCCCGACAATGTTGACCGCCATCATAAGGCCGAACAGCAAGGCAGCGCTTGACACCGACGCGTCCCGGTCAACGGCGAAGGGCACAAAATGGATGAGGATGATTGCTATGGCGAAGCCGTCAACGAAGTAGGCGGTCGATATCTGCCATATAGGCCAAGACCGAAAGACGTCAATCCAACTGGTGGCCTCCAAGGGTCCGGCACGCCCGATTGGCGCCTGGCTGACCAGTTGATCCCCGGGCGTTGACCCACCATCGGGTTTCAGGTCCAGCTTCTCCGGGCCATCATGTATGACCCGAAAACCCAGAGGAACCGCTACTAACAGTACGATCAATCCTAGAGCCAACCACGTTAACCGCCAATTGGTCGCTTCAATCATCTGGGCGGCCAAGGGGATCAATATCAGCCCTCCCACAGCCGTACCTGCCACGTTTAGACCTAAGGCCGTGGAACGCTTGCGTCGAAACCATCTGGCAATCAATGCCCCTGTGTTGGCGGGTGACGCTCCACTGTAGGCCGTTCCCAACACCAAGCCAAAAATAAATATGAGAAAGATGATGTGGAAGGTCAGGCTGAGGAGCACGGTGGATACCCCGACGAGAATCAGACTCCCCAGGATTACACGGCGGCCTCCCAATCGATCGAACATGCGACCCAATAACGGCTGCGTCAGTCCATTGAGCAGAAAACTCAACGAAGCTGCAAGGGATACGGCGCCGCGACTCCAGCCGAAGTCCTCGCTCAGTGGAATGACGAAGACTCCGAGACTGTTGCGGGCACCCACTATTACCATCGAGGTAACCATGCAGGCCACCACCACGTACCATCCGTGGTACATAGGTGTCAGGCTGGAAATTCTCCCGCGCATTGGCTCTACGCCGTGTCCTCGACCGGCATTGGATTCCCTGGCAGCAAATGCGGTCTAATCACCAATCTAGCTTCAAACGCAGGTCCGGTCTATCCGAAAAAGGATTTCAAACATTCTGCATTGCCCATGGGGAGCATTGAACGACTGCTCACAAGGTAGTAAGGTGTGCCAGATAAACCAAACTCTGGCAAACGGAGGCACAGTCATGGCAAAACTCGAGGAGTACCAGAACAAGTACGAGACGGTCAATTTTGAGCGCAGAAACGGCATCTTGCAGGTGACGTTTCACTCCCACGGAGGAAGCCTCAAGTGGGGCGGGCCGGCCCACCGGGAATTTGGCTACGCTTTTGCCGACATCGGCAGCGACCCGGAGAACAGGGTCGTGATTCTCACCGGCACCGGCGACGACTACTGCGCCGAGTTTGAAGGAGACCGGCCCAAACGCACTCCCAAGACCTGGGACGTGACCTATTGGGAGGGCAAGCGCCTGCTGACCAACCTGCTTGAGATAGAGGTGCCGATAATTGGGGCGGTTAACGGCCCGGCATTGATTCACGCCGAGATTCCCGTCATGTCGGACATCGTATTGGCATCGGAGAACGCCACCTTTCAAGACGCTCCCCACTTTCCCAGGGGCATCGTCCCCGGCGACGGTGTGCATGTGGTCTGGCCCATGCTCCTAGGCCAAAACCGGGGCCGCTACTTCCTCCTAACCGGTCAGACTCTGTCGGCCCAAGAGGCTCAGCAGCTTGGCGTGGTGGCCGAGGTTCTCCCCAGGGAACGTCTTGTTACACGGGCCTGGGAACTGGCCGAGCAACTCTGCCAGCAGCCCGACCTGACTCTACGCTACGCAAGGGTAGCCATCACTCTCAACATCAAACGCCAGATGCAGGACATGCTGGGTTACGGCCTGGCAATCGAAGGACTGGCGGCTGTAGACCTTTAGCCATTGGTTTTTTACCGCAGAGGCGCAGAGTTCACAGAGTAATAATTGCTTAAACCCGTGCGTTTCTCGCCTCTGCGGTGATTCACCCCGTCTTGCAATAGACTCACGGCGGGTAGTATGCTGGCGGCAACACTTTTTGGGTCTAAAACGCTCATAAGGAGAATGAACATGGCCAGAATCGCTAGAGTCAGTCATGTGGTGCTTAACGTAAAGGACCCCGAGGCCTCGGCCAAGTGGTACAGCGAGGTTTTGGGCATGGAGACGATGAGTTACCATCCCGGCTTGGGAATGGCTTTCTTGTCCTTCGGCACGTTAGACCACGACATCGCACTAATCAGGGTGCCCGAAGGCGTGGAAACCGGCAGCCCCGGCCTTAGCCATACGGCATTGTCCATCGATGGCAGCGAGGAAGAGCTGAAGGAGATTTACGGGAAGATTAAAGACAGCGGCGCCAAGATTGACTTCGTGGCCGACCACGGTCTGACCAAGAGCTTCTACTTCTTCGACCCCGACGGCAACCGCTTGGAGGTCTTCTTCCAGAACCTCCACGGCGAAGAAGCCATGACTTTCATGAGAGAGACGGGCGCGATGCTTGACCCTTACGAGGCGTTGGAACCTTCCACCGCCGACTAGTCCCCAGTCCCTATTCACACGCAAACAGGTAGTACGAGCCCCGGTTTAAGCCGGGGCTCTTGCTAAATAGCCGCTACCTCCCAAGTAAACGGTGCACTCAAATAGGATGACCTATGAATAAACAGGACATACCATTCCTTTCAGCCACCCAACTCTCCCGGTTGATTCAGAGCAAAGAAGTATCCCCGGTGGAGGCTACGGAAGCATATCTGGACCGTATAGAAAAGGTGGACGGCAAGCTCAATTCATACATCACGGTCTGCCGGGACGAGGCCCTAAAATCAGCCAGGGAAGCGGAGCAGGCCATCGCCGCCGGTCGATATTTGGGCCCGCTGCACGGCGTTCCCGTAGCGGTGAAAGACCAGTGCTACACCAAAGGAATCCGCACCACTGCTGGCTCGACCATTTTGTGGGATTTCGTCCCCGACTATGACGCCACCGTGGTGACCGGCCTAAAGAACGCCGGAGCAATCATGCTGGGCAAGCTGAACCTAAGTGAGTTCGCCTTAGGCGACAGCTTCGTTCATCCGGCCGGCACACCCAAGAACCCCTGGGACCTGACCCGCAACCCCGGCATGTCATCCAGCGGCTCAGCTGCGGCCACCGGCGCGTTTCTGTGCGCATCGTCTTTGGGCGAGGACACAGGCGGCTCCATACGCATACCGGCGGCTTGGAGCGGGCTCGTTGGTCTGCGGCCAACCTGGGGCTTGGTCAGCCGCTACGGAGTATTGCCGGCCAGTTGGTCCATGGACACGGTAGGGCCAATCACGCGAACGGTAGAGGACTGCGCCATCACCTTGCAGGCGATAGCCGGTTACGACCCCAACGACAAATACACGTGGAACCAGCCGGTGCCCGACTACCAGCAAGCGCTGGCAGGGGACATAACCGGCATCCGCGTGGGACTGCTCACCGAGAAAACCTACAGCGACGACGTGGACCGGGAAGTCAGAGACGCTGTGGTTGCGGCCAGCGGCGTATTGGGGGAATTGGGAGCGCCAGTGAAAACCGTGTCCCTGCCGATAATCGTCCACGGCGGCACCGCTTCCAAGTGCATAACCGACATGGAAGGAGCGGCGGTTCATTACGAAAGGTTAAAAACGCAGATTGGCGATTACGACCACAACACCCGGGTGCGGCTACTGACGGCTATCCTGACACCGGCTCAGTCCTACTACAAAGCCCAGAAATTTCGGGAAATGCTTCGGCAAGAGCTGCTTGAGTTACTGAAGGAAGTGGACGTTGTGGTACTGCCCACGTCTCCGGCGGCGGCGCCCAAGATACCCGATGGCCCCGGTATAAAGAGTCAGGAAGACGCCCACAGCCGCATGGCTGGCATCCGCAGCTTCACTGGCCCGTTCAACCTAGCAAGTGTCCCCGCAATCTCGGTCCCATGCGGGTTCACCTCGGACAACATGCCCATATCGCTGCAAATCGTAGGCCGCCCCTTCGAAGACGCCACAGTCATGAAAGTAGCCCACGCCTACGAACAAGCCACCACGTGGCACACAAGAAGGCCGCCGATCTAGGCTTACCTAGGAAAAGTTTGAAGTTCTTTAGGAAGGGTCTTAGGGGAACCCTTTCTTGCAAGA
>DCAE01000130.1:9817-10201 GCA_002311385.1 Dehalococcoidia bacterium UBA1141 | reverse complement strand
CTGTCCTGCCTTGAAAGCCATCTGTTTGAACAATTTCTGGATGGCCACTGGCAAGGCCATCCCTTTCACACTGCGGCTTACCTTAGCTTCTTAGAGCGGCGTTATAGTCTCTCAACAGTGCGGCGGTTCAAGGCTTCCCGAAGGTCGCTATGCGGTCAACTCGGCATACGAAGAGCACCCTCTTCTCGTCAATGCTCGGGTCCCGTAGCCCGTAAGGTGGTTCGTTACCCGTGTACTTCTCCCAGATTTTATCTAACTGCTGCGTAACCCGATCGCCGTTGGGGCCCTCTTCCAATTCCTCGTGTTCCACTGTGCATTTGATTTGCACCCAGTGATAGGGGTTGTCCGGGTTGACGATGAGGATGGTGAGTCGAGGGTTATTCC
>DCAE01000130.1:8569-9621 GCA_002311385.1 Dehalococcoidia bacterium UBA1141 | reverse complement strand
CGCCCATCTGGTCCGATTAGACCAAGAGTGATAGTGATTGGACGATCAAGCAGGTCCTTGTAGATAGGATCTAGTCCATCAAGGCCGCTCACGTTTTCGCGTTCGCCGATTGAAAACTGGCCGGGCTGCAAACCATTGGCCACATCCTTGAACTTCGCAATCGTAATTTCGCGCGCCATGTCTCTTCACCTCTTATTAGTCAACAACGTTTTTTAGTCGATAACTTTCCTTAAAACTCGCCTTGATCGAACTCCTCTTCTTCATCAATTGGGTCTTCTGCCACTGGGGAAGTATAAGGTAATAAGGGGAGGCGAATTTGAGAGTATATTGTTCCACAAATGTGGCTATGAGTCCGGCTATTGGTAAGTCGGAAGCGAGGCTGTTAAATAAAGGCCAGGGTATCGCCCATGGCCCTCGACCTTACGTAAAATAGTTCTTTTAGCAGGATTAGGACCTGCTGCCTCCGCTTCCGCGGGTCAGCTAAGAATTTCATTATCTCCACGTTCCGTGGATTAACAGAAATGTTCCGGGAATGGATTCTACATACCTGATATAGCAAACATTGCCTGGCCAGCTATACGCTTGTCGATTTCACCCTGATAAACAGTCCTAATCCTAACCACTTCAACCCTTTGGAAAGCCTTAATTGCTCTTAAAGGACCTTAAATTGCCAGAATCGTCATAATACTTTAGTATTTCGATGCATATGCCGACAACGTAACAGAATATCTATTCTGGTGCCCAAATCGACATAGAGTCTGGGCCGTTCCAAGTCCTTATAAATAACTTTGCCATAAGGCAGCCATAATCGGTGGATATTGGAGGTGTATCGATGGGCTCTATCAAGACCCCGGTCCAGAGAGCATTGAAGTTCCTAAAAGCACGAATCCTTCCTTCCTACACCCAACCAGATGAACCATTATCAAACAAGGCACCGGTGCCCATAGAACCGGTGTCTGTGTCATCCATTGATGAGCTAAGGCTTTCACCTCGATTGTTCAATTGTTTATCGCGAGCCGGTATACATAACATCGAGACCGTGGTTTCAATGT
>DCAE01000130.1:6049-8509 GCA_002311385.1 Dehalococcoidia bacterium UBA1141 | reverse complement strand
TAGGAGTAAAGGCTCTAGCTGAACTGAAGGAACGCCTCGCAATGTACATGAGGCCGTGATGCTCAGTGTATTGTATGACAGGCATCAGTATAGGATACCGGCAAATCGGGACCTAACTCGGCTATGCGAATCGCTCAATAGACGTTGGGAGTGCGTAAAGATAGGAGCGCGAACAGGGCGATTACGAATGTTCCGGAGTTTCTTTGGCTTCGGTGGTTTTTTCCGCCTAATAGCGAACCAGTACCCAGTTGTTGAAGCAAAAAGATTGTTCGTGAGAAACTAACACCCTTCCCGCAGTGGTTCGACGAAATAGGAACTACCGTCTCACTGGGCTACCCCTCGATCAAGTTGGGCCTTAGCGACCCACCTACGTTTCTGGTTGATGTGCACGGCTGCGCATACCGTCAAGGGATGTATGGGATCCCTGAGTATATTGTCACGGCTTCAATCTTCGCATGTCAGTCGCGGAAATAGTGGACCGCGTTGTTGCCGACTTTAACAAGCTCTTCTATACGTCTAGTCAAACCTCTTAGTTTTAATTCAAGTCAAATCTCGCGCCGAGAGAAATTCGGTACCCATTTAGCCGACTTTTTCTGCTCAATCACTCAGGGCCGCTATTTCCTTCGGACCTGAGTCAGCATCTGCCCACGAGGTTTGCGCCTGTTGAACACTAGTGCTAGACATCTGCCGTCCGAACACCGGGTAAACGGCTACTGAATATGTTTTTGTGGTTTGGGAATAGGCGTGATAATCAAAATACCGATGGCTATGGCGAACAATACGGCGATGTAAATAAACACCCGGTCAGGGTTGATATTGTAGAAAATGCTACCGATGGGGGGTGCGACGGCGGCTAAAATCATCCTGGAAAAAGACATGAATCCCAGAGTAGCGGCCGCCACCTCTCTCCCAGTCGTATCCAGAGCTGCGGACATCAGCAATGGTTGGTCGCTGTTCAGGAAGGTGCCCAATCCGATCAGCAGCATGATCATAGATAGACCCTGCCCGTATGGGACCAACATAAACGTCAACGACCCCAGCAAAATCATCCCAGGTATCAGCACCAATTTTCGCCCAATCCGGTCTGATAGGTAACCCATTAGCGGGGTAAAAGGGATGCCTACAATCAAAGGCAGCATCAGGTAAAAGCCTCGAGATGGCCCGGTAAGGCCCAACTCATCATTAAGATACAGGGGTAGGAAGGTCATGAAGCTGACGAATGCCATACTCCGGACCCCTGAGGCCAGACTGATGCCCCATAATCCGGGGTTTTTGAACAGATCCCTGGTTTGGGCCAACTGTCGAGACAGATCTGGTTTGACTGAATCTGAATTAGTCTCGTTGTCCCACCCTAAATCTCGGAAGGACCAAAACACTACGAAGGCTAAGAATAGCGGGATAATCGCATAAATCTTTATTAGTCCCTGCCAACCTAAAAACCCCAATAGGAATCCGGTGATCGCCATGGCGATCACGTCGCCGATGTTTCCGCCGCCTCCATGAGTGGATAGCGCTGTGCCTCGGCGCTCTGGGAAGCGCCGAGAGATAGCCGCTATGGCTGGTAGATGCCACAGTGCTGTGGATAATGCGACCAGCACCATACCCACCAACACCACCGGATAGATGGGTGAAAAGCCCATCACTACCCAGCCCAATCCGAAAATAGCCATGCAACAGGCTAAAATCAATCCCCAATGGGGACGTACCATATCGGTGAATACTCCGCCCGGCATGGCCACTATTCCGGAGGCTAATTCTCGGGTGGCGGCCATATAACTCACCTGGCCGGTGCTGATTCCGAAGGTGTCCCGAATCTCGGGTAACATGAAACTGAGGCTCTGGGAGAACCAGTGGAACAGCCCGTGCCCGCCAGTCAAACTAGCTAATATAAACGGTCCGCTCTGTCTAAAGCTTGGAGTTTCCAAAATGGGTGGCTTTTCGGTTGAAACTTCGGACACGGGTTCGTCTCCTCGCCTGGGTTTGGAGGATTATGGGCGCGGGATTGATTTTCTGCAATAAAGGCCTAATAACGTTTTGAATGGTGGCGACTTATAATAAACCCCCTAAATGTTTCGATCACCGCTAGGTCACTTTTTGACCAAAAAGTCGGTTTTCCCATGCCGCATGGTGCAACAATACAACACCGTTGGTCCGCTAGGGCTCCGTGTACGGAACCAAGTAAAACCAGATGCAATTTCCGAACTTCTTGATGCATGGAATCAGAAATGTTAATCGAAACAATCACAATAATGGGCGATAGGACCAGCCCGGAAATTGCAGTCCCATTCCTCTGCTGCTAAACAATCGTAAATGGCCATTATCATTGAGTGCTAATACCGAAAATCATCCATCTTGTGCTGCATTCCCGCTGAACAACTTGGGCAATCAAAATAATGGTCCGGAAAGACTTGCCCATTATTTAGCATCTTGAACAATTCAACGACAAAGAATCGAGGAAAC
>DCAE01000130.1:2183-5939 GCA_002311385.1 Dehalococcoidia bacterium UBA1141 | reverse complement strand
GATTGGTACGAAAGCGTGCTCGGCGCACAATTTTTGGATCGAGGTCCTGCGCTCAATGAAAGACAACTCCAACTGCGGATAGGAACCGGAGAGATACACACCAGCGACACACCTGAGGTGATACAAGTACCTCGCGTTCACTTCGCAATTGAGGTGGAAGACTGGGATGAGATGCTCTCTCACCTGGATTCCGGCGGAGTAGACTACTCCCGAACTGCTGGCGGATCATTCCCGCCTAGTCTGGGTGGTGACGACGCCAAACAAGGCCGTCGGGAAGACACAAACGAACATTTCACGTATATCAGTGACCCAGACGGTAATCTGATCGAGTTGGTATATCACCCACTCGGTCTGGAGACATCGCAGAGTGCGAAAGTGGATTTGGTCAACGATGAAGAAACCGTGAGATGGGCTCAACAGCCGGGATTTGTTGAAGAGGCCTACAAATCCCAACCCGTCCGGTCAACTTAATTACCCAGGGCCACTGGTGACCGGGGCCACGGCGGTTCGCCACTGCTCGATTGATCAACCAGGGCGGGTGGTCATCAGGGTGGGCCGACGTGCGAGTAACATCAACGTCGAGCTGGCCACGGCTATTACCAAGAAGGATTCGAACGCGTTTCGGTAGCTGCCGGTAGCATCGTAAACGATACCGGAAAGAAGTGTCCCAGTGGCGAAACCGACCACCTGGGCAGACCTGACAATCCCATAGATTGAACCGAGCACCCATCGGCCATAATAACTGGCTAGCAATATCGGGGCCAAAACATTGATTCCGCCGGCGGCAGCTCCCTGTATGACTGCGAACAAATAGGCCTCTAATATGGTGTCGGCGTTAATTAGCACGAACATCGCCGATGCAGCCAGCATATAACCCAAAAGCATCATCAGCCGAGGAGAAACGCGCTCGGTGAGAATTCCTAGAAGCAGGGTTGCGGCGGCAGCAGAGGCGGAAAAGACGCTGATGGCGCCAACCGCGGAACCTTCGCTCAATCCTTGCTCAGTGAGGTGCGGTATCAAGTGCAATACCACGCCGGCATTGGCGATACTTATCACGAATAGCGAAACCAAGATCAACCAAAACGTGGGAGTCCGTATTACCAGACGTAGGCTCCAAGTTTGGTCGGTACCTCCACCGGTCGGATTGTCCTCATTCAGATCTAGGACCCCGTCTGGTGATGGCGCAGCTGTGATCCCATCAATCGTCAGGCCCATGTCCTCGGGTTGGCGGCGGACAATCAATACGCTGGGAAGGACGCCGATCAAAATCATGATACTTCCCAACATCACCCAGGCAACCCGCCATCCCCAGGCTTCGATCACCATGTGGACGACCGGGGCCATGACGATCACTCCCAGCAGGCCAATGAACGAAACCATAGCCATAGCCCGCCCACGATAAACCTGGAACCACTTTGCCACCACCGGCAGAGTGCCAATCTTAATCATGCCTTGGTCGGCGGTTCGGGCGATGCTAAATGCTATATAGAATCCGACTAACGTTTGGGCGGCAGCCAAGTAGAAACAAGAGGCTGCGAGCGCCAAGCCACCCACGGCTAAAATCAACCTTGAACCGAACCGGTCGACCAATCTGCCGGTAAATGGCGCCAATGCGGCTCCAAAGATCGCGCCCACGCTGGTCGCGCCCGAGATCTGAGTTCGGCTCCAACCGAACTCATCGGTCATAGGGTTGACGAAGACGGTCAGAATGGCTATCGCCGAGGCCGCGTTCCCAAACTCCGCGCCAGCCGCGGCTACGGCTACGAACCAACCGTAATAGATCCGCTCCTTTAACCCGTGTAACCACCAACAGGCGCGGCTAACGATACCCACTCAACCTCGACGGTGAGAACGGGAAAGTAGCCATTACGCAGAGGTTAAGAAGCGACCATCTATTGTATAGATGGGAGTCGCGAATATGTTTCAACCCATCACACTGCCGGGTCTGTGAAAGACCAATCATGCTTTGATAAAGCAGTGCCAAGGCGATCTCTGGCCGGAGATTACTGTAGACGCCTGAGTTTGGGATCCAGGCTGTCTCTCAGCCAATCACCAAAAAAATTGAGAGCCAGTACCAGAATGGTAATCGCCACGTCCGGGAAAAGCGCCAGCCACCACATCTGGAGAATAACGGTTCTTCCCTCGGCCACCATGATACCCCAGGCTGCGGCGCCAGGTTCAAGCCCCAATCCCAAGAAGCTGAGGGCGGCCTCCAGCAGGATAACTTGTCCAACCAGGATACTGGTAACGACCATTAACGTGTTGACGGTGTTGGGGAAGATATGTCTCCATATGATTACTGGTGTGCTCACGCCGGTAATCCTAGCCAAGGTGACGAAATCTTGGTCTTTTACGGCCAGCACGTCGCCCCGGATCATCCTGGCGAACCGGGCCCACACCGTGATGAACATCGCCAGTACAATGGCTTCTATTCCCGATCCAAGGATGACTACAACTATTAGTGCGGCCAGGATGGTGGGGAAGCCTAAGGCAGCATCAGCGAACCGCATGATAATCGTATCCAACCAGCCGCCTTTATAACCGGCCCACAGTCCCAAAAAAGTCCCAACCACCATTCCGACAACCAGAGCGAGCATGCTGATTTTAGCAGCTGTTTGAGCGCCGTAGATCATCCGACTCAACATGTCCCTTCCCATAATATCGGTACCCAGAGGGTAAGACCAATCCTCACCAGGGGCCATTCGCGAGTTCAGCAAGTCGATTTCTAAGGGATCATGTGGCGCTAACAAAGGGGCGAAAACCGCACATATGACCAAAACTACCTTGATCACAATTGGTATCCAGGGCAATTTCATTTGTCGGATCCAACGAATAATCGTTAACAGATCCGTGCTGTTTTTCGCCAGAGTTGGCGTCTCAGCCATGGAGGCCTCCCAGGGGTTATTCGAACCGAATTCGCGGGTTTACGTAAGCGTACAAGATATCCACTACCAACGAAGTAAAGATGTAGAAGAATCCGGCAGCAAGCACGGTAGCCTGAATGATTGGGAAATCCCGGGACGTTATGCCTTGAAGCATCAGACGGCCAAGACCGGGCCAGGCGAATACTACCTCTACAGCGATGGAGCCATTGAGCAGACCAGCCAACGTTAGGCCGGCAAATGTTAGCATCGGAATCAAAGCGTTTCTTAGCGCATGCTTCCAGATAACCGAATTTTCTCTCAGACCCTTGACCCGTGCAAACTTCACGTAATCGCTGTCTAGAACTTCTAGCATCGCAGAGCGGGCCAGGCGCACGTAACCGGCCATGCCCGCCCACGCTAAAACGGAGACGGGCAATATAAAGTGACTGATACCACCCCGTCCAAATGTCGGCAGCCAACCCAGAATTCCGCCAAACAGCAAGACCAGCATGATGGCTATCCAGAACGGGGGAGCGGAGATACCGATGACGGCGAACAGCTTAGCGACATTGTCGAAGACAGTATCACGTTTGACGGCCGACAAGATGCCCAATGGTATCCCTAACAACAAGCTCAGAACAAAAGCAGCACCGGCAAGCTGAAGAGTAGCGGGGAACCGTTCGAACAATATGTCCCGGGCGGACCTACCACTGTACGTAGAAATCCCGAAGTCTCCGTGGATTACATCGTTCGCGAAGCTCAGGTATTGGATGATTAACGGTCGGTCTAAACCCAGGTTTTTCTTCATCTGAGCGTAGGTTTCGTCAGTGGTTTCGGGGCCTAAAAGGTATAGAGCGGGGTCTCCGGTTAGATGGACGCTGGCGAAGACCAC
>DCAE01000130.1:1593-2044 GCA_002311385.1 Dehalococcoidia bacterium UBA1141 | reverse complement strand
CAACTGAGTTGTTATCAAGCTTATTTTAATGTTACCCGTTTGCGTTTTCGGTCCTTCCCAAGGGTAGAAATCCTCGGTTCGCGGCGATTTTAAAGGGCCGCTCATGATTTAGAACACTTATCATGAACGGCCCTTTCCCAACCTATCCCAATGGTCCGAACGACCTGGGTCGCTGGCTCGAGCCAGGCCAGTTACTGGAGAACCTGGCTAGGAGACCAGCCCTGGGTTATCTATTTTAGAGTCAGCGTCCACGGGGCGGAAGGGAAGAACGCCAATGGCCAGGGCTCCCAATTTTCAATCCGAGGCCCCACTGCCCAGGGAATATTCACGTACCCGATTCCCAACTCCAGATGTTCATCCCACAACACTTTATACAGATCGTTAAGGGCCTTCTCTCGAGTTGCGGGGTCGAAAACTTTGATGCCTTCTTCGACCCTTTCAAATAGTGATA
>DCAE01000130.1:0-1534 GCA_002311385.1 Dehalococcoidia bacterium UBA1141 | reverse complement strand
CTCATGGAACCGAAGGGACCCATCCCGAGTGGCGTAGACTGCCCGGGTGATACCTGCGGCGTCTACACGAGCCTCGTTGTCCCTCCAAAGGATTTGTCCCTGTAGATTCCCCGAGGTCCAGGCTTTCTTTATGGAGGTCTCGTCACCCACATTTACCTCCACGTCAAGATTCAGTTCCTTCCTCCACATATCAGCAGCTACCTGGGCGGATTCAGGGAGGAAAGGCAGCGCTGTGGACACGTAGGTATTCACAATCACCTTCCCGAACCCTTTGCCATCCGGATAGCCCTCGTCTGCCAGAATCTGCCGTGCCTTATCCGGGTCAAAGGGGAGGGGGTCAATGTCAGTGGAGTACCCGATGGTATTGGGTGTGACAGCACCGAACCCCTTGGCCACAGCTACTTGGGGCCCTCCATACAGCTTCTCCATCATTAATTCTTTGTTCATGGCATAGGACATGGCTCTGCGAATGTTCTTATTGGAGAAGGGGGTGGAAGCCGGATCTACATATTGGTGCGGGAAAAATACCCACCAATACACACCCTGCTCCCCAAATGCATATCGCCCGCCTCCGGACTCTAGCTGTTTCCTAGTCTCTAAACTAAGGATCGTAACATCGGCCGATCCAGATCTGATGGCTGCTGCGCGGGTAGCCTCTTCAGGAACCAGTAGGATATCCAGTTCCTGGAATTGCATCCGTCGGTCTTCGGGGAGACCGTTATCTGGGTGGTAGTAGTAGTCGTCAAAGCGCTTTAAGGAAATTCTTTCGGCGGTCACATGCTCTACGAAACTCATCGGCCCGGCCATGATCGGGTTTTTATCAAAGGCAGCTTCAAGATCCGCATCCCACAACTTAGCACGCTTGGGATGTATTCCCTCTACATCGGGCCCCAACTCCGACATCTGTTGGTAGACGAAACCGGAGTCGACGAGGTCCATCGTTATCTTGAACGAATCGGCCCCAGTCTTTTCGACTGATGATACGAATGCCGCAGTGTTTGGATTACCTATGTTAGTGCAGGCCTCAAGACAACCTTTACCCCACCCATGCTCGTAGGTCCAGACAACGTCATCAACCGTCAAATCAGAGCCGTCATGGAACTTGACACCGTCTCTGACTTTAAAGTCCCAACTAAATCCGTCTGAAGCTATTTCCCATTCGGTTACGATGCCTGGGATCAATTTTCCGTTTTTATCACCATTCACCCCGTCGGCGTGCATGAACTTTAGATAGTTATTTCCACCGCCCGGAGTATGAATATTGTCAAAGCGCTCATTGCCCCAGGCAGGCATCAGCAGGACTACTTTACCCGGGTTAACGCCCGTATCCCTCACGGCAGGAGCAGCGGTGGCCGGTTGGGGAGTTGCGGTGGGTACGCCACCTGTCGTGGTTCCGCCCGACGCCGGCTCAGCAGTTGCCGTAGTAGCCGACGACCCGCAGGCAAGTAAGGCCAAAAGCGCGATCGCAAGAACCGCGAGTAACAATCTCTTTGGGCTGGCTATGGATCGAATATTCATGGTGTTCCTGCTTTGT
>DCAE01000132.1:1086-12763 GCA_002311385.1 Dehalococcoidia bacterium UBA1141 | reverse complement strand
TAACGTCTCACGCCTGGTTACGGCCGAAAAATCCCACCCACCTCAATCTGAAACCAGTGTACATTACTAAGCTAGAGCCGGGTTGCACCGAGAGCGTCCTTCATAGGTAGCCAATGGTTGCTACCCACATCCGCAGCGGGAGTTCTACTAACACCCAGTGGTCGTCGTTAACGCCAACTCCCACCTCTGTAACCTCTAAAAGATCGCACTTTAAAGGTACTTCTGTGACGCCCTGCAGGTCTGGTGATGGGGCAGGCCAACGACACCGCATACAACACAATTGGCACTCTGCTTTCCCCTGGGAAGTGATGGAAGTTTGTACATCTCTCGTCTGGCATTCAGAGAACACTCCAAGCAGATTACCCCAGCCATTTTTGTAGTCCAGTGAGTAGAAAGGCTCTCTAATAAGTGTGAATATGTCTTCGGATGTATCGCGCTCTCCCTTAATGCGGCACTTGACGAGTCCCTTGGGAAGCCCTACCGTCGGGCGTTAGGATTCTACTTAGGCAACGGCGAACTTTGCATGGAACTCTGTGCTGTGACTTCGAGGATTTCACGCCTTATCTTCCTGTTGAGGGCTGTTTCAATAGAGAATCCTTTTGAATTGTGCTGATTTTTAGATTGCCTAACTGCTGCTGTGCTTTTTTCTCCTCTCCCTCACTGGGCCCGAAAAGTCTTTGGAAACACTAGGAAAGAAAAATGAAAATTGTAGTTACAGGAGCCACTGGGCTTCTTGGAAAGGCGTTGGTCGAACAATTGACTATTAATGGCGATTCGATCACTGTTCTCACCAGGAATGCATTAAAAGCGAAACAGGTTCTTCCATCAAATATCGATGTATTTCAATGGGACCCTCTTTCCGGCCCCCCACCACAGGAATCTCTGGGAGGTTCTGATGCTGTTGTCCATCTGATTGGAGAACCTATCCAAGGCCGTTGGACCAAACGCAAGAAGGAACGTATTTTCCGGAGCAGAGTAACTAGTACCCGTAACCTTGTGGCGGCTATAAAAGCAATGGATGCCCCCCCTTTCAAGATCGTGTCAGCCAGCGCTGTGGGTTACTACGGTGACCGGGGAGACGAAAAGCTGACAGAATTTGCAGGGCATGGTGAGGGATTCCTCGCAGATGTCTCCGTAGAGTGGGAGAATTCGCTGAGTTCACTTAGTGATGCTGGAATCAGTATCACTCCTTTGCGTTTAGGTTTGGTTTTGAGTAATCAAGGAGGGGTTCTTAAACAACTTTCATTCCCACGGCGGCTGGGTTTAGGCGTGAAAATTGGAGCTGGATTACAGTGGTGGCCATGGATCCACATCGAAGACGCAATAGGCCTGATTCATCACGCATTGAATGGACTTATGCCACATGGGCCAATTAATGCGATTGCGCCAGAACCAGTCACCCAAGCCGAATTTGCAAAGGAGTTGGCGAGAGTTCTGCATCGACCTCAAATTTTCAGGATTCCGCATTTTTCCTACGAATTTTGCTAGGGGAGATGTATTGGGAGTTGACAGCCAGCCGGCTAGCGGTAAGTCGTGAAACCGGCTATACGTTCCGGTTTAACACTCTGAATGTAGCTTTGAATGACCTTTTGCCAAATGGTGTCCTCAATCAAAATGGTATGAAACGATACCAAACGGAAATGTGGGTAGACGCTCCAATCGATAAGGTGTTCGAATTCTTCTCCGACCCTGCCAACTTAGAGCAAATTACTCCTCCCTGGCTGAATTTTAAGATGATGACCCATCAGCCTCCTAGCATCGGTGTTGGCACAATAATAGATTACCGGCTACGGCTTCGTAGAATCCCTATCAGCTGGCAGTCTGAGATTACTGAATGGAATCCTCCGTACCGTTTTGTGGATGTTCAAAATAAAGGCCCGTACCGTCATTGGGCTCACACGCATGAATTCGAAACGAAAAATGGAGGAACACTCGTAAAGGATACTGTAGACTACAAGGTTCCGGGTGGATGTATCGTGGACAAATTACTTGTGCGCAGAGACTTGGCACACATATTTGAATATCGGCAATGCCAATTACGAAAAATATTTCTATAAGAAATGGGCACCTATATGACTTAGATCAGAGTAACAGCTGTCGCGTCACTGTTGCCTACCTTGCCCTTTTTGACGGCGTTGTAGTCTCCCATGAGCTTGGCCAGGGTGTACAAGAGTCCTCTAAATCCTGTCATAGCGAACCTCCAAGGATTTCACTGAAAGGCTGCTTCATTTCCCCTTCAATCCCACAATATATCGACGGTGGGATCCACTTCCATTGTGTTGCTGCATTTGGGGCTTTCGGCCTGTCACAAAACTTTACCTATCGATGCAAGAATTTGACGCCTACCATCTAGCTTCAATCTTATTGACACTGCTGCTGGCATGTGTAAACTGGGACATGGTAATCAGCGGTGCGGAACACCTGACTGCCCGGTCTCCTGTCCGGGCAACTAACAACCCTTGTCGCAAATTACAATCCCCAGCGGCGACTGTAACTACATCCGGAAGCGCTGGCCCCGCTGTGGAAGACGCTCTGCGGAGCGTTGTCGAAATTTAGTTGAGGCGAAAATGCAGAGATTTATTTTGTTTCGGTTCGGTCAAGCAATCCTGGCCTTCTTTGCCGTAAGTATAATTGTGTTCGGCTTGGCCCGGATTTCCGGCGACCCTCTTGACACTTTGTTGTCCTTTGAAGCGGGAGCAGACCCGGAGCAGCGGGCGAAAATCGCAGCATACTGGGGGCTGGACAAGTCGCTGCCGGAGCAATATTTCACATTCATTTGGAATGCCTCTCACTTGGACTTTGGCAATTCTTTCAAGTATCGCCTGGCTGCGGCAGACCTGATCAAGGACCGGGCCCCAAACACCTTTATGCTGGCCGGGCTTTCCATTTTGGTAGCTACGTTGATCGCCTTGCCCATTGGTGTATTGTCGGCGGTCAAAAAGGACAGCCCATTAGATTACTTGGGGAAAATAACAGCACTGATTGGTCAGTCTGCGCCTCCTTTCTGGTTAGGCTTGCTGTTAATGTGGATATTCGCAGTGAAATTGGGGCTGGTTCAGACGTCGGGTAAGGGCGGTTTCACGTCAATTATTCTGCCAGCCATCTCGTTGGGCTTATTCTGGGTGGCGGCGTTGATGCGCTTGGTGCGCTCTTCCATGCTGGATGTGTTGGACAGTGAGTACGTCAAGCTGGCCCGCATCAAGGGATTGGCCGAGTGGAAGGTAATCTGGAAGCACGTGTTTCGAAACGCCGCGATTGCGCCCTTGACGTTTTTTGGATTGATACTTGGGAACTTGCTGCTGGGCTCCGTGTCCATTGAGACGGTTTTCCAGTGGCCCGGACTTGGGTTCCTGGCCTATGAAGCTGTGTTCGCCAGGGACTTTCCCTTGGTGCAAGGTATAGTGCTGGTGTTCAGTGCCATATTCATCTTAGTTAACTTCATCGTAGACGTTCTTTACGCCTATTTAGACCCCCGCATCAGGTATGAGTAAATCATGTCATGCAGCCACCCTTCCCAAATAAACCCGGTAGTCGATTGGCTCACTCCCTAGAACGTACTGTTGGAGAGGCCCAAGCCCTCAGCCGCGAGCGTTTTTGGGAACACTGGTCACTGCTGTTCACTGGTGGCAACCTTTCAGCAGCCGCTGTCTTCTCTAGGGAATAGCCAGTACCCTTAGACACCGCATTTTCTTCAGCGTCTCGCCTCCACCTGAGATCGGTCTCCAGTAACCTGGACGATCCAGAACTTACCGGTCCCTTCAACCATCTGCGCTATACAACAACGTTGCATTGGCAAATATAAGCCCGGGTTTACGTTGATGACGCACTTTTCATATACGGGATGATCCTCTTATTCCGACATGTTATTTGGTACGTCTGAACTTAATGAAGTTGTCGACACTATCTCAATAGTCCTAGAAGCCGAATGATGTGCCAATCTACAGGCTCACTATGAAGGGGAATAAGAGCATCATCCGTGCATCGGGGTCTCAGCTGCAGGCCCCAATTCCCAACATTGTTGAAACCTTTGGGGCGCTATAGGAGCCTGCAGGGGTTTCTGGGCTTAACGAAGCACATTTCAATAGACCGGCGTCTGGGGTCTCCGGTTCGTCACGATCCCAGAAACCTGGCTCCGCAGAGCATAGAGGCTAGGTGGGCTCAATAGCAAAAAAGGGACGGACCCCCCGTTGGTGGGTCCGTCCCCCATGTGTCACCTATAGGCAGAGGCCTATGTGCCCTGTATTGCTAGTTCATGCAGGGCTCGGGCGTCGTGCAGGCGATAATCCGATCGAAGTGACCGTAGTTGGCCCCATCGGACCCCGGGAACGGCCATTGATCGATGATGTTGGGGTTCACTGCCCACTCGATGAAGAGGTAGACCAGAGGAGCTTGGGTGTACTGGGAGTACAGATAGTCGCCCATCTCCCGCTGGATGTTATCACGCAAGTCCAGGTCCACAGCTTGTTGCAACCTGGAGAATATCTCATCCGTAGTGGGATCGTTGTACATAGAAAGGGGATTTGTGGACCGATAGAAAAGACTCAGTTGAGCGAACACGGTCTTGAAGGAAGGCGGAATCAGCCACACACCCAACGCTTCGGGCTTATGATCTCTCCACGCAGCGAAGAAGTTGGACCATTCCCATTCTTCCAAGGCCATATTGATGCCCACTTCCCGTAACATGACGTCCACCGCTTGCATGGTGTCAACCGATTCAGGGAAACCGAACATGTTCATCAAGATACCCCTGAATACTACCGGGTCGTCGGATCCGAGGCCCACGTCAGCCTTATAGTCAGCAAGAAGAGCTCGGGCCTTATCCTGGTCGAAGCCGTAGTCCCTTTCGTAATTCGTCATCCAGTCCTGGTTCCACCCCGGCAGGTTTTCGTAGAAGCCTACCTGGGGGCTCAGGGTTACCCGGCCTGCGTAAAGGGTATCGATAAGCGTCTGCCGATCAATCGCCCGGTTGACCGCTTCCCTCACCCTTATGTCATTCAACGGGTAATCTGGGAAGGCCCAAGGAATGGTGTAATCGCCAGGGGCTCCCGGCCACAGACCGTTGAATGATGCTGATACTTGGTTGCCAGGGAAGTTGCTTGAGATTATCTTCATACCGTGGTCAGCAACTGCGGCATCGGCCAAATCCCGGGTTAGCTCGGTCATGTGGATTTCATCTGCGAGTAACCCAGCGTTCCGGGTGGCTGCTTCTTTAATCCACCGCAAGTCTACTTTTTCGAAGCTCGGCGCTGCCAAGCCGTCCTTGCCTCCCCTACGCCAGTGGTTGTCCAACCGGTCGTAGGTGACGTTGACACCGTACGTTCTACCGGTATAGCGGTAGGGCCCCGTGCCGATAACATCGGCCTCGTAGGCTTCGTCTCCACCGTCGTCCCACTGGGCCTTGCTCATCATAAGACCAGCGCCGCTGGGTGCGAGGTAGAAGAGATAATCGGGGTTGGGGTTCTTGAGCTTCATTACGATCTCGTAGTCGTTTACTATACGAGAGGCTTCTAAATCGATTTCTCTCCAGTCGGTGACGTAGCCCAGAAGAGAATCGTCTCGGGCGTTCATGGTCCAGCTATGCAGGACGTCGGCTGCGGTAAACTCTCCCCACCCATCGTGCCACTGAACCCCTTCTTCCAGGTACAGCGTCCATTCGGTGCCGTCAGGACTCAGTTCCCAGCTCTTGGCCAACTCGGGAACCCACATATTGCTGTATGGATCAATGTCTACTAAAACCTCGTTGGTCAGGTCGAACTGCTGGTGGTGGTCCACCGACCCGTTCCAGAAAATATTGGTTTCTCCCGCCGCCGGGTCCATCGCCATAACCAATGTTTCCACCTTAGCCTGGCCCTGAGGCGCTACTGGCGCCGCCGTGGCTTTCGGCACGGGGACCGATGCCTTGGTAGTGGCCGTAGGCCTAAAAGCGGGGACCGCCTTTTTGGTAGCCGCAGGCGCAGGCGCCTTGGTCGCCGCTGCCACAGGCGCCTTGGTCGCCGCTGCCACAGGGGCCTTGGTCGCCACTGCAACAGGGGCCTTGGTCGCCGGTGTGTCCGATGTTGTATCGCTACCACAAGCGACAGCTATTATCGCAAACAACATCACTATGGACAGGATCAGGTATTTGGGTCTCAGATACCGATGTAACATTCCGATTTGCCCTCCGACCTTAATTTAGCGGCCAAAGCTCCAATAGTAAGTTCTGATAACAATCCGGGTCTTAGTCATTTACAAACCGCCGCAACTAAAAGGGCCGGTCACTCGACATCCCTTTTTTAACGGTCTATCCACTGCCAATCGTTTCAACTCGAGCGATGGTCCACGTCTGTCCCTTTTCTACCCCTTTTGCAGACCTTCCGCTACGATACTTGCGTTACAATAATTGGCATACGAAAGCAATCTAGCAAATCTACCGGGTAGCTGTCAATACAAGAACTAAACCAACTTGCAAATTTGTCCAAATATTGCACTTCACATTTTGTCCGGTTGAAGTCCGGGCTGCACGACCCGACATTGGATTTCCAAATTTCGTTTGCGATTTTTCACTCAGGATTTTTCTCTCTGAATTTCATCATCCAGAACCGAGCAAGACATACCATCCGTAAATCGCCAGTCAAGACGGGGCGCCGGCACCATCGCACGATTCCTAAATCGAAGCCATTCAAGGCCATCAAGGGCGTCGCATGAAGGCGACGCATGAATTTATGTCCTTTGAGATTAGGTGCAGGTGAGATTAGGTGCAGGTATAAGTCGAAGCTACTTGACAGTCAACGTCAATATTTGTAGAGTAAGCCACTGGCGTGAGGCTAGGGCTAAACGAGATTTCAGGTGTCCAACGGCATCCTACATTGAGCATTTGCGCATCTCTTAGGGCAAATGGCTCGGCGCTTTTGGACTGGGGTAATGCCATGGAGAACTTCCTCGGCTGAAGACTTCGTGCCGATTGTTTAGACCCCTTCCCCAAACTTGCTCCCAAGTGGTTCTTTACCTTCATTCCATTTAGGATCTCTAGAACCTCCATTCCATTAGGCACAGATATGGCATCAGAAATAATAGTTAAAAAACCATGGTACTCTCCACCACGGATTCTCCGTGGACTGAGCGAGGCCAATCGCTACCCGGTATTGCCCATGTTGGTGTTGCTTGTCGTGTTGGTTATTCCAGCCGTCTTTGCCCCTCTTATCGCCCCTCATGAGCCCATGGTAGGTGACTTGAAGCAGCGGTTGCTGCCCCCTGTTTGGGTGGGCGAACAGACCACAGAAAAGACCGTAGTTGAGCTAATAACCGCCAGCAACAGAGCCAATGAAATGCGTCTTAGCGATGCCGAAATACAGGTACGAATTGGAAAAGCCAAGATCATTACCTCTGGAGCAGAGAATTCGGACAGGCCGGTGGTGCCTGGTGACCAAATTGAAATTGTTACTCAGCGCGGGGGAAAAGCAACGTACCTTTTGGGCACGGACAAAGTTGGCAGGGACATCCTAACCAGGATTATCTACGGGTCGAGAATCTCCATTATAGTAGCAGCCATTGCTATCGTCATAGCCGGGACTATCGGAACTACCTTGGGGATCACGGCTGGCTACTTCAGAGGTTGGGTAGATGCGGTTATAATGCGTCTGGTGGATATCTCTCTGTCCATTCCAATTATTCTGATGGCATTGGTCCTAGTGGCCGCCTTAGGAGCCAGTTTCGAAACAATCGTAATAGTCCTTGTGATATTTTTGTGGGCACAATACGCCAGACAGGCCAGGGGAGAGACCCTGACGGTCCGCGTGCAAGATTACGTCTCCAGGGCCAAAGTGTCCGGGGCGTCCGATAGGCGAATTATGCTCCGCCACATCTTTCCCAACGTGTTCAACAGCATAGTCGTCTTGGCCACCCTTCAAGTGGGGTTCGTTATTATCTTGGAGTCTACCCTGAGTTTCTTAGGAGCCGGCATCCCCAGACCTCAGCCAGCCTGGGGATTGATGGTCGCCGACGGCCGGGAGCTTATTATTACCCATTGGTGGGTTTCGCTCTTTCCCGGCGTGGCCATCATGCTAGTGGTAATGTCCATGAACCTAATGGGGGACTGGCTGCGGGACCGGTTGGACCCCAAACAGAGGCAGGTGTAATTAATCGCTGATAGATTTGGCGACACAGTATTAGAGGTGCGGGACCTTCACACTTACTTCTTCAACCGCTGGGGGGTGACCAAAGCGGTGGACGGAGTAAGTTTCTCGTTGCGGGAGGGAGAAACGCTGGGAATTGTCGGGGAGTCGGGTTGCGGTAAGACCATGACCGCCCTCTCTTTGTTGCGCCTCATTCCCAAGCCTGCCGCACGCATCGTTTCAGGGGAGATAATCCTGGACGGAGAGGATATCGTTCCCAAATCCGAAAAAGAAATGCGGAAGGTGCGGGGCCGCAAGATTTCCATGATTCTGCAAGACCCTCAGACTTCCCTCAATCCCGTGTTCACTATAGGAAACCAGTTGAGTGAGGCACTGGGCATTCACCAGCGCTCCGACCGGAAGGACATGATTAACCGGGCGATAAACGCCCTCAGGAACGTTAGAGTCGCCGCACCGGAAAGCCGGTTGGATGACTTTCCCCACCAAATGAGCGGCGGCATGAAGCAGCGGGTCATCGGCGCCATCGCAATTTCTTCTTCTCCCAAATTAATCATCGCCGACGAGCCTACCACAGCCTTGGACGTGACCATTCAACTTCAATATTTACGGTTGCTGAAAGATATTCAGGCAGAGACGGGCTTGGCCATAATTTTCATAACCCACGATTTCGGTATTGTCGCGCGGATGTGCGACCGTGTGGCGGTGATGTACGCAGGCCGCATCGTCGAGGATGCTGACGTTAGGGACTTGTTTAACAAGCCTTCCCACCCCTATACCCAAGCCCTCATGGCTTCAGTCCCTCAGATGGACCGTACCGACCGGCTCTTTGCCATTGAGGGGCAACCACCAGCATTGTACGCACTCCCCGAGGGTTGCCGGTTTGCCGACCGGTGCCCCCACGTCCGAGACATTTGCCGACGGGAATACCCACCTAAGATAGATATAGATACAGACCATATGACCCACTGCTGGATGTTCGACTCGGCCTGGAAAGACCAGCCGGAGGAATCTGCGTCATCGCAACAGGCGGTAGAGTAAATATAGTGGCAAAAGAACTGCTCCGGGTAGAAAATCTTACCAAGTACTTCCCCGTGACCAAGGGACTGATCATGATGAAGACCGTCGGGCAGGTACAGGCGGTTAATGGCATTAATTTCAGCATAAATGAGGGCGAGACCCTTGGGCTGGTGGGTGAGTCGGGCTGCGGCAAAACCACCACTTCCAAGCTGATTCTGAGGCTTGAGACGCCCACCGATGGACAGATATTTTTGGAAAACAAGGACATTCAGTCATTCCGTGGCCAAGAACTTAAAGAATATAGAACCCTGGTGCAAGCAGTGTTTCAAGACCCTTGGTCTTCTTTGAGCCCCAGAATGCGCGTTCGAGACATCGTATCCGAAGCATTAGTAGTAAATCGCCAGGTGTCCAACAAAGAAAGGGACGACCGAGTGGCGGAAGTGCTCACGCAGGTAGGTCTCCAAAAAGCCCAGGGAGACCTATATCCTCACGAGTTCAGTGGCGGTCAACGACAAAGGGTGGCAGTAGCAAGCGCTTTGGCTTCGTACCCCAAGTTGATAATTCTAGATGAACCGGTTTCGGCCCTGGACGTGTCAATCCGGGCCCAGGTGATGAACCTGCTGGTGGACCTGCAAAAAGACACCGGCGTTGCCTACCTGCTGGTGGCCCACAATCTGGCAACCGTGCGATACATGGCCCACCAGACGGCGGTAATGTACCTGGGGGAAATAGTAGAGTACAGCCCCACAGAGGAGTTATACGAGAATCCGCTGCACCCTTACACCCAGGCTCTTTTTTCGGCAGCCCTTCCCGCTCATCCCGATATTCAGAGGGAGGAAATCGTGCTCACGGGGGAGGTGCCTTCCCCCATAGACCCGCCTTCGGGCTGCCGGTTTCACCCAAGGTGTCCTGTTGCGATGGACAAATGCTCGGTAGAGATTCCAGTCCAGAAGGACATGGGTAACAACCACAAAGTGACTTGCCACCTCTACTGATCCTTCAGCCGTAGATTACAGACCGACTTAGCAGTATATGCTGCTCGTCTGGATTGTCGTCATATGCGCCAGTGCTCAACCACTACTATCCCCAGATCCCACGATGTGACAACCTCTTACTTGGGATTGTTCGACCCCTCCACCCGCTCATTGGCATCCGCTCCCCACCTCACTATGGTTACTTGTTTGTTCATAATGCTCTGGGTCACTAGGCCATAACATGGGATGATGATTATTCTCTTTTCCGAAAATTTCAGCTGTCACCGTGTCATCAACTGACGCTCCACAAGGGGAGTAAGGTCTGGAGTAGCCACGGAGATGGTAAATTTAGGTTTACCAAAAGGACTTCTTTTTGGCACGACAATATATGCTCAGAACTTCTAGGTTTATTAACTAACCGCAATCTGACAGGATCGTACGGTCGACGAGTAACTCTCAAATCAGGACGGACCGGCAATGGATGATCGATTCTTCGAGGCACCGATCCTCAACTCACCCTATGAATACCCCTCGCAGAACTGGGAACTCGATGAGTAGGGGCAACCAACCCCAACAGATTACAGAAAGCCGCCGGGGTGCCGAATTCATCACGCCAATCCCAAAACCACAGAGACGTAGGGATGCTGCAGAACAAGAAAAGATGGCTTTCGATGAAGGTTTAGGCCTGTCGACAAAGGACCAGCAGTACGACATCACTGGAAACATAAATGAAATTCGCCGCCACGTGAACCAATGGCGAAATCTCCCTAGTCCAAGCGATTGGCATGTCACACCCGAAACTGCTCGCCTGCTGCAACACTGGCGGCACAATGAGTTCAGCAATTTCCGTCCCTTCTTCTGCCAGATTGAGGCAGTTGAAACTTTGATATGGCTGACGGAGGTGGCACCAATGCTCGGCCCGAACGGGAAGAGTTTTCTTGACCACCTAGCCAATGCGAACGGTGCAGTGAACCCTGATCTGGTGCGGATAGCGCTGAAGCTAGCCACCGGTGCAGGCAAGACTACCGTGATGGCTATAATCATCGCCTGGCAGACCATTAACGCAGTGAGAAGACCTAATAGTACTAGGTTTGCCCGCGGCCTCTTGATCGTCACTCCTGGCATCTCCATACGGGACCGTCTCCGGGTCCTCCATCCCAACGACCCTGACAGCTACTGTGCCTCTAGAGAACCAGTGCCTACCGATATGTTGGGTGACCTGTACTGAGCCAAGATAGTGATCACTAATTACCATGCTTTCAGACTTAGGGAAGCCATGGAAGTCTCAAGAGGTGGCCGCGCTCTGCTTGAATGAAACCACCGCCGCCTATTTGGCGGCGGTGGTTTTGTCTCAATTTGGCTTGCCATACTCTGCTAGGTCATCCTCGATTAACCGGATGGGATGCGAGCGGGTCGTTATTCATATGCTGTTCGACCCCTTGAAAGATACTCTCAAGCGGGAAACAAAGTTGACCGGGGTCGTAAAAGCCACCTTTCCCCGGTGTGGGCATTCAGGAAATCGCCCTCCATTGAGCGGGCTAAAAAGTAACGGTGATTGAATCACCGGCCAGCCAC
>DCAE01000132.1:440-1074 GCA_002311385.1 Dehalococcoidia bacterium UBA1141 | reverse complement strand
GCAGGTCACGAAACTTGGTGCCTTTCGGGGCCTCGAAGACGACCCATCCTTCGATACCCATGTCCATTCTCAAATCGAAAGACCCAAAAATAAACTCCCTGAAGTTTTCTTTGACCTGCTTCCCGCCGTCTTTACTCACAACCACTACTTGAGCCACTTTCCCATCAATTCCGTCCGTTGAGCATTTGTAATCCACCTGGCCGGGAGCGCTGAACTCTTTGAAATATGTCTCTCCTGGGTTAATCGCAGTGAAATTCTGGCCACCCATCTCAAGAGTCACGAACTGAGCTGCCTCATCTTCATTCAACCACCCCACCGTTGTGCCTTCCGATATATACATGTGTTTGCATTCGCCAGGTTCCATGCGAATCGTCACTTGGGCTTGATTTCGCAGGTCTTCGTAAATCCTATCCCACAAGTTGATGGGAAAGTAGGCGCCAAGTGTGAAGTCTCTCAACTGGGCAGATTGAACGTCTAATTCAAAAACTGCTTTGATAGCTTTGTGGTTTTCCACCTTCATACGCACTAGTACCAGTTCCAAATTAGGCTCTGAGGGCAAAAGTCGCCAATACCTAGTCACTTTCCCTGGATCTGCTGGATCTGTGTAGGAATAGCGAATCTCCGGCGCCCGGTC
>DCAE01000132.1:0-313 GCA_002311385.1 Dehalococcoidia bacterium UBA1141 | reverse complement strand
TATCCGAACACGCGGCGAAAGCCAAGACCGCCAAAAGAGTCGCGGCGAGAATAAGCGTTCCCTTAGCGCTTTTGATATTAGTCATGCCGGAATTGCGGCCAGTGGGAGGCGGTTGATTAAGACCCGGTGGTAGCCAGGGTGGGCAAAGCGGCGCAATTGCTCCACCAAGTCCACCAGCTTTTCCAGCAGGTAATCGATTTCTTCAGCGGAATTGTCCTTGCCCAGTGTCAGCCGCAGACTTCCTCGAGCCAACTCGGCCGATTGGCCCAAAGCCAACAGCACATGGGATGGTTCCAATGAACCTGAGCTGCAA
>DCAE01000087.1:350-4061 GCA_002311385.1 Dehalococcoidia bacterium UBA1141 | reverse complement strand
CCGGGCGCAATATACGTAGGCGACATCAACCAGTTGGCAGGTCCGGCGATCACCGAGAAACAGGGAGATTTCGACGGCATGGTTCCCCTGGCCTCCTTGGAGGAGAACCTGTTTATTTACGAGTCGGACTACTACAAGGAACTGCTGAAGACAGCGAACATCGCCAACCCCACCAAGTTGGTGAGCACAGGTCTCGACATTACCATCCAAAACGTGTGCATCAACCGCGCCCTGCTCTTCTGCGAGTTGACCGACAAATTCACGCACCCCAACGTGCTGGAGCGCACCAATGGGCAGTTGAAGCTGGTGTCAGCGTCCTTCCCCGAACTGGGCATAGCCGGTCCCGACAGCATCACCCTGGTGGAAGACGGGACATTGGACATGGCCTTAATGGTCCCCGCGTACGTAGGCGGGGAATTGCCTGGTATGGATATCATCTACATGTGGAACCTATACCCCGATCGGGAGACCCAGTTCAATGTGTTCTTCGCCTTAGCCCCGGACATAGAACAGATGCTGGAGGAGGAGACGGGCGGCGGGAAGGTCATATATCGCAGTTGGGGCGCGGGCATCGACGTTTACGTGTGGTCCAAGAAAGCTTTGAATACCCCGGATGACTACAAAGGGCTGAAGATCCGCACCCCCGGTACGGCCTTCTCCGACTTTGCCGAAGGCATGGGCGCCAGTGCCCAGTTCATAGCTTTCGCAGAAGTGTACACGGGCTTGGAGCGCGGTATCTTGGACGGCGCAATCTCTGGCGCCAACGCAGGGTGGGGACAGCGGTGGTACGAGGTAACCGATTACATAACCGGCCCTCTACTCAACATGGAGGCCTTCAACGTCATCATGGGGAAGAAGCAATGGGAGGAGCTGCCGCCCGATTTTCAACAGATCCTGATTGAAGAAGGCGCCAAGGACGAACTGGAGGCGCTGCGGCACACGGGGGTCCAGAACGACATGGGGCTCTTGATAAACACCGCGGCAGGCAGCGTGTTTACCCCGTTCTCCCCAGAGGTTACGGCCGCCGTCAACAAAGCCACCATTGAACGCGTGGTACCGAACTGGGTCAAGCGGTCTGGCGGTGGCGACATGCCCATCATCAAAATCTTCAATGAGAAGGTAGGGCCACGGATCGGCCTACACATCGAGCTAGATGGCTCGCTGACCAAGGTCCCGATCACTATCACTGACGAGTAGAAGTTGGGGGGCGCTGCAATCGTTAGTATCGGAACATGTGGCGTCCCACAATACCCATAAATTTCTATTGAATCAACAATTTTGGGGACCGAAGTAGCTGCGTCCGCTGCTGCTTCGGGATGGGAATTGGATGACCTCCCATCTTTCCGCGCCCGCTAGGGATGACGCTCCTTCCCTGGCGGGTATCTTGCTTCTCCGCTCCGTAGTTTCACACAGTCCAGCGGTTCTGGTGTTGCCACGTCAGCTGGGCTTTGCTATGGGTCGTTGGGCAGCGACACCGGCGGTTCCATCAGATTCCCCTCCGCTGCTTGCGGTATCGTGGGGATCAAGCCCACATGGGGTAGAGTTAGCCGATATGGTGTTCTGGTTTTGGCAGAGTCCTTGGACCATATTGGCCCCATGACTCGTTGTGCAGCCGACGCCGGAATCATACTTCAGACTATAGCTGGGCTAGACCCCAACGACCCGACCACTTTGTCGGCTCCTGTCCCTCCTATGTTGGAGGAGATTGACCAAGGGGTTCACGGTCTCCGAATCGGGGTTGATGAAACGTATATCTCGGGCAATACTGACCCACAATTGGCGGAAAGTGTGTTGGCTGGAATCGGTGTGCTAGAAAGGTTAGGCGCCGTGCTAGTCAAGATACAGATGCCGGATATCAGCGATTACATGGAGGCGTTCGGAGTTCTTTGCTCTGCCGAAGCGTTGGCTGCCCATGAAGCAACCTTCCCGTCACGCCGTGACGACTACGGTCCTTGCTTACAGGGATGGTTGGATAAAGGGGCTACGGTTACCGGGGTGGAGTAGGCCAAGGCTAACAACGTCCGCTCAGCCTGCCGAGGGCTCTTGTCCAACCTGTTCGAGAATATAGACTTGATAGGCTGCCCCACTATGACCACTCCTCCATTCCCCATCACCCTGGAAGAGATGTATGGCCCTATGTTTTTGCTAGATGATCCAAATTGGGGCAAGTTCACGGTGCCCTACGATTTCAGCGGTGCTCCCACTATTTCTTTGCCTTGCGGACAGAACAGGGACGGACTACCTCTCAGCATCCAGTTCGTTGGGAAGCACCTTTCCGAACCCTTGCTGTGCCGAGTGGGGCACACTTTTGAGCAGGCCACCGAGTGGCATGGCCTCCGGCCAAACATAGAGTGAGGATTTGAGAAGCCGGATTCCGGACTGAGGGTGTGAATGACCATAGGGAATCATTCTCTCATGCTAAAACAGCCTTCAAGTCTCTTCATGAAATTGGCCCCGGAGTAACATCATGCAAGCAGAGATCAGGTCCCGGTCCAACCTTTAGCGCATCGGCGAGAAAGAAGCGGGCACAAGTATTTTAAGCGGAGGGATACGAGATTTAACAAGCTTAGGGAGATTGGCCGTCAAAAGGCTGACGGACATCATAGGATTTTACAACCGAGGCGGCGGCGCCAATTGCTCATAGACGTGGGCGACACGAAGTACTATCTCTTCGTCAAAGGACCTGCCCGAAATTTGAAGCCCGATAGGAAGCCCTTCGGAGCTTAGGCCGCAAGGCACTGAGATGGCAGGATGCCCTGTTAAGTTGAAAGTGGCAGTAGTATAAGCGAGCCTATTGAATACCTCTACGACCGTGCTGCCCAAATACCTTATTCCTTCCTCTCCCAACGGCCAAGCAACGATGGGAACGGCTTGTCCAGCGATTCAGCAAGTGCCGTCGCCACCACATTCCCCGACCGCAATACCCAAGAACCGACAGGGCGCACCCAGAAGGTTCACGAACCCCCTCGTTATCCACTGTTACCAGTGAAAACTCCGAGCGGGGCCAGTGGTCCGATTTTAGGCGTGGCAGCATGCCCCCAGGGAAAGTCCCTGGGCAACCCGTGGATGCTTGGGCAAAAAGAAAGACCCTGGCCCAGAACTTGTGGGACCAGAGTCTTTGATCTTGTGCCTGTTTCCTGCCTGGTAGCGAGGTGCCGAAGGTCAGAGTCGAACTGACGCAGGGTTGCCCCCACCGGTTTTTGAGTACGGTGCCATTCCTGGTCATAAATTAGCACTGGTTATCATAAGTGCTAAAATCGAGGCTAAAAACTATTTATAAGTGCTCATGGCCCCAGGGAACTATGATAAGTTTGTGTACATCTTCAGGGCTGAAGTGGCCAAGTTTCTGAGGCGCAGCCGTTAGCAGTATTGCCTGTTCCCTGGATAGCAAATACTGCCGGGAAGGGCTTGTCCAGCGACACAGCCAACGCCGTCGCCACCACATTCGCTGACTGCAATACATCGGGAGTGACCGGGCAGACCCGGAAGAAACGCCCGTCAATCTCAACCTTTGTTACTTCGGCCTCTTGAACCATCACTTGTAGGCCAGGCATTCGCTGGGCTTCATCCCCCGCTTGTAGACCATTGTCGGTGTAATACCGAGTGCAACCCCATAAGTATGTTTTTCCAAGCAGGAGCCTGGTTTCGGCTCTCACGTACCGGCGCCTCCCAACTGGAACGCGGGTGACCGGCGCATTCTGAGGCCGACCA
>DCAE01000087.1:0-127 GCA_002311385.1 Dehalococcoidia bacterium UBA1141 | reverse complement strand
AGCACCGATGCTACGAAGGCCATCGCGATGACTGCCCAGGCAGACGCGTCTAAAGCAAAGAGGAGTGCGGCCACCACTCCACCGATCAGGCTGATGGTGGCCAACCAGTCCAACCGGCGAGCCCGGC
>DCAE01000097.1 GCA_002311385.1 Dehalococcoidia bacterium UBA1141 | reverse complement strand
CTGTTGCTCGGTCGCGGACTCGTCAATGAACACGGCCGCGTTTCCGCTTCCTTCGTGTATGGCCTTCGGCCATTTGATGGCCAAGACGGCCGTAACACCTGACAAGTCTACGTCGCCGATATTTCCATCCGATATATGCAGCCCAATCAGGGCCTCACAAGACCCGTGGTCCGGGAATCCGCCAAAGTTACAGTTGCAACCCGAGTCGCAGTTGCAGGTCTCCATCCAACTTGCTTTTATGCGATAGGGTGTTGGGGCTTGTGTCATAACAATCTCCTTCGTAAGTTTGATACAGATTAGCTTCGGGTTCTAAATCATTTTTGAATTGGTATTAAGGTTAAAGTGTGAACTCTCAAATTTACCCTTTTGCGCGCCGCTTGACCCGTGGTAGTAGCGGCTCAGGAATTATATGTGTCGAAGTAAAGCCTGTCTAGGCCGTTATTGGCAATACCGGTTGCCTCTCGATATCGTGACCGGCCTTGGCGAATACAGGCCTTGCCAATCTAGTAGAATCGCCCTTATTGGATGGCTCGGTTTAACAAGAACTTTCCTAAAAGAATCCCGCTGGTTCGCGGAAGCCGAGACAGCGGATACCACCGGTTCGGCCAAGGCTCCGTTGGTTGAATTCCCGTTAGGTGAGGTCCCGTTGGCGGACTCCCCGTTTGACGCTCCGTTTCCGGATGGATGGTTTGGTCCAGCACCAAGGATAGGAACGTAGTCATCATAGGTGGTGATGGGTACCACGGTCCGGTACATATCAACAGAATCCGGCTGGCTACCCCCATAATCTCTCTGCCCGTGGGTGTGTTGGCGATGAGCTTTACCTGCTAGAGCAACAGGTAGCGCTGGATATCCATATGCGCTTCTATGGAAAGTTCTAAGTATCCGCAGTAGCGTTGCCATAGGTCTGTATCGGTGGAAGTTTGGAAGAACTTTGGTTCAGGCGCCATGGATTTCATTGTTGTTTTACCTCTTACCCAGGACTACCAGGTCTTGGTATGCAGGATCCTCGGTTATGGTGAATTCCTTGACCGCGAGGGACTCCATCAACCTCTCGATTGACGACTGGGGCAGGGCATGCTTGCGCCGGGAGTTGGACAGGGCCAGTGGGGCGTAGACCACCGACGCTCCCAGTGTGGCAATTGCCTCTGCAGTGGCGCTCAGCAATCGGCCTCGGCGCAGGTTGCCAGCGATGCTGCGGCGAATCTCCCCCGCCAGACCGCTGCTTCCACGCCCGGTGGGGTAGGTGATAATGAAATCTCCGCCCTTCTTCAGCACGCGGAATATTTCAAGGGTGACGGCAACTGAGTCTTGGACAAAGTCCATCGTGTGCAGGCACATGACCGCGTCGAATTGATGGTCACGGAAGGCAAGTCGATGGGCGTCCATTTCTAGGATTTCCAAAAGATCGCCGTGGCCATAGAATTTGCTTTGAGCACGGCGCAGGCTGCGTCTGGAGAGGTCAACCGCTACCAGGGAAAAATCGGTAGCTGTTGCGTGTTTGGCGAGATGTAGAATCTCGTTGCCGGTGCCAGCTCCTACACTTAGGACAGAGGAGCCGCTGCGTAGCGCCAGCCTACCGGCGCTATCTTCAATAAAGCGCCGGTAGGGGGCGATCGATGCCACCGTGCGGTCATATACCGGCATGTACACCAAATCGAAGTATTTATCTTGGAACCTGCAATCCATGTAGCCGTACTCCGGCTGATGCCCAATTGAGGTTGGCTCTCCAGTTGAGTCAGGAATACCCACCGGTCTAGGCCAGGACACTCAACCTTGTCCAGCGCAATAACGCTTGCGGTTCTGGGCCCTTCTGGCATTCTCGGTTCCAAGGCCCTTTACCACTTCCACATGACCAGACAACACGATGTACAGCCCATTTCCAGTGTGCGCTTCTTCTACAATCGTTTCTCCCGGGTCGAAGGTCGTTTGGAAGGTGAAGCTGGATATTGCGTTCAGTTGATCTTCGGTAAGTCCTTGAAACAGCCAGACCTTGCACAGCACGTCCGCCGTGGACATGGTATCGTTTCCTAGATTAGCCCTGATTTTTGAGGGTATCAACCACTCGCATCATGCGTCTGTAAAGCCTATTTCTTTGTGGGTGCCGTCGCAAAGGGGTTTCATTGCTTAAGCGCCGCAACGGCATAGCGTCACCCGATTCCGCGTTTCTATAGGTAGCCCATCGGACCCTTCTATAGGCACGCCTCCCGTGACCCACAGAGGCCCATCCGGAATCACTACTACCTGCTGAGCCAGCAGCTTGGGGTCTTCACTGTTGTGGCGCATTTTCCAGATGTCGGAAAGCTGGTCGCGGCAGAATCCCGAGTGCACGCAAATCGAATGCTCGTCTTGTATTAAAATCTTGCTAGACTTCCGGGTCGTGCTGTGAGCTGCTACGGGTCCGGTATCTGCTGCTTCAGTTCCGTCAAACTCAATCAGCACGTGAGCACCATCGCAAAAGGGTTTTGATTTGGAGTTACCGAACCGGCACAGGCGATAGGCTCCGTCGGTGCCGATGACTCCCTCGTCCTTCCAAGATAGAGGTTCCCTGTGTTCGGACATGACTTGCGATTTGCGGACCAATAGAATGTCCCCTCTGACTAGGTAAGAACCCTTGGGGCGAACAGTGATTTTTTATCTTCTTCTGGCATCACTCTTTTCCTATAGCCATAGTTGGGTGAGGGGCTATGCCCCCAAACCCCGTAATTCTGTCGTTCTGATATGAGCGAAGAATCTTTACGCCTGAGTCAAGAGATTCTTCGTCGCTCCCCTCCTCAGAATGACAGATTTGGGGCAAGGCCCACAGATGGCGTAACTCGTAGCCGGATTTTAGCACAGACTATGTCGATATTTGGGTTTTTGACCCCACAACAATAGGCTCTGGACAAAGGCGCGCCTGAGCGTTAATATCCCCCCATCTTGGCCTCAAGTGGCTGTGCCCAAGCCGTTGTGCCAAACCTTCAGCAACAAGCCATTTTATGGATGTGAAAAGAAATGCGAACCGGCGCTGATTATCGCCAGAGCCTCCAGGATGGGCGCAATGTATGGGTGTTGGGTGAAGGCCCCGTAGAGGACGTTGCCAGCCATCCTGCGACGGCGGCGATGGTGGATGAATACTGCGCTTGGTACGATCGCCACTTTGACGCAAACTGGCAGGACGTTCTATTGACCGGATCGGTGACCGAACCGGATGGGGCTGGCGTCAGGCGTCCACTGGCTTTTGAAGAACCCAAGTCCTCCGCTGATTTGCGCAGCTTGGGAAAAGCGCTCCGTGCGGTTTTTTCCTTGAATGGCGGCAATATCACCCACACTCCCGGTTACGGTGCGTTAATTGCCCTGGGCTTGGTAAACCAAATAAAGGGCCTGAACAACTCGGCCCAAGATATCGAAGCAGCCGAGGCGTACCGAGATTCTTTGGCCCGTACCGGCCGGTTCCTCACTTTCGCAGGCGGCGGGGCTCTGATTGGATCCCGCCTCCGCAGCGACCCGGCAGAGCGTGCGGCACTACGGCTGGTTAGTGAAAATGACCAGGGCATCGTGGTCAGCGGCAGGGTACAGATGCACACCAGCGCGCCCTATGCCGAGGATGTTCTAATCACCAGCAGAGACGAGTTGCCATTTGGCAGCGGCCGTTATCCTTGGTTCATCGTTGCGGTCAACTCACCGGGTGTTCGTGTGGTGGCGCGGCGAATCTCACCAAGACATCCCAATCCCTTCTTGTCGCCTTTGAGCAGTCGGTTCGATGAGCTGGACGCCGTGATGTGGTTGAAAGATGTCTTCATCCCCAGAGAACGAGTGTTCCAAGGGGAACTCATGAACCGCACCAAACGCCATTCCCTGGTGTCTTGGCTGATTTGGCACCATAACATCGGCTGGTTGGCCAAGGCCGAATTGACCTTGGGCCTAGCATTGGCATTGAGCGAAGTAATGGGCTTAAAGGAGAATCCCGCTACCATTGAACAATTGATGGATTTGACCGTGGGCGTCCAGACCAGCCGCACCTGTTTGGCTGCTGCCGAGTTGGAGCCTGAGATGAGCGTTGGTGGCCATGCCGTGCCGGAGCAGACCCACCTGGCGTCGGCGGCAATAAACATCTTCAAGAACCGTCAGCGCATGTCGGAGATACTGCGTGACCTCCCAGGGTCGTCCTTGGTGAACGCGCCTGCCGATACAGACTTTGAGGATCCCGATATGGCCAGGGAACTGGAAGAGTCCTACGGCGGTGGAGGTTATACCGCCCTCCAGCGGGCCGCGCTTTTGCAGCTCGCTTGGGACCAGGTCTCCTCGGCATTGGACGGTCGAGAATCGGTCTTTGAGCTCCACGCCAGCGGTGGAATAACGGCATGGCGGGCTCGCCTTCGTGCTTGGTTTCCTGATTACAGTGGATTAGCCAACAGCGTGAAGCAATTTCTTGCTACGGAATTGCCTGACATGGACTTGGACAGCTTGCGGGATGTGCCCAACGAACGTCCCCGATTAATCAAGCCGCCCTAATATTCGCCTTCGACGTTGGATGCAGCGCCTCAATATAAAATCATCAGTAGGAGTCATCAGTAGGAGTCACCAGTAGGAGTTAACCTATTTTGGGTCGTGTAATTTTAGCAATCCGTTACTTCTTTTGGCTATTGGGCAATCTCCGGAGGCGTCTGGGGAAGCCGCCGGAATTTGTCATCTTCACCTTGGAGGGGCCATACCCTGAAATGCGCAGTCAAAGGGCAGGTTTCTTGCAAAGGAGACTTTTTCCAGGTCCCAGAATCAGCCTTCAAGAACTTGGTGAGCAGTTCCGGGCTCTGCAACTGGACCCGCGAATAAAGGGTATTGTACTGCATCTACGAAGCCTCCAGATGCCCGCGGCCCAAATTCAGACCCTGCGGGGATTTATATCTCAGTTGCGTTCATCGGGGAAAAGGGTGGTCACTTGGTCTACAGGCTATGACAACGGCAGGTATTACGTTGCGACTGCGGCCGATGAGATTCTACTGCAAAACGGCGGAGAAGCGGCTCCCTTGGGCCTCCACGCGAATTTCGTTTTCTTGTTCGACGCCTTGGATCGAATCGGCATTAAAGCTGACTTCATCCAGATAAGCCCATACAAAACTGCGGCAGACCCTCTTATGCGTTCCAGCATGTCTGACGAGATGCGGGAGATGACTAACTGGTTGCTTGATGCGTATCACGCTGATTTTATCCAGGCCGTGTCTACCGGAAGAGGCTTGGATGATGACGGCGCCAATGCCTTGGTGGATGGCGCTCCATACACGGACCTGAAAGCATTGAGTGCTGGCGTGGTGGACAGACTGATTAGCGAAGAGGACCTTCCAGCATATCTGGGCGCGGATGAGAAGCCGGCGCGATTGGCAACCTGGGATGAAGTCCGAAATAAGGTACGGCGCCCACCGCCCAATCGGGTTGGGCGTTACGTGGCAGTGATTCGGGTTGAGGGAAATATCGTTGACGGTTGGAGTCAACAGCCCCCCGGCAAGTCTCCGCTGCCTATGCCCCTGATTTTCAATCCCCGGGCCGGGGATCTAACCGTGGTGCAGCAAGCACGGAGGGCGTTGAAGGACAGAAGAGCCGCAGCGGTGGTGCTGTATGTTAATTCAGGCGGCGGATCGGCGTCAGCCTCCGAGGCGATGGCTGCGGCGTTGCAAAAAGTTGCGGACAAGAAGCCGCTGGTTGCGGTTATGGGGCCGGTTGCCGCATCGGGCGGCTACTATGTTTGCACTCCCGGTCAGTGGATTTCGGCCCAACCGGGCACCATCACCGGTTCGATCGGTGTTTTGACCGGCAAAGTCATCACCGCCGGTTTACTGGATAAATTGCTATTTCGGAGAGAGGCGTTGACCCGTGGGGCGAACGCAGGGTTCCAAAACACGGAAGAGCCGTTCAACGATGAAGAGAGGCAAATAATCCGGGAAAGCATCGAACGTGTCTATGAAGTTTTCCTGGATCGCGTCACCACCAGCCGAAATATCACCCGAGAAGCTGCGGAAGCTGTGAGCGGTGGCCGCGTGTGGACCGGCAGTCAAGCGTTGGAAAACGGGTTGGTAGACGAACTTGGCGGGTTAGAGGAAGGGCTTGCCAAAGCCAAAGAGTTGGCCGGTTTGAACCCCCGGGCACCATATCGTGAGGTGCGGCCGGAACGCCAATATTCCCAATCACCAGTTTCGCTCCCCTCGGGGTGGGCAAACGCAATATTGGGCCTAGGTTCAGACAACCCTGCGGCGCTTCTTAGCTATGCCTTCGAGGGCTTGGAACTGATTGCCAGCGGCAAGACACTTTATTTGAGTGAGTTCATGTTGCTGGAGCCGCCCAACTACCCCTAGGCCGTATGACTGGCTGGGAACGAAGCCTGCATCAGCTTTCGGTTTTCGCTTTATGGCTGGTTGTCCACAACGAAGATGGCTCGGCAGAGTTGGTGAACTCCCTCGTCTCACCGCATCTCTGGCACTCACCCTCACTCAATGGGCCGTTTGCCCGGGCAATTACCCAATGATGAGCGCAATTACTAGATATGAACTCATGTAGCTTTTCGGCATTCCCCGGAGACGGCATCGCTCCTCGGTATACCCAATCCTCTACGGTCGTGCGGGGAGCTCCCAACTGGTTAGCAAGGTCTTTTACGCTCAGTCCTTGATCCTGTAGCCATGTTTTTAATTCCACCATCCACACATTGTACTCCTGTGCGAGAAAATTTGCTCAGAGCCCCCGAATCCAACGCTTAGGCTGGCGCTTCTTCCAGAAAACGTTTGATGCTTGCACTAATCGCGCCATGATTCTCAATTATGCAGAAATGCTTCGCCTTGCTGATGATTTCGCAGCGTGCGTTGGGAATGACTCGTTCCATTCCTCTTGCCATTTGCGGCGTCGAGCCAACGTCCTCATCACCGGTCAAGATTAGGGTGGGCATTGTGATTGACGGATAATCCAATGGGTGCCGGTCCGAGTTGGCGAGCAACTCATAAGAAGCCAGAAAGTCGTCCGGTCTGTTCTCTTGCAGCCGTAGCGAGATTTTTCGCCGTACTTCGGGGTTCGCGTCCAGAAACTCGGGGCTGAACCATCTATCCAAGGCAGCGGCGCTTAACCCGTCCCACTCACCATCCTTGGCTTGCTGCAACCTCTTGGCGATTGCCTGCTGTTCGGCATTGGTTCTCTGGTATGCGGTACTGATCAGCACAAGCGATTTGACGCTCTGAGGTTGAGATTCGGCATAGTGCGCAGCCACCAGTCCGCCCAAGGAAAAACCTACTAGCACCACTTGGGGCAATTTAAGCTCTCGAATCAATACATCCAGTTGATTCTTAAATGGCTCAAAGTTTTGCTCTTGGAGTGTTTGTTTGGTTTGTCCGTGCCCCAGCATGTCATATACCAGGGTTGCCCGGCCATCGAAGTCGGCGAGGACGTACTCCCAGCTCTCATGGTCGAGACCAACGCCGTGGACGAAAACCATCGGGGTGGTTGCTGATCCTTTGGTGTTGGCAATACTCGTATATCTGTAGAAAGTACCGCTTGTGTTCCACAAACGTTGTCACCGTTTACTGATGGGAGACATTCTCAAAGTGTTTGACACTCGCTTAGCGGACGCGCTCTTGGGCACGGCGCATCTTCTCCTGAGCTGTAGCCAACCGCTCCTCTGCGTCCTCAATTTCAGCTTTGGCGTCGCCGGTGGTAATAGAAATCGGTTGGCCGCTGCGTAGCGGGGTTGAGGATGAGGTTTATTTGTCGAATTGCATCAGGTGATATCCGTTGGCGGCCTCTAACTCGTTCCTGGCTTTGACAAATCCGTCCCAATCGTGGGTATCAATCTCGGGCATTTCGCCTCCGGACAATGGCATGAAATTTTGAAACCGCAGTGAAACAAGTGGAGACGGCTCTATATTTGAGCTTGTACGAACGTCAGGGATTCTCTAGGGTTGTTGACCAGGACATCGTCTATGGCCTCGCCGCTAACTCCCCTCTTTCGCATTCGAGGCACGATGTGACGCAAGATGTAATAGTATCCGTGGCCACCGTACTTTTCCAGGCGGTGCTTGGCGCAGATATCATGGGCGACCAAGATTTTGCGACCGTATCCTTCCGAAGATATCCAAGCAATATCGTCCATTCGCTTTGCGTCGCTGGGCATGTCGATATCCACGTTTAGTGGATAGAAAGAGCTTTCCGTGCCGAAAAGGTCCCACTCCATGTAGCATCCGGCCTCGGCAATCTTGGTAAGTGTGCTGCGTAGGAACACGGTGCGGTCCAGGTGCCCCATGATGGTCCGGCTCAGGTCCGCCCCGGCTTCAGCGAGCACTTCGATTATCTGCAGCGGCGAAGTCTCCTCCCTACCGGGGTGAATCAGGATTGGCGCGCCGGTAATCCTCTGAGCCCGTGCCGAGGCTCTCAAAACCTTGCGCTCGTTTACGGCCAAGGGCCAACTACAACCAATCTCTCCGATGACGCCTGACTTTACGCTAGTTCCATCAGCCCCTTCAGTGATATCGCGAACAATATGGTCAACGATGTCATCCTCGGTCAAGCGGTCCATATCCGAGGGATGAGCGTCTGCTACGTAATAGGAGGCGCCCATGATTACATTTACGCCGGTTGCGTTGGAGATTCGGAACAGTCCTAGCGGGTCTCTGGCGATGCCAACACTGGTTGCGTCTACCAGTGTCGTTCCACCGTGTTCCTTGTACGAATTTACTTCGTCAATGGCGGTTGAGACGTCAAATAACTGGGCATTGTCTTCGTTTTGGGCGCCGTAATAGCGTATTCGTCCCAAGGTTTCTTGGGAAACCGGTTCGCGGTAGAACCCGATGTCACTGGCGCTTATGGGCGGTCCGTGAGCGACCGTAAGGTCTACCAACAGATGCTCATGGGTCAGTGTGATGCCCAGATTTCCCGGTTCGATGGGACCCAACACCGTTTGTATCTTACCTGCTAGTTCATTTCCCACTACATGTGCCTCTGGTTCTCAAGATTATTTTGGGGTCGTTTGATACGTTCACTTATAGTTCGTTCCAATCGGCAGCGTCCATCACTTCGGACCAACGCTTGTAGAATTCCCTTTGGTTATCTTCGCTGAACTTAAACCCGCTGGCCCAAGAATCCAGCTCCTCTTTATACTGCTGGTGACCCAAGCCCATCTGGAGGTTCATCGGATAGCGGCGAGAGACTACACCCTTGGCTGTGACGGTGCATTCTTGCCAGTTATCCATGTCATCTTGCTCGAATGTGCCGGATGGACCGGTGCCCTGTACGGCAATCAATCGGTATGCTTCTTTGACTTCGGGAGGAGCCGCTTTGTCCACAAAAGTGCCTTCCCAGACCAGGGTTTTGTCCGGGCCCAATGGATGCCATACCCTAAAACTGTTGGCATTGGCCCTGAGCATGGAAAAACTGGGAAAGACGGTGCCCACGGTTGTCTGGAGCAAACTGGCCTTCGGTCCCAGACGCTTTTGTGTCTCGGCCAGGGTCTGCTCCTCATATGCTAGTATCTCGGGCATCGGCGGTCGTATAGAGGCCAAGGGATTGGCCGTAAGAACTCCATGGCCATTGCCCGTAGTAACCGGAACGCCGTCTGTGCCTTGACCCAATCGGAACGTTCCAGCGAATCCTGACTTGATTGACGAAAGGTGGGTCCAAGGCACGTGGTAGCTATCGCCGATGAAATTGTCCGCAGGAAATTTCCAATTGCACGGAATAATCCACTTATGCATGCCGCCAATAATCTCCACACCACCCTCGCGCCGGTCGAATACCGACCTGATATACCAGGCCATCTCGCCTAAGTAGTCAAGCAACGGGGGTGCGGAAGCATCGAATGTGGCGAAATACAACCCGCAAAAGCTGTCTATCTGGGCAACTGGAAACAAGCCCCATTCCTTGGTGTCCAGCTGTTCACGATAGCCGTCTTTCAGACTCGGCACCGCCTGCAAGCCACCATCGTTCCCGTAGGCCCAACCGTGATAGGAGCAAATGAAGGCCGATGCGTTCCCGGATTCAGCCCTGCACAAACGATTGCCCCGGTGGCGGCAGACATTCAGGAAGGCGTTTACTTTGCCTTTGGTATCTCGGGCCACCAACACCGGGTCCTCGCCCATATATGTTGTAAAGAAATCTCCGGGCTCGGGTATCTGAGTCTCGTGGCAGAGAAACAGCCAGCAGCGGGCAAAAATTCGCTCCAACTCCTGCTGGTAGATGTCTTGCTCTACGTAAATCCGCCGGTCAATTAGGCCGTTTTCGGAATCAATCAAGCTTTTTGTATTCAATATTAATACTCCCGAGCTTGGATTGGTTGACTACAAATGTGGGGTTAATGATTCTTGGGTGTCGAGTTATTGGGCGTGTGATTATTGGGCGCGAGATTATTGGGCGATGGTACCGCCGTCAATTACCAACTCGCTACCGGTGACGAATGAAGACCCATCCGACGCCAGATAGAGCACCCCATATGCGACGTCTTCGGGTTGAGCGGTCCTTCCCAAGGGTATATGTTCGATGGTCTTCTGTTTGGCTGCCGGATCGCTCCAATTATCCATGGTCATGGGGGTATCCACTGCGCCTGGATGAACTGAGTTGACTCTGATATTTTCAACAGCATACTGAACGGCGGCGGACTTGGTGAAGATTCGAATCGCTCCCTTGGACGCATTGTATACCGGTTGAATGTTTCCTTGGCCGACCATGCCCGACATTGACGAGATGTTTACGATGGAGCCGCCTCCGGCCTTCCTCATCTCGGGAATGGCGGCCTTCGTGCCCAGAAAGGTGCCTTTTGCGTTCACTCCCATCACGAAATCCCAGTCCTGAGAAGAGGTTTCCTCCAATTTGCCTCGGAGCAACACGCCAGCGTTATTAACCAGAATATCCAGCTTGCCGAACTGGGAGACAGCGGCAGATACAGCGTCTTTCCAATCGGACTCGTTGGTCACGTCTAAATGCACGAAAATGCAATCCCCGCCAGACTCGTTAATCTCAGCCTCAGTTTTCCTGCCTTCGTCATCCAGGATATCCCCGATGGCGACTTTAGCTCCTTCTTGGGCGAACAGCTTGGCCTCAGCGGCACCCATGCCCCTAGCGCCGCCGCTTATCAGCGCGACCTTGCCTTCCAAGCGCATGATATTCCTCCCTCTTAGATTTGAGATAGTGATTATCTTTATTCCAATACCCGGGCTATTTGATGGGTACCATATTACACCTCATGCGTTAAAGATTAACCCCATGGATTCGTGAGTTGGACACCGGCGCCAGCCTCGGAATACAGTTGGCAAAATACGAACCGTCCGCTTCTCGGAGCGAAATGGTGAAGATTAAAAACGACCGCATCGAGTTGCCGAAAAAGGTCTCCCCGTCCATTTGCTCTAGAGCTACAGGTACACCCAAAGGATCTCGCCTCCCTAAAGTTGAGGAATATTGACCTACGTGGCTCTCTGGCCTGATGATGTTGTACACTGGCCTAGGTTTTCGTTGATAGATACGTTAAATAGATTTCTGAGAACAGATATCTGGGGACTGGTCCAGGCCGATCTCCAGTTGACGCAGCCACGTTTCGGAGCCCATTTCCATAGAATAAATACGGGAATTGGATTTGTAAGAATCCGGTTCCCATTTCACAGTGGGTTCATACTCACAGTAGGCTCATACTCGCATTCGGCTCAGTTTATTCCCAAACCGACACTGTAACGAGGGCGACAATTGCTGGCATATGGCATCGTGGGACTTTTTGGCGGTCTGCACTCATCCTCATGGGGTGCATACAAGGACACCCCCCATGAGGAATTCAAGATTGGGAAATTTTTGAGGAGCATGGTTGCAGGGCTAATCTTAGGGATGCTGCTGTACCAATTTCTAAAGCTAAACGGCATTCACAGCCCCAACCCGGGGCTTTTCTTTCTCTTCGTGATGGCCTTTGAGCGCCTGTATACCGAGTCTTTGAAAACATTCATCAGGCAGGAAAACCAGGATAAATACCACATTATCCAAACATTCCAATGGCTGGGAACCACCGTCCATAGCAAACTGCGTCGCTGGGGTATGGGCGCAATTTACATCGGTTTGGCTTTCTTTTGGTTCTACCTGCCTTACCTCTTTGAGATTGACTTGCCGCGGGTATTGGTGGGTCTGATCTGGGGAACCGTAGGGGGGTTGGGCATCGCGATTTGCGGTGCCTGGAAGGATGCTTTCATAGAGGGATTTGAGCCGACAAAGTTTTTGCGCAGCCCGTACGTGGGTGCCGCCTGGGGCCTGATTTTTTCAATCTTCACCACCGATTATTCCCTTCTTCTCTTCGCTTGCATCGGCGCAGAGCGAATGACCGTGGAATTTTACAAGACCTTCATTGTGAGAAAACACGCTAAATTCAGTGCGACTGTTCCCGTATTTCCAGAATGGCTAGAAAAAAGAAGACGGTTCATCCTTCCCTATGCCCTCACGTGGGCAGTGTTTTTCGCCCTACTGATAACGTTTCAAGTAGCTTAGTTGAGGTTTCACAATGGCACAGAATGGCGTTTCCTTTGGCTATTTGCTCCCCACTAGGGAGATTGTGATGGCCCAGGAAAAACCCGACTTTGAACAGGTAATCACGCTGGCCGAACGAGCCGAAGCATTATCTTTTGACTCGGTCTGGGTGGGCGACAGCATTCTCGCCCGCCCTAGGTTGGAAGCCTTAAGCACCCTGGCGACCATTGCGTCCCGCACCAAGCGGGTTAAATTGGGCACGGCGGTTCTGCTGCCGGCTCTCCGCAATCCGGTGGTGCTAGCCAACGAAGTGGCCAACTTGGACATGATGTCCCAAGGCCGCATCATATTGGGAATCGGAATCGCCTCTAAATCAGCGGCCATTGAGAAGGAGTTTTCTGCTTGTGGAGTGTCCTTCGCCCACCGAGTCAGCATATTTGAAGAGGGTGTGACCCTGTTGCGGCGACTTTGGACGGAGCCCGAGGTGACGCATTCCGGTCGCCATTTTCAACTTGACCAAGTGAGATTGGGGCTCAAGCCAGCGCAACAAGGGGGAGTGCCTCTGTGGATGGCGGGCACCGTGGATGCTGCTAGACTAAGGATGCTGCGCATCGGGGACGGTTGGTTTCCCAACCCGGCTTCGGCTCAGGTATTCACCGAAGGCTGGGATCGGATCCAAGAACTTGCCAAGGAGACCGGCGCCGACGCTGAAAAGCTGCACCGCTGTGTCTACACCACCTTGAATATCAACGATGATGAAGCCCAAGCCGACAGGGAAATGCGTGAGTTCATCGAAGGCTACTACGGTGCTCCCTATGAGGCTATGGCCCGTAGCCAAAGCATATGCTCCGGCAGTCCCCAACGGTGCGCCGACTGGATCAAGGAGTTCATTGCGGCGGGCGCTCAGACTATGGTGATTCGCTTCGGTGGGCCAGACCAAAGCGGGCAGTTGGAGCGCTGCGCCAAAGAGGTATTGCCCCGGGCACGGAGCTGCTGAAAGCAGCCAGATCAAGTGTTTTTGACTATGGGCCGTATCGGGGCCTAACCTTGCCGATTCACCAACATAGGCGCTGCGGTGTTGGTTCACATGAGATTGCGAAGCAAGGCCACCTTCGGATTACTAGTGTTCATCCTAACCTTGTTATGCGCTGTATTCCTGGGATGCTCCAGCACGAATACGGGCAGCGCTTCCCCTGTGCCGATGGCCGAACTATCTCCTCACGTCCCTGATGGATGGCCCGGTCCCATCATGTCCGACCAAGAATCCCTGTCCTTCAAGATTGCATGGACCAACCAAGGAAACGCAATGGCGGAAGAGTACACCATTGTGTTGCTTATCGACGGGGAACAGGTGGCTGAGTGGTATAAGCCGGTTACCGCCCCTGGCAAGATAAAGACACAACGGGTGCGGCTGAAAGTATTAACAAATCCCGCCAGCCTGATAAACAGCCGCCACGACTTGGAACTGATCATCGACCCCCAAAACACAGTTAAAGAATCCAACGAAGGGAGCAACTCTTTCTCAACGCGGCAATTCCTATCATTCCGATTGCCCGATTTAGAGCCCCATCTGCCGGAAGATTTATCCTGGGACCAACCGGTGGTGTTTGGCGGTACCGATCTGATTTATGGAATCATCCCACCTCCTCCGGACGGAGGTTATTACATGGCATATAGCGTAACTAATTCAGGAGGCGCAGCGGCTGCATCTTGGGGAGGGTCTACCCGATTCACCGTCAATGGACTCAGCCTAAGTCAGGCATATATCAATCAAACTGGAGGCACAGAACCGCAGCCGGGCGCATTCGTGATAGCAGCCGTGCCATTTTGGAAAATCGTCGTCACGGAAGGCCCATTGATGCCGGGCAAGCATCAGGTCGATTGGACCATAGATGGCGCCAACTCGGTGCTGGAGGTGGATGAGGGGAATAATTCGTTATCCTTAGAAGTGGAGTTTCCCACCACCAGGGACCGGACCCTATTTGACCAAGTTGATCAGCCCGAAGAGGGGGAAAATCTGGTCCACCTGGTTTATGTACTTCCTTCTGATGGCTTGGACCTGATGGCTTGGACGAAAAATGGGATATCAACGGAACAATAGAGAGCATTGCCGCCAGTATGCAATCATGCCTCCGGGAAAGGTCTCCTGTGGAAGGGCTCAGGTTCGACTCCATAGATGGAGTCTTGGACATCACCTTTGTGCGGTTGAAAGCTAGCCTGACACAGATTAGCCAGGCAGTAGTGACATCTGCGCCACTCATGGAAGGATTGATGGAAGCCGGTCTCGACGACCCGAAAAAAATCTATGCTGCCTGGGTTCCCTTTGCCGGAAGAGCCGGTGACCTTAACCCCATCTGCGGGTCTCAGTCCGATAGAGACGGAGTAAAGTTCAGTTCCACATTTTTTGAGAGACATGACGACCCCGAACCGAATCATTGCTTGAGTCAGGACACCATCATGCTCCACGAGGTTTTTCATGCCTTGGGCGCAGTTTCCCCATGTGCGCCCAATTACCTTGGGCAATCATCGAACCTGCCCAAAGGCCACGTAAACGATGACCCAAACGATCTGATGTATGGGGGAGATGAGTTGGGTGTCATGATTGAGTTGGATAAAGACCGTGATGACTATTTTGGACACGGTTTGGCCAATTGCACGGATTTGGCCGACAGCCCATTCCTGCAACACGCAGATTAGAGATTTTCAGGCCAAAAACCGGCCGGGATAATTTGCCGGGTTTCCTAGTTGGCTTTACTCGCAAGAGCACGTTTCGACAGCGCTGTGATTGGTCACCTGACATCTATATACGCCGCAATCAGTTCTGTGCGCCACAAAGAGTTCTTTCCAGCTTGTAGTTAAATGCGGACAAGCTTATTTTATTGGTAATATCGGCATTCCAGGTTGTGTCAACACAGACAACCCAATAGCCGAAAATTGGATTTCTATTTGATTTATGTCTGAAGCCAACGCGAATCGTAGAACATTGCAATTTGTGGGAGGCGCCCTAAAAGACAGGGATTTTCGTTTCCTATGGTATGGCGGAGGCTTGGACAACACGAGCCGCTGGATGGACGCAGTGGTGGTTAGCCTATTGATTCTCGAACTAACCGACTCTGCTTGGCAGGTTGCCCTGCTTTTCGTGATGCGCTGGATGCCAATGTTGGTATTCGCAATGGTATCGGGGATTATTGCCGACCGGGTGAACCGGTGGTTCGTGATGATGGTCTCTCGCACTTTCTCCGTTGTCATCACAGCCGTAATCCTAGTCTTAGTAGCAACCGGGGACATAGAGCCTTGGCACTTGCTCGTTGCATCATTGGGTATGGGATGGATGTTCGTCCTGGAGTTTCCCTCCAGGAGGTCATTCATTTTCGACATCGTCGGAATTCGGCTAATCTCGAATGCAATGTCTTTGGAGACAATCAACTCGACCATCGGCAGGTTTCTCGGCCCATTGACCGCTGGTTTGCTGGTCCAGTTCAGCGGATTCACCGGAGCCTACGTAGTCTTGTTAATCGGCTACTCCCTCGCCTTTGTATCCATAGCCTTGGTTAAGTCTCGCATACCGGTTCAGGCGTCGCGCTCTGCCTCGGTCTTAAGAAACTTGGCCTCTGGAATCCGCTATTCCTGGGATAGCCCGGTTATCCGTGCGGTGCTCATGATTACCCTAATCATGAACGCCCTGGCCTTTAGCGTTGAGGCGCTGTTTCCGGTGGTAGCACGCGACCATTTGCGGGTTGGGGCCGGGTTGACGGGACTATTGATCTCGGCCCAGGCCATTGGTAGCTTCGTTTCCGCGCTAATCATCGCATCAAGGCAAAATATTAGGTTTCACGGTCGTATTTTCATATTAGGAATTTGCTTACAGTTGCTCAGCTTATTCCTATTTGCCTTTTCTCCGTGGTATGTGGTTTCGTTTGTCTTGTTGTTGCTGTTGGGTTTTGGTAGCGCCGGTTTTAGCACAATGCAAAGCACCATAATATTGATTGCTTCTTCGCAAGCCATGCGAGGGAGTTCTTTGGGTGTTTTGGGCCAGTGCATCGGTGTAGCTGCTTTGGGCGGATTGGCAGTGGGTGCAGTTGCGGATTTTCTCAGCGCACAGATTGCCGTGGGCATCAGTGCGCTACTGGGGATATTACTACTGATTCCCGTAATCATAATGACGCCATTATTTCACAGGCAGGTAACCTCCCCCCAAGAAGACGTCGGAGCCGAGTTGGGCGTGGGAGAGGCGTCAAAGGAGCAATCCTCCGGTTAATCACCGTTTTTCTAAAACGGCCAGAACACACCCGATCAGATTACGCCTTGCGTCTCTAATGCAGCCAATGTCTCCCCGGTCAGATTACGCCTTGCGTCTCCAATGCAGCCAAGGTTTCTAACGAAAGGCCACCGATGCCGCACAGGATGGTTTGGTTGTGCTCCCCCAGCCGGGGAGGTGTCTGGGCGGGCGGTTCCACGCAACCGGTTAAACGGATGGGGGCCTTGAGCGTGCGGAAAACTCCATCCATGGTGTCCCCTGTTTCTGCGTACATCCCTCGCGCTTCCAAATGAGGACAGTCCGCCAGGTCGGAGATAGTCTGGGACACTCCCATGGAAAAACCAATCTTGGTTAACGACTCCGTCACTTCGTGTCGGCTCAACGTCTGAGACCATCCCTCGATGGCGGGAATCACCTTTTGGAAGTAAAAATCCCCGCCAGCCCCTTGACCCAAGTATCGAGGGTCTTGGAGCAGGTCTTCTCGCCCGGTTAGTTGCCATAATGCCCGCATCCTTTCCTCAGTCTTTATGCCAGCCATCACCACGTAGCCGTCCTTGGCCTTAAAGGTCAGACCAGCGGTGGCCAGACGCTCCCAAGAGCGTGTTGGAGACTCTCCGGTGGCACGGTAGGAATTTATGCTGCTGTAAACATGGGAAACCATACACTCGTACATGGCCATGTCCACGTGCTGGCCCAAACCGGTTTTTCGGCGTGACTCCAAGGCGAGCACTATGCCCAGGGCTGTCCACACACCGGGGACGGAATCGCCTATATTGTCGCCGACGCTCTGCGGTGGACGGTCGGGCTCACCGGTAATGTCCATCCAACCGGCCATGCCTTGGATGCTCATATTGTTTGCCGGCCACTGGGAGTAAGGGCCCTGACCCAATCCGTCGGGGTCGCCATAGCCGGTGATACTGGCGTACACGAGGCCAGGGTTTATTTCCTTGAGGTGTTCGTATCCCAGACCCAGCCGGCGTAGCGCCCCGGGCCCCCAGTTGTCGATGAGTACGTCAGACTTGCTGACCAATTCTTCAAACACGGATTTGCAGGTATCGTTCCGCAGGTCCAATGTCACGCTTTTCTTGTTTCGATTTACCGCTAGAAACCGGGAACTTACTTGCTTGCCTCTTTCTGAGTCATCCCCCGCTTTGGCTTTGATGAACGGCCCCCGGCCTCTGGACAAGTCGCCGGTTCCAGGACGTTCGATCTTGATTACCTCGGCGCCCATGTCGGCGAGAATCATGGAGCAGAATGGGCCCGCCACGATGTGGGTGGCGTCAACCACTCTGATTCCCTCCAAAGGCAAGGGTTGCTTGATGATGTCACCGGAGTTGACTGATTGCCCGGTCATGGACGCTCCTTCGGTTTTCTTGGATACCTTTTCTAGCTTTGAGTCGTGTATAGCATCGCCGGAAAGCGCCGTCAAGCAACAATGTGCCGTCAAGCAATTCCCCTCGTTGACCCCGGTGCGACACTCCTATAAACTCACGCATCCGGCACCACTGCTCTTATACGGAAGAAACGCCCATGGAGGACACTCCCATGGCCGAACCGTTTTTGACCACCGTGGTTGGCTCCATGCCCAAACCTCCATGGCTCTATTCCCAGGTTTCATTTGATTCCGGCGAAACCGACCATCACGGACATGGCGGGGATTGGGCTCTTCAAGGCCCGGAATTGGCTGAAGCTCAGGATGATGCCACGCGGCTTGTCATTCGCGACCAAGAACGCGCAGGGATTGACATAATCAGCGACGGGGAGCAGCGTCGCAAATCGTACATGACCTACATAACCACCCGTCTTGAAGGCATGGATTACGAGACATTGGGTGAAAAATGGATACGGGATGGCCGACGTTTGGCAGTGGTGGGCCGTTGCACCGGACCGGTGCGCCGCAAAGGACCTATTCTGGATGATCACCTGCGTTTCTTGATGAGCCATGCGGCTGTGCCGGTAAAAATCACGTTACCGGGTCCAATGACGGTGGTGGACTCTGTGGCTGATGCCTTCTACGGCAACGAGCGGACGTTCGCCATGGCGATTGCCGAGGCAATCAACGAAGAAGCACGTGCCCTGGACATGCTGGGACCAGCGGTCATCCAGTTTGACGAGCCGGTGTTTAGCCGCTATCCGGAGAAAGTCGCGGATTGGGGAATAGAAGCCTTGGACCGATGCCTGGAAGGATTAAACGCTCAAACAGCGGTGCACGTGTGCTACAGCTACCCCATCGCCGGGTTGGAACGCCCAATAAAGCCCAGTTACCCGGCCATTCTCGCCGAGTTGGAAAAATCCAAGGTGGATCAACTGGCTTTGGAGTTTGAAGCGCCCGGCTTAGACCCTGCCTTGTTGACTAATTGCCCATCTAAGACCGTCCTGTTTGGCTGCATAGACAACGGCAATGAAGGGGTGGAATCACCGGAACACATTGCCGATAGACTACTCGCCGCTGCCCGGCACCATCCACCTGAAATGATTCAAGCCGCCCCAGATTGCGGCCTGGTTACACTCGCTGGGCCGGTGGCCAGAGCTAAGCTTGCCGCAATGGTTGAGGGCGCCCGCATGGCCAGAGAACGGGTTTAGAAGTTATTAATGGATTCATGGCGTGTTGCCGCAACCCAGTGAGGGCTGTAATATGCACCAACACATCCCATAATTTTTAGGCTAAATGTTTAGGCTGATTGAGTTTAGTGAGGAGAAATTGCAATGAAATACGACGTGATAATCGTTGGTGGAGGCTCAGCCGGTTGCACGATGGCGGGACGCTTGTCGGAAGACCCAAACCGCTCCGTCTTGTTACTGGAAGCCGGCCCCGACTTCCCGGTATTCGAGCAGCTGCCCGAAGACTTGAAGATGGGCAACAACGTTTGGCTTTCCGCTTACGGTCCTCATAGCTGGGACTACGTGGCGCGGGTAACCGCCGACCAAACCGAATTGACCATTCCCCGGGGAAAGGCCACCGGAGGATCCAGCGCTGTGAACGGCCAGGTGCTGTTCCGGGGCATACCTGAGGACTACGACGGTTGGGCAGCGGTGGGAAACGACGAATGGGCATTTACCGACGTCTTACCCTATTTCAACAAGATGGAAACAGACCTGGATTTCAGCGGGGACTTCCACGGCTCCACCGGGCCGGTCCCAGTGCGTCGCTATCCACGCAACGAGTGGCTTCCCTACGCATTGTCCTTTGAGCAAGCCTGCCTAGCCGAGGGATTTGCCGCCGACGAGGACCAGAACCATCCCGAGTCCACGGGTGTTTCTCCAAGGGCCAGGAACACAATCGACGGCGTTCGCATCAGCATGGCCATCGCCTACCTGGACCCGGCCCGTCACCGTCTGAATTTGACCATCAAGGGCGATGTGATGGCCCGGCGCATACTGTTTGAAGGCAAGAAAGCTGTGGGCGTGGAAGCGGAAAGCGGTGGAGAAAGGTTCACCGTGGAAGGCGAACAGATTGTGCTGTGTAGCGGGGCTATCGGTTCTCCCCAGCTATTGATGTTATCAGGTGTCGGCCCTGCGGATCACCTGAAATCTATGGGAATCGAGCTGGTCCACGAATCGCCAGGCGTCGGCCAAAACTTGAGGGACCATCCATCGGCGGCGGTGCTGTTCCGCGCCACCGGAGACCGTCCGGAGGTCCAAGCCCCTGTGATCCAAGTGGGCCTGCGCTACACCGTAGAGGGTTCCACCGTCCGAAACGACATGCAGATTAGCCCCATGCTAATGACCAGCGAACACCGGCCTGCTCAGGTGCAGATTGACGACGACGAGAATTACATCGGCTTTAGCGCCAGTCTGCAACTTGCATTGGGTTCCGGGGAACTGCTCTTGACCGCCAATGACCCCAGCGTGCAACCCTATCTGGATTACAACTATCTGATGGAACCGCTGGACCGAGAGCGGATGCGAAAGGCCATCAGGCTGGTTTTACGCATGGCCGAGCACCCGTCTTTCAAGGACATCATCTTGGACTGTGTTAACCCCACCGAAGCGGACTTGGCCTCCGATGACGCCTTGGACGCCTGGCTTAACCGCAACGTCGGCACCTCCCATCACATTTCAGGCACCTGCAAGATGGGCCCGGATTCCGACGCCATGGCTGTGGTAGACCAACATGGCCGGGTCAGGGGAGTGGAAGGGCTGAGGGTAGCCGACGCCTCGATTATGCCGGATGTCATTCGCGCTAATACTAATGCCACAACCGTAATGATTGGGGAGCGGGTGGCCAACTGGATCAGCGAAGGCAAATAAAAGGCACGAAAATCACATATTCATAACCTGAAAGACCACGGCGTATTTACACCCCACGAGCTTGCCCCGCTCTTCGGCTTGAGAGCGCAGCATGTCGCTGGGGTCCTCCTGTCGGCTCAGGTTACTTAGATACACCCGGTGTTCCATTAATGAAGCCACCGCTTTGTCCATGTAGCCGGTGACATCTACTCCGTGGGTCGGATTGCTGACGTTGGTCAGGCAGAGCATTTGTACGCCGTTCCAAGGTTCTAGACCTCCAGAAATTTGCCCTGTTAGTTGGTCGGTAAAAACCCAACGGTTGCCTGCGTCTCTGGCAGCGTCCACCACTGCCAGACCCACCGCTCGGTGGTCCGCCGATGAAGGGCCTCTTGGGCCATCTTCATAACTCATCGTTATCACCACATCGGGACGATGCCGCCTGATGGCCAATGTGATGTCTTGCCTGAGGGGCAATCCCCCTTCAATCACGCCGTCTTGGTGGGCTAAGAATTCCACGGTTTCGACCCCAACCACCCTGGCGCTGTTTCGTTCTTCTTGAACCCGTATAGGACCAGTCTCTTCCGGCGGCAGGCTGTCAATCCCGGCTTCTCCTTTGGTGACTATGAGATAAATGACCTCCTTTCCTTGGGCGGTCCACCGGGCAATAGCGCCGGATGCGCCGTATTCCAAGTCGTCCGGGTGAGCCACCACGGCCAGCGCTCTGGTCCAGTCTTCGGGCAATGCTTCTAGTTTGGGGCCTTGAGCCATATTGATTCTCCGGTTAATTTTTTGTGATTAATTCGAGAGTTTCCGACCTCTGATTAAAGCTGAGACTATACGGGTGGCCGGAACCTGTGGGCTATTCTAACATCGAGTTAAATAGCGCTGTAAATTTATCTTACCGAGGGAAATGAAAAGCATTCAGTCTCACCGGCGAAGGCCGGTGCCCTGGAACTTGTTGATATGAGACCTTTCTGGATTCCGGCCTTCGCCGGAATGACGGATCAGTATTTCACGACCGCTGATAGACGTGATATTTGCATAAAGGTGTTTGGTTGGCGACGTGGTTTCGGTATACTGATAGTCCATTAAGCTCCGGTAGATATGATTCCGCAATATAAACTCACAAAGTAAGTGACTCACAAGCAAGGTGAATAGAGAGGTTGTTATGGCTATAGATAATGCTCCATCCAAAGAATCGCTTTTTTCGGTGGCCAACGAATCGATTGATGCCGCACGCTCCGAGTTGGTAGATATCTCGTTGGATATACACGCCCATCCGGAGCTCAACTATCAAGAGCACCATGCGGCAAAGGTATTGGCTGACGCATTGGAACGGCACGGCATGAAAGTGGAAAGGGGCGTTGGTGGGGTAGAGACTGCGTTTCGTGCCACTATGAACGGAGGAGCTGGCTCAGGGCCAACTGTGGCAATCCTTGCTGAATACGACGCCCTGCCCGAGATAGGCCATGGTTGTGGCCATAACCTGATTGCTATGGCTGGCATGGGGGCTGGCTTGGGCGTGCTAGCAAACCTGAAGTCCCTTCACGGTCGGGTGATGGTCATCGGGACGCCTGCCGAAGAGGGCGGTGGCGGGAAGATTCGCATGCTGGACGCAGGCGTTTTTGAAGACGTGGACCTAACCCTTTCCTCCCATCCGTCGTCAAACCGCACGGTGATTCCCACCGAGATACCCTTAACCGAAAGCTGGAGCCTGGCCATGGTTGGCTACCGCTACATCTTCCACGGCAAAGCAGCGCACGCCGCCGCCGCCCCCGAGGCAGGAATCAATGCCCTGAATGCGGTTATTCACCTGTTCACCGGCATCGACGCCCTTCGCCAGCACCTGCGGGAGGATGTTCGCATACACGGGATAATCACCGATGGCGGGAAAGCTCCAAACGTGGTGCCGGAGTATGCCGCCGCCAATTTCATGCTCCGCTGCCGGGACAGAAACTACTTGAGCGATGTTGTGGTAGGCAAAGTTCGGAGTGCGGCGGAAGGCGCCGCAGCCATGGCCGGGGCGCGGCTGGAGATAGAAGAATTCTATCCCTTCTACGAAAACGTGCGACCCAACTCCGTGGTGGCAAACACCCTTAGGGCCAACGCATTGGCGATCGGCATCCCGTTGGACGAGCCCTATCCTGGCCGACAGGGCAGCGCGGCATCCACCGATTTTGGCAATGTCAGCCAGGTGATGCCGTCCTTTGAGTTGAGGTATGCGGTGAGTGACCATCCGGTGGCTTCCCACTCCAGGGAAATGAGCGAGACCGCTACCACCGAGCTGGCCTTCTCCAATGCCATTGCCGTCGCCAAATCACTATCGTTAACCGCGTGTGACTTCTTGGAAAATCCCGAACTACTGGCGGCGGCCCGAGCCGAGTTTGAGGAGCGCAGCAAGGCATAGAACCAGGTAATGAGCTGCGCTATTCACTTGAATCAAACCAAACTATAAATGGAGGCTCACAATTGCGCGTAGGTTACCACGTAGGGCACGTCGTCTTGCGAGAGACGTTGGACCTCCAACAGCAGTGGCAAGACCATCTGGGCCAGTTCCGAGCCGCCGCTGATGCAGGATTCGATGCTTTTTGCTGGGGTCACCACTTGCTGATAGATCCTTTTCAGCATTTCCAGCCCTGGCCTATCTTGGCTCGGTTGGCGGCAGAGCCGGGAAACATGAAACTAGCAACATCGGTGTTGCTGCTCCCGTTGTTGAACCCGGTGGATGTTGCGGAGCAAGTCGCCACCCTCGACCACATCTGTGAAGGACGGTTTATCCTGGGCGTCGGGCTGGGTTACCGGCCCGAGGAATTCGAAGCCATGGGAACCAGCATGGCCCATCGCGGATCTCGGATCACCGAAGCTTTGCGCCTGATGCGGCGACTTTGGACCGAAGACGAAGTAACTCATCATGGTGAGCACTTCCAAGTGACCAATGCTCGGCCCACCGCCAGGCCCTATCAGAAGCCTTACCCGAAGGTCTGGCAAGCGGCAATGAGCGACCCGGCGGTGCGGCGCGTGGGCCGCGAGGGCGACATACTATATGTTGGGCCTGCTCAATCCAAGGCGACCATACGCCACCAGATTGACGTCTACCATCGAGCCTTGGAAAAGAGCGGAAAGCCCATACCCGAGGACATGGTTATCGTCCGGGAGTATTTCTGCGCCCCCACCCATGAGAAAGCGCTAGCCAAAGCCAAAGGAGGCGTGGTTAAGAAATACGAAGTCTATGCCCAGCACGGCCTGGGAGGAACCGACGAGGTGCTGACCAGAAAAGTCACGGGAGACCATGAGTCTTTGATGGACGACACATTTTTGATCGGCACGCCCGATGAGTGCATACGGCAGATTAACGAGTACAAACAGATGGGCTTCACCGACGTGATGATCCGGCTATTCTATCCCGATATGCCCCAATCCGAGGTTCTGGAGTATATCGACTTTACGGGCCAGGAAGTCATCCCCGCCATCCATAAACTTTAATGGACTAGCATTCACGGTGTAGGTCACATAGCCTGCCAATAGCGGCGGCCCTCCACCCGAATTACCCGACCAAAACCGCTGTGATGGCAGACGGCCATGGCTGCGTTTTCTGCTTCTATCCGGTCTAGCATCCGGTTTCTGGTTTGCACGGCCAAGTCAGGGTCCACATCGTAGTGGAACACCCAGTCCGACTCGGTGACTTGGGCCGGGCCGTGGAACACATCTCCCATGATAAATGCTTTCTCGCCTGCGGATGTTATGGCCAGACTCATGGAGCCCGGCGTATGGCCCGGGGTGGGTATGGCGGTGATTTCGCTGGTCAATTGAGTCTCGCCGGTGACCAGTTCGAGTACTCCGAGTCTTTTCAGTGGTGTCATTGTGTCGGCCCACCAATCGTAACCAAAGACCTCTGAGTCTTTGGGTGTGTCGAAAGCGTCCCAGTCGGCCTGATTTCCCACGTAGCGAGCCTTTGGAAAGGTCACCGACTCGCCTGCGTCGCTCCTAGTCACATTCCAACCCACATGGTCCGGGTGGAGGTGGGTCAGGAACACAGTATCTATATCGCTGGCCTGAAAACCGGCGGATTGGAGGTGGCTCAACAGTTCCCCTTCAGTGCCTCCCCCCACGTTGATGACAGTGCCTGGATTGGTATTGGACGAACCCAGGCCCGTATCCACCAGTATTGTTTGCCCCTGAGAGCGTACCAGGTAGCACTCAAAGTGGACGCGCATGCTGTCGGCGCCAGAGAAAGCTTCGGGGAACCGCTCTTGATATGGAGCCCAGGCTTCCACTGGAACGTCGGGGAAAGACCGAGTAACGGGTAGAGCAATCTCGGCGTCGTGTATAACAAATATTTCTACGTTGCCGATGGTTTGTTTGATATGCGCCATGTTAAATCCTCACAGGTTATTGATTCGAATTTAGGCGTTTATCCAGTCTTGGAAGGATAATGGGCAATGTTACCCGCGGGCACAGCCTTTGTCCACGACCAACCGCACAATGTTTGGTTCTACTTTGGGACGAAATGACGAAAACGTGAATGTTCCGCTGACTGTTTCCTGATTCCGCTTGACCCTCAAGTTCCACCGTGCTATACATTCGCCAAGGCAAATACGGCGTCGAATTCTCGATTCTCTGGAGTACAGGGGGTGAGTGATGGCGATGGATACCAAGGGGTTGGTGGATACCGAAAACGGCCTGGTGTCCCGGCGAATATTCGTCGAGAATGACATATACCAGCAGGAATTAGAGCGAATCTTTGCCCGGTGCTGGTTGTTCCTTTGCCATGAATCTCAAATCCCCAAACCTGGAGACTTCTTCACCACCTACATGGGAGAAGACCCGGTCTTGGTTGTGCGTGACAGGAGAGGCAAGGTAAACGCCTTTCTAAATATCTGCAGCCACCGAGGAAACCGCCTATGCCGGGCAGACTCTGGCAATGCCAGTTCGTTTACCTGCTCCTACCATGGTTGGGCTTATAGCAACGACGGCAGCCTGGTAGCGGTGCCCAACCTGAAAGACGCATACTACGAAAAATTGGAATTGGGTAAATGGGGCCTTTCTCGGGTGGCTCAACTGGACAGCTACAATGGCCTGTTTTTCGCCACCTTCGATGCGGATGCGCCTCCGTTGCGGGAATATCTAGGCGAGATGACCTGGTACTTGGATGCCTTTTTCGGACGCCGGGAAGGCGGTGTTGAGGTGATTGGCTGGGTTCACAAGTCGGTGGTGCCCGCAAATTGGAAATTTCCCGCCGAGAACTTCGCCGGTGATTCCTATCATGTGGCATGGAGCCACCTGTCCGCCCTTAAGACTGGCACCACTTCCGAGTCCCGCAACCGGCAGCAGCGGGGTTCCGGCTTGCAGGGACAGATAATCTCTCCGGGTAATGGGCACTGCTTGATATCTCGGGGCGCGGGTGAGTTTTCCGAGGCTGCAGTGCCTCAAATCAAAGGTTATGAAGATTCCGTTCGGGAGGAAGCGAAACATCGCTTAGGCAAACGTTGGGAATTGGCCAACCCTATTGTTGGCACTGTTTTCCCCAACTTCGGGATGATTCGCACTATCGCCCAGCAATTTCGGGTTTTGCATCCCAAAGGTCCTGGACAGATTGAGATTTGGGCCTTTAGCTACGTGGACAGGGACGCTCCCCCGGAAGTAAAAGAAGCCATCAGGCTGGCGTCCGTTCGGGCCCACAGTCCGGCTGGCACATTCGAGCAAGACGACATGGACAACTGGCAAGAATGCACTGGCACCAGCAAGGGTTTTATGGCCAAGCGAGTGGATTTGAACAACCAGATGGGACTGGGTCACGACCATTTTGATTCGGCGCTAGGCGGCTGGGCCAGCGATTACGCTATGAGCGAAAGCAACCACCGGCGCTTCTACCACCGGTGGGACGAGCTAATGTCGCTTGACCATTGACCCAGGTAAGCGGAATACGGCGTTATCACCGCAGAGAACGCAGAGAGAAATCTGAAAATCTCTGCGTTCTCTGCGCCTCTGCGGTGGAAAAGGTCCCTAAGTGACGCCCATGGGGTCGAAATCAGGGCTGAGTTGAAGGCCATCCGCCATCTTGGTGTAGCAACTAAATAGTTGGACCACCTGCACCGCTTCCATGACACCCTTCTCGCTGAGTCCGAGACGCCGGGCTTCGGTCAAATGAAAGTCCACGCCGTAGTCCGACTTGGCCGCCATTGATGCAGTAAAGGCGAGAGTCTCTTTGGTCAAACGGTCCAACCTGCCATCGCTGAACACGAATCGTACCGCTCCCCAATAATCTTTCAAATATCCATCGTCGTGGGCCAGGGTTTTGAAAATCGCAGGGATTTGCTCGGACTGATAAAAGGTCATGATGTCCGAGTAGGTGTCCTTCACTCTATCGGAGGCCTCTTCGAACTCGATGGGCATGATCAGGGGCTTTCTGGCTGGTGTGTCCGAATTCTCCAGAGGTAGTCGCAGTCCGTCGGCAACTGCGTTTATGCCGTTGGTAACACCATAGACGTAGGCGGCTTCATACCAGTATGCGTCGTCTCCATAACCCACAAGCTTCCCGGCTGTGGTATGAGCTACGGTTCAATATTCACATGCGTTGACGGCGCTGACCGCAACAGCAATCATCTCCTTCTGCGCTCGCGTCAGGTCTCCGTCCACCATCGCCCGGCGGCTGCAACGCCCGTGGGTACTGGCGAACTCCGGGGCATAGGAGATGACCTTGCTCATCTTGGGAAGATAGTCTATGCCGAACCAGGTTTTGGTCCCCTCGAAGTATTTCTGGAGTTCTTGAGGAAACTCGTGCTCTTCCAACAGGCGTACTGTCTCCATGAATCCTCCTTTAATTGGTTCTGGCACACGGTCCTGGTACATGGTACTGGCGTCGTTCACATGGTTTACCTAACAAGGCACGGTGCGTATATTATATGGGTTCAGTCGGCGTATCTGATTGACTCGGTGAGTAGAATCACCAGTTGGCGAAGAGTCTAACACACCACGCCAATAGGCTGATATTCCAGGTCAAACACCGGGATATTTATAGAATTCACACACAGGATTTATGTATGAGTACTTGGAATCCCACACAATACCTGCGATTTGGCAACGAGCGGTTGCAGCCGGCTTTGGACCTGCTTGCTCGCATACCATTGGAAGACCCGTCGATAATCTATGACTTGGGATGCGGCACCGGCATAGTTACGTCCTTTCTCAAGGAGCGCTGGCCCGGCGCCACGGTCACCGGCATCGACTCCTCAGAGACAATGTTGGAAAGAGCCAGCGCATTGGACGCGGAGGTGACCTGGCAGCAACAGAACCTGAACGGCTGGAACCCCAAAATCCCCGCCGACCTTCTATATTCCAACGCCGCACTGCATTGGCTAGATGACCACGATGAATTGTTTCCCCGGTTGATGACTGGTTTGAACCCCGGCGGAGTGCTTGCTGTCCAGATGCCCCAGAATTTTTCAGCGCCCACCCATGAGCTAATCGCCAAAACGGCCCGAGCCGGACCTTGGCGGGAGGTCTTGGAACCGGAATTGCGAGAGCACCCGGTGTTGGATTTCTCCGCTTACTACGACATTCTTAGCCCCCACGCCACCCGTTTGGACTTCTGGGAAATCACCTACCTACACGTGCTTCAAGGCGACGATCCGGTGGTGGAATGGACCAAGGGGAGTATCTTGGGTCCTCTTCTGGCATTGCTGAATGACGGGGACAAAGAAGCGTTTCTGCAATCCTACCGGGAAGCTATAAGTAAAGCTTACGTTCGCCGGGCCGATGGAAGCACCCTATTGCCATTCAGACGGCTATTCTTGATTGCGGTGAAATAGCCAGCCCCAAATCTAGACTATCCAACTTTGTGAGGCCTCCCTATGCCAGAGTTAACGGCGCCGGATCAGATTATCCCCCAGTCATTGGGTGATTACCTGGGAATATTGACCAAGGCGGTTTTCCAATCCGGTATTTCCTGGCGAGTGGTGGAATCCAAGTGGCCGGGGATTCGAGAGGCTTTCCACGACTTCGATATAGAAACAGTGGCGGCCTTCGGTCCCGATGACATCGAGACCTTGGTTGGGGACAAAAGGGTGATTCGCAACCGGAGAAAAATTGAAGCAATCGTCGGCAACGCGCGAAAACTCATTGAACTGGACGAGGAACATGGTGGGTTTCGCTCCTATCTGCGCTCCCACGCCGACTTCCCGGCCACGATTAAAGACCTGAGGAAACAATTCAAGTTCATGGGAGACATGGGCTGCTACTACTTCCTGTATGTGGTCGGTGAAGAGGTGCCGTCCCACGAAGATTGGATGAAAAGCAGAGCTTATTCAACCTCGGATACCCGTGGGTTAGGACGCTCAATTAGGACAAACACAGAGGAGCTTATATCAGCTGGCTCCTCCGGTATTAAAGGACTCCATAAATTGGGCAACCGGAAGACGCTTCACTTCAGATCTTAGCCGGCGGTTTTCAGTCCCAGGGTCAATAGCAGCCCTTGAGAATCCGCGCTAAGCGCCAGACCACGGCCCACTCCGGCGGCGTACATGGCTTGCAAGTCGGCCAATGTCCTGTCCTGGGGACGTCTGCCTTGTTGAAGGTGCTCAGTCAGATCGGACAGGCTGTTGTAGGCTTGGTCGACATTCCAGTAGAAGGACATCAGCCAGGCCAGTTCTCGCTCATCAGTTGGAGCCGGGATGTCAGACAGGTCGTAAACCTCATCGTACACTTTGGTATAGCGTAGAATCCCGGCTTTATCTTCGGCGTTTCGACTGTAATATCGCCGCTGGCTGATTCCGGTCATTCGGTTGGCATACTCGGATGCTCCATATATGTTCTTGGCCAACCAATCGTTTCTCAAGTCGGTGACCTCAGTCCCGCCATGGTCCACGATGGCCACCGCAATTTCGGATCCTAATATCGGGTCGTACTCAAATTTGACTGCTTCCCGGAGCAATGCCTCTTGCAGCATCAGAGTTAGGTCTCGAGGAATCTTCCGGTACTTCTGGCCACTGGCCTCGTCATTGGTGTCCGCCCCTACTCCGCCAGTATTGAAAACGTAGTACTCCAAGGGTAGACCCTCGGTCTCCATCCTGTCGAGAATCCGGTACATCAGGTTGGCGTTTTCGTCTTCCAGTCCAATAATGAACGGATCCGAGAAATACTCAACGTATGGCCTTCCTATGGCTCCAATCGCCGCTCCCATTTGGACCGCTTCGCCGTACATGAGAACGCGGATATATTGCTTTAGCGTGAGCTTTCGAAGAGGGGGGATGATGGTATTTTGGCGCATTACCGCTTGCCAAAACACCCTATCGGTGTTCTCCATGGGCACATGCACCGAATTGGACTCTCGCCCGTTGGTGATGTTTTCTATCAGGTGTTGTGCGCCCTTCCTGGCAACAAGGCGGGATCGGGAAAGAGTAACCCGCATGTTGCGCACGGGATTGGACAGGAAATTGGGGGTGGAGTTGTCCAAGACTATTGGAACGTTCTCCAGTGCCTCTTGGGTATTGGGAGCTTGGGCAGTGCCCCGCACCGCCTCAAAGGTTATCGGGTCCTCCTCCTGGTTCAGGCCAAAAGGCATAGCGTAAAAGTTGTTCTCGGTGCCGTCGATCCCGTAAGAAATCGTGACCTGTTTACCGTCAATATCGGTCTTAATCGGCTCTTTCAAAGGCTGTAACAGCACGATGTCATCGTTCATGGGATAGATTCCCTCTTGGGGGTCGGTGGTCAGCTTCAAGCTCTTTTCCAATTCGCTATTGGCCAATTCAATCATTATTGTCAGGGTGCTTTTGCCGTGCAGCGACGGCCCCACCGTTAATAGGGCGGTGTTTTTGAGTTTGCCTTCCAGCGTTTTTACCCTGGCCATGCTCAGAGCCGCCTGAATCGCCACTCCCTTTGCCTGCTTAACCAGGAACATTGCCACAGACAACGGTCCCATCTTGTGCTCGCCTACGTAATCGAAGCCCAAGTGGAGGGACAGGCCTTTGGTGGGTGCCTTAAAGACCAACTGGGTGATGCCGGAGGCGTTGATTCGGGTTTTCAGTTCGTCAGGCAGGCCCAAATCATTCATCCAATTCGGTATGGATACTTCCAATATATCCGGGGAATTTCTGTGGTCACTCTCGGGCAGATCGAAGGTCAATTGACGCCACATGATTGGGATTTGGAGGTAACGGGCGCCGAAGAGCATCTGGCGTGCGTGGAAGGAACGGCCGGGAGCGTCTCCCACTTGCCGGTCGGTCTGAATTACAGTATCGCCAGCATCCAGATGCGTCGTCAACGCTTTGTTGATATAGCTGAACACCTCGGCGAACAATGCCTGATTCTCTTCGCTGAATGCCAGAGCGTCGCGATTGGCGTCAAAACCGTCGATGAAATACTGGGTCAGGTCAGGGCGACGGACGACCCCCAACTGGCTGAAGAAGGCGAGGCCCCCGCTGTCCAGGCGAACAACGACTTCCGGCCAAGCCCGTTGGGCCGCGCGCCCGGCTTCATTGTCTTCTGCGGCTTGGGCGTTAATATGCTCGGCTTCCCTTAACAACTCCTCACGTTTTTCTGCGGGAATGTCTTGCAGGATAGGCATACGCTCGATTAGCCAATCATCGGAGGGATTCAAATATTGGCTGCCTGGTTGGTGCCCTTTTCGAGCCAGGGCTACCAGTTGGTTCAGTTCCTTTTCAAAGGACTTGTTTATGGCAGGTCCCGCTAATGGGGAGCGTGCCTCTTGATTCTGTCGGGTCATATTGTTGTCTCCGCGGTAATTCCCACAGTGTGATTTGCTCTCCACTCCCGAAAAAGCCTTGAACTGTGTTGGTTTTATACCCTTTAAAGGAGGAGCGATTCTTGACTAGTTGAGTTGGGCCGGTTTTGTTGATATCCGATAATGTTGTGCGCAATGTTCCCGGAAGTCTGATGCCGCTGTGGCCGAACACATGCTACATCGTTGCAGAAGCCAAGTAAAGTGTTTTCACGTGTAATTTGGCTAATCAGAGGGACTATTTTCAGGACACAAGGACGTAAAAAACCACTGTTGATGGAGGATAGAAATCCACTCTTGGCATCGGTGCAGGGCCAATCAAGTTACCGGCCCCAGCAGAGTCCTCTCAATCGGTACATCGCTGCAATCATGCCAAGAGAGAAATTCAGCGCAAATTCAAATACGTATAATAAATCAACCAATATTACTTGACGATATACGTTGCTATTTTTGTATATTCTAGAGAATAACCGAAGATATTTCTTCAGAATCGTTATGCTATCTAATTAAATTAACATAAAATATAGTAAAAATAGTAAAAAGGTTAATTTTGTTGGTCGGTATTTGACTTGTTTAACATAGGAAACACCGGGTCCAGGTTGGTGTCTCCTATTCCTATCTTATGCAGAATCCCAAGCAAATAGGTAAAAGGAGGAAAAATGGAAGCAACAAACACCATGATTGCCCCACTGGATGGACAGGGTCAATACAGCAATGGCAACGACCAAGCGCTTCGCACCGGCCTATCGCTAATCCTGGCTGATGCGGCCCGCGCTCACCTGAAGTCTGGCGACTTGGACAAGGCAAATCTCTGCCTTGCGGAAGCCGAAAGATGGATGAATTCCCTTTCAATCGCCTAATGCGATTGGTTTTGCCCTAGTTGGTCCCAATCAGCACTATTTATCTCTAATCAGGAACCGGCTCCAGTGACCTGGACCACAGAGTCGGTTCCTGATCTTTTTTTGCCCTCCACTTCATAACCGTCTTGCCCTGCAAACTTCCAGCTGTATCCCCTTGTCGGCCCGACACCTCAGTGACAATATGGCATCCCCCAATTCAATGAGGGATTCCCCTCATTGCCCATTCTTTGTTAGCTACTCCATTCGAGCTAATCCTATTGAGCTATCAATAAATTCACCCGTCGAACCCCTCGGTTGAGTGATTTCAAAGAACGAGTCAAATCCAATACTAAAAGTCAATTAGCAGACAAGAAAAGAGCAGCCAATCGTTCATAAGGCAATGGGAGCAGAGGCAAGTACGTGGCAGCAAACCAAGGGAAAACTTTTACGGGCGACGTTCATGTGGACAAGAGCGAGTTGAACTCCCGTTGCCATGCTCCGATACGGCTAGCCAACCAAAATTTTGGGCTGGAAAGAGCGCCAGCGGCGGACTCGTCTCCATCGTCACTACTTGGAGCTAATCCCTAATGATTAAGCAATTTATCACCCGCCAAATCACCTTGAGGGGTGATTTAACCAAAGAGAGCAGCAACCATAATCAAAGCCGACGAGACGAACATAACGAAGGCCCGGAATCGGGTCGACCTACCGGGAAAACAGAGCAAGAAACGGGGATGGGGAAAGTACTAAATGAGTAATATCATTGCAGAGCCAAAGGGATTGGAACTATCGGATAGGACCACTGAGAACGGCGTTGAGCCGGAAGGAAGTTCCAAGATCCAGATGATGTCGGACTTGACCAGCTACTTGGGGAAGCTGGGTCTGGGAGACGAACACTTGGCCAAAGTTATCTCTCTTATGGAAGCGACTGGGGGCACGGCAGTTCCGCTGAAATTGGAAGATGGAATTTCAGGCAACGTGGATTCTCATCAACCATCTAATGAGCCCCTGCAAAGACCATTGTGGCTATTGAAAGCGACCCAAACGTCGGGGCTGCAACCACGGTCACCGATTCGCCCAAATCCACCGGAGTAACTGTCTTCTTGGCTGAGGAGCAGCAAATACTGCTTCACGCTTTCAAATCATTCTTCGAAAATCATGAGGGCGTCAACCTGCTAGGCAGCTCATCGGACACCAGTAGCGAAGCCCTTATTCAAGCTACCAAAGATGTGTGTCCCAAGGTAATGGGGCTCGGAGTTAAGGCATTACGCCCATCCACCGTTGAAATCCTCGAATTTCTGCGAGACGCCTGCCCGGATTTGGCAATCGTACTGCTGTTTGCTTTCTACGACGCCAAGGGAATCAAAGCTCTTAGAGAATATTCCAGAGACGTTTCATTCGGCAGAGCCTATCTGCTCAAACACACCATAGATACCATCGATCAACTGACCCACGCAATCTCTTCGGTGGCGGAAGGTCGAATGATTGTGGACCCGACAATCATGGAAGAGCTAATCAAGAACGGGGATTCCCAGAGCGGTATGCTTCGTGAGCTATCCCCCAGGGCATTGGAGGTTCTCCATTGGGTGTCCAGGGGTTACAGAAACGAGACCATAGCAGGTGTGCTGTCCCGGGACACCCAGGCGGTGGAGCGGCAGGTCAGCAGCATCTACGCCAAGATGCACTTAGGCGAGGGCAAGGACGCCCGCGTCGGATCAGCGTTGGTCTACCTGAAGGCCACAGGCATGCTGCGAAGGGTTTATAACGGTCCTAATTACGGCTGCCGGCGTCAAACCCGGCAGCCGCGTGGTTAGGGTGCTAGGGGTAAGGGCCTTGGTTAGTTTCGACAAGATTTATTGAACAGCTCTTAAACCGGGCTGTTTGTTTGTTGTTTACCCGACATGCGAACATTCGGATAACCCTTTTCTCCAACATGTCTGGCCACCACGGTGGACAGCACAGCGTTCTAAATCTAAAATTGGCTAGCAACCATGCCCGTTAGGTTGCGAATAAAGTATGATGCCTGGTATTCTACGGCCTGAATCTCCCACTCTGCCACACTTCAACCCCACGCTCATTGTCGCAATGGCAGATTAAGCCCCGAACCTTTCGGAGCTAAAATTCATGCGTTAATTTTCAGGCGTTAAACTCTGATGAATACAGGTGAATCGCATGCGAATCATATCCTGGAACGTCAACGGCATCAGGGCCGCTCACAAAAAGGGGTTCCTCGAGTGGCTGGACCAAGAAAGCCCAGATATCATGTGCGTCCAAGAAACTAAAGCATCTGAGGACCAACTGCCGGACGCCCTGAAAGAAATCCCTGGCTACACCTCGTACTTCATTTCCGCCGAAAAGAAAGGGTATAGCGGTGTTGCGGTATTCACCAAGGCCAAGCCGGAACAGGTGACGTCGTCCTTTCCAGCCGAATCCTTCTCTAAAGAAGGGAGGGTCTTGGCGGTGGACTACGGTGAATTCGTGTTGCTAAATGTTTACTTCCCAAACGGAAAGTCCTCCGCCGAGCGTCTACAATACAAAATGGATTTCTACGACGACTTTCTGGATTATGCCGATGGAATCAAGAACAGTGGAAAGCACGTAGTTATATGCGGGGACGTGAACACCGCCCACAAAGAGATTGATCTGGCCCGGTCCAAAGCTAACGAAGGTACTTCGGGCTTCCTGCCGATAGAGCGGGCCTGGATTGACAAGCTCTTGGAACACGGGTACGTGGATACCCTTCGCCTGTTCAATCAAGAGCCAGACCAGTATACCTACTGGGACATGATTACCAGAGCCAGGGACCGGAATGTGGGCTGGAGGATCGACTATTTCTTCGTCAACGAGGGTTTTGTTCCTCGCCTCAAGACCGGCTTTATTTTGGCTGATGTGATGGGGTCGGACCATTGCCCCATCGGCATAGAGATAGATTAACCAAACTTACTAGCTAACACTGGGGACAATCGCGTCGGAAATCGATTGGATAGGAGCCAGCAGGATGGACAAGATCGAGAGAGACAAAGTCATGAGCACCATGAGCAATGACGTCAGGGCTGACTTTGGCCAGATTATGCAAGAGATTAAATCCGAAGCCAAGTCCTCCGGCGGCGCAAGATCCAAGCAAGACATATTGGCGGAGCGTAAAAACGACTGCTCCGCAGAGCTTCAGACACGGCTTGACGCGGTGATGCGCAGGAACGACATGGGTCCGAATGAGGGAGAGGTTCCGCCCAATTTCAAACTGCGGAGGATGGGCACCGGTGAACAGGTTGAATTGTCCAGCTTCAGAGGAAAGAAGCCAGTGGCCTTGGTGTTCGGCAGTTACACTTGACCCCCCTACCGCGCCCAGGTGGGGCACATGGAAGAAATTTATAACCGCTTCGGGGACCAAGTGGAGTTCTTCTTGGTTTACGTTCGGGAGGCCCACCCCACCGACGGTTGGCAGGTGGACAGCAACTTGGAAGATTCCGTTCTCTTCAGGCAACATCAATCTTTCGAGGAACGGGACCAAGTGGCCAATACCTGTACTTTGGAGATGAAAATGTCCATTCCCACTTTGATTGAGGAAATGGACAACGTTATCGACGAGGCCTACGGAGCGGCGCCGGTGCGGTTGTACGTGGTGGGCGCAGATGGCAAGGTTTCTTATCACGGTGGAGCCGGACCACATTTCATGGACGTAGACGAATGGGAGCAAGCCATCGAGTCCACGGTAAATCAGAATAAGGCTGTAATCTAAACCGGCAACGGTCAACGCCAATATGTATTATTCATGTGGGCCAGAAACAATGGCCCGCAAGTTGGAACTGATTCTCGGGATTATAAATGGAGGGCTAGTATGGACCAGGTACAAGTGTTCTTTCACTCGCAGCAGCCCTATTCCCATGTGACCGATGAAGACTTGAATGGCTACCCTTCAGGCCGGTTGGATTTCCCCAACACGTTCTTCGATCCCGAAAAGGCTCATGTGCTGTACAACCAATACCACGAATTGTATGCCTGGGCCGACGAAGTGGGGCTAGACGGCATCATGACCAATGAGCACCATGCCTCGTACTGGAACATGAAGCCTTCCGCCAATATTGATGCCGCAGTCATAAGCAAGGTAACCAGCCGAGCCCAGATAGCCATCTTAGGGAATATCATTCCTATAAACGACCCCATAAGGATGGCCGAGGAATTGGCCATGCTGGATTGCTACTCGGGAGGACGGTTGATATCGGGTTTCGTCCGTGGCGGCGCTGTGGAAACCCTGATGGCTGGGATGGACCCGACCCAAAACAGGGAAAGGTTCGAAGAGGCCCATGACCTGATTATCAAGTGCTGGACCACCCCTGGACCATTCAGGTTTGAAGGCAAGTATTATCAATACCGGGCGGTGAACCCCTGGGTGCTTCCCATGCAAAAACCCCATCCAAGGGTGTGGTTTCCTGGAGGTTCCAGCCCCGAGAGCGTGGTCTGGGCCGCCGAGCACCGGTACACCTACATCAACTTGGGTGCCTTGATTGAGTTGACCACCGAACTGAAGAAGATTTACATCGATACCGCTCATCAGGTGGGGTTCAAGCCGGGACCGGAGCACTTTGGCTATCAGATGAGAGCATTGGTAGCGGATACCGACGAAGAAGCCCAAGAATTGGGCCGTAAGTTTCTTTGGACGCAGAGCCACCGTATGAGGGGCCCTGTGGAGCACACAGACCCGCCGGGTTACCAGTCGCGGGTGGCGAGTACTATGATGGCCCGGAGGGCAGGTGGCGGAGGCGGTCCGCCCATGACTTATGAGAAGCTACAGGAGTTGAACGCAATCGTGGTTGGCAGTCCGGAGACCGTGACTAGGAAGTTGACCGCCACAATTGAGCAGCTTAGCCCAGGCTACCTAATCTTGATTGGAAGTGACGGAGACATCCCCCACAAGAACGTGATGCGTTCAATAGAACTATTGGGCCGCGAAGTGATTCCAGCGCTTCACGAGATTGAATTGCAGCCCTATGAATAGGACTGAATAGAATAGAATACTGGCCGATATCGGTCGGTTAACATACTTTACATAACCATCGCTCGGGCACGAGAATACCTGGAAATCCATTGACTAAGTTTAAAAATAGGCCGTTGGCCGGTCAGGCCCAAATCCGTCGACAACGATACGAAATAGGAGATAATTTATGGTGGTGGCAGCAAACACGGTACAGATGGACCCGAAGGCGCTCCAGCAGGTCGAGGCGCTGTTTCATAATCAAATAGAAACCGGGATCCATCCAGGGGCTGCCCTTGCGGTCTACCGCCACGGCCAACAGGTACTGGATTTACACGGTGGTTTAGCTGACCAACAAGCGGCGAAACCAGTGGAATCAGACACCATGTTCGTCCTTTATTCTTCGACCAAACCCTTGGCCGCCGCCTGTCTATACATCTTGTGGGAGCGTGGCACGCTGGGCTGGGACGATTTGGTTTCAGGCCACTGGCCCGAATTCGCTCAAAACGGAAAAGAGCAAATTACCATACGCCACATCCTGACCCACCAAGGCGGCTTTCCCGACACTCCCAGCGAGTTGACCTGGGACAAGTGGCATGATTGGGACTACGTTATCAGCACCTTAGAGAAGGTCAGACCCATCTTCGAGCCCGGAAAACTTATTGCTTACCATCCGCGCAATTTTGGGTGGGTAATCGCCGAGTTGGTTCAGCGCATCGACGGCAGACCCTTCCGGCAATTCTTTCAAGAAGAGATTACCGGGCCACTGGGCATGAACGACACCTATGTTGGTCTACCTGCGGAACTGGAGAGCCGGGTGTCCAAAGAACATGCCATGGAAGATTGCGACCGCATGACCATGGTGACCACCTACAACAAGCCCGAAGTGCACTTGGCGGTTCAACCAGCCGGTGGCGGCATAGCCACAGCTCGGGACCTTGCCCGATTCTACGCAATGATGATTGGGGGCGGTTACTTGGACGGGGCTAGAGTCCTCAGCGAAGACACCGTCGCAGAAGTGACCAAGCTTCAGGTGGAAGGTATGGACCACACCTTGGAACGGCCAGTTCGCCGCTCTTTGGGGCTTTCCCTGGCGGATGAACGGATGGGAGCACCCGAAAGCATCACGGATCGCACCTTCGGTCATGCTGGCGCTGGGACTTCGGTGGGATGGGCCGACCCAGACTTGGGACTGGCGGTTGGATACATCACCAATGGGTTCAGAGCCGAGCACTCAAACACGCCCAGGTTGTCGGCAATCTCCCAGGCGGTACGAGAAGCCTGTCTCTAGGGCTTTGGGCTGGTGACCAGATCAAGTTTCCAGATGATGGAATGCGTAAAATGCTTCCGGCCGGGCGACCGGTCGGTGAAATTTATAGGAGTTAAACATGGCGGGAGAAAAAGAGGTATACGAGATTGGCTTGCAACCAGACCAGATGGCTTTCATTCGCAGCGCAAAGGAAAAATACAATATAGTCGACGAAAGTAAGACCTTCCGTGCCGTCGTGGACTATCTTATTAGCAACCCCGATGTACACGACGATGTGTTCGGTAAAAGGCGTTGCTTGCGGTGTGAGTAGCACGCCCTAAATCTAAGCCCTTAGCTGCTGATGTGTTGCACTGCCTCCAAGGCCAGCTTGTAGCCGTAGACCCCAAATCCGTAAACCGAACCCTTGCAGACGGGTAGCACGTTGGATACGGTTCCCCTGGCGGTCGGGTTGGATGCGTGGACCTCTATTACCGGGTAGCCCACCTGGGATATCGCGCCGCGCAACGGCCCGGTCCCAGTGGTATATCCTGCGGGATTTATTAAAGCAGCGTCGAATCCCCGTTCATGGGCGTCGTAAATTGCGTTAACCACTTCCCCTTCGATGTTCGAGTGGAACAACTCCACTTCAATCCCCAACCCTTCGGCGTAAGCCAGAATCTGCTCGTTCATTTCGTCGAGGGTTGCTGTCCCAAATATCTCCACCTGGGATTTGCCCCTCATGTTCATCCCTGCGCCTTGAATAACCAATACTTTGGCCATTTTCTACTCCCGGATTATATTTACCGAATATCTGATGCTGGTTTAACTCGTAAGAAGGTTATGAAGCCGCTTCTTGACCGGCCAGGTTCTCGGCTTCTGTTGGCGTATCGTTCATGTATCCCGCCAGCAAGATGTCAAGTTGGACCATAAGCAGCTTGCTCCAAGCTACCGAGGCTTGATTGGCTTCCGCCGGGTCTTCGATTTCCTGGTGGAAAATATCACTGAGGGCCGTCTGCATGAAGGAAATCGTGGCAATCATGTAGCGGCTGGGGATAGAACCCAGATGGGCTCTATGGGAAGGAGGGTGGCTGTGGACGATTCCCGTAGCCAGCACTCGGATCGGGTAATCCATGTCCAACTTGAAGTCCAGTGAGCCCCTCAGCCAGCGCAGCAGACTATGTTTACGCCGCTCTAATTTGGGCTCGTCAACGTCGCCGTCTTCCCCCAGGAAAAACCTTCGTGAATCGTCAAACTTCAAAAAGTGGTCGTAAACAGCGGCGGTCAAGTTCTCGCCGTGTTCCAAAATCACCGGCGAGGTTGATTGAATCACAGCCAACTCTGCTTCACCGAGACCGACAAACTCTGCCACTTCCCGCATCCGAGCTGGCCAGTCGACAATTCGAGGCATGTGTCCTCCTGCTTTGTCCCAACGCCTGCGTCCGGCAAGTTGGCACGCATGCAGAATATAACGCTTCTGGTTGCCAGGCACAAGATATCTCCCAATCAACCTGTGCTAATGGGTCCGGGTTCTGGGATAGAAATCTTGGACGCCGCTATCACGGGTCTGGTTGCCAGTGGCGATAAGAGCATGATAGGTAGAACCAGAGCCAGGCCTGCCAGCACGTTACCGGAAATCGCCCACTGGGCGCTTATTGTGGCTATGGCGCCCATTTCCAGGGTGCCCAGGGGCGTTCCGGCCCCGATGCAAACGCTGAGCAATCCCATCATCCTTCCCCGCATCTCCGGAGGCGCAGCCAGCATGGTGATGGTGCTTTGCATGGTACTGAACCCCGCTTGGCCCACGCCTCCAATGGCGAGGACAATGAGGGCCATTGCGTACCAAGGAGACCAAGAGAACAGTAGCGCCATGATGAGGACACTTATAGAACCAAGAACAAAAACCCTGCCCAAGTAGCGAAGGTCCCGGGTGGCGGCCATCATTCCTGCGCCAGCCAATTGACCTATGCCTTCTGAGGCCAACAGGATTCCTACCATTGTTGCGCCAACGTGCAATTCGTCCCGGCCTATCACCGGAATAAATTGCCGTACCGGGAAAGCTGTGGCATTCATGATTACGGTAACGTAGAAAAGCCCCAATAAAACCGGGCTATGAAGAGCGTATCTTACTGTGCTACCCAAGCCCTTCCAGATTGGCTCGGCCGCGGAACTCGGTACCACGTTGGGGATTCTTACCTGGGTTGCCAACAACACCAGATTGACTGCGTGTATGCTCAGCAAAATCGAGTAAGAGCCGGAGAATCCGAGGGTATCGATTATTATTCCACCAATCAAAGGCCCAACAACCTTCCCAGCGGTGCTACTGATTACCTCCAAGGACATGGCATTTACCAAACGCCCCTCACCAACGGCGTCCAATAGAGCGGTGCGCCTGGCCGGATCCTCCAGCGACCGGCTAACCCCTAAGATGAATGCGGCGAGGAAAACATGCCAAGGCAGAATCACATCCAGAAAAAGCAGCGCCGTTAATCCGCCAGCCGTGAGCACGTTTGTGCTCTGAGCAACGATAAGCATTAGGTGGCGGCTGAAACGGTCGGCTATCCAACCGGTGAAAAGGGAAAATAATGGCCTCGGCACGTTGTTGAATACCAGAACCAGTCCTAACTGAAAAGCAGAGTCGGTGGTTTGGAGCACCAGCCAACTGAGGACCAGCAACTCCATCCAACGAGCCATCTCGGACAAGCTCCCCACATACCAAAGCATCCTGAACTGCCTGATTTGCAGAATGGAGAGAATCGGGCCGCGGTTGGTGGGCCTGGGGTTCAAATGGTGTCGCCTCCGGGGGCAATCATTGCCGAGGGCAGGTGGAGAAAATCTAAGGGGCGCGGATGCGTGTATCCGGCAGAACCGCTCTATTCTACTCGTATACCGCTGGTGAAGGGTGTTCCAGGGCGTCGTGTTGACACTTGTCTAACTCGGTAGTTAACTGAGTTGTGCCTGGCGGTTCACACTTCCATGCTCAGTCTTTAAGCTCAGGAATCTGTAAAAAAGCACATTTACTATATTTACGGATTAGATTGTGAGTTCAACCCCGATAGACACTCCCCAATCTTGGGACATAGAAGCCGGTTCCTTACTCTTGCCTTTGGTGATTGCTCATCGCGGCGATGTAGCCACGGCACCGGAAAACACTCTGCCAGCCTTTACCAACGCTTTGTCCGCCGGGGCCGATGGCCTGGAACTGGACGTTAGATTGACTTCGGACCGCCAACTGGTGGTGTTCCACGATCACCGTTTGGACCGCACCAGCAACGGCGCCGGTCGAGTGAATGCAGCAACTTTTGCCCACGTACGGTCTCTGGACGTCGGTTCCTGGTTCGACCCGGCGTTCAAAGGTCAGGTGGCGCCCACATTGGACGAGGTGTTCGAGTCGCTGCCCAATGGTTTCTTAATCAACGTGGAAATGAAAGTAATCATAAGCGGCATGAAGCTGATTGCCCATCTGGTTGCCGAAACCATCAGCCGCCATCAGCGTTGGGATAGCACGCTGGTTGCCAGCTTCAACCCTGTGGCCCTTTATCAGCTGAGAAAAAAGGAGCCCCGCATTTCCAGGGGATATATTTGGTCCAAGAGGCACCCGTATCCTATTAGGTCCAGGTGGTTGAGTCCATTGGCGCAGGCCCAATGGTATGACCCGGCCAACGACACTTGCAGTCCCGAACTGCACCGCAAGTTTCGCAGCCGCGGACAACGGGTACTGGCCTGGGACACGGATTTTAACTGCGACATGGCGGCTATGGCCGATGCTCGGCTGGATGGCGTGGTAACCGACCGGTTGGCGGAAACAGTGCAGCAAAAAAGAGACGTGGCCAGTCAGCTTAAGGTTTCCTAGCACGGCCGGTAAGAACGACAAAAAAAGAGGCGGGTACTTGAACCCGCCTCTTCGTCTTCACAGTTGAGCGATACTCAGGACTCGGTTTTCTGGGCTACCAACTCGCCTGTTACTATCAAACGGTGGTCGTATACCAAGCGCGGGACACACGATACCAAGTGGATGGTTGACTGGCCGGTTTCGTAGAGAGCCATGTCGTCTTGATGCACCACTTGGGATGATGTGACCAAGTACAGATACCGGGTCTCTCCAGTCTCCGTGATGATGTATACGTCTTCGTCATTACGCAGTTTAGTTGGCACCAGACGCAGATTGAAGAAGACGGAGCCTTCCCCCATTGTTAAGCTCTCCGTATGCCCGAAGAACCAAGAACTCCCGGCTTCACCTGCGTTTGCGGTTTCCGGTATGTGCCCAACAACACTGTCAGGTGTTTCATAGGCTCGGCTTTCCCCCAGATTCAGTATCTGCAGCTCGGTGATGTTGGAGTCAATGCCGATAGAGGGCATGATAAGCCGGGTGGCGGCATCAAGGGCTCCAGCGGGAGCCACGGAGCCGGGTTCTATGGGTGTAAAGCCTTCAAGCAACAACCGGGTCTGGTAGGCCAAGGGCTCATAAGACCATGGGTTGCTCCAAGACCCAGCGCTCAAGGCTTCGCCGGGATACAGCTGGTTGGTGTTGATTGCTAGCATGGACATCCCGGGCAGCACCTTGGCCGACACAGATAGTCTGGGCGTGTCCAAGTCTTCAGATAATTCGATCGAAGGACCGCTACTTTCCAGACCAACCCCGGTTGCCTGGGATTTGCTTTCGCCGGTTACGGCGCTGGGAAGGGTGACGTTAAGGTTGTCCAAGTCAGCCCGGGCATTGGCCGCATATCCGTAATAAGCTCCACCGGAGGCCAGCAGTATGGCACCAAAAACAAATATGATAATTCCGAAATATTTAAACAGTCTGTGCCGCAGTCGACCGGGACGTAGTAGGTAATCATATCCAGCTTCCATCTCACCTCCTTCCCAAAATCACCGGCTGATTGCCGGCGCTCCCCAACGAATAGAAAATAACAGGGAGAACTGATGGGAATTGACTTCTGTGAATAATCCCGAACCCCACTTTCACCACCCACCATTCAGGAGACAAGAGGATAAATTATGAGGCTGGTATCGAGACGGCCGTTAACCCGGATGACAAATAGGATGGTTTATGATCTAGGAATAATCCCAAGAGGCCAACGGCGGGGACAACTCACCGGATTAGCGTGCCCTGGGGGTGTTCATCCCACCTGGAGTTATGGGCTCGTTCAAGTAGATATCGCCATTTCGGATTTTAAGGTTGAACCCGCAATCAGGGTTAATGCAAACCCAGGCCTTGTAATGGACAGCTGCGCCTTGTCCTCCGTAATCGGATAACGGAACCAATTGGCCAATCTCGCACTTTAAACATTTAGGATGCGCCTGCTCTCCCACGTATACCCCTCCCTATTTGGTTTCAGGGCTAGTTTAGCACCAGCTATTCGCCAGAAACAATGAATTCCGAAGCCCTGAATGAGGAGTTTAGTCCCCAGGCGTCGGTGGCAAGCAGGCTAGATTTCAGGTGCTGCTCGTCATCATTTGGCTGGCAGCACCGCACCGTTCTTATGCCAAGTTTTTAATCCAAGAAGTCCTTTAGCTTGCGCGAGCGTGTTGGGTGGCGCAACTTGCGGAGCGCTTTGGCCTCAATCTGCCGAATACGCTCTCTGGTGACGCCAAACTCCCGGCCCACCTCTTCCAGCGTCCGACTTCGGCCATCTTCTAGGCCAAAGCGGAGTTGAAGTACCCTGGCCTCCCGGTCAGTGAGGGTGTGAAGCACTTCGTCGACCTGTTCCTTCAAAAGCTGGAACGAGGCTGCGTCTGCCGGGGCTTGGGCGTTCCGGTCTTCGATGAAGTCTCCCAAGTGGGAATCCTCTTCCTCGCCGATTGGCGTCTCCAAGGATACGGGCTCTTGGGAAATCTTAAGAATTTCTTCTACTTTCTCGGGGCCAATCTCCATGGCCAAGCCGATTTCCTCAGCCGTCGGCTCACGACCGTACTCCTGTAGCAGTCTTCGGTGTTGGCGCATCAGCTTGTTGATGGTCTCCACCATGTGCACCGGAATACGGATGGTGCGAGCTTGATCCGCGATGGCCCTGGTGATGGCTTGTCGAATCCACCAAGTGGCATAGGTGCTGAACTTATAGCCCTTGCGGTAGTCGAATTTTTCCACGGCGCGAATCAGGCCGATGTTTCCTTCTTGAATCATATCCAACAAGGCCATGCCTCGGCCGATGTACTTCTTGGCTACGCTGACTACCAATCTCAAGTTGGCCTCGGTCAGCCGGGCCTGAGCCCGTCCGGCTTCAGCGTCAATGCGACGGAAATAGGCCCGGAATAGGGGTTCCAACTGCTGTAGGTCTTCGCCGCACCGGCCCTGGTTCAGGGTCGAGTCCAGTTCATCCAGGGTGCAATCCTCCAGCACATCAATTGCATCGGGCGGAAGTAGCCAGCTACTGAGGGACAGGTTGATTACCTGCTTGTATACGTTCTCAGGCGCATCATCCAAAGTCTCCCCCACGGCGGCCAGCAGGTCCAAGGAAACCTCCGCGTCGATGGCAGAGCGCAATTTGGTGTGGTCGGTTACTTGGGACAGAGTCAGGCTGCCGGGCAATCCCAGTTGTTTTCCCAAGGATTCCACCAAAGGTGAAAATCCCACCATCCGCCGGAACAGCGCCAAGGTGACTTCCCACGACTTTGGTTGGCGATTCTCCACGTCGCTGAATTCTTTCTGAATACCTTTCAAGTGCTTGCCGCCCTCAATCTTTCGGGCCAATGTCCGCTCGTCAATCGAGGTGAGCAGCCGAACTCGTCCGATCTCCCGCAGGTACATCCGCACTGGGTCGTCGAGCACTTCCATGGATTCAGTCTCGGGTTCCCAATCCGGTTCGTCGTTGTCGGTATCTTCCGTGGCTCCGGCGGGTGTTTCGGTGGTCTTTTCTTCCCCAGTGGTATCGTCCCATTGGTCTTCGGCCTGTTCTACGGTTACGTCAGTAGACGGTCTGGTGACACCGTTGGACTCGGCCAATGATTCATCGTCTCCGCCATCGTTAACGCCGCGGATTATCTCCATCAGCTTGTCCGGACCTTCGTTGTCCTCGTTGTTGTCGACGAAATCTTCCGGATTTAGCTCGGTTCGATTGCTGCGTCTTACCATGTGTTTTTAACCTCTTCGTGCTGTTTTAGGTGGTAAACCAATTCTGTTCTTGCTAATCGGCATGTGCCGGATGATGACTAAGGCAATATCGGCGCATCTTGGGCCAACGAGCTGCGTCGTTTATGGTTCTGACGAAGCCGTTCGTTAATCTCCAAGATTCCCGGATGCCCTTCTTCTTGAAGGTCCAATGGCGATTCGGTAAACCTAATCTCCTCTTCTGCTTTTAGCTCACGGAGGTGGCGTTCCTCCATGCGGCGAATTACATCCCTCAAAGCACTCAGTTGGCTGCGGTGGTCCATAACCGGCAGGGGTTTGCTGACCAACTCACTCAGATGCTCACTCAGTTCTTGGTCAAGCCAGGTATTGCCCACCGGAGCGCCGGGAGCCGACGAGGCGAGTAATTCAGCCTGTATTGTCTCGCGATCTCCGTTTTCAATCCTGATTTCACTGTCACTACGGTCTTCGAGTTTTATACCACCAGGGCTGCCTTCTCTCGTTAGCTGGCTAAATATCTCCCGGTTTTCCAACCGTTGGAAATGCTCGGGTTTTATGGCTTCCAACTCCTGTTGTAATTCACTTTGTAGCTTGCTGTTTTGTAGTAGCAATGCCAAGCAATAATCTTCCATCGGGTCCCGGTCCAGCTTGGCGAAGGGAGAGGCCGTCGCCCCGCGGCTTTGAGACTGTGACCCTGACTGAGACCGGTTCCTGGGTCCCCTGGATTGGCGCATTGGAGCCGGCCGGCCAATCGTCGCCCTAAGAGTTTCTTGAGTGACGCCCAGATGGGTCGCCAACACTTGGAAGTATTGGTCTTGTTGAGTTGCCTCGGGCACCGCTGCTATCAACGGGAACATTGCCTCGACCAATCTTGTCTTTCCTTGGGGCGTCGATGTGTCGAATTGAGCCGCCAAAGTGGGCAATAGATAGTCCAATAGCGGCGTCGCGTTTTCAATCAAGCCTGACCACTGACCGGAAGAGTCACGAATCAAATCATCAGGGTCCTTCCCCGCAGGGAGAACGGCGACTCTTAGCTCTAATACCGCTTGTTGTTGGTAAAGGGTGGTGCCTTTGGAGCGTCCGGCTTCTTGGGTTTGAAAAACCCGCCACGAAGATTCCAGGCTGCGCAAAGTGGCGGCTTGGCCTGCGGCATCCGCGTCCAAGGCCATGGTCACCTTGGAGGTGAGCCGACGGATTGCGTCCACTTGATATTCGGTTAAGGCCGTGCCCATGGACGCCACCACATTGGAATACCCGTGCTGATGGGCGGCTATAACATCCATGTAGCCTTCCACCACCACCAAGCCTTTATCGTGGGCTTCCTTCTTCGCCAGGTGAAGGCCGTACAACATTCGGCCTTTGTCGAATGCCGGAGTCCGGGGAGTGTTCAGGTACTTGGGGGTGGCGTTTTTGAGCGCTCGTCCACCAAAACCGGTCAATTCACCCGAGCTGTTCCTGATGGGAAACATCAAGCGTCCACGGAATAGGTCTCTGGCCCATCCGCTCTCATTGACGTGAACCAGGCCAGCTTGCGCCATGTCCTGCACCGTGTGCTTCTTGTCCACCAAGTGTTTCTTGAGAGCCTCACCGTCCTGAGGGCTAAATCCCAATTCAAAGGACTCTACCGCGCTTTCTGACAGTCCCCTGCGGTCCAGATACTCTCGGGCCTCGGTGCCTTGGTTTGAGGCCAACAGCTTTTGAAAGAATTCACGAGCCGATTCATTTATCTCGACAAGGCCTTGCTGTCGGGAGCGGCCCTCTCTGCTGGGCAGTGGGACGCCGGATTGTTCTGACAACCTTTTTAGGGCATCGCCGAACTCCAGGTTCTCGGCGCGCATAACGAAAGAGAAAACATCTCCACCCGAGGCGCATGCCCCAAAACAGCGCCAGGTCTGGCGGTCTGGGAACACGTGGAACGACGGAGTTTTCTCTTGATGGAACGGACAATTGGCCTTGTAACTCCGCCCCGATTTTTGCAACGGCACATGCTGAGAAATCACTTCCAAGATGTCCAGGCGGCCTTTGATGTCGTCTACTACAGTCATCTCAGGCAACCCCCCTTCCCACAGCGTCGTTGTGCAGGTTCATGCTTTTGTATAAGTCCCTCTTGGCCCACCACCGTAAAAACCGAGTCCACAAGAAGATTTACGTCATTTGAGGCTTTATCAAATACCAAAGCTGGGAACGTGAAAAACCGGTAAACGTTGTTTTTAGACGCAAAACTCCCAAATTAGAGTATATCATTTTTCGGGCTCTATTCCCATAGCATGATGACCCGGTTCCCTAAGGGACGGGTACTTTCAGTGTCGGCGACTGAACATGGGCGCTGCTAGAGTGGTGAGAAAAAAGAAAATAAGATCAAGAAGAACCTAAAATTATGAGAGAGGCTATTCCTGAACTTCCTTGCCGTTGAGTTCGACCTGGTTAATCTTAAGCTTGCGAAGCCGGCGACCCAAGATTGAAATCACCTCGATTCGGAGATTATCGGTGATAACCACATCGCCGGTCTGAGGGATTTTGCCCAAGTTGTGATAAACCAGCCCCCCAGCGGTATCCACGTCGGTGGTCTCGATTCGCGTGCCGAAAATCTCCTCCACATCCTCGGTGGTTATCCCGGCGTCGACCAAGACGCCACCGTCGGGCAGACGGTCAATCAAAGATTCACGGGTCTGTGAGAACTCGTCTTCGATTTCGCCGACGATTTCTTCCAGCACATCCTCCATGGTAATGAGTCCTTCCGTGCCGCCATATTCGTCCACTACGACGGCCAGTTGCACGCCCCGCTCCTGTAGCTCTTCCAGAAGGTCGTCTAAACGCTTCGACTCGGGAATGATGAATGCCGGTCTGATTAAATCCTGTATATTCTCGTCGCGGTTCTTAGTAGCCAATGCTTCCAGCACATCTCTGGAGTAAAGGACGCCCAGAATCCGATCGATAGTCTCTTCGTAGACGGGCAATCTGCTGTGCCCGCTGGATACCAGCACGTCGGAAACCTGAGCCAAGGTTGAATCACCCTCAACGGCTACCATATCCAACCTGGGGGTCATGATTTCCCTAGTCGTGGTGACGTCTAGACGTAGAATCGACCGTAGTATCTCTCTGTCTCGATGATTCAAACTGCTGAGCTCGGCCTCGGTGATTTCGGGTTGCGGCCGATTCGACGCTCCGTCTACGGATAGCGGCCCTTCAAGACCATTCCCATTTCCGTTGAAGCCGTTTTTGCCTTCGGAACCGTTAACCTGGGAACGTCCGTCCACGGCTCTTTGAAGAGGGTTAAACCGACTCGAACGGCGTCCGGTCGTCCAACCGGCGGCCCGGTCCAACGCAGCGAGAAAAATCAACACACCAAAGGCCAGAAGAGAAGCGGGCCACCACCGCTCGGTCCAACTGTTCTGCAGTAAGACCAATCCGGAAACAGCGACCGCAATCACGCAAGCGTACTTGAACCAGGGTATTAGGGCTTTAATCTGAGTGGCGACTTGTCTGTTGCCGGTGAAACTATTCCCAGAGCGAAGGCTGTTAGAGAGGAGAGAGTGGTGGGCTAAGCTGAGGCAAGCAAAGAGAACGAGGGACACTACGAGCACTAAGGCTGATGGTAAGTCGTCTGTACTCAAAATCAGTACCCTCACGGACGAGAACGACCCTGAGGGGAACTTGAATGGTACTCCTAGTCAAGGATTGGATCTAACGCCTGTATATTTACCGGCGTTAATCAGATAGATTCGGCGGATTACCTAAGTGTTATCTGATTTCCTAACAACTATTCTAGCAGGTACACCAACAGCTAGTCTACCTTGCGGAACATCTTCGGTAATGACGGAACCGGCCCCGGTTACGGCGTCGTCGCCCACTGTGACCGGCGCTACCAGCATAGTATCGCAGCCTATGAATACACCTGCTCCGATGTTGGTCCGGTGTTTCTCCCGGCCATCGTAGTTGCATGTGACCATGCCTGCGCCCAAGTTTACGTTGGCTCCGATTGAAGCGTCCCCTATGTAACCGAAATGCCCCATCAGAGACCCAACCGCCAGCCGGCTTTCTTTAATCTCGGCGAAGTTGCCAATATGGACACCGGATTCCAAGTACGCTCCGGAGCGCAGGTGACTGAATGGGCCAATGTTTGCCCCGTCTTCCATGACCGCATCTTCCAGCACCGACGTTGTGACACGGCATCGGTTGCCCACTGATGAATCGCGAAGCACGGACCCGGGCCCGATTTCGGATTCCTCACCCACCGTTGTTCGGCCCAAAAGCATGGTGTTGGGCAATATGACCGCATCCTGGCCGATGGTAACCTCGGCGTCGATAAACACCGAAGCGGGATCAAATATGGTCACGCCGTCCAGCATCCATCGCTGGTTGATTCGCTGGCGAAGCTCGGCTTCAACCTGGGCTAGTTGGACACGGTTGTTCACGCCTTGCAGGTCATTGGCGCGGGCGATTTTTACTGCGTTTATGCTTGCGTTGCCTTCTGAATTCATGGAGGCCAGTGCGGTGAGATAGACCTCTCCCACGGGGCTGGCCTCAACTTGGGGCAAGTGTTCCCATAGCCACGGGGCGGAGAAGCAGTAAACGCCGCCGTTAATTTCCGCTGGCGAGTCTTCTAGACCTTCCCCGGTGGCGGCTTCCACTATGCCAATTACCTGCCCGGTGCCGTTCCTTTGCACCCGTCCCAAATCACCGGGGGTATCAAAGTCACCGGTCAAGATGGTCATGTTGCTGGTCTTCTCCAAGTGGGTGGACATAAGCCGACTTAAACTTTCGGCTTCCAAAAGGGGTGAGTCTGCGCCCAGAATGATGAGATGTTCAGGATTATCGTCTTCCGCTCCATTAAGTCGATTTGCCATGAGTCGATTTGCCGTTTGCAACACAGCGTCACCGGTGCCATTGGCAGTCGCTTGTTCAACATACTCAACTTTGTCTCCCAGGGCTTTCTCCACTTCCACCCTGTTCGTGGGCGAAACAACCACCAATATCCTTTCCACCCCCAAGCCCTGCAGCAAATCCACGGGATACCGTACCATCTCCTTGCCGCAGACAGGATGAAGGACTTTGGGAAGGCGCGATTTCATTCTGACACCCATGCCAGCCGCCAGCACAACTCCAGCCCACTGACTCATCAGGACACCTCTCAGGAGAAATTCCAAGCTAACTATTTGGCGCTGTAATCTGGGCGGGAACCATTTGCTGCACTCCAGGTCAGTCTCCTACCCATCAATCGTGAATTATACCAGCGGCTAAAGTCGCTTGTTGCCCCACCGGAGGCGAATTTAGACCGCTGTCGAGGGCGTTGACAAGCCCCAACTACGATTGCAAAATGGCCCTGTGCAAAATGGCCGCGCGCAAACCTAGCCTGCTGATGACCTGTTCCGGAAGACCGATTGATCGAGCAATCAGGGAGAAATTGAAGAGACCTTCGAGGTTCAGATGGAAAAAAGCGAGATCCCTTTCTTTACCGCCACCGAATTGGCTGGACTGATTAAATCACGCGAGGTTTCCTCGGTGGAGGCTACACAAGCCTATCTAGACCGTATCGACGCAGTGGACAGCCAGCTCAACTCCTATATCACCGTGTGCCGGAAAGAGGCGTTGGACCAAGCCCGCTCCGCCGAAGATCAGATTGCCGCTGGCAACTACCGCGGCCCCATGCACGGAATTCCCGTGGGCGTGAAAGACCAGTTCAACACTAAAGGAATACTGACCACCGGAGGGTCGTCCATCCTAAAGGACTTCGTGCCGGATGAGGATTCAACGGTGGTTTCCAAGCTAAAAAACGCCGGTGCAATAGTACTGGGAAAGTTGAACATGAGCGAATACGCCATGGGCGACGCTTTTCATCACCCATACGGGCGGCCCAGAAATCCATGGGACCTGTCCCGTAACCCGGGAACCTCCAGCAGCGGGTCGGGAGCAGCCACGGCGGCTCATCTTTGTGCGACATCTTTGGGCGAGGACACAGGGGGTTCAATCCGGGGTCCAGCGGCATTTTGCGGACTGGCTGGCATTCGGCCAAGTTACGGTAGGGTCAGCCGCTACGGAGTATTGGGAGCTTCTTGGTCCATGGACATTGTCGGACCAATCTCCCGCACGGTGTCGGATTGCGCTATGACCTTGGGGGCGATTGCTGGCTATGACCCCAAGGACCCTCACACGTGGAACGTGCCGGTCCCGGATTATCTCTCCGGTCTACACGGCGGCATCCAAGGACTGAAAGTTGGGGTTATAGCCGAACGGGTGGATACCGACGCCGTGGACCCGGAGGTGAAGCAGGGTGTCCAGCGAGCCATCACCGTCCTGGGCGAGTTGGGTGCGGAAATCCAAGACGTCTCGATCCCATTGATTGTCCAGTCGGCAGTTATTTCGTCGGCGGTGATCATGGTGGATGCCCAGGCTCCTCACGCCCGAACAATGGCGGAACACTTGGGTGAGTACGACCACAACAATAGGGTCAGGTTGCTGTCCGGGGCCATAGTGCCCGCCCGAGTCCACCAGAAAGCGGTAAGGCTAAGGGACATGTTGCGCCAGCAAATACTGGCCGTCCTCCAGCAGGTCGACGTCTTGATTATGCCAACATCGTCAGTCCCGGCAACGCTGATTCCGGCCAAAGCGGGCATCAACAGCAAGGAAGAAGTGCTGGAAGGCTATGCCGGAAGGCGCAGCTTCACGGCCCCATTCAACCTGGCCAACCTGCCAGCAATGTCGATAAATTGCGGCTTCACCAGCGGAAATCTGCCCATAGGCCTTCAACTGGCAGGCAAACCGTTTACCGAGGAAACCCTTTTCCGAGTGGCCCACTCTTTTGAGCAAGCCACGGACTGGCACAACCGCAGGACGCCGATATAAGGGAAAATCATCACTTGATAACCAAGCCATGTCAATCCGATGAACCGCCACGTTGTCATTCCGATGAGCGCAGCGAAGAGGAATCTCAGGCGTTGCTGAAAATCACTGCTCTGCGATGTTAGGGGGTATAACCAACGCCTGAGACCCCTTGCTTAAATTGCGTTGCCATGCCGGAAGACACTTGCGTACGACCATCGACAATGGAGGAGAAATGGCCCAGCTACATGAATTAGGCGTGGCCCAGATTGCCCGGCAGATACGGGAGCGACAGTTGTCCCCCGTGGACCTAGTACAGGCTCTTCTCGAGAGGATCGAGAAGCTTGAGCCGCAGCTAAATGCCTGGGTCTACTTGGACAAGGACTCGGTATTATCGGATGCGCAGGAGAAACTCAGGCAGTTGGAAGGGAACGCCAGCATCGGCCCACTTCACGGGGTGCCCATCGCCCTGAAGGACATATACTTTACCGCCGGGATACCCACGACCGCTTGCTCCAAGGTATATGCCAATCATGTCCCTGAATACGACGCCACTACTGTGACCTTGATGAAAAACGCCGGGGCCATCATGCTGGGTAAAACAGTGACCACCGAGTTCGCTTGCATGGACCCGCCGCCAACCTTGAATCCCTGGAACGCCGCCCATACCCCAGGCGGTTCCAGCAGCGGGTCGGCGGTTGCTGTGGCGTCCCGGATGTGCCCGACTGCCATGGGTTCCCAAACGGTTGGTTCGGTGCTCAGGCCAGCCTCTTACAACGGCGTGGTGGGGCTAAAGCCAACCTATGGAAGGGTCAGCCGCCACGGCGTCATACCGGTGAGTTGGTCCCTGGACACCGTGGGTTGGATGACTAGAAGCGTTGAAGACGCTGCGTTGATGTTGCAGGTCATGGCCGGTCCTGACGGAGATGACCCTATATCCTCCCGCCGGGAGGTTCCCGATTATCTTGCCGGTTTGAAGTCACCGGGAGCGCCCCGCATTGGCGTTCTGCGGCGCTTCTTTTTCGACAACGCCAGCGATGAGACTCGCAAGCACACCGATGCTGTTCTGGAGCAACTCGGCCATGCCGGTGCTGTGATTGAGGAAATCGCGGTGCCTGACAGCATCGACACGGCCATTGAGGACCAGCAGGTCATCATGGCGGTGGAAGGGGCAGCTTTCCACCAGCCCATGTACGAAAAGCAGGCCCAGGATTATCAACCCAACATAAGAGCGATGATTGGCCGGGGTCTGGCCACCGACCCGGTAGTCTACTCACGGGCGCTGGAACGAAGGCTGCGATTCATCGACGATATGCATCAGTTGTCGGAGAAGACTGACGTTTTGCTAACACCTTCAACTCCCACGCCGTCTCTGCCCGACGTGACCAACACAGGGAATACTATGTTTCAAGGCCCTTGGACATCCTGCGGACTGCCTTGTATCACCATGCCTTCCGGGCTGGGCGAGTCTGGATTGCCCTTCGGCATACAGCTGATAGCCAAACCCTACAATGAAGCTGGATTATTGGCCGCCGCCCACTGGTGCGAGGGCATTTTGGATGTGAATCTATTTCCCCCGGTGGACTGATTAACCCCGACACTAATCAACAGGGCACTAAACAACACTAAGGAGTAATTCAATGGCACAGGCGAACATTCCCTCGGAAGATGAAGTACTAAGCTACTTCAAGAAATTCTCCAACTGGGGCCGCTGGGGAGCTGAAGACCAATTAGGCGCTCCCAACTTGATTACCCCCGCCGTAACCAAGCGGGCCATCGACTTGGTGGAGGATGGTCTCAGAATTACAATGTCCCGCACCGTCAGTTTTGAGCCCAGCGCCGACGCTCCGTCACCACCGGTCCACTTCATGGTTGAGAGCGGAGAGGGCTGGGCCAGCGGAGACAAAATCAGTTCTCGCGCTTTTCCTGCGGCCACGGATTATTTCGGCATGATATTCCACGGCTACACGGTGACCCACGTCGATAGCCTTTCCCACTTCTTTTGGGAAGGGAAAACCTATAATGGATTTCCCGCCCATATGGTTTCCACCAGCATGGGCGCCACCTTCGGCTCGGTGGAAGAGGCTAAAAACGGTATGATTGCCCGAGGCGTTTTGGTCGACGTACCCATGATCCGGGGTATCGATTGGGTGGAGCGCGGTGAAGGGGTGATGATTGACGATATTCTGGCCGCCGAAGAACGTTGTGGCTTCAAAGTTGAGGAGGGGGACATATTGCTGGTGCGCACCGGCCAGTTGCGCCGGCGTAACCTGGAAGGTCCGGTGGACCGAGCCGCAGGCTCCACGGCTTGTCAGGCAAGCTGCTTGCCCCTGTTCTACGAGCGCGGAATATCCATGCTTGGCTCGGACACCGGAAACGACGTTAGCCCGCCCCAATACGAAAAGGTGCCCAGCCCCATTCACCAAGTTTCCATAACGGCCATGGGTATTTGGATCCTGGACAACGCCAACTTGGAAGAGGTCGCCGAAGAGTGCAAGAAGCGCAACCGGTGGGAGTTCATGGTATCCATTGGCCCGCTGCGCCTGCACAACACCACCGGCTCACCGGTTAATCCCATCGCTGTTTTCTGACCGTTTTCACCCAGCTACCCATACTTAAGAGGCGAATCGACTAAGTCATGCGCCTCCTTTTTATTCACGGGTAATCTAGCGCGCCAACTTCGTCAAGCCTTTCAGGAATTTCCCGGTGGTCCCTTCCATAACTTGGTTCACTCTGACTTGGGCGGCCAGTTGCATGGTGCCCAGTGAATAGGTTGGATATACGTGGATTGATTCCGCCAAGTGCCGAATCCTGAGCCCTTTGTCCATTGCCAGGGCATACTCGTGAATCATTTCTCCGGCCCTGGCCGATACGATAGTGGCTCCGAGAATCTTCCCGTTGGGGCGGTGAATAACCTTGATAAATCCCGAAGTATCGCCCTCGGTTATCGCCCGGTCCACCCGCTCCATGGGGAATGTGCTCACCACCACACTACTGCCTAGCTTGGCCCGGGCCTGGCTTTCGGTGTAGCCCACGTGGGCTACTTCCGGGTCGGTAAACGTCGTCCAAGGCACGCGGTCAAGGACAGCCCTCACGGAAAGGCCGGGCATGAGGGCGTTGCGAACTGCCATGAATCCTTGCCAAGCCGCATAGTGGGTGAATTGAAAACCCCCGGCGCAATCGCCTGCGGCCAAGATGCGCTTCTGGCTGGTGCGCAGACGGTTATTCACCTGAATGCCCTTTGCAGTGTATGCCACGCCAGCCTCGTCCAAACCCAGGCCGGTGACGTTTGCTGAGCGGCCCACCGACATCAATAGAGCGTCCCCCACCACCTCGCTGCCCCCCAAGTCCACATGAATACCGTCGTCACCTTGCCAAGCGCGCTGTACCGCTGAGCCCAGGCGCAGATCGACACCCTCTTGGGTCAGTTGACGGGACAGCAATTCGGCCACTTCCGGCTCGTCTTGGAGCAAGATTCGGTCTGCTCCCTCGATCAAGATTACACTGGAACCCAGGCGGCAAAACGCCTGGGCCAACTCGCACCCAATGGGCCCGGCGCCCACAACGATTAGCCTGGCTGGCAATTCGCGCAATGCCCATACCGTTTCATAGGTCAGGTAGTCAACTTCTTCCAAACCCGGTATGGGCGGCACAAAGGGTTTTGCCCCAGTGGCGATGATGAAACGTCGTGCGGTCAAGTTGAAGCTGGCTTCGCTTGGGTTGGGCGGCTCTATTGCAAGGGTTTTTGAGTCAAGAAATCGGGCGCTACCCTCTATTACTTCTATGCCCTTTCCTTGCAGAACTTCAGGGGTCTCTCCCTGATAAACCTGGTCCACAACGCCGCTAACCCGCTCCATCACGGCGCTGAAATCCACTCTAGCCTCACCCATGCCGAGCCCATATTGCTGAGATGTCCGCATCTGATGAGCAAGTTTGGCGGCTTTAAGCAAGGCTTTGCTGGGAACGCACCCGCTCCACGTACAGTCGCCGCCGATTCGGATCTTCTCGATTAGAGCAACCCGCTGGCCAAGTTGGGCACTAAATTCAGCGGCGGTCAATCCTGCCGAGCCTGCGCCAATAACCACCAAGTCATAAGAAGATTTAGCCATTTCCCCCAAACCTAGAGCCCATCACCCTATGTCTTACGGGCTGCGTGCAAGATTGTTTTAGTTCTGTATCATTTCTGCACATTTAGCGCACTCAATTTAGATGCGGGGCTGATTGAAATGGTTTATCAATCGTTTACAAATCGAAAGTCGTCGGTGTGGAAAATATTCAGTAGCCAATCAAATCATTATTATTGTCATTCTGAGCCAGCCGCAGCGGCGAAGAATCCGGGCGTGGCGCACCTTTAATACTAGAACCTATTAGCCAGACCCTAGTGTTTGGGACGACAGCGAAAAATATGATCCCAATCTAGCTAAAATCCGGCGGCGACAACTCTACTCCCAAGGCGTTTTCACACCACTTTGCAGCTGCCAGCAGAGCCCCCTCTTCAAAAGGGAGGCCACCAAACTGAACCGACAAGGGTAGCCCGTCGCTGTTAATCCCAGAAGGAACGGCGATACTGGGCAGTCCGCTGGAGGTCCAGGGTTGCTGAAATGCCGGGTCGCCGGTGCTCTCCAGGCCAAGGGGGGCCGGTGTGGGCGCCGAGGGGGTCATCACGGCATCAACCTGTTTGACCATCTCCACCATGTCTTGGCGGAACTCCCGGCGCAGACGTTGGGCTTGAACGTAACGTATGCCGGGTATGAGCATACCCACTTCGATGTTCGCCCGCAGCTTCGCTCCATAATCGTCGGCACGCTCCCGGTGCCACTGCTCATGGAAAGCGGCGCACTCTACGTTGCTGACGATTCTCTGGCAGTCGTGGGCTGTGGCAAAGCTTTTGGGTAGGCCAATCTCCACGATATCAGCGCCGGCTTTGGCTAGTTGCTGTGCCACATCTTGTGTGTGACTCCAGATTTCTGCGCTGGATTTATCAGAGTAATATTCTTTGATCAAGCCGATTCTTGGTGGCCGGTCCAGTTCGCTCATTTCTTTCAGATAATCAGGGACGGGCACATTGGCGGACCCAGGGTCCTTCTCGTCATATCCCGCCAATACCTGAAGCATTACAGCGGCGTCTTCCACGTTTCGAACAAGAATGCCCACGGTGTCCAACGACCAACTCACCGGCACCACTCCGTAGCGGCTGATGCGCCCGTAGGTCGCTTTCAATCCAACGATGCCGTTGTAGGCCGCCGGGCGGCAGGTGGAACCACCGGTCTGAGACCCCAAGGCTGCGGCGCACATGCGGGCAGCCACCGCCACCGACGATCCGCTGCTGGACCCGCCCGGAGTGTGGGTCTTGTTCCAAGGGTTTATAGAAGGCGAAGGGTCGGCCATGGCGAACTCTGTGGTCACGGCCTTGCCAAGTATGATTCCCCCGGCCTCCTTGATCTTGGTGACGGTGGTGGCATCGTATTTAGGCACGAAATCGGCGTAAATCCGCGACCCTGCGGCGGTGAGCATTCCCTCGGTGTAAAAAATGTCCTTTAGCCCCACCGGCACACCGTGAATAGGTCCCCTGGGACCCTTTTCAGTTAGCTCTTGCTCCAACTCGTGGGCGGTGCTAATCACTTCTTCCCGGTCAATGGTGACCCAGGCTTTTAGCGCCGGGTCCAAGGTGTCGATGCGGTCCAATAAAGATTCCGCCAAGGTTACGGGAGAAAGACCTTTGTCTCTAATATCTTTTGCTGCTCCGGCCACACCTAGGCTGAACGGCTCCGGCATGTTCTCTCCTTTCTAACCAAAATATGGTGAATACGGACGCAAATATGGTGAATCAGGCTCATCGTCAACATGTTGCATATAAAAGGCTATTGGAAATACCCCGGTTCAATCTCGGGTACTGGAAGCGAGTTTTCGGTTTCGAAGATTTGTTTGGCCGTGTTCTCCAGATATGTCTTGATTTGTTCCGCCCGGTCATTACCCCAGCGTCTTTGCGCCTCACTGGTCAACTGGACGAGGATTTCCTGTTGAGAGAATCCGGAGCCTATACCAGACATGATGGGCCACCTTTTAGTTATTTTTCTGTTGCCTGCTGAGCTAACCGTAGACCTAGTTGAACAAAAAACCGAAACAGCGCCCCTTAATCCAGCGATGCCCGAGTAATTGCCGAATTCTAGTGGACTAAATCGAAGCGGTCAATTGTCACTTAAACAATTGTTGTCCGATGGTCTGCGCAATATACACTGGTTACCCATCCTGCTATAATCCCGCCAGCCGTCGTGCCTGATTAGCTGTGGTTGGTCTTCAAAACCCCTCTCATAATTTACCGGAGGACTCTCATGCCAGACGACCTCTCCAGTATCTTGGAATCGCCAGAACACACATTACTTGCCAGCGGACTGGGCGCCACCGAAGGCCCCTTGTGGCACCCCGGCGGCTACCTGACACTAGTGGACCTTGGTGGCCGATTGCTGAAATGGGACCCAAATGCCGGCATATCGGTTCTCAGAGAAGATACAGGCGAGGGAAACGGTTGCACCTTCGACCGTGATGGCAACCTAATCATGTGCGAGGGAGAACACCGGTCTGTCACCAGGTCCAACTCCGACGGCACAATCACAACCATCGCCGACCGGTATCAGGGTAAACTTCTGAACAGGCCCAACGACGTAGTGTGCCGGTCTGACAGAAGCATCTACTTCACCGACCCCTCGTTGCGTGTCCCAGCGAATGACCGTCAGTACGGTTTCGCAGGGGTGTTCCGTATTGCCCCGGACGGAGAGCTCCATCTGGCTACAGACGGTTGCGAGTACCCAAATGGCCTTGCGTTTTCCCCCGATGAGTCGGTGATGTACGTGTCCATCACCCGGGTCAGCGAGGAATGCTTTGGCGAGAGAGAACGGGGCGAGATGTGTGCCCACATGAAGATTCGCGCCTTTGATGTCGCCCCCGACGGGTCCCTGGTCAACAACCGGATTTTCGCCGACATGTCGTCTGCCGACGAGGGTCTTCCCGACGGCTTGAAGGTGGACGTGGAAGGCCGGGTATATTGCACGGGCCCCGCCGGTGTGTGGGTTTTCGACCCCCAGGGCAACAAGCTAGGGGTGATTGGCAATGGTACAGCTCCACGCAACTTGGCCTTCGGAGGGGAGGATTTCCGGACGATATTTACCACCCCCGGAGATTCCCTTTATAGCGTCAGGGTGAAAACTCCGGGAATCAAGCCTTACTAATCGCAAGAATTCCGGTTAATTGGACGAGCAACCATTCTCCTGACTATTTGACCGAAAAGGAGCATTGAAAGTGACTACGGCAAACACTGTTGGCTCGGGAAAATACACCTATACGCTGGATGAAAACTGGGTGAACCTGCCCGATGGGTGGGAAATGCCGGCGGCGGCGGTGGCGGGAGACTCTCAAGACCGAATCTACTGCTTCAATCGAGACCCGGAGCACCCCATCGTGGTGTTTGACCGGGAGGGCAACTATCTATCTTCATGGGGCGCTGGTCTGATTGCTTTTGCCCACGCTATTTTGCTTGACCCGGAGGACAATGTCTGGCTGGTGGATCGAAACAACCATCAAGTAATGAAATTCACCAATGACGGCACTCCTCTGATGACCATCGGGACCAAGGGCTTCCGCTCTGACACCGGTGTAGCCGCTGACGACCTGTCTTCCACCGCCTTCCAGAGCGTGACCCACGGTGGCCCGCCATTCAACATGCCTGCCGGTATCGCATTTAATCCCGCCGGAGACATATTCATTGCCGATGGCTATGCCAACGCCAGGGTCCACAAGTTCAACGCCCAAGGCCAGCACATCATGTCTTGGGGTGAGCCGGGAACCGGCGATGGTGAATTCAACCTGCCCCACGGGGTCTGGATTGACCGCCAAGGCCGGGTCTTGGTGGCTGACCGGGAGAACGACCGAGTGCAGGTTTTCAATCAAGACGGCGAACACCTGAACACCTGGCCTACTAAGCTAATCGGCCCTGCGCTTTTCTGCGTAGACGACGATGATGTGGTTTATATTCCCGAACACAATGGTGGTCTCGTCAGCATCCTTACTTTGGACGGCGAGCTCCTGGCTCAATGGGGCAGCGAACTGCACCGCTCCTGTCACGGAATCTGGGTGGACTCCCACAAAGACCTTTACGTGGTCATGCCCGGAGACTGGGGCCGGACCCGTCGGGTGGTGAAATTTCATCGCAACTCATAAATAGGATTTGACCTTTTAGCCCGGCAATCGGCACGGATGACGGTTGCCAGGCTACGCATGAATTGCTATATTGGTAGCTAGGCTTTTCGCCTGGATGTGGGGCTGTAGCTCAACTGGGAGAGCGCTTCAATGGCATTGAAGAGGTAGTGGGTTCGACCCCCACCAGCTCCACCAAATCCGCAACTTGGTCAAAACAATCAGAATTAAAAAATGCGTGGATTCAATAGACGAATTATTTAGAGGTTGACCGTCAGGTCAGCCTCTTTTTTTCCCGGCTTCACTGACTTCACCGGCCCCGGCGATTAGTATTCACAGATTCCCAACATTTAGAATGTATGAGTATCTGTAAATAGTTTCGGTTTTCCGCTCCCGTTGTTGATGAAAGCTAATTCGGGACTGGGAAAGAGGCAATAGCCATGCTTGGACGGTCTGTATTTCAGCCCTTGGTGCCGTTGCTCTGGTCTTAGTCGTTTCGGCGTGCGGCGGCAAAAGTGTTACGCCTGCTACGGAAATTTCCCCGAATACAACGGTGTCTGCCACTTCCACCCGAGTGGCTCCTCAAACGACTCCCACCGAAACTGCAATACCTCCCGCTACAGAGGATAGCAACGCCCAACCGGAAAGCACCGAGCCGCCAAAGAGCGATGAGCCGATAGAAAATTCCGCCCCAGCGTCTATCTCGACGGTCACCGTCCCCTTAGTCAGCGGCCTCGCCACAAGTGGCCTCCCAACAATCGAAGTTGTTAAGAAACTTAAACCCTCAGTGGTGCAAATCGTGACCGAAGTTGCGGCTATGGGCGCAATTAACCAAGCGGTGCCCAGCATGGGCGTGGGAACTGGGGTCGTTTTGGACAAAGAGGGTTTCATCCTCACCAACAATCACGTTATCAGGGATGCTCAAGTCATCACTGTCACGCTTAACAACGGAAAGACCTTCCCCGCCGAATTGATTGGCGGAGACGCTGGAACCGACACCGCTGTGATTAAGATCGATGCCGAAGGGTTGCAACCGGCGGTGTTGGGGAAATCGGCAGACCTCTAAGTGGGCCAAGAGGTGATAGCCATCGGTCATGCCCTGGGATTGCCGGGCGGGCCTAAGGTGAGCAAAGGCGTGATAAGCGCCTTGGGCCGGTCGATAGCCGTGGACGCTCAAACGACGATGGTTGATTTGATTCAGAACGACGCATCGATCAACCCGGGTAATAGCGGTAGGCCATTGTCCAACAACCTGGGGGAGGTGATTGGGATTAATACGGCGGTGATTAGAGGCAGCTAGGGCATTGGTTTCGCCATCAATATTGGCGACGCCCAGTTTGTTGTTGAGCAACTGAAGGCCCGAGGATACGTAGACCGAGGATTCCTCGGTATATCTCCGATAAACCTGTCACCGGCCTTGGCCGGCCGAGTAGGCGTTCCTGTGTCGGAGGGAATAGTCATTGTTCGAATCGGCGCCGGGATGCCTGCGGACGTTGCTGGGCTGCTCCCGGAAGACGTTATAGTCGAATTGGGTGGTGAGCCCATCTCCAATACGGGCCAGATGTCCAAGTTCCTGGTGCAGCACCCTCCCGGTGAGACTATTGCCGTTGTTTTTTACCCGAGAGGGCTGAAGGGCACCACTGAGTTGACGCTTGCCGAGCGTCCAACACCGTAGTTATAGCGTCAGACTCGACTTCCAGGCTGCCTAACTCGCAACAATTCCCTGGTTTGCAACCTTTCAGTTGCCGATGCATCTTAGATTGTAAGGTGGTTATCCGTACCGATATTGCCCGGTGATATTGGTTGATCGCCCAAAGTGTGCATTTTGCGTTCCTGGGGGTAGCGCATAAGCCGCTGATTGATGGGTACATCGGTTAAAAAACCTGGAAGGAACCTTGGTAAATATAAAACGTTTTTGGATATTGGGAATTGCGCTGATTGCTGGCGTATTCCTGTTCGCCGCATGCGGAGGCAGTTCTACCGCCACTTCCGTGTCCACCCCTTCTTCGGTCCCGGCGACAACTGATACCCCTGGTACGACGATTACATCTTCCGAATCGACGCCGACGGAAGAAGCGCCCGAAGCGTCGACCGGAGGTGAACCTTCAGACGCAGACACAGGCACCGTCACCGGCTATACCTGGCAGCTAGAGACACTGGACACCAACGGAGCTAAACCGTCTTTGGCGGTAGATGCCAACGGGGTGCCCCATATCGCCTATATCCTAGAAGCGATGCCGGGCTTCGTGAAATACGCCGTTCCAAGTGGCGACGCCTGGGACATCACTACAATCTCCACCGGCTATTTCTATGGGCCAATGGATATCCAAGTCGGCAGTGATGGCGTGCCGCAAATCTCTTATCACGATCACGATAACGAAGACGCTGCCTATGCCGTGTTGGTGGACGGAGGGTGGCAGGTGGAGAACATACAGAACGCCGGTCACGACGGATGGGATAATAATTTAGCCATTGATTCCACCGGTCGTCCCCACGTAGTTTCCATAGACCCATCCCAGTTTGGCGGCACGTCGGGAGTGGAATACGCTACTTTCGATGGTCAAAACTGGAACGTTGAAGAGGTGGGCAGTGGGCCGGTGGTCTATGAATTCGGCAGTTTCATTGCCGTGGATTCACAAGATCGTCCCCACGTGGTTTGGTTCGATGGCGGCGAGGCAGATTTGAAGTACGCTATAAATGACGGGACAGGTTGGACGGTATCCACGGTTGACAGCGAAGGCGATGTGGGCCGCTACGCGTCTTTGATCATTGATAGCCAGGACAACCCTGTCATCAGCTATTACGAGCCTGAAACCAATACCAGCGGGTATATCAAGCTCGCCCGTTGGGACGGCTCACAATGGAACATCCAACGGGTGGACAAGCTGGAAAACGTGTTCACGGGATTTCTCGGAGCCAGGAAGACCAGCCCTGTAGTACTGGACGCCGATGATAACCCCATCCTGTCATATTCCGACGAAGACGTGGTCAAAGTGGCGGTCTGGGACGGGAGTCAATGGCTGATAGATACAGCTTTCACTTCCGAGGGAGATCCGTGGGGTCAGGAAGTGTCCATGGGCATCGATAATGACGGTGTCTTGCACCTAACATTTGCCGATGTCGCCGCCAAGAGCAGCCCTGGTGTCAGAGGTAATGTCATGTATGCCAAAGGCACTCCGGGCCCCAGGTCGTCTACCCGCGGAGGGTCTTCCACTCGTGATGATAGTGGAGCTAGCGGTAAGGTTAAAATCGTAGTTGAACCCGATCCGGATTGGCAGCAAGCTCTGGCTCGAGCCCAATTTGATCCTCGGGTGTGGAAAACCGATTTCAGCCTGCATACGGTGCCTTGCGCTGAAATCAGAGCGGGAACCCCCAGCCGTGACAATATCCCGGCTATTGACGATCCCAAGTTCACCACGACGGTTTTGGCTGGCGATTGGATAAAGGATTTAGAACCCATTATCTCCTTGGAGATTAACGGCGAAGCCAAAGCATATCCACTACAGATATTGACCTGGCATGAAATCGTGAACGACACCCTCGGGGGTGAACCGGTGTTGGTAACGTTCTGCCCCCTCTGCAACTCGGCTTTGGCTTTTGAAAGGACATTAAACGGGGTTGTGCATGACTTCGGGGTGTCGGGAAATCTGCGCAACAGCGACCTGATTATGTGGGACAGGCAGACCGAGACTTGGTGGCAGCAATTTACTGGCGAAGGTATCGTGGGGGAACAAGCTGGCAGCCGTTTAAAGTTTCTGCCCGCTTCGATAATCTCCTTCGCTGATTTTGCGGAAGTGCGCCCGGATGGATTGGTTCTGTCAAGGGAAACGGGATTCGACCGCCCTTACGGTCAAAACCCTTACATAGGGTATGACCGCGTAGACCAACCCCCCTTCCTATTCGATACCAGCGTTCGTGATTTGGACGGCAGACTACAACCCAAAGAACGAGTGTCCGCCTTCCTCATAGGCGATAGTTCCGCAGCATTTTCGTTCACCATCCTCAACCAAGAGAGGGTCGTGAATTACTCGGTGGGCGGAACGGATGTTGTGGTATTCTTCAAACTTGGGACCAAGTCTGCTCTGGACGGGCTCCTCATTGGCGAGTCAGACGAGATTGGGGCGTCGGGTGTATTTGAGGCTATTATCGACGGAGAAAAGCTGGCATTCCGCTCCGAAGGCGATGCCTTTATCGACAACGAGACAGGCTCCACCTGGAACATATTGGGTAAGTCGGTTGCTGGCCCGATGGCTGGGTCCGCGCTGACGCCAATCCCCCACGGCGATCACTTCTGGTTTGCTTGGGGAGCATTCAATCCCGACACCGAAATCTATCGCGGCAATTGATAATCCTTGGGTTCTCGGTACCCTCGGTAAACCTTAATCCGATTAGAGTGGAACGATTGATACACATGCCGGTCATCGCGACCGGCATGTTTTTTGCTTATTCTAATGCGCCCTCGACCCAATAAGACTTGCCCGCGATACGGGCCGTGGGTATAATCCCTCCAATTCCCGTTACTATTCAATGATGCTCGTCAATAATGCCCGGATAAATCTGCGTGAATAATTCGATTTCGAGAGTGGAATGACTGAATACAGAGTCGGAGCGGACATCGGTGGGACTTTTACCGACGTGGTTTTCTTGGGAAGCGATGGCACCGTTCTCGCGAAGAAAGTCGCCAGCACGCCCGACGACTATAGCCGGGCGGTATTGGACGGCATCAAAGCCGGAATCGAGGAGTTGGGCATATCGCCAAGCTCGGTATCCGAAGTTAGCCATGGGTTCACTGTGGCAACCAACGCCATTATTGAGCAAAAAGGGGCAGCCACCGCTTTAATCACCACGGAGGGTTTCCGGGATATCCTCGAGTTGCGCCGCAACCGGGTCCCAACATTGTATGACCTCTACTATCAGAAACCCCCAACGCTGGTTAAACGGCAACTGAGGCTCGAGGTGAGGGAGCGGTTGAACTTCCGGGGCGAGGTATTGCGGCCTTTGGTAACCGGCGATGTTGACTTGGCCGTCGAGAAAATCGCCAATTCAGGCGTGGAATCGGTAGCCGTCTGCTTGCTGCATTCCTACGCAAACCCGGAGCACGAGCAATATATCGGAAAGATTATCAGGGAAAAGCTGCCCGAGATTATCTTGACCTTATCTTGCGAGCTTCTGCCGGAAATGAAAGAGTACGAGAGAACCAGCACCACCGTCATCAATTGCTACGTCCGTCCCGTGGTTGAGCGTTATCTAACATTTTTGACCAACGGGCTAAAGGAGATGGGAATCGGGGTTCCGTTGTCGGTGATGCAGTCCAACGGAGGCTTGGCGACCTCTGCCATAGCCATGGCAAAGCCCGTTTATTGCATTGAGTCCGGCCCTGCTGCCGGAGTCGTCGGCTCCTACCACCTGGGAAACCGGTTGGGCATGGGAAACCTGATGACACTGGACATGGGTGGCACCACAGCCAAAGCATCTATCATTGAAAACGGTGAGATTCTCCAAGCTCCCGAGTATGAAGTCGGCGGGGGAATCAGCGTGGGTCATCGTCTGCTCAGGGGCTCCGGTCACATCTTGCGAGTGCCTTCAATTGACTTGGCTGAAGTTGGCGCTGGCGGCGGCAGTATTGCCTCGGTGGACAGTAGCGGCTCCATCCGTGTCGGCCCACAGAGCGCAGGCGCTGTTCCTGGTCCAGCTTGTTATCAACTGGGAGGCCGTGAAGCCACCGTCACCGATTCCGATGTGATGCTGGGGTATCTGAACCCCAAGCACCTTTTGGGCGGCGATTTTCCCTTAGACAGCGAACTGGCCCAGGAAGCGGTGTCCCGTAACGTGGCCGCGCCGCTAGGCATCTCCGATATCGAAGCTGCCCATGGGATTCACATGCTGGTCAACTCCAACATGGCTAGGGCCCTACGGGCTGTGTCCAGCGAACGGGGCCGCGACCCCAGACGGTTCGTTTTATTTTCCTTCGGTGGCGGCGGCCCGGTTCACGCCTCCGGATTGGCTGAGATGCTGGATATTACTCGCATAGTCGTGCCGCCTTTCCCTGGAGTGTTCAGTTCTTTTGGATTATTGGTTGCCGATGCGGAGCACCACTTCGTGCAAACATACTTCAAGACCTTCGACGAGCTTGATGTTTCCGATTTGGCCGCCGTTTTGGAAGGTCTGTGGGAGCAAGGGCGGAACCAGCTAAGCCTGGAAGGGTTCGATGAATCCAACCAAGAAGTTGTTACTCAAGTTGACATGAAATACGAAGGTCAGGTATCCGAGTTGACCGTTTCGATGCCCGCAGGGAAGGTCACCCGGGAATCAATCGCAGCTTTGGGCGAAGCGTATGCGGAAGAGCACGAAAAGAGCTTTGGATACCGAACGGAAGCACCTTATCAGTTGGTAAATTTACGGGTAATCTCCAGGGGCCATTCTCTGGTATCCCGTGTGCCTGACCGTCTTGAAATCCCAACGCTGCCGAACCGGAATCAACAAGACCAACGCCCGGTTTATTTCGGAACCAGACACGGTTGGATCGACACAAAGGTTGTGGACCGCGCCGGTGTGGCCAACGGCGCAAGCAACGGAAACTCCAGAACCATCGGGCCGTTGATTATCGAAGAATACGATTCGACCACGGTGGTGCCTCCGGGATGGACGGCATCAGTGGACCAATGGCAGAATATAATCGTGGAACGCTGACCGGTTGGATTATCGCGCATCTAGCTAATAGACGAACCGGAAAATGCGAAAAGAGGGGAAGATATGGTTCAAACCACCGACCCGGTGACGCGTGAGATCGTTAAGAACGCCCTGATGAGCGCCGCCGACACCATGGCTTTAACCGTGGTGCGCACCGCCCGCTCGGCAGTCATCAAACACGGCATGGACTTTTCCACCGCCCTGTTTACCGCCGACGGTCAGCAGGTGGCACAAGGTCTCACCCTTCCACCTCACCTCGGTTCCATGGCTCCGGCCTTGGAAGGCGTGATGACCGCCTTTGGCGACGATGTGGAACCGGGGGATGTTTTCGCCAATAACGACCCTTACGAAGGTGCCAGCCACCTGCCGGATATTTTTCTCTTCAAGCCCATATTCGTCAACGACACGCTGATGGGTTGGAGTTGCTGCATCGGTCACCAGACCGACATTGGCGGCCGGGTCGCCGGTGGGAACGCTTGCGACAACACAGAGATATACCAAGAAGGACTGATAATACCCCCGCTGAAGCTGTATGCAAAGGGTGAGCTTAACCAGGCGGTGTGGCGGATTCTCGAAAAGAACGTCAGAGTGCCGGAGAAGGTTCTTGGTGATGTTCAAGCGCTGTTGGCGGCGGTGCGCTTTGGCGAGCGAGACCTGCTGCGCTTGGTGGACGATTACGGCCTGGAAGAGCTCAAAAGCTACATGGTGGACATTCTGGACACCACCGAGCGGCTGACCAGAGCTGAGATTTCCAAACTGCCCCAAGGGGAATGGGAGTTTGTCGATTACATCGACAACGACGGCATCGACCCGCAGCCCATAGAGATACACGCCAAGTTGAAGATTCAAGGTGATGAAGTTTACGTGGACTTTGAAGGCACCTCGCCCCAAGCCAAGGGGTCGATCAACCCCAACTTCGCTTACACAAAGTCCAACGTTTACGCAGCTCTCAAATGTGTGATGGACCCGGCGATTCAGTCCAACAGCGGCTTCTTCCGTCCATTTAACATAACCGCACCCGAGGGTTGCTTCGTTAACCCTCAGCACCCAGCCCCGGTGGCGGCAAGGGGACTGGCCGGCTTCCGGATTTGTCACACCATGTTTGGCGCTCTAGCCCAAGCCATGCCCGGAAAGATCCCGGCAGCCTGGGGTGGCGGGGAAATCGGCGTGAGCTTTGGCGGTTATGACAAGAATCGCAAGGCATGGGTTTACCTAGAATTCATGAACGACGGACCCCGAGGTGGTGGCCCCTATGCCGACGGCGGCGACGGTCTATCGTCTCCAGTGTTGAACATGGCCAACACGCCCATTGAGAGCATTGAAGCCGACCAGCCGTTGCTGATAGAGCGATTTGGACTTTACCCGGACACCGGAGGCGCAGGTAAGTTTCGCGGCGGATTGGGACTCATTCGCGACTACCGTATATTGGCCGAAGAGGCGGTATTCCAATTGCGCTCCGACCGCTCCGACTTTCGTCCGTGGGGGGTGAATGGTGGTAAGCCAGGCTCGGCCACCAAGAACTATCTGAACCCGGACACCGATTTGCAGGAATTGCCCGGCAAAAAGCTGATGACCTTGAAAAAGGGCGACCTCTACCGGGTGATTCAGGCTGGCGGCGGCGGTTATGGAGATCCACTGAAGCGGGACATCTATGCGATATTGGACGATGTCCAGCAAGAAAAACTGAGTGTCGCCCACGCCCGCGCTGAGTACGGAGTAGTTATCGACCCGGAGACACTGGCTTTGGACACTGCAGCCACCGACGCGCTGCGGGAAGAGATGCGCAGTTGAATTGGCTATTGTAAAAAGGGGTCTCTTGGTAAAAAAGAAGCTTGCTTGTAGTAGCAAAATCTACCCACTTGGTCTATTATGTCCCCACTCCGTAGTTGCGTCTCCAAATTAGATTCAGGGAGGGAGAATCATGGCACAGGACTATAGCATTATCATCGGGACCGTGGGCCAAGGGCTCGGTGTCAGCTCCGATGCCGGAGAAACTTGGACGAAGATTAGGCAACCGATACCTTCTGAGGCTACGGTGCGGGCCTTGGGCGTTTATCCGGACAATCCCCACAGGATTCTGGCTGGGTCGGACGTTGGCATCTTCCGCAGTGATGACAACGGCACAACCTGGGAAAAGCTGGATTCACCCTTTGACGACCTGCAGATATGGTCGGTGGCTTTGGACCCAACCAACACCGAGACCATATTCGCTGGAACCAGGCCGGAGAGCTACCGCTCTAGAGACGGCGGTAAATCCTGGGACAAGCTGAACATGGGTGTCAACATGGAGTGCCCCATAGGAGCCCCTAGGACCACCAACATGATTGTGGACCCCAGGGATAACCGAACCATCTGGGCGGGTATCGAAGTGGACGGCGTCTACAAGAGCCTGGACGGCGGAGACAACTGGCTACATATGCCCGATTTGGGAGAGGACCCGTTCCACGGCGACATCCACGGAATGGCCATCAAACCTGGCTCCACCACCTCAGTCTATTGCACCAGCCCATTCGGAATAGCTACCAGCGAAGACGAGGGAGAGAGTTGGGACTATCACTACTTCCCCAAGTTCAGTGAGAACGACGTGCGCTCTTACTGCCGTGGCATCCTGCTGAAGGCCGACAACCCGGACGTGATGTTCGTGGGCAACGGTGACTTCATCCCAGGCGTTACCGGCGCCATCCAGCGCACCAACGACGGCGGCAAGACCTGGGACCCGGTGTCATTGCCGGTGGAACCCAACTCGGTGGTTTACTGGTTGGGTACCCACGTTGATAGACCCAACGTTATCGTGGCGGCCAGTCTATTTGGCTATCTGTACGTCAGCGAGGACGGCGGAGACTCTTGGAAGAAGCTCAAGAAAGAGTTTGGCGAGATTCGCTCGGTGGCAATCCTTCCGAACTAGTCCTTGAGCTCGAGTTGTCTTGCTCGTATAAAACCGCAGAGGGCGTCCCGGCTAGC
>DCAE01000138.1:3130-4218 GCA_002311385.1 Dehalococcoidia bacterium UBA1141 | reverse complement strand
ACTGGTCCATCCGGGCCAGGACATCGACGCAAAAGCGGCCTTCGCTTTAGTTTGAGATATGCCCTATCAGCGCGCCAGCAGCCGGGCGCCTGAGACTGTGATTCAGGAATGGCGGGGGACATGCTCTGGAAAACACTACCTCCTAGACCGCATCTTCAAGGAAGAGGGAATGGAGTCCAAAGTTATCATGTGCACCCACCGGTTCACTGAGGAGACCACGGCAAATTATCCTCACGCATTGAGGGAGGTGGTTGCCCAGAGACCGGTGCCTGACGTCCATACCTACATTCGGTTGAAAACCGATGCCGGCTGGATGACTGTGGACGCAACCTGGCCGGCCAAAGCGGCGCCCTTGGGCATGACCGTTAACAGCGAGTTTCGGCCGGGCCAGGACATGACGTTGGCCTGCAGTCCGATCGAGACCTTCGAGGTCCCGGAAGGCCAGGACCCCCAGGGTTTCAAAGAAGAATTGATCGAGAGATTCTGCGGCTCGCAGTCCGATGACCGGGACCGGTTCATCAACCGGATGGGCGAGTGGCTGAGCAAATACACCTCTTAAATGAGCATTAATATGGCCATAGATTCAAAATCCCCATCACGGCTTGGTATCAATCAAATATAAGTATGTTCCCTGTGAAGCTATAGATGGTGAAATCAGATAATCCGGCCGGTCGTCTGTTCGGCGTTTTGGACGCGGTTGGAAAATACCACAACGCCAACGCCCCAATGAAATCCGTATGGGGGTACGTCCTCAGCGACGCTGATTTTCACGCCCCTGCGAGCACCTGGCGTCAATACGGAGCACTCCTCGGACTAGTGGAAGAAGGCCGAATTTGGGTTGAGCAATCCGAAGTGGCTGACAAATCGATTTATCTAAAGCCATTCGACGAGTTAGCCAGGTTGTTCGACAATACGAATTTAGAAGAAACCTGTGATACGTGGAAGCGTAAGCTTGATGACACGACGATGGTTGCGCTTCAGTTCTGCTCGGTCTATTTTTCTGCGTCCAAAAAGGAAGCAGAGATCGATCAGCAGACGCTTGAGGAATTACAGTCAGACGTGGATGAATTAATCAAGTCAGCTCATTC
>DCAE01000138.1:2735-3015 GCA_002311385.1 Dehalococcoidia bacterium UBA1141 | reverse complement strand
CGCGATACTTGAATATAGACTTCGTGGCGCTGCGGGACTAAGAAGGGCAATGGAGAGTGGGTTAGGGGGGATTCTAAGGTTTAGCCATGAAGTTCCAGAAGATGATTCCGGAAATCCAGAACCAATCATAGAAAGATTTCTATTCCTCTTGAATAGATTGGATTCAATTGCGTCAGTTGCATTGAAATTAAAACAAGTCGCTGGCCCGATCGCAAAATTTGTCCTTCCAGGATCCTCCGAGTAACCCTGAATTCCATCAATAAAACTGTTGTCATAGGGA
>DCAE01000138.1:1576-2444 GCA_002311385.1 Dehalococcoidia bacterium UBA1141 | reverse complement strand
CACAACATCAAATTGGCCGACTTGCAGAAAGACGAGCTATTCGAGATCCTGGAGCAACTCCAGTTCGAAGGGAAGATACGTTACTTCGGGGTGGCGATAGGTCCGGATATCGGATGGCTTGAAGAGGGGGAATATTCCCTGATCGAGCGCCAGGTGAAAAGCACCCAGATCATCTACAACATTCTGGAGCAGGACCCGGCCAAGCGCTTCGTGGAATTGGCTGAGGAGCATGACCTGGGGTTGCTGTCCCGTGTTCCCCACGCATCCAACACGCTCACCGGGGAGTACGATCATGGCCTACCGGTGTTCGATGCCGATGATCACAGGGCCCACCGCAAGAACGAGTGGCTTGAAGAGTCGATGCGGAAGGTGAACCGGGTGCGGTTTCTAGTCCAAGAAGACACAAGGACCATGGCCCAATCGGCCATCCAGTTCGTGTTGAAGCAGAAGGCAATCGTATCGGTGCTGCCAAACTTCACCAATCTGTCTGAGCTCAAGGAGTACACCAGCGCGCTGGACACTCCTGAGATCACCGACGAAGAACAATCAAAGCTGGATGAGCTATGGGAGCATGATTTTGATCTCGCGGAGCCGGAGCCGCAGTTTCGGGAGATTTAACCGGTTGTTATGACTACCCGAAACCGCAGGGCCGACTAGTACAGGCCTTGTTACATTTCGGCGAATACTGGATTATTTGGCCGTATTATTACGTTATTAGTAGCAGTCAGGCGTAATTTCCGGCCATATTTCTTTTCTGGGCGATTTGATTTCATCCGTTTGTCCGTTATATAGTCCCCTGGTTGGGTCCAGGGATGCCGCCCTGGCTGCTGGGGACCGAAAGCCCGGAAGGGCATAGGCCGATGGGAGG
>DCAE01000138.1:814-1306 GCA_002311385.1 Dehalococcoidia bacterium UBA1141 | reverse complement strand
TGGAGCCCGTATCTCCATGCCAGGCATGATGGACACCATCTTGAACCTAGGTATCAACGACCGGATCGTCGAGGCGCTGGCCTCCATGATGGGCGACCCGCGCCCGGCCTACGACGCCTACCGCCGTTTCATCCAGATCTACTCTGAAGTTGTCATGGATGTGGACCCGGAGTCCTTTGAAGCGGTATTGGCGACGCACAAGGAAAAGGCGGGCGTGACTCTTGACCACCAGTTGACCGCCGAACAATTGAAGGCCGTGGTGGCCGACTTCAAGAAGGTAACTATAGACGCCACCGGGTCCGAACCGCCCTCCGACCCTTGGGAACAACTGATAGCCGCCGTGGAAGCCGTGTTCCGAAGCTGGAACACGCCGCGGGCCATCTTCTACCGGGACCTAAACAAGATTGACCACAATATGGGCACCGCCGTGACCATCATGGCCATGGTCTTCGGCAATCTGGGCCCCAGCAGCGGCACCGGCGTACTATTCAC
>DCAE01000138.1:0-477 GCA_002311385.1 Dehalococcoidia bacterium UBA1141 | reverse complement strand
GTCGAGCGAGGTTTTGGAAGATGATTTCCTAGCCAGGGGCGCCCCTGCTTCACCAGGCGCAGCCTCTGGAACGGTTTGTTTCGACGCCACCAAAGCCGCACAGTTGGCAGCCGCCGGAGAGGCGGTCATCCTGGTGCGCCCGGAGACCAAACCCGACGATATCCACGGGATCACCGCAGCCGTTGGTGTCGTAACCAGCCGCGGCGGAGTCACCAGCCACGCAGCGGTTGTAACTAGAGGTCTTGGCAAACCGTGCATCGTCGGTTGCGAAGGGATACAGGTCGATCTAGAAGCCGGTTCGTTTACGGCCAACGATAAAACCGTCCATGAAGGTGAACAGATCAGCATGGACGGGGCCTCAGGTTCGGTCTATCTAGGCGAGTTGGAAACCGTCAGCCCCAGACTCGAAGACCTGCCCGAAGCCAACGAACTGCTTCGCTGGGCCGACCAGATCCGCAGACTGGGGGTCATGGCCAA
>DCAE01000144.1:2084-3648 GCA_002311385.1 Dehalococcoidia bacterium UBA1141 | reverse complement strand
CGTAGGACATTTAACAAGCTTCGAGTGCGATTGGGGTTGGACACGATGGTTACTCATGACTTGAGAAAAGCGTTTGGTTCGGTACTACTGTCCCAGGGAGTGGACATAATGACCGTTTCTCACTGGATGGGGCATGCCAACCCAGGAATCACGATGAAAATCTATGCCAAGGTTCTCCCCGAAGCGGAGAAGTGGCACAGCAATACGATAGGCAAGGCTCTGTTTAAATAGGGCCAAATTAAGGTGCCAGAGCGGTGCCACCTTCAATTGATGGTGGCCCATTTGGGAATTGGAAGCCCCTACACGGGGCTATTTTTATTTTTGGAGGTAATCAATATGGTTACGAGACTTAAGAAGTTCAGGCAGGCAGAAGCAGCGGATTTATTAGAGAAGGCCCAGAACGAAGATGACATCTTTGGCAAGGCTGCCAGAGGCATCAGTTATTGGGTGGACAAATATGGTGACTATCGGATGGCTTGGCACCACGGGATTCTCTTCCACCTGGAAGCGTGGCTGGAGTTAACTGAGGTGTCTACTGTCGTTAGGACTAACAGTCCAGAGATGGCCATTGCCCTCGGTGATTTCATCGAATACCATCTGGACAGGTAGCCCAGTGGTAGGTTCCATGATTTTGGCCGATTTTCTGGCCGAAGTGGGGCAAAATGTGGGGCAACCCACCATTACCAGCCCCAAAAGAAAAGCCTAAGACAGCTCAAAATGGTCGTTTAGGCTCGGTTAACAGTGGTGGGCGGTACAGGACTCGAACCTGTGACCCCCTGCGTGTAAAGCAGGTGCTCTAACCAACTGAGCTAACCACCCAATTTTGTGCCTACCGACAGTAGATAACTGATTTAGCGTTGACGCACACCGCTCCGACAGTAAATAACTGGACATAATTATTTAGCTTTACGGCGGTATTTTTCATGGCTAAATCGGCCTCAACCACGGCTATTGTAGCAGGCGGCGATATCGGTATTAATCTCGAATCCTTCGGTCGCCACCTTGCCGCCGAGAACATGAGCCCTCGGACCCAAGAGACCTACTCCGAATCGGTGCGTCAATTCCACACTTTCTTAGCGGACCAGGGGATGCCGCTCGAAGTGTCTCGTATCCACCGGGAACATATCGAGGCGTTCATATCACATCTTCTAGGGAAATGGAAACCCGCGACCGCCAATAACCGGTTCCGTGGTCTTCAAGGATTCTTCAAATGGCTTTCCGACGAAGGTGAGGTCAAACAATCCCCGATGAGTCGCATGAAACCGCCCAGAATCCCTCTCGACCCGCCGGATGTGCTCCGTGAAGACCAATTGAAAGCACTCGTAGCCACCTGCGATAAAGGACTAGAAGCTGACGATAGGCGGGACGCTGCAATCATCCGAGTTTTCATCGATACGGGGGCTCGGTTGAGCGAGGTCACTAACCTACGGTGGGACCCTTCGGATGATGCCAATAACGACGTTGACCTATCACTTGGAATCCTTCGAGTAGTTGGGAAAGGTCGCCGTGAACGGACTCTGGCGGTGGGAAAGAAGACTGTGCGGGCGTTAGACCGTTATCTCCG
>DCAE01000144.1:228-1798 GCA_002311385.1 Dehalococcoidia bacterium UBA1141 | reverse complement strand
GCAGCCGAGACGGGAAAGAATAACATGCATTATTCTCTCCAGGAGAATGTTTGGCAGGCACTAAATCATTAGCCCTAACCACGCTGGTTACGAGAGGCCTGTAACAAGAATAATGTCCTAAGAAGGATAATCATCGACTAGCAATACCCGGCCAACTCGGGGCATAACGGATTTTAAGTCCGACGAAAGGTGTCCTAATGGGTTTTTCCAGTAGTCCCCAGTTGGTATTCTGAATCTGAAACGCCTTGTTTTGTCCATCTGGTTGGGGCCAACCCCGGGGAGTTCGTGCACATTTCGTGCACATTGTTTCACGCTCAATTCGTAGCCGAACCGGCTACGAATTGCGAGGGAGCCGGGTTACTTGAACAGCTTCCGCATGGCCTTGCTGCGGCCTTCCCCGCCGCCCGTCGGTATATCAAAATCATCCTTGGTGTCTAAACACCGAGATGAGCAGTAGCCGCCCTAGTGCATCTGTGCCCCACCGTCCACGACCATGGTCTGCCCTGTCATGAAGTCGCTTTCGGACGAACACAAGAACACGGCGGCTCCCACCAAGTCTTCCGGCACCTCGGACCTCTTTAGGGCTCTGGCTTGGATGCGCTGTTGATTCATCCCTGACCTGACATCGTTTGATTCATCCATGCTGATGGTCAACCCTGGGGCAATCGCGTTCACGTTGATGTTGAAATCACCTAGCTCACGCGCAAGCCCTCTGGTCAGCCCGATGACGCCTGCCTTTGAGGTGACGTAATGGAGCAGGTTGGTGCTGCCGAAATACACAGTGCCGGAACTGATGTTGACGATCTTGCCGCTCTGCTGGTCTTTCATATGGGGGACTACTGCCCGGCAACACAGGAATACGCCCCTGAGATTGATGGCCATCAGACGGTCCCATTCTTCAACAGGAATCTGGTCAAAGGGCACTCTGGACATGGCGGGCCGCTGGAACATGGCGGCGTTGTTTATCAAGCCGTCGATGCGGCCGAACCGCTCCATCGTTGCCCTGGCCATCTCCTCGGTATCCTCCGGGTTGGACACATCACCCACAACGGCCAGAGCATCGGTTCCCGCTTCGCCCAACTCTCCAACTGCCGCTTCGCTTCCGGCCTTGTCAATGTCGGCCACGACAACCTTTGCGCCTTCCGCTGCTAATCCTTTGCAGTAGGCCAGCCCGATGCCCTGGGCACCGCCCGTGACGATGATTACCCGGTCGTCCAGCCTTCCCATAGCTCTCCGCTTGTGCCGACTGGCGAATCTCTGGCTCCTGACCCGGTCAGTCTACCAGCTTGACCCAGTCAAGGTTTTGAATACGACTATTAACGGTTGCCTTTAGCCACGCATTTGTGTTGTTACTTGTCAAATGGAGCGGGCGATGGGATTCGAACCCACGACATCGTGCTTGAACAGCTTCCGCATCGCCTTGCCGGTGGCCTTCCCCGCTGCCCGGCGGCCCACCCGTTTGCCTCGACCAACGCGAGGCCTAATCGTCGAACCCTGAAATCCCGGCAACCACAATCCAGCCTTCCACGCAGGCGTCGCCGTACAAGCCAGCGCCATCAGCACCACGATG
>DCAE01000144.1:0-173 GCA_002311385.1 Dehalococcoidia bacterium UBA1141 | reverse complement strand
CCACGATGGACAGCAGGACATGCACGATAAGTGCTAGTGATATGGAAGATAGGTAGCGCATGGCGGTAGTCTACACGGTTGACTAAATGTGTAAAATGTGACCCATGAAAGTACGACCGATAGCACTCACAGCAGGGATGCTCCTGATATTGGCTTCTGCCCTGATTATCAGT
>DCAE01000044.1:4538-4797 GCA_002311385.1 Dehalococcoidia bacterium UBA1141 | reverse complement strand
CCCATGGAACACCGCTCCGGTCGACCACGTCATGTCGATTCCCGGGCTAAGCGACCAGGACCGGATCAAGATTCTCGGTGGGACGGTGGCAAAACTCCTTGGGATTGAGGGGTAGGCAATCAATGCTGCCCAGACGATAACTATATATTTTCTCGAACTAAACCAGGCACGAAGCACAGCACTCAAGGCCGAAATATCTTCTAATCAGCATGGGAGGCAACTATCGCGGCATCCAGAAGTCCATCGCCGAAGGCGTGTG
>DCAE01000044.1:1621-4402 GCA_002311385.1 Dehalococcoidia bacterium UBA1141 | reverse complement strand
ACTCAGGCAACCACCGTGGCCAGAAGTTCTTACCGGGGTCGTAGCCTTTGCAGTCGGCCCGTCGCCGGAGGTCCCAGACAAATGTGAATCTTCTGGTTAGTTTGGTTCTGTTCCTCTCTCCCGACCTCGGCGGTTCGCCTTCCTTCAGTGCCATCGTTGGATTAGCCGGTTCCCTTTTGTTGAGGGTTGCTGAGGGAGTTTGTTGACATGTCAAAGATTATCTACGGGGAGCGAATCGGTAAAACTACACCGCTGGTAGTTGCCTGTGATGGCGTGATATTTGATGGTACTAAGCACAAAATCTTGCTTACTAAGAGAACGGACAATGGAAAGTGGTGTTTGCCTGGTGGAAAGATGGAACCAGGGGAAAGCGCTTCTGAGTGTTGTGTGAGCGAGGTATTAGAGAAACAGGCCTGGCGGTGGCTGTGGAACGTTTGGTTGGCGTTTACTCTTCGCCGGCTGCATCGTTGAATATACAGACGGTAATCGGAAACAAGGAGTAGATCCCCTTTTTGAAGCTGCAATCATCGGCTGTGATATCCGAACTACCGAAGAAACGACTGATGTTGGGTATTTTCCCATAGAAAAGATGGGATCATTGGAGATTATGGAACTAATGAAAGAGCGGATTTCTGATGCGTATGAATTCCGGACCGTCGCCTTTTTGCGATAAGCGCGAGATTAGGACAGTCACCGGAGGCCCCGGACAAACTCAAAATGCTGTGGTTCTGTTAGGTGCTAGATTTCAGACCTTCTGATCCCAAAGGCCCCNNACCGTAGGCACGGTTTTAGCCATTAACCCCAAAATCGAGCCTATGGTGGACTGCTATACACGCCTATTCACAAAAAACGGCTGACTCTTAATCAGTGGCTCCAAGATCTTTGAGATGAGGCTTTCGTATACCCCATCAATGATGGTCGCAAATCTACTATGAGTCACCGTCATGGCTATTAGAATTTGATAACCGAATTGATAACACTATCTGACGCAGTAGGACATTTAGGCACGAACGCTGGCAGGAAAATATTCTGGAGATTGTATCAGTTCACTCCTTACGAACCTAATTAGAACTACTCGCACCAGACTCAAAAACTGGGGAAACCCCGCTTCAGTTCGACTCTGACCTTCGGCACCACTCAATTCAGGCACAACGATAGCCTCCAGATTTACCGTCTGGTGCTATTGGTTTTGGACATTCAGGCTGTTTTAACAGTCGGGCTGGTAGCCTTTAGATTCAAAAACCCTATCTCGTAAGTACTTTGCCCATCTTATTTACTATCTCCTTTTGAGCTCCCTAGAATATGTGGGCGTATCGGTTTAATCATCGAGTATTCATTAATCGACCACTGCGATGGCTGATAGCTCTATTTTTAGCTTGGGATGGGCGGCCAAACGGCTCACTTCGATGGTGGCGGTGCCGGGCCGGTGATCCCCAAAATACTCCCACCAGACCTCGTTAAGCTCGTCCTGCTGGTCGATGTCGGTCAAGAAGCGGGTAACTTGCACGATGTCACTGAACGTCCCGCCACCGGCTTCTAGGCCTTTTTTCACGTTTTCCCAAGCCATACGGGTCTGCTCGGACACGCCTTCCGGTATGTCATCAAATTCCGATTCAATGTGAGGGTGGTTGTGGTAAACCTTGAAGGCAGTAACTCCGGCAAGAAAGAACAGAGAACCCCCGGTCACTTTGATGGTCGGAGCATAAGGCAGATTCATGGACGAGTCCCGGTCTGCAGTGTGTAGTACTTCTATTTTTCTGGCCATGACTGCCCCCAATTATTTGGATATTTCTTGCGAGTCGTATGGTCTGCACAATATTACGTCATTACGTTGACATGCCGCGGAGAACTTGGTGGATAATGGCGAAATCTTCTCCGCCCAGGCCCATGCCTCTAGCGGCGGTGAGAAATTCGTTGGTAACCGCAGTGGTCGGTAGGGGCACCCCTAACTGCCGTCCAGTTTCCAGAGCTAGAAGCACGTCCTTCTGCATCATATCTACGTCAAACAATGGTTCCTCGGGGGCCTCCAACAAGAAGGGGAATGGGTACTTCAACGCCGGCGATGCTAAAACGCTATTGAGTAATACCTCGGCCGCTTTCTCCCGGGAGATGCCCATCCGTTCAGCCATCACCAGGCTTTCGCTAAAGGCTAGAATCTGCACCGGCAAGTCTAGATTGAGGGCGACCTTCATCATAGCGGCCAGGCCATTCCCGCCCATGTAGGTGGTTTTGGCCCCAATGTCCAGCAAGATGGATTCGACCTCCTGGTATGCCGTTTCGTCGCCGCCTACCATGAAGGAAAGTTGGCCCGCTCGCAGAGTTACCAGGCTGCCGGAAACAGGCGCGTCCAGCATTTTGGCGCCGGTTTGGGCCACCTGTGCAGCCAAACATTGGCTCGCTTCTGGACTGACGGTGCTCATGTCCAAGAACAGCTTCCCTGGACCCAACCCGGCGAGCAAGCCATCAGAACCTTGGGCCACTGCCAGAAGGGCCTCTGTGTCCTTCACCATGGTCATGGTAACTTCCGCGGCTAGGGCTACATCCCGAGGGGTTTCGCCCCATTGCATTCCCAGTTCCAAAAGCCATTGGGCCCTGGATTTGGTACGGTTGAAGCCAGTAACGGCATGGCCGGCATCCAGCAGGCGTTTCACCATGTCACCCCCCATGGCCCCCAGGCCGACAAATCCTAGATCTGCCATAATCACCTCCAGCTATTTAGATATTCGTCGTTGATTTTGTAGTTGGCCTCGTTTGTTTCGTATTCAAGGATACTCAGATGTA
>DCAE01000044.1:379-1400 GCA_002311385.1 Dehalococcoidia bacterium UBA1141 | reverse complement strand
ATGTTAATGGACATGGGCTGAGAATATAGTTGGTTCAATTGTTATAATTGCCCAAATCGCTACGTGTGAGGAATAAAGAATGAAACTCGTTTTATTTAACGATTATCGGCTTGGCGTATTACAGAACGGAAACGTTGTCGATGTTATGGCCAGTCTAGATGGTTTGCATTTTCACAAGCCTCAAGAGATGGTCGAGGGCGTCATATTGGGATGGGACCAAGTGAAACCCAAGATTGAGCAGGAGATTCAAGGGAAAGAAGGAGTTCCAATAAGCGATGTTACTTTGAGGGCGCCAATCCCTAGGCCGCCCAAGCTGATCTGTGCCGCGGTGAATTACTTGGAGTTCGGGCAACGAAAGCCGGCAATATTGGATGCATTCCTTAAGGCACCTACCGCCGTCATTGCAACAGGAGAGACTTGTGAGTTACCGCCAGTACCAGCTTCGATATTCCACCACGAACCTGAATTAGCGTTCGTAATAGGGAAGACCGCAACCAAAGTAAATCAAAAAGATGCGTTGTCCCACGTCTTTGGGTATTTCAATTTCTTGGACATGTCAGCCCGCGGATTACAAGGTGCAGTAGGGAACAGTTTTTTCCTAGGTAAATGCTGGGATTCATTTGCCCCCATGGGTCCAGCACTGGTCACAGCCGATGAAATCCTCGAGCCCAATAACCTCCAGGTGCAGCTTTGGAACAACGGTGAAGCCCGCCATGATTTTCCGACCAGCGATATGGCGCACCAGATTCCGGAACTGATCTCCGAGATTTCCAAAGTAACAACTCTGGAACCAGGTGATGTTATTGCGACCGGTGTTAACCATCAGCAAATTGGCGCAGTCCAAGATGGGGACACCTTGGAGATGCAGATTGAAAATCTAGGACCACCCCTGGTCATACACATAAAGGATCCCTCAAAACGAGAATGGCCCCGGGGTATTGATAACGATTTTGCGGCCATGGTAATCGCAGCAGCACCATTGGACTAAATCACGTCTTACGGGACTAATTAGGACGACTCG
>DCAE01000044.1:0-221 GCA_002311385.1 Dehalococcoidia bacterium UBA1141 | reverse complement strand
GAAGCCGCAATAGATAAGGCCAAGTGAGAGTGAGGATGACAACTGAAGGCAACCCGGTCCACCAGAGAAAGCGTGGGCCTGGGCGCTGCGTGATCTGCGGAGACACATGGACCGACCGCTACGTGAACGCCCAGGTCTGCGAAAAGGGGAACTGCTACTACCTCCGCGCCAAAGCCAAGAGTAGGACTCAGACATCCGAAAAGAAGGGGGAATGATAGCCC
>DCAE01000032.1 GCA_002311385.1 Dehalococcoidia bacterium UBA1141 | reverse complement strand
TGTTGTAGGGGGCCGTGGTGAACAATACCCGGGTGCCGAAACCGGCGTTGTGCACCTGGACGATGTCTTTGAGATATCCGCCAATGGCGCTGGTGCCGTACTCAACAGTGGAACTGTACTTGTCGGGAGCAGTGGCTAAAATATCGGCCCCAGCCATGGCTTCGAGGCCGGTACGGCGGATGTAGTCGGTGACAATCCCGCTCCCAAGGACCGGGGAGTACATGCGGCCAAACAGGTCCAGGGCCTGGTCCCGATGCCCGGTTTCCTCAATGTCGGTCAGCAACCCGTAGCTGCTCAGGTCGCCAACGGAAGCCACCGGGACCCCATCTTTGGCCATGGAGCGAGGAAGGCCCCGTCCGAAGTTGACGCCGGTGAGAACGTTATCCGCTTTGGGGTCGATTTCCTGGATCACGCTTCCCAGCCACCCGATCAGACCCAGATCATCTGGTTCGCAGGTGGCCCAAATGTCCATGGACCGGAAATGAGATAAGCTAGGATTAGGGTAGCCGACGCCCAGGATGATGGCCAGCTTCCCCTCGTCCCAGTATTTTTTTAAGGCAGCCATGGCCGGGTGGAAGCCCAGTTCTTCGTTGATGGGAATCACCTGGTCCTCGGCAACGGCCAACGTGGGCCGGTAATCCCGGTAGAGGGGATTGGTATACGGAATTACTGTGTTCATGAAGTCGTTCCCCCCGGAAAGAGAAAAGACTGCCAGGACCGGGTCTTTTTTAGTGGAAACCATGATGTCCTCCTTGGGTCTAACCGAATTGAAATTCGGACGTGGTGGCGATTATTTGAAGCATCTCACCGGTGCGTTGGCTAAAGTCATCCCTTTCTGCATCGGTACCATGGCGAAGCTCCCCACGCGCCTCGACGTGGGAAACCAGTTCGCTCCGGGTTTCCGCGGCGACGGTCAACGGACCGGTCAGGTCCAGGCATCCATCGACGAATTCATCGGGTTGGAGCGATTCTGAGCGGTTCATCAGCCGGGCAATGATTGCCTTGACCCCAGGCAGATCGGTGTCGCCCAAAAGCCCGGCAGCAAAGTTAATGCGGTCGATGAGGGTGCCGCTGTTAATCCACGCGGCGCCGGTATGCCAGCCCTCCACCGTGGGTGGATTCAGCAGGTCCATGCCCATGTACTTGGGCTCCATGGCCACGAAGAACAGCCCCGGTTGGGGCGTCGTGTGCTGGCCCACCATGCGAAGAGTGCCGATCACCATTTCCGCCGGGCTCTTTACTTTGGCGTAGCGCACTGACTCAGACCTGAAGAAGTCGGACATAAACAAGGCCCGCAGCATGGCCTTGATCTCGTATCCCGAGTCGAAGTAGGCCTTCTCCAGGGTTTTAATGGCGTCTAAGTCCCCGGGCTGAGCCTGGCGCCACGACGGTACGGGAGGCTCGTCGGCCACGAAAAAATCGTACATCTTCCTCGAGATGAACCGTGCGGTAGCCGGATGCTTGCAGATGATTCGGATGATATCCTCGCCGTCCCAAGGGCCGGTTTCGCCGAGAAAGGTCTTGTCCTCGTAATCGTGGTCCGCCGGGTCGTAGCGAAACTCGAAGGGTGTACGCCCGTATGGGAATACCGGTATCGTGGGGGCCAAGTTCCAGCCGGTAAAAGCCCGGGCGCAAGCCTTCACGTCGTCCTCGGTGTAGTTGATCTCCCCGTCTTTGCCCACCCCCATGGAAAAGAGCTCCAGAAGTTCCCGGCCATAGTTTTCGTTGACCGCCGACTTGTGGCTCTCGGTGTTGTCCAGGTAGTAAAGCATCGCCGGGTCTTTGGACAGCATTAGAATCAGGTCCTGGAAGTTGCCCATTCCCTGTTTCCGGAACTTGTCGATCTGGATGACCGTGGTGCGGGCGTTGTCCACTTTGTTGTCGCCGGAGCAGAAGATTGTGTGCCAAAACAGGGACAACTTCTCCTGTAACTGGTATCGGTTGTTGATCATCCGGTAGACCCACTCAGTCTGACCGGTCTCTATTGCGGCTTTGTCGAAGTATGAAGGGTAGGCCCGGTACATCAGGTCCTCGTCGATGCCCGGCCCGTCCCCCACATTCAATAGTTCTTCTACCACATTGTCATAGCCCTGGGCGACCCTTGATTCCACCTCATCACGGCTGGCCCCGAAACCGGCGCGGCGAAGCAAATGGGACATTAAAGCAATCTCACGGTTAGCCATGGTTCACTCCTTGGTGGGGATGCGTAACCGCCATTATCAGGTAGTCAGTATTCGTGTGGCTGAGTCTGGTGCAGGATATCTCCCGTTCTACGATCTCGGCATGTCCAGGGAGGGAAGACCAAGCGGTCCTCGTCAACAACTCGATATTGTGGCTGTCGTGGTCTAGAAAGTAGAATCCTCGAACGCCTCGGCGGGTATTGATCTGCATGTTGTCCGTCTCGCGGGGACCGCTGCCGTAGGCAATGCCTTCGGCCTTGACTCTGCCGAAGATGGCATCAAATTCCTCATCGCTGACGTGAAAGGCGTAGTGGTGGCTTTCGAACTCCTCCCGGTTGCCGAAGTCCATCGTTAGTTCCTGATAGGTGAAGAATGAGGACTGTTCCAGACCTTGCGCATAAGCATATTCCCTGCCTGCACACCAGTCAACCGTAGCCTGATGGGTGGCTTAGACATAGTTCGTTCTTAGGCTCCTACCAGTAATTGAGCCTGATGAGTGATTTCCAAGTTCGGAGAAAAACTTCATGTAGAAAAAAAGCCGCGGCAAGCGGTGACAAGGGGGACTGGGGCGCGAAGAATGCGACCATCACTATTCGCGCATAGTGTCATGTCAACCGGCCACGGGCAATCCTTAATACAGGTTCGCCATTGGGTAGTGAGTCCCAGCTTTGCGTAATGGTAACTCTTTCCAGCGGCTAGGTAGCCTCAGCATGCCAGTGAGTTAGAGGGTTGCGCTAGGCCAGACTTTTCCTGCCCAAACGCTTGAACCAGGGCTTGCCGAAGTTCCTGGGAAAACTCGTGGCGCTGCCAGCTGCGCACCTCAGGTGCTCCAACGTCCGGAGATTCGGCGGTAGATCCATTCCAGCCAAGGGCCAAACGCTCTAAGCTGGGCGCAGGCCAGACCAATGCCGGGTCCAAGCCCAACGACGCTGCCCGCCTCGACCTCCATAGTTTGAGCGATTGCAACCGGGCTTGAGCCTCCGGTTCCCAGGGGTTGTTCTTGGGTTGCGGCGGCCGGGAGACTCCGGGCCCGCACATCCCTCGGTGGATTGCTTCATGGATGAGGTCCCCCGCCTGTCTCGCTATTTCACTTGCCAGGCCGCGGACCTGATGAAGTTCCATATCTGGCGAGTTGGCCAGGATGAGCAATGCATCGTTGGTCAACACCCGGAAAGGCGGACAATCCATCCGCCGCGCCTCCTCCTCCCGAAAGAGGAAAAGCTCCTTTAGTACCGCCAGGCCCCGTGGTCCCAACCGGCGGCTGCCTTTGATTCGCAACATCGCCGCCTCCGGTAGGTCTGCCGGGACATGGCGGACCTGTTCCAGCTTTCGACATTCCTCCATAACCCAGTCCAAACGGCGTGCTTCAACCAATTGTTGCTTCAGGCCGTTCGCCAACTCCAGCAGGCACCTTACATCATTAGCCGCGTACTCCAGCGCCAGCGGGCTTAAAGGCCTCCGGGCCCAATCCGAGGTTTGTAACGCGCGGCTTTTGGGAATTTCCACGCCCAGGAAGCTTTCGAGCAATGAGGACAGGTTTGTTTTGGAACTTCCTAGAAACCTCGCCGCCCTCTCGGTGTCAAAAAGTGAACTCACGGTAAACCCGTAGTCCCGGTGCAAGCACCGCACGTCGTAGTCGGAGCCGTGNNCCAGTGGGTCCAGCAGGAAAATATCCCCAGCAGTGGCGATTTGGATCAGGCAAACCCTCTCCCGGTAGGAATGGAGGCTGTTGGATTCGGTGTCCAGCGCCAGCATGGGTTCCGACGCCAGTTCGGCGGCGACGCGGTCCCAGTCTCGCTGGTCGTCAATTAACATGGTTTGGTTCATAGATTTGATCTGCTCAAGGGTCCCCGCATTTAATTTACTGCCGATTAACCTTTTAGCACGAATTTATCAACCCCGACACCGTCTGGAACACCCACGTAGATGTCTCCGTTTGCATCTATCCAACTGCCGTGACCGCCTCGAATGATCCATCTCGCCAACAGCTTACCTTCTTTATCCATCAGGCTGATTCGTGAATCGGTATCTGTCGTGAATCCTTGTCTGGCATCGTTGCCGCCTTCGCTGACACAGAAGACCCCATCTGGACTCTGGGAGATATCCATGGGTCTCAGCAGGTCAGTCCACATTCCAACAAATTCACCGTCCGCGTCGAATATCTGAATGCGATTATTCTCCCTGTCACACACGTATAACAAATTGTCGGCGCCCACCATCATGCTATGGACCAAGTGAAACTGGTTCGGCCCGCCTTTACCAGGCTCTCCCCAGGAGGCCTTGAGTTGACCATCAGTGGAGAACCGGTGTACGCGAGCATTGCGGTACCCGTCCGCCACATACAAGTCTCCCCATGGGGAAGGTACTAGCTCTGCAGGGTAGTTAAACGGGCCTGCAGCCCGTGGTACCAATTGGCCAGGCACTTCGCAGCCGGTGTCAGAGTGAACACCTCGCTCTCCGATTACTTGCAATGGCTTGCCTTCAAGGGTAAATCGCAAGCAGACCGAATCCTCACGATCTGTTACATAAACTATGTCGTCTTTGATGAAAATACCGTGGGGGTTGGTAATTGCCCCGAGGCCCCATGAACCAATATAGCTACCGTCGCGGTTAAAAATCACGACCGGCGGATCTTTTCGCTGGAACGCATAGACCCGGTCTTGGGAATCGGTTGCAACAGCGCTCACCATGCCGAAGACTTCACCCACGGGCAACTTGGCCCAACTTTCAATGAGTTCGTAAGTGTATTTTCCATTCCCGACAGTCGTCATGGCCGATCACCTCCAGCAATCATTTGATTAGGTGCCATGATTTTACCCGTTTCACCCAATTGGCGTCGCGCTTGGCAATCCTAGGAAATTATCGAGCGATCAGGTTGACCGCTCAAACGTGACGGTCCACCAACTCCCACGCTTGACGGGTCTCGCCAAGCAGATCCAGCGCCTCGGCTTTTGCCATGTCCACGAAATAGGCAACCTGCGCCCTAGCAGACCCCTCGACGTTCTCGACCAATCCCGCCAAATCTATCGTGAGTGGAGATTGATCCTGCCCATCCCTGTCTCATTTAACAGCTTTGCCAGGCGTTCAATGTCTCCCGCCAAGGCATCGTTGTATATGCCGACTGTCTTCTCCACCAACTCCAACAGCTGATTGAATCCTTCGGCCACAGCCGGAAACAAAATCTGATGGCCGTCGGAGTAGCGGTTGTTAATCGAGTCAATAGCTCCGTGCAGAGCGTAGATCTCCGGAAGAAAACCTAGCGCCAGTCCCTTCCAACGTTCAACCCGCCGGCGGAATCGCTCATCATTGCTGCCGTCTGGTTTCCCGACCTGAACAGATTCCAGCAAAGACCTGCGCTGGATCACTGCTTCCACCAACTCCGCAGCATCCCGGCATACGCGGTATCGATAGCCGTGTAGATGGCAACTGAGCTTCCCCACTTCAACTTCCGCCAGGGATGCCACACCCTCGCCCCCATGCTGCTCCACCCACTCGTTCCAGTCGGCAACCACCAATCCCCTGTCTATCCTGGACTTCCGGTCGGCCTTGGCGTGCCGACCCCTCCACTTTAAATAGTCGGCGAAGCTCAAATATTGCCGCCCTTCGATTTTCTTAGTGCGACCGGGGAAGGCTGATATGTGCTTCTTGGTCTGTTGCCATAGTTTCAAGGTTGCCATGCCGTCGGCTTCGGACCCGCTCTCCGGATCAATGATCCTTTGCCAGGCCAGCGGATGCTGGTCTTCGGGCTCTTCCAACAAGTAGCCTTTCTCGACCAACCTCGCGCCCCATTCGGCCAGTTCCACGACGTGGCGGTCGATCCTGTGTCCATCGACCAGAGGCGCCTCTATCAAGAACTGGTGAGGCACGGTTGGAAGATCCACGACAAAGCCCTGCTCAGCCGTGCCCTTTACGGCAGACACTATTGCCTCGTAGTGTGCCCATGAGCTAGGGCCAGTACTTGTTGCTGGATGTGTACCTGAGGCAAATGGAAGGGGACCTGAGGTAGGTCTGCTCAGCCGCGTTCTTTCTCCTTCTCTTTTAGGGCTGCCAGGACCTTCTCAGCGGTAATAGGTAGGTCGCGGATTCTTACTCCCACGGCCTCATAGACCGCGTTGGCAATGGCCGGGGCCACTGGAGAAATGGGGTTTTCTCCGATAGCTTTCCCTTGGTAGGGTCCGTTGCCTTCCGGGTGTTCCACCAGGACCGTGACAAGCTCGGGAATGTCCGGAATGGTTGGTATCTTGACGTCGCCCAGGCTCAGCGTTGAGATCCGGCCTTCTTCAGACTGCAATTCTTCCATGAGGGCGTAGCCCAGTCCCTGAATCACGGCTCCATCGATCTGCCCCTGATGGCCCAAAGGGTTGAATATTACGCCCACATCGTGGGCGGTGACGATGCGATGGACCTTGACCTGCCCGGTCTCTGGGTCCACTTCTACCTCCGCCACCTGAGCACAAAACGAGGTCACCTCCGGCTCCAGGATCTCGGTGGTCATTTCTCCTCTGATAGAGCCTCCCACGGCGGCGACTGAACGGGCCGCCAGGTCGGCTACCGAAACGCCCTTTTCCGGATCGCCATCAACGAATACCCGGCTTTCCTTGAATACAATCCGCTCCTCGGGCCAACCGAAGAACTCGGCAGCCAGGCCAGTGAGCTTTTGCCGGACTTCTTGGGCGGCTCCCAGTGCGGCATTGGCCCCGCCCACGCTGGTGCCAGCGCCTGCTCCCGTTTCGAATGGAACCTGGTCGGTGTCGATGGGGACAAACCCGACGTCCTCGACGGGAATCCCTAGGTCCTCCGCCACTACCTGACGCGCCACGGTATAGAATCCCACGCCGGTGTCGGGTACCGATGAGAACACGGTTGCTTGGCCGTTTTCATCGAGAATCACCCTACCGACGAAAACCACTTGTCCCTGAGGCCGCTGCCCGAAGGCCATTCCCCGGCCAAAGTGTCGCCCTTCCTTGACCGCTCCCCAATTGGCGGAATCGGCAGCCCTGCGCAGAGTTTCCTCGCCATGCAGATGACGGAAGGACTGGCCGGTGCCCGAGACATCCCCGTCCCGGACCACATTCCGCAGCCGCAGCTCGTAGGGATCCAAACCCATTTCATTGGCGATCATATCTATCTGAGACTCGATTGCGAACACCGCCTGGGGTTCTCCTGGGGCGCGATAGGAGCCGCAGGGCACGTTGTTGGTATAAACCATGTAGCTGTCGATCTGGAAATTGGGGACCCGGTAAGGCCCTCCGCCGGCTTGGCGGCTCCCGCTTAGGTTGAGCGAGCCCCTGAATCCTCCGTAAGCGCCGCCGTTGTAAACTACCCGTGCTTCCTGAGCCCAAAACCGTCCATCATTTTTCATTCCCGTCTTGATCGTTACCACCGAAGGATGCCTTGGATTGCCCGCCATCAGTTCTTCAATGTAGCTCATGATCATCTGGACGGGACGGCCCGAAAGCTGGGCCAGCTTGTAGGCGACCGGCACATTCATGGCTCCCGCCTTGCCTCCGAAGTCGCCGCCGATGCCACAGGGATTGACGGTTATCTGGTCCTCCGGCAAACCAAGAGCGTTGGCTATCTGCCACCTCAAGCGAAATGGCTGCTTGTTGTTTGCCCAAACCTGAGCGTGCCCGGAATCGTCTACATCCACGATGCAGCTATAGGGCTCCATGTAACCTTGGTGGACCCACGGGGTGGTGAAGGTGTTTTCAAAAATCAGATCAGATTCCCTAAAGCCCTGATCCAAGTCTCCGCCTGACCATGAGTTGTGGTAGACGAGATTGCCCTGGGGTTGGACCGGTCCAGATGCGCTGTCGTAGGTTGGAGAGCCTTCGTGGACCAAAGGCGCTCCCGGCTGCATCGCATCCAATGGATCAAATATCGCCGGAAGGGGGTCATACTCAACGTCGATCAATGTGAGGGCTTCTTCGGCCGTGTCGGGGTCGTCGGCAGCTACCGCGGCCACCTTTTCGCCAACGAAACGCACCTTATCTTCCGCCAATGGAGGAACGTCCAATAGGTACCTGCCGACCCGCATTCCCATTAGGTGTTGGCCGGTGATTACGGCACGTACTCCGGGCAGTCCCGCCGCCCTGGAGGTATCGATGTGCAGGATTTTGGCGTGTGGGTAAGGGCTTCGTAATACCTTGCCGTATAACATTCCCGGCAGGATAACGTCCGCGGGATACACATGCTTGCCGGATACTTTATCCGGGCCATCCTCCCGAGTCACCGGTTTTCCCACGACTGAGTAGGTAGTCAATTTAATCTCTCCTCCCGCCACGCTGCTATCCAAAGTATAGCAGTGAGAGGGTAATGGGTCACCCGGCGAATTCCTTGACTTCCCGGCGCGCCAGAGCGTGAATAGTGTCACTCCATCGACAACAGGAGGACACGATGACTACGCAGACTCTAGTCCAAGGCGGTGATGCTGGCCACTGGGAGCAAGCCATCTACGCATTCTTGGCCGAGAAAGAGCGCCGCTCCGGTTCAATGAGAACCGTGCGGGCCTATTCCGGAATGCTCTACCGCTTCTTCGATACTCTGGGCAAACCACCAGACCAGGTAACGGCGACCGAGGTCTTCAGCTACGCCCACGGTACCGGCCTCTCAGGCAAGAAGCCCTCATCAGTCACCATAGGCGCCCGCATCGCCTGCCTCAGTTCCTTCTACCGGTTCCTTATCCGCATGAGCCTGGTGAGCGCCAACCCATGCGATCAGCTAGAGCGCCCCAAGGCAACGCCAGCGCCACCCAGGGGCCTGACCGCCGCCGACATCAGGAAGCTGCTGGATGCGATTCCAAACAACCCAGTAGGGCTACGAGACCGGTCCATCATTCTGACCTTGACGCTCACAGGCCGGCGGCGCGCCGAAGTACTCAACCTCAAGGCCAGCAACTTGATCCAAGACGGAGACGCGGTCTACTACAGCTACCGGGGCAAGGGCGGCAAATACGGGAAACGGGAGTTGCCCCAGCTCGGGTTCAGGGCGATACAGGAGGCCCTGGAAGCCTTCGGCAAGGATTTGGCCACCCTGCAGCCAGACG
>DCAE01000072.1:21777-40669 GCA_002311385.1 Dehalococcoidia bacterium UBA1141 | reverse complement strand
TGCCGCGTATTTGCTGGAATCCACCACTGTGCCCTATATATACCCATTTATTATATTTATAGTAGGGATGTATCTCTTCTTCCAAGGTGCCATACGTTATCTTCGGAACCTGCATACCACTTATATAGTTACAGACCGTCGAGCTATGAAAATGTATAAATTTCTTTGGCTAAACACCACGGAAATCCCAATCTCCCGGATAGTTTCCATTTCTGAGACACGCGGTCTATTTGAATTACTTACAAGCAGGGGGACTGTTGTCGTTGCCAGCGGGGTTGGGGAAAGGCAGATAGTACGCATGCAAGACATAACTGACCCTTCCCCCGTAGCAGATATTTTGCGTAGATTTCTCGCCTAAGCCAACCAAGGATACAGATGAGACTCTGACACTGTTGACCCATTGACATCTCCACCCTAGACCGAAACTTGGAAGCGGAGGATACTACTAGATTCACCAACTAGGGTTGTTGGCAACCAGATGCTGCGGAACCTGAAAAATCACCATGTGGCCGTGCTATACGAAAAGGTTCAGGCCGTATCATTCTCCGTGTTGGAACATACCCACAAAGTGCTAAACAGGATGCTTCAGTTTGCTGTGGAGAACCAGATATGTATTACAGTGAACCCTATTGCGAAAGGGCTTATCAAACAGGTTAAAGAGGCCATCAGTAGGGCTAAACGGGAACAGCAGACCGATTCTGGCCTGAGCCTAGAAGAGATTGACTACATCCTATTAGAAATTCGTGGGCAGCCATCTGAAATCATCTTCCATCTTCTAATTCTTCATGGACTCAGAATCGGAGAGGCCCTCGCCTTGAGATGGGAAGACATTGGCTTTGAGCACAGAACCTTACACGTTAACCAGCAAGTGCAACAGGTTTCCAAATCCAAACTATTGGGGACGAAGTGGGACTCTGACAATGGACAACTAATCACTCCCCCAAGACAGAACGTTCAAGGCGGAGCGTTCCTCTACAGACCTGCACTCAGGCTTTACTGGGAATCGTCCCCGTAGCAGACCGCTATTCGTACATATATAAGACATCCAATGGAACCAATCATTCGGCAAACAATTTCAGGAGGGACGTTTTCAATCCACTGATGAAGAGGTTAGGGTTGAGCCTGAAGCCACATGACCTTAGGAAGTTCTTTGGCTCTTGGCATTTGTCTCAAGGCAAGACGGACATTATGACCGTATCGAAGTGGATGGGCCATAAAGACCCGTCTGTAACTCTAGAGGTTTACGCTAAGGTGATTTCTGAGATGGAAGACTACCATCGGGATGCAATCGGTAAAGCCCTGGTTCCAGTTTAATTAGAGCCGGCTCTTATCTTCTGGGCCAAAGTCCAAGAAAAAGGTGTACAAATGCGTTCCAGAAACTCTAGTATCACCCCATTATGATGGAAGCAGGCTACTTTTGGCCTCAACTTTTGCTATAATTTGACATTGAGCGGGAGTAACTCAGTGGTAGAGTGTTTGCTTCCCAAGCAAAAAGTCGAGAGTTCGAATCTCTTCTCCCGCTCCAATAAATGTGTCTGTGAGGCCGAATGGTGATTTCTTCGTTCCAGTTGGATTCGGTGACTTCAACTAGATCCGCTAATCCAACAGTGTGGGCGAAGCCACGGCTCGTAATTAATTTCATAGTCCTTTGACACCAGTGGGTGCTGAGGGCAATGCCGGTGGCCAGGGTGCGCCAGTAATGCCTTTCTTTATGCTAAACGGGGTTTTGCGTGAAGCTAATTGGGATGGTAAACGGGAACGGTGATGTTTCGGACAGTTCGGCGCGTAGGTTTGGTTCAGCACTCTAACGACTATCGTCGCATGCATGATCAGTGTGATAGTGTCCGAGATACGTCATATTAACCCAGAATTGACTTCATGGGCTATTTGGGGGACTCGTTGTGACCTTTGACAGTCGCAGTTCCAGGTGCTCGGCTACCGCATCAGTTATGGACTTGATAAACACGGCGAATAAAGACAGCACCATAATTACCGCTCCTACAAAGATTAACAAGCCCCCACAAAGTACGCCCCTCCAGAGTCTTCTTCATAGCCATAGGCAATCAGCGCTGCTCCCGCTCCAATCAATACCCACGACGCCACAAGCCAAATGAGTAGTGCAAGCGCATGACCCAGTGACCGCCGAAACGCTTCGCCCCAAGACATGATGTTACCTCCTCTTGACCCCAATTTCGCAGCGGATAGCCGTTTAGTCATTCCCTATCTACGATATAAATATTCCGAGTAGTGATTACCCGGCGGATGCGTATTTTAGCAGCTTGCCTCCATGGACCAAAATAGTACAAAATCTTAATCACGCTACAATTATCGTCGTAGATTTGTGCCAAAAGTTGGCCCGCAGGCTGCGCATCGATTAATTCGAGGGTCAAGTCGAATTTGCGGCAGGCGCCATGGAAATGGCGGACCGCCTAGCGGAGTTGCGAGGCAAAAATCAGCAGGCAGCCAGGGTTGCGGCAACGTTGCGAAAAATGGTGCCTTCGTTCCAACCGGAACCGCCGGTTTAACGTCAGGATTGTTCGGTACCGGTATTCGTTACCAGCAACCTTCTTATCTAGCTCGGCTATTTAAGGTCGATAAGTTCCACTTCAAACTTCAGAGTAGCGCCCGGGGGTATGACGCCACCAGCGCCGCTATCGCCATAAGCTAAGTTTGGCGGAATGATTAACTCCCTTTTTCCGCCTACGTTCATCGTCCCTACGCCTTCATCCCAACCGGCAATCACTCTGCCTCGTCCTATGGCGAATTCCAGAGGCACGCCCCGGTCCAGCGAGCTGTCAAACTTGGTGCCATCCATGAGCCAACCAGTGTAATGCACCACGGCCGTGGCGCCCTCGGAGGCTGCGGCCCCGGTGCCTACAACCAGGTCCGTGTATTGCAGACCGGAAGCGGTAGTAACGGGTGCATTCGAGTCCATGTTCTCCTCCGTAGCTGAGTTAGTTGTTGAGTTGGTTGAAGCTGAGTTATTCGTGGTTGGGCTAGTAGTCGCATCCGAAGAATCCGTTCCTCCGCAAGCAATCACCAAAGCAACCAGGAAAAGAGCAAGTAGCGGCCAACGCATCTAAAAATCCTTTACGCAGATGAAGCTCGTCGCCCAATTTATTCATGGGCACGGATAGTAGCATATTTCAAACCGTGTCTAGTGCGCAAGGTATCGGACTCCAAGATATCGCCAGCTCGGCGCAAGATTCCGGCTAAAGAATCCCAAGAGGCTGACGATATTTCATTTCGTGAGATAATGCACTGGGCCACTTCCTCAAGGCTAATAATCAAGAGTGTTTTCGGCGGAAACGGGCATGGCCAAAATCATCATCTTCGACATGGGCGGCGTACTGGTTCATCTGAACTGGGATGCTGTTTTGACCCCCATGACCAGGCTTTCGCGGAAAGGGGCAGCGTCGGTTAAGCGAGAACTGGTTAACGGCCCCACGGTGAAGCAATCCATGCTGGGCCGCATCGGACCCAGGGAGCTACACATAAAGCTTTGCGAAAACCTGGAAGTGGAACTGGAGTATCCGGACTTCTTGGGGATTTGGGTCAGGTTGTTGCAAGCAAACGAGGAAATCCTGCCCTTGGTGGAACGTTTAAAATCCAGCCATAAGTTGGTTATAGGCTCCAACACCGAAGAGATTCATTACACATATTGCCAACAACACGTAGAGGCCCTAGCCCAGTTTGACCAAAGTTTCCTGTCTTTCCAGATGGGTTTGCTTAAGCCGGACCCCCAGTTTTTCCTCCACATCCTGGACAAACTGAATGCTGCTCCCGCCGACTGCGTATTCATCGACGATACTGCGGAGAACGTGGAATCCGCACGTAGCGTCGGTATTACCAGCTTGCATTTCACCAGCAACGACAATCTACAAAAAGGCCTCACCGCTATCTTATGAAATCAATGGATCTGCTCCCCAACAAACCTTCTAGGAGTGCGCGCGATTAATGCTGGAACACAAAGGAATTCGTTGGGGGTATGTATTCTTGCGCGCTGCCTCCCATCTAGACGCTGACGGTCTACATGACTTGATGCTTCAAGCGGTGGAGATGTTCTTGGCGGGAGAAGAGGAGAGACAGGTTAAGGGCGGCGGCTTCGACGGCAGGCTACGCACCGAGATGCGGTATGAAATAATCGGTTCCTTGGGTGGCCAGCGGTTCGATGCCGACCTAGAAACCGCCTATGGCCAGGATACGGCAACCTTCTTGGTCAGCGAGCAAACCCAGGGGATGGGTTCGGTCATCTCCCGCAATTGATTTGGCTGATTCTGTTTTCGGCCATGCGCCCTCTCTGATCTGCTAGGACACTATGATTTTCGCCCTCAATCGTGAATAATGCGAACAACTAAAGAACCACGCTGGTTGCTGGGAACGGCCTTGTATGTTAAATTGGCTAAAAGATTGGTTTCTGGATAAGAATTGACGCCAAGGAGCGATCAATGGCATACGTTACCCCTAGGGAGGGCGAAACTCCCGAGAGTCTGGTGAACCGTTTCCGAGCCTCGGTGCAGCACTCAGGCATTCTGAGAGAGTTGAAAGACCGCAGGTTTTTCCGGTCCAAGGCACAGAAGGAGAGGCTAGCCGCTCAACGAGCCGCCCGCCGCCGCCGCCGCCAGAACCGGCGCTAGGTACCAGCGTAACTCAAGTATTTAATCCCGGTCGCGGCTTTCCTGATTGAAAATAAGAACCGGCGTTTTACAAAACGCCGGTTTTCTTATTCCCGGTTATTTATACCGCTTGTTGTGCTCTGATTCATTCGCAACTTGATGCGGTACTTGGCGGTCGCCGGCTAGGTCACCGACCTTAATCCCCCCTCACCAACTCAATCAGCTTGGTGGCATCTTCCTCTTTGTCCAATCCATTGACAAAATCCAAAGCCCGACCGACCTCTCGCTCCGAGATGTTGGTGGCAGCGTGGGTGGCGCAGTCCCTGAATTTAGCCTCAAGTTGGGAATTTGTCAGGGGTTTATCCGGCGCTCCGGAGGGCGTCGTCGCTTCTCTCATGCTGGAGCGCCCATCGGCCCTTCCAACCTCCACAGATCCTCTACCAGCGCTCACGCCAGCCTGAGACTCACCTTCCATGGAATCGGACAGAGCTAATACCTGGGGATTGTCCATGACAGTCACATCGCCTATGCCGACATTTCCAAGGCAAAGGGCAGTGGAGATGAGATAAGGCAGGCTAAACTGGGCTTCCACTTGGGATGCCGGTCTCCGGTTGCTACCCTCCGTGGAGAACTGGGCCCGAGAAAACTGAGCCTGGAAGACGGCCTCATTCACTGAAATTTTGGCCCAAGATGGCGGGAACTGGGCAAGTTCCAGTTCCTGATGCAAAGCCACGGCGGCGTCAATGAGAGCATGGGTGGGCCGACCACACGGGTAGGGCTTGAAGCTAAGCTCTACACACCGAAAAATCGTCCCCAAGTCTTCTTCAATGCCAGTTGGGTCGTAGCCTTCTGGAGCATACATGGGAAAGAACCCGAATTGACCGGTGAAAACGTCCTTGGCGCCGGTGAAACCTTCTTTGGCCAATGCTACGGCCAAGACCCCGGCATGGGCTGCTTGGCCCGCTTGAAAGCGCTTGGTAAGCGCTCCATCAACGATGCACTGCCGGTTCCCCGCTGCTTGGCTGTAAGCAATGCCAAAGGCATTGACCAGTTCTTTTTCGCTCAATCTCACGAGTTTCCCGGCGGCGACGGTAGCTCCAAAAACTCCAAAGGCTGCGGTTCGGTGCCAACCTCGGTCTACCGGTGCGGCCAAGGCCAACCGGCAGGAAACGTCCAATCCCAGAGTAACCGCCACCAAGAACTCCCGGCCGGATACTTTCCCGACGGATTCGGCAGCGGCGAGACTTGCCGCCAGTACCGAGGTCCCGGGATGGATGTGACCGGCCCGGTCGAATGTATCGTCGAAATCCAGAGCATGGCCCATAGTTGCGTTAATCAAAGCCGCCTGAGGCGCTGGCAATTTTCCACCTAGCACCAACAGGCTGCTCTCTTCCAGGCCACCCCATCGCCGAGCCAGCTTGGTGAGTTCACCAATACCCGGAGCGCCGCTGCCAGCGATTGCTGCCCCAAGGGTGTCCAGGATATCCCGTTTGGCGGCCACCACCGCTTCCTCCGGTAGTTGCTCAAACCCCGTGTTCCAAACGTGTCTGGCCAATATTAAAGCCGGGTCATCTACCATAATCCCCTCAAAATTACTCTCCTTTCTTACGCCCAACTTTGCCTCAAAACTGTCATCCTGAGGAGTGAAGCGACGAAGAATCTCATGGCTCAGACGTAAAGATTCTTCTCTTCACTCAGAATGACATTGGGAAAGGGACTTATGGGGCAACCCCGCATCGCCCCAGTCCAGCTTATCCAACTGGCCCGTCAAAGCAGGTTCGATGACGGTGATGGGTTTCGTTATTCGGTAAAAAGTCGTTGGGCGGGTATGTTAATAATTCGACGTAATAGCCCAAGCCAGGACTCAGTCACATTGACAGCCCAAATTGGCGCTGGTACATTGTATTAGTTGTCGAAGGTCGATAGTAGATATTCGTAGCCCTTCGATATTCTTACCCAGGAGGGTATTGGTGCCACGTTACGATTACAAGTGTGTCGACTGCAAAACAGAATTTGAATTACGCCAGACCTTCGCTGAGGCAGGAAAAGGCGTTTGCCCCGAATGCTCCGGCGCCGGTCAAAGGGTGTTCCACGCCGTTCCGGTCATCTATAAAGGCTCTGGATTCTATACCACCGATTATGGACGACCCAAGCGACCAGCGGAAAACGGATCAAAGGACTCGTCGGAAAGTAAGCCCAAGTCCGATGAGACCAGCTCTTCAGGCAGCAAGGAGTCCACTTCCACCGAGTCGACGGCCAGCAGTTCGTCTTCCGGTAATTCGGGCTCTGGTGGTTCGTCTTCCAGTGGTTCGGAAAGCAAGAGTGAGCCAGCAACTAAGGCCACAAGCGACTCCACCAGTTCCACCTAACCGCTGATTGCTACTTTCCAAACGACGCGTGCCAAACTACGCGTGACTGCGGGCCCGTTGTCTTAACGCTATGCGCACGGTGGGATTTTGAGGGCGATAGTCCAGCGAGTAGTTGAAGCGTCAGTCCAGATTGACGGCCACGATGTTGGCAAAATCGGCAAGGGACTGTTGGTGCTTCTAGGCGTTGGGAGAGAAGACCAAGAAGCTGACGCCAAATATCTCACGGGAAAAATCCTAAACCTGAGAATTTTCGCTGGCGAAAACAATGACCGGTTTGATTGCTCCGCCCTTGATGTAGGGGCGGAGTTTTTGATTGTCAGTCAATTCACGTTATATGCCGATACCAGAAAAGGCCGGCGGCCCGACTTCAACCAAGCTGCGCCCCCCGGTGACGCCAATCGCCTTTACGAGTATGCCGTGGAACAGTTCCGGCTATCCGGCCTGAAAGTAGAGACTGGCCGGTTCCAAGAGTATATGCAAGTGCGGCTGCAGAACGACGGGCCGGTGACCATCATGCTGGATAGCGCCGACAGTCAACGTCCCCGGAGGGCTTAGCCCGAATTTTACGCCGATACAGCCCTGCTTTATTCAGGTCTAGCGGTGCCAGCCCATTCCCCGGTACAACCCTCGCAGATAAGCAATCTGACCACCGTGGGCGATGGCGTCCCAGGTCACTTGACCCATGGCAAGGGCGGCGGAACGGGGCTCCGCCACCGGAGGGAATACCGATTCTTTCTCCAACACAGCCGGTGTGGCGTTGGTCAGAAAGTACTTGGTCGCCTCTTTCACCACCAGATAGTAAGCCATTTGGACCTCTTTGGAAGGCGGCGTCCAACTGGCGACTTGGGCGGCCGTCCAACCCACTCCCCGGTCCTCTGGGTCATCGCTCATGCCAAATTTTTTGTGCCAGCCATCAATGACCCAGAGTTGGGGAAGGTTCTGTGACCGGCTGTGAACCACCGTCTCCAGAACTCGGCTCATATGCCATAGAAGCCAGGATATGGAGTTGCACTGTTCCGAGGGCTGGCGGTTCATGGTCTCATCGTCCATTCCCTCCAATGCCTACTCGATCATATCCCAATTGCGCTCGTGAGCCGTCAACAGCGGTGCCATGGGTGCTATCGCCACGGTTTCCTTCTAGGTTCGTTAAATTTGTGAGCATGATTGATAATTGGACAAATTGCTGTGGAGCACGAACCCCCATCCTAACCTTCCCCCGCAAGGTGGGAAGGGACTTTTCCTCTACCCCTCGAACGGGTTTGTTCCTAAAATCTCCCTCGCAATGTCAAAATGTCCCTCACAACGTCATTCTGAGGAGCGGAGCGACGAAGAATCTCATGTCCAAGATGTAAAGATTCTTCGCTTCACTCAGAATGACAGATTTAAGGCATGGCCCCGCAAGGTGGGAAGGGACTTGTCTTCTCCCCATTGAAGGGGGAGAGTTAGAGTGGGGGTGAACAGGTTTTGCAAATGCCCGTTTCGTCACAGCCTAGTTAAACTCCAAGTCCAGGCTTATATCCAAGGCTGTTGGGGAGTGGGTCAGGCCTCCGATAGAGATTAGGTCCACGCCGGTTTCCGCCACGGCCCGCACGGTGCCCATGGTGATGCCCCCCGACGCCTCGACAACGGCTCTTCCGTCGATTAGCTCCATGGCCTGGCGCATCAAGTCGGGAGACATATTATCAAGCATGATGATGTGGGCGCCCGCTTCCACAGCTTCTTTGGTTTCCTCCAACGTTTCCACTTCCACCTCCACTTTGATGGTGTGAGAAGCCCGGGCTAAGGCCAACTGGATGATTTCGGTCAGGCTCAACTCCTGGGAACGTAGGGCCTGAATATGATTGTCCTTAATCAATATTCCGTCGGCCAGGTTTAACCGGTGGTTATAGCCGCCACCCATCCGCACTGCGTATTTGTCCAAAAACCTCATGCCGGGAGCGGTCTTCCTGGTATCCACAATCCGGGACCGGCAACCTTGAACGGCTTGAACGTACCGGTTGGTCTCGCTGGCGATGCCGCTCATCCGCTGCATGAAGTTGAGTGCTATTCGCTCTGCACGCAGGATGCTACCGGCCGGTCCCTCCACGCTGGCAATGTCATCGCCGGGCACCAGAGTCGAGCCGTCGGCCATGAGCGTTCTCATATCCAGCGCTGCGTCCACCCGTTGGAACACGGCCGCAGCCACATCCACGCCAGCCAATATGCCGTGGGCCTTAGCCCGGAGCATGCCCACGCCCCTTATCTCGGGCGGGACCAACGCTTGGGTGGTTGGGTCATTAAAGGTCTGGTCTTCCGAGAGCGCGGAGTCTATAAGCCGGTGGACTTCCGGTGGGAACTGGCTCACTTTTGTTCCTCTTTTCTATGTTCTTAGGCGGCGTTGATGTGTCTGGGGTAATTCCAGATAGAAATTCCAGATAGAAATTCCAATTGAAGCTGGCTATAGGGACAATATTATATGTTTCTGCCAGCTTTCGGAAGTTTCAGGAAAGTCCATTCGGTAGTGTGCGCCCCTGCTTTCTTGACGCTTCAGCGCTCCCTCAACCATCAGCCGGGCCACCGTCAGCAGGTTTGACAGGGTGTGGGATGCCAGGTCAGTGGCCTCTGGCATGGTACGTTCCCAAGCGTTCAGGATGCGGGCCGACAATAGCAAGCGAGTGCCATTGCGGCTGATGCCCACGTTGCGCCACATCAAGTCCTGCAAAGCCTCAACGCTTAACTCCGGCATGCTGGCGCACACTAGTTGCCTGGACTGTACGGTATCGTAAACGTTCCCGGCGTCGTCCACGTCGTCTTTCACCGCATCATACATGGCCGATGCAGGTGCCAAGCCAAGAGTTTCATCGACTACTCGTTGAGCAAAAACCAGCGTATCCAGAAGAGAGTTGCTAGCCAAACGGTTGGCACCGTGGACGGCTGCGCAAGCTGACTCGCCGCAAGAATAGAGGCTGCGGATGTTGGTACGTCCCCAAGTATCGGTGCGAATACCGCCCATCATGTAATGGGCCGCAGGGGCCACTGGGATGAGATCTTTGGTGATGTCCAGTCCATGGCTTTGGCAGAAATGGTGGATGTTGGGGAACCGGCCTAGGATAACTTGGGAGGGCAGGTGGGAAAGATCCAATAAAACCTCATCGCTCCCTGCTTTCTCCATCTCTGCAGCTATGGCACGGGAAACCACATCCCTGGGGGCCAAATCGGCCATGGGATGGTAGTCGGCCATGAAAGCTGAGCCCTCTTGGTTGCGGAGTACCGCGCCTTCACCTCTCATGGCTTCGGACATCAAGAATGGGTCGAAACCTGTCATTCGGAATGCGGTGGGATGGAACTGGTAGAACTCCATGTCCATGATTTGTGCGCCAGCGCGAAAGGCCAAAGCCACGCCGTCGCCGGTGGCCACGCTGGGGTTTGTGGTGTAGCGGAACAACTGTCCGGCTCCACCGGTGGCTAGGACCACGAAGCGCCCGGTGAAGCTACACTTCTGACCGGTGTTGGAGATTATAGTCTCCAAGCCTTTGGCTTGCCCGTCTTCGATAATCAGAACAGTAGCTAGAGTGTGCTCCAGCACCGTGATTGGCGACTGATTTTGCGTTGAGCGGCCGACCTGTTCGGTGAGAGCCAACTCTATATGCATCCCGGTGGCATCACCGCCAGCATGGAGAATGCGGGCCATGCTGTGAGCCCCTTCCCGTCCCAAAGCAATCTGGCTCGTTTGGGCTCCGTCCGGTGGACCTTCTCCAGACCCTACCTCCCGGTCAAAGGCGACTCCCCAACGCATCAAATTGTTCACACGCTCCGGTCCGTTCGCGGTCAGAACCTCCACCGCTTGTGTATCACACAGACCCGCGCCGGCGGACAGCGTGTCTCGCAGGTGGAGTTCCACCGAGTCCCCCGGACCAACCGCAGCGGCGATGCCGCCTTGGGCATAGCGGGTATTACAGTCGTCAATATTGCCTTTGGTAATTATCAGCACCGAGCCGTGGTCCCGAGCCAACAGAGCCACATTAAGCCCGGCGATACCGCTTCCGACGACTATATAGTCGTAATCAGTCTTGGGCACAGGCTAAATCCGTCCCTTCATGATTAAGCGCCTTCGCTCCAACCGTGAGTATCCGGTACTTGAAATATTGGAAAAAGCGACCACATCGCGCCTGTTGCGGTAATTGTACGCTCCGGTTGATTGCCAAGCGAGAATTTAAGCTAGAATAATTGGAATTTTTGAAAAAACTAGCCCACCGGCTAACCGGTGGGCTACTTAAAGTTCTGATTTGATTCCCATTTAAGGAATGACTAGGGCTTGAATTCCTCGGACACTTTGAACCTCACCCTGTAGACCGGCTTGGACCAAGGAGATTCCACCGCCGAAGTTGAGCCCCGGTCTGGGCCGTTATCCCAACCGTCCAAGGCTTCCTCGCTTTCCCAATATGCCACAGCAGTAATGTGCTTGGGATCGTTCACGTCCTCCAGATTTGCCCGGGAGATAAATCCGGGATAGGTCTTCATCTTCATGCCCACAGCGTGAAGAGCTTTTTGCACCTCTTCCAGCTTCTCAGAGCGAGCGTAGTGGTGGGAAACCAAGACAATCATTGCGGCTCCTGAATCAAGTATCAGACAATCGGGGATATTGCTACTTGAGGGCCAGCATCCGGTCCAAAGCGACCCTAGCTTCAACCTGCGTCTGCTCAGGCACTGTAATCTCATTGATTACCTTCCCGCCAACAAGACCCTCCAGCACCCACAGCAGGTAAGCCGGATGGATGCGGTACATGGTCGAGCAGGGGCAGGTAACCGGATCAAGACAGAATATCAGCTTGTCCGGGTTGTTGATAGCCAAGCGGTTGACCAGGCTGACCTCGGTACCAACAGCCCACTGGCTGCCGGCGGGAGCATCGTTAATCATGCTGCGTATGAACTCGGTGGAGCCCACGAAATCGGCGGCGTCGACAGTTTCCATGGGGCATTCGGGATGGGCAATGACTTTGATGTCCGGGTAGCGCTCACGGGCCGCTTGAATCTGACCGGCGGAAAAACGGGTGTGAACGGAGCAATGCCCTTTCCACAGCACCAACTTGGCGTTTGCCAACTGCTCGGTGGTGTTGCCCCCCATGGCCTTGAATGGGTCCCAAACCACCATCTTATCCAGAGGAATCCCCATCTTCAATCCGGTGTTGCGACCCAAGTGCTGGTCGGGTAAAAACAAGACCCGGCCCGATTGCTGGAATCCCCATTCCATAACCTTGTCAGCGTTGGAAGAGGTGCAAACGGCCCCGTTGTTGCGGCCACACAGGGCTTTTATCCCTGCGATTGAGTTCATGTAGGTGATTGGGGTTATACCGCCTCGATTCCCCAAAACACTTTCTAGGTCTTCCCAAGCGTCGTCAACATCTTCCATCGGGGCCATATCGGCCATGGAGCACCCGGCGGTGATGTTGGGTAATATTACCCGCTGATTGGAGGAGCTCAGGATACAAGCGGTTTCTGCCATGAAGTGGACCCCGCAGAAAACGATACACTCGGCTTCGGCCAGGGACGCCGCTTCTTGAGACAGTAAAAAGGAGTCTCCTTGGAAATCGGCGTATTTTATTATCTCTTCGCGCTGGTAATGGTGCCCCAAGATGGTGACCGACTTGCCCAGGGTCTTTTTGGCGATGCCAATTCGCTGGTCCAATTCTTCAACAGAGCAATGCAGGTACTGGGCGGGTATATCCTGCCAACGTACGTTTACCGCCTGCTCTTCCGCCAGGGACTTGGCAGGCAATTGGTCTTCAGTCCGGCAAAAAGCGGACTGCTCTATCTCGGTAAGAGGGATGCTGGGTTGATGAGTCCTAGTAGCCAATTTCGCTTTCCTCTAGGTGCATCATAAAACTAGGTGCATCATAAAACTTTGAATGTACCGGTGACCAATGTACTAGGCAGCCGCTAAACTAGCCTGAAGGGACCAAGGCGTTGAGTGGGTGATTTTGACCCTAACCAACTGCCCTAAATAATCGTCTTGGTGCTGGAAATACACCAGCTTGTTGCTTCTTGTCCGACCCTGCCACTTACCCCTCAGTTGGCCTTCAACCAGAATCTCTTCTTCCCGGCCAACCAATTTGGCGTTCACTTCCGTAAGAATCTTCTCTTGCAGGTTCTCCAACCCCACCCTTCGCTCGGTCTTTGCTTCGAGGCCAATATCATCGGCCATCGTCTTGTGGGCGATGGTGCCAGGTCGCGGAGAGTAAGCTGCTATGTGTACCTTATCAAACCTAACCTGCGCCACCAAATCCAAGGAACGCTGGTATTCCTCATCAGTTTCGCCCGGAAAACCGACGATAACGTCGGTACTTAGCGAAACATGGGGCAAAGCGTCTTTAATACGATTAATCACGGCCAAGTATTCGCCGGAGGTATACGGGCGGCGCATTCTGGTTAGAACGTTGTCGTCGCCGGATTGCACCGGCAAGTTGATGTGCTCGCATACCTTTGGCAGGCTGGCAACGGAGTCTATGATTCTATCGCTCATAAACGACGGATGGGATGTGAGGAATCGGATTCGCTCCAAGCCGTCAATATCGTTCAGCCGGGTTAGCAAATCAGCCAAGTCCGGTTTATCTGCCAGGTCGTGACCGTAGGCGTCAACCGTTTGTCCCAGCAGCGTGACCTCTTTGACCCCCCTTGCCGAAAGCAATTCGACTTCCCGGGCCACTTCATCGACCGGTCGGCTAACCTGACGGCCGCGTCGGTAGGGGATGATACAGAAGGTGCACATTAGATCGCAGCCGTGAATTATGGGCACGAAGCAGGTGGGGCCGGGCCGGTTGGGAGTCAGGGAATCCAGGCATTCCTCCCAGTCCAGGTCTAAACGCTGGCCTACCATCTCCAACAGAGGGGCGAACTGCTGCGGGCGCATGAACAGGTCCACATGAGGGAACTGGCGTTGCAATTGGCTGGTGTCGGGGCCAACCATGCACCCCATCAAAGCAAATACCTGGTCCGGGTTCTTCTTCTTAATGGGCTGCCAAGAGGTCAGAGTGCCCACGACTTTTTCTTCGGCGCTCTGCCTAACTACACAGGAGTTGAGCACCACCACATCGGCGTCGCCGGGCTTATCCACAGGTACCAGCCCCAGATGCTCCAAGGCGCTACCCAAGCGCTCAGAGTCTGCGGTGTTCATCTGGCAACCGATGGTCCAGAGGTGATAACTACGCATCTAGGCTAAACTTCCGGTCTAATCTTCTGACGATATAGAAAAATCAAAGCGAGAATGGGCATTTATAATTATGGGGCTTAAGCAACCAGCCTAATGATACTGCACTATGTTGAATCCGGCTGGCGCTTAGGGATGGCGGAGGGAATGGGATTCGAACCCATGAACCCGCTTTCACAGGTTAAGCGCTTAGCAGGCGCCCGCACTAGACCTCTATGCGATCCCTCCCCAGCAGAGTACATGGTATCAAATGCCTATTTCACCAGCAATAGAGCCCCCCGCTACGCCTAGAGTAGACGCCTAAACTAGACGCTAGGGCTTTTGGCTTGAATTTCGCAAGAAGAACCACCATTTGGTCTGTTATACGGCAATCTCCGGACAAGTCTTCAAGGTCGGCCGCCATCTCGCTTGGCTCAACTTTCGGCATATTTGGAATTGGTGAGCCAATGCCGATTACGTATATCGCCAAACTCGCCTGTGAAAATGCGATATACATTATCATACTCCAACGAGTTAACCTCAAACATGCGGTGATAGTCCAATCGTGTTGCAAGACGCCATCCGCCGCATTTCTCGGGATTGACAGTAAAAGTCACCAGACCTATGATTGCAGATAATACGTGAACAGAATAAATTTGCGTAGGATAAGTCACGGAGAGAGGCATCCATGGACGAACTGGACCGTAAGATTATCGGCCTCCTACAGTTGGACGGTCGTGCTTCCAACGCCAAGATTGCGAGAGAAGTAGGAGTCAGCGAAGGAACAGTGCGACGAAGGCTACGCCGTTTGATTCAGGACGATGTGGTCAAAGTGATTGCCGTGCCAAACCTGGAAAAACTGGGTTACGCCACCACTGCGTTAATCGGTCTGCAGACCGGGCCCGGCAAGTCCGACACTGTGGCCGATGCCATCGCCAGTCTGGATGAGGCCCATTACGTGGCCATAACCACCGGCGCATACGATGTTTTCATCTGGGCCGGTCTGGAATCAGCAGAAAGTCTGGGCACTTTCCTGCGTACCAAGATTGGCGTGATTGACGGCGTTCAGCGAACCGAGACCTTCGTCAATCTGGCTATCAAGAAGCGCACCTACGGGTTGGTCTTGTAACCAGGCGACACCGCTTTCCAGAATTCCAGGATTTCGATTAGCCCTGGATTATTATCGATCACGGATTACAATCAATCAATGCTGTGCTATACTTTTTTTGGTCTCTTGTCCCCCTGCTTAGCCACCTTCGATTGACCAGCCGGTAAAAGCCCGGTTAATCGTAACGGCGAGTTGGGTGGGCAAATACCACCATTTATTGTTCCAGAGGAGCCGAAAAACATGACCTACATTATTACTGAGCCGTGTGTTGGTGTTAAGGACTCGTCGTGCGTTGACGTCTGCCCTGTGGACTGTATCTACACCAAAGACGAAGACGACATGTTCTACATCAGTCCGGACGAGTGCATCGACTGCGCCGCCTGTGAGCCGGTTTGCCCCGTCACCGCCATTTTTGCGGAGGATGCAACTCCTCCTCAGTTCGCACCCTACATCCCACTGAACTACGATTATTTCAAGAATAACGACCCAGCCGACCTGAAGCGCAAATAAGGCTACTTCCGATCCATTGCTCCGGGGAGGTCCCTAAGACTACTGCCTGAAAACCTTTAGAGGGTCCGCCCTTTAGAGGTTTTTTGCGTTATCGGGCGTGACATCGCCTGTGATATACCCGCAGTGCGGGAGGAGGAGCCAAGGCCATGAACGTCGTAGACTCAACACCCCAATTCGTTTCCGAAGCCTACAACAAGATGGAGCGCAATCTGGAAATCATCCGCTCCAGATTCAACCGTCCCTTGACCTTAGCCGAAAAAGTCTTGCTGGGGCACCTAGACGATCCGGCGGGTTCTGAATTGCTGGCCGGGGACAGCTACATCATGTTGCGCCCTGACCGCGTCGCCCATCAGGATGTAACCGGTCAGATGGCCATTCTCCAATTCATGCAATCTGGTCGAGACCGAACAGCCGTGCCTACCACTGTGCACTGCGACCACTTGGTGCAGGCCAGGGTGGGCGCATCCTCCGATTTGCAGGATGCCCTGAACGAAAGTAACGAAGTTTACAATTTCTTGCAATCAGCTTGCGAAAAATACGGCATCGGATTTTGGAAGCCCGGAAGCGGCATCATTCACCAGGTCGTCTTGGAAAACTACGCCTTCCCCGGTGGATTGCTGATTGGTACCGATTCCCACACTCCCAATGCTGGCGGTCTAGGCATGCTGGCCATAGGCGTGGGTGGAGCGGATGCCGCAGATGTGATGGCTGGCCTAGCTTGGGAGGTGAAATACCCGACCCTGATTGGTGTGCATCTGACCGGAGAATTATCCGGCTGGACCGCACCCAAAGACGTGATAATTCGCCTGGCGGGATTGCTGACTGTGTCGGGAGGCACCAACGCAATCATCGAGTACTTCGGCCCAGGCACCAAGTCGATAAGTTGCACCGGCAAGGCGACAGCAACCAATATGGGCGCGGAGCTGGGTGCGACCGGGGACATCTTCCCCTACGACGAACGCATGGCCACCTACCTGCGCTCCACCAACCGCAGCGCCCTGGCCGACCTGGCGGAGCAACACCTACATCTGCTGACCGCTGACCCGGAGGTTGAGAAGGACCCCAGCCAGTTCTTTGACCGCATCGTGGAGATTGACCTCTCAACGCTGGAGCCCCAGATTACCGGGCCTCACTCTCCCGACCGGGTCCGCCCGATTTCGGCCTTGGCCAAAGAAGCCAAGGAGAGCGGCTTCCCGGACAAGATTGAAGTCGCCTTGGTGGGCAGTTGCACCAATTCGTCCTACGAGGACATGAGCAGGTGCGCCGACCTGGCAAACCAGGCGGCGGCCCACGGCCTTAAAATTCCAGGAGAGTTCTTGGTCACTCCAGGGTCGGAACAAGTGAGAGCCACCATAGCGAGAGACGGCCAGCAAGAGGCGATGGAGAAAATCGGAGCGACGGTTTTGGCCAATGCCTGCGGACCTTGCATCGGCCAATGGCGCCGGGAAGGGGCTGAAAAGGGTGAGCCCAACTCCATAGTCTCCTCCTATAACCGAAACTTCCCCAGGCGAAACGACGGCAACGGCGAGACGCTGAATTTCATCGCCAGCCCGGAAATCGCCTTGGCCATGGGCTTGGGCGGGAGCCTTTCGTTCAACCCACTAACCGATACCCTCGTGGGCAGCGACGGCAAAGAATTCAAGCTGGAGGCACCCAAACCAGCACCCGAGGTCCCGGCATCGGGGTTTGATCCCGGTGTGTTGGGTTACGTGGCGCCTCCGGAATCCGGGGCCAACGTAGATGTTACGGTTGGTGAAGGCAGCAACCGCCTTCAGGTACTAGAGCCATGGCCCGCATGGGACGGAAAAGATTTTGAAGAGATTCCGGTGCTGGTCAAGGCTCAAGGCAAGTGCACCACGGACCACATATCACCCGCCGGTCCTTGGCTCCGATTCCGGGGTCACTTGGACAACCTGAGCGACAATATGTTCCTGGGAGCGGTCAACGCTTTTACCGGCGAGCCTGGCAAGAGCAAGGACCAACTCTCCGGGGAAGAGACCATGCCCATTCCCCAAGTGGCCAGAGGATACAAGGCTCAAGGCCTGCGCTGGGTAGCCATTGGCGACGAGAACTACGGCGAAGGGAGTAGCAGAGAACATGCGGCAATGTCTCCCCGGCTGTTGGGCGCCGCTGCGATAATCACGCGCAGCTTCGCTAGGATTCACGAGGCCAACCTGAAGAAGCAAGGACTGCTGGCCTTGACCTTTGAGGACTCCGGTGACTACGACCGAATCCAAGAAGACGATCGGGTGAGCATTTTGGGCCTGAACGAACTGGCGCCAGGCACCACCCTCACATGCGTTTTGAAACACGCCGACGGCACCGAGGAAACATTGAACCTGCGTCACACGTTGAACGAAGGCCAAATCAATTGGTTCAAGGCCGGCTCAGCCATGAACCACATGAAGAATCAGGACAAGTAAGCCTAAGAACCCAGATGGATCAGGATTAAAAGATAAACAAAAGAGGCCTCCCGATATAATCGGGAGGCCTCTTTGTTTTGATTCTAGCAGGAACCGGGTCAGTTAACCCAAATCGTCCAAACAGGCTTCGATTGGCTTGGCGAGACAGGTGAAGATGGGCGTGTCCCGCTCGGTATAAGGCCGGGCTTTGGATGAACGCAAGGCTTCGACCAAATCCAAGAATCCCCCAGCGTCGTCGGTCTCGAACCCCAACACAAATTCTTGGTCGTCCAATCCAAAGGAGTAGGCGGTGCTAATCTTCACTGAAGGGTATTTGTGCCCAATGACGAAGTGCTCGCTCATCAACTGCTGGCGTTCTTCCATGGGCAGTTGATACCACTCGTGGGTCTTCACGAAAGGATAGATGAACAGGAACTTGCGACCGATTATCCTCATGGATGCGGCAGTCCCTTCTTGCCCTTCGTGCTTGTGGTCGTCCACGTAGGGCGATGGTCGAGTCATGGACAGGTAAGAATGGGGCATCTCCAAATAGCCGCCAAGACTGGTACGGTTAAGTTGGGCTTGTAGCCCATTGATTGAGTCTATGGTTGGGCTAATCTCCCACAACATGAAGTCCACGTCGGCTCTGGTGCCGACCAAACTGTAGCTGCCGATTTCAATCCGGTCCGAAAACTCGGCCAGCACCTCGGCAAACTGGGACTTGC
>DCAE01000072.1:12157-21659 GCA_002311385.1 Dehalococcoidia bacterium UBA1141 | reverse complement strand
CCGCATTTCCTGCGTCATAGGTCCGTCACTTCCTTATTGGATTCTTAGCCTAGTCTCCAGTCCATTCGGTCCACCGGTTTTGCCGGTTGGCGTCCCGGTACTATTACCAATAGAACATGTTTGCGACTCCTGCGAAACAATAATACCAAGTTAATGCCTACAGTTCGAGTGGCATTAAGAAATGGTCATTGGCTTACGTCTATCTATTTAGATGATTCTTCAGTAATTCAATGTAATACTTGATTATATTAATATGTATGATATATTAGCTTAATTTTATTGAGGATTCTGTGTGATGGCTAAGGATTGGCAAGAACTGACCAAGTTAACCGGAGGCGCGGAAATGGTCATCGAACAGGTCCGGTTGCCGGACAGCGACGTGGCAATCTCCGGCAGCTTCGAGTTGCCCCCTTTGGCCCGGCTGTCGGGGGAAGACCAAGTTTTTATCATGGTCTTCGTCCGTAGCCACGGTTCCATAAAAGAGTTGGAACGCGCCTTCGGCATCAGTTATCCAACGGTCAAGAACCGGCTCAATCGCATATCGGCCCAACTGGATTTGGTGGAAACGGATCCGGTGCCCGGCCAATCCGAGATTCTGGCCCAACTGCAACGGGGTGAGATAACTGCGGCCGACGCCATCAGAAGGTTGTCCCAATGATTTGGCCTCCATCATTTTTGCGAATTCGGGTGGGAAAGGTAGACGATGGTTTCCGTATTTAGCTGCCTCTGTTTCTGTTTTGGCCGCCATTCTTATTGATTGCCTTGATGCTGTTTCCATTGGTCATAGTGTTGTCGTTGCTTCTTTGACCTCTTGGTTGGGGTAAGACAGTGCTGTTAATTGGTCCTTGGTTTTTCCGCCTGTTCTGCGCACTGCGTGGGGTCTTGATTGACGTGAAAAGCGGCACGGATCGAGTCTATATAGAGATCAAATAACCCTGAGAGCATCCAGAAAGCCACATAAAAAATTAAGTAGGTGCCGTGATGACAGAAAATAGAAGGCAGGTTTTGGACATGTTGGCCCAAGGCAAGATTACCGTGGAGGAAGCCGAGCGTCTCCTGTCATTGGTTGACCAACCCACGGGATCGGACTCCGCAGGTACCGAGACCCGAGAAGCGCGAAAGCAAACTCCCAAGTACCTGCGAGTTGTGATTGGGGGCGGAGACGACTCCCAATCCGAGCACGTAAATATCCGTGTGCCCATGGGACTCATTCGCGCTGGCGTCAAGCTGGCATCGGTCCTTCCCAAAGATGCCACCTCAAAGGTCAATCAGAAGCTCAAAGACAAGGGAATCGACGTTGATTTGGGCAACATAAAGGCTGATGACCTGGAAAACTTGGTGGATTCATTAGCCGACTTGCAAGTTGATATTTCAGACGGGAATGAAAAGGTACGTATCTACGTGGAGTGACCGTGTATTCTGATACCTGGTCCAAGACCTCTGTCCGGGCTTCCCGCTACTCCAATGCCTGGGCCAAATCCTGTATCAGGTCATCGGGGTGTTCTAGTCCGATGGACATGCGTAGCAGGTTTTCCGGTGTTCCGGTTTCCTGGCCCGGCACCACGCCGTAGTTTTCGACTGATGCCCTGTGTTCAATCAGACTGCCGGTGCCTCCCAGGCTGGTGGCCCGGGTGAACAGCTTGACCTTGGCCGCCACTTTCATTGCGGCATCTCTCCCGGCGGCATCTCTCCCGGCGGCATCTTTTCCGGCGGCATCTCTCCCGGCGTAAATCTGGACGGAAACCATCCCGCCGAATAGGCTCATCTGGCTGGCTGCGGTAGCGTGTCCCGGGTGTTCTCGCAAACCCGGATAGTAGACCGCTTCCACCGAGGGATGCCTGTCCAAGAATGCCGCGACTGCTGCCGCGTTTTCCGAATGGGCTCTCATCCTGTAGGGCAGGGTGCGGATGCCCCGCAAGACCAGCCAGCAATCGAAGGCAGAGGGTATCGCCCCACCCGTGCCCTGAATCAGATGAATCTTCTGAAAGTGGCCGTCGTCCTCTTTGGCCACCACCGCTCCGCCGGTGACATCGCTGTGGCCGCCAAGGTACTTGGTGGTGGCATGGACCACCATGTCCGCGCCGAGTTCCAGCGGGCGCTGCAACGCCGGGGTAGCCCACGTGTTATCGCAAACACATACGGCCCCGCTTCGGTGAGCAATGTCCGCCACTTTCGCAACGTCGGTGATTTTTAGCAACGGGTTGGAAGGCGTCTCAACCCATATCAGTCTTGTGTTTGGGCGGATAGCCTGCTCCACCTGGGCCAGGTCGGTCATATCCACGAATGTGGTTTCCAGACCCCAAAGCGCAAGAATATTGGTCAATATTTGGGCGGTTCCGTGATAAACGTCTTTAGGCGCAACGACGTGGTCCCCCGGCGACAGCGACTGAAACACCGCCATGGTTGCGGCCGACCCGGAAGCAAAAGCGGCACAACTCGCTCCTCCTTCCAACGATGCTAGGCACTCTTCCAGTGCTGTCCTGTTGGGATTGCCCACCCGTGCGTAAACGTAGCCCTTGGTATATGAGCCGTCCTCGTCCCGCTCGAAAGTGGTGGACGGGTGTATGGCTGGTGTTACGGCGCCGGTGGAAGGGTCTATGTCGTGGCCGGCGTGAACCGCCAGGGTTTCAAATCTCATCTGCACCCTCTCTTTTTGCTTCACCGGTGGAACAAGCACCAGTTTAATAGATTTCGCTGGGGCGACGCCATTGGCATTGGCGTATTGACGAAGCCTAGCCTAGGATTCTAATTGGAGACCCTCGCACGTATATTCCACGTCCGTTGCAATACCCGTCCATTGCAATACCCGTCCGTTGCAATACTATGGTCGGGTGCTACAATCTCTCAAGCGTTAGGCATGCAATACCCCAGGCTAAATTAGCGTCTGGAAACTATTATTGACTGCGTATATCGGCATTACCTCAAAACTATCATTCTGAGTGAAGCGAAGAATCTCCCGGTTCAGACGTAAAGATTCTTCGCTTCACTCAGAATGACAGGGCTTCCGAGACATTCAGGGCAAAACCACGTATATCAGCAAAGGGGTGAATTGATGGTTGCACTAGGCACTGCGAAGTACACTTATGATGTTTTGGAAAATTGGGGCAAACTACCCGACGGTTACTCCTACAAGGAATGTGCCGCAGTGGGCGTAGACTCCAACGACAACGTTTATGTTTTTAATCGTGGTGAGCACCCCGTAATCGTCTTCGACAGGGAAGGCAATTTCCTGCGTTCCTGGGGCGAGGGTACCTATCCTCGAGCCCATGGCATAACCATGGCCCCTGGCGATACCATTTTCCTGACCGACGATGGCGACCACACCGTGCGCAAATGCACGCTAGACGGGAAAGAACTGTTCAAGCTGGGCATCAGTGGCACGCCAGCGCCGTTTATGAGCGGCAACCCTTTCAATCGTTGCACCCACGTTGCTCTGGACCCTGACACCGGAGAGTTTTACGTCTCCGACGGATACGGCAACGCCAGGGTGCACAAGTACACTCCCGACGGCAAGCTGCTGTTTTCCTGGGGAGAGTCGGGCACCGGCGAGGGCCAATTCAACATTGCCCACAACATAGCCACCGACAAAGACGGCTGGGTCTACGTGGCTGACCGGGAGAACCAGCGCATCCAGGTTTTCGACAAGACCGGCAAGTTTGAGACCCAGTGGAAGAATATGGCCCGGCCCTGCGGCCTATTCATAGACACCATAGGAGACCAGACAGTCTACGTTGGGGAGTTGGGTGTGGCCATCGGCCCCAACTCCAAAGCCAACGGATTGGGACCTCGCATCACCATCATGGACGTCGCGGGAAACACCCTCGCAAAATTGGGCGATGTGCCGGAAGGCGAGGAACCAGGCACGTTTATTGCGCCTCACGGCGTGTGCGCTGACTCCAGAGGGGACATATACGTGGCGGAAGTGTCTTGGACCCACACTGGCAGTAACCTCACACCGCCCAGAGAGGTACGGTCCTTGCAGAAGTTGGTGCGGCAAGGCTAGGAACGATGGCGGACAGTGTAATCGCATTGCTTTGCGACTGTGACGGGACTCTGTGCCCGGACACCTCCAACCAATTGGTGGAAGAATTGGGCCTAAACCCCGAGGAGTTTTGGCAGCGCGACGTAGCGGGTTTGGTGGAGGACGGGTGGGACCCGCCACTGGCCTATTTGAGCATGCTGATTCGCAAGGCGGAAACCAGCCCCGGAGGCAAGCTCACTAGGTCCAGGCTGGAAAACCTGGGAAACAATGTCCAGTTCTACCCCGGTGCATTGGACTTCGTGGACCGTCTGCGGTCGCAGTTGGGCGCAAACCAAGAGTACACGGAAAGTGGGGTGAGGATTGATTGGTACATCGTGAGCAGCGGCATAGAAGACGTACTGAGGTTCACCGCCCTCCAAGGGTTGGCCGTTGATATCTTCGGCTGCGCTTTCGATTTTGATTCCGAAGATAACGTTGTCGGCATCAAACGGTCGGTGTCATTCACTGAGAAAACCAAGTTCGTTTACGCCATAAACAAAGGGATCACGGGGCCGGAATTGCGTCGACGTCCCTACCGGGTAAACGACTACATGCCCCTGGAAAACCGTCCCGTGCCCTTTGAACACATGGTCTACATCGGAGACGGCCCCAGCGACATCCCGTGTTTCTCGATGATTAGCAAGCTCAAGGGGAAGGCCATCGGCGTTTGGCCGCCGGAAGACAACTCATTGAAGAAGTCCTACGAACTAGCGCTGGGGGACCGCATCACCGTTGGACCCTATGGCGCGGATTACCGGGACGGCTCGGACTTGTTCAAGATGTTGTCCCGGATTGTCCAAGGCATCGCCGACCTGATTTTAGAAGAACGCGCTCAGCAAACTCGTTCGGCGCCTTCTCATTAGCAGCTAACTATCAGGATACTTACACATTGTCATTCTGAGCCATGCGAAGCATCTCATATACGATCCAAGAGATTGTTGGGTCGCCAAGCTCTCTCAGAATGGCATGTTATGACACCAACGTTCAAACTACGTGTTTAGCCAAAAGGATTTTTATGGAAATAATGCTGGGTAGCCTGGTGCGCGACGCCAAAGAGGCCGAAGGCACCGTAATCATCATCGACGTGTTTCGCGCCTTTACCACGGCGGCCATAGCTTTCGACCGAGGCGCCGACCACATCGTCTTGGTTGCCGAGATTGAAGAGGCTTTGGCCTTAAAGAGCAAGGGCGTGGGGGACCTGCTCATGGGAGAAGTGGACGGCACACGTCCCGACGGTTTCGACTACGGCAACTCTCCCTACGAGATTTCGACTGCGGACGTGGCTGGAAAGACAATCGTTCAGTCCACACGGGCGGGGACTGTTGGCGTGGCGGCGGCAACGAAAGCCGAAAGTATTTTTCTCGGTTCTTTCGTGGTAGCCCAAGCTACGGTCAACGCGATCAAAGAGGGAACCCCGGATTTGGTCTCGATAATCGCAATGGGCGATCGGGGCATATACCGGTCCGACGAAGATGAGCAGTGCGGACTCTACCTCCGAAACTTGATGGAGGGACGGATGCCCGCTAAAGAATCTGTGCTGAACGTGGTGATGGACGGAGGTCAGACCCAGAAATTCTTCGACCCAGCCCAGAGCCAATACCATCCCGAAGACGTGGAGTTGGCCTTACAGCTAAACCGGTATCCCTTCGCCATGAAGATTAGCCGGGAAGACGGGTTGTTGGTGGCCCGAAAAGTGGGCGGATAAACACCCCAGGTCTCTTCAAGCAGATTTCTATAAATTTCTCACACTGGCGGGGGCCGCTGCTCTGGACCATTAGAATCCACGGTGATGCCTGGTTTCCGGCCTTCGCCGGAATGGCGAACCTGTAGCTAGCCTTCAGTGAACCGACCTAGGCCCAGAAACTCTATACCCGGAACGTCGGAATTGCCCTTCAGGATTAGGTCGGCTAGGCCGAAGCTCATGCCGGTGCTCCACAGAATTCCTTTGCGTCCTGCGCCGGTGCCGATGTACAGGTTGTCCCAGCCAGGTACCTTTCCCACTATTGGCATTCCGTCAACCGACAATGGGCGCAGGCAAGCGGTGTGATGGGCCAGACGAGCGTCGGTCAATGATGGAGCCATCTTTAGCAGGTCAGCCATGATACTGTCTCTGGCTTGCCTGGTAGTATCCTCGTCGAATCCGACCTCTTCTTCAGTAGTGCCAGCCCAAGTCAGGCCATCCGGCTTGGTTACAACGTAATTGCCGCTCCAGTAGAGAGAAGTCTTGATTGGTCCGGCGTCGTTCTCCAGCCGAAGAATCTGACCCTTCAGAGGACGCACTGGGATTTCCAGTCCGCACCACGCCGAAGATTGTCCGGCCCAAGGCCCCATGGCCAAGACCACCATTCCAGCCTCCAATTGCCCACCGTCAAAGCTCACACCGTTGCACCGGCCTCCCTGAGAAAGTAGCCCGGTGACCCGGCGTTGCAATATTTCCACGCCATTCTTCTCGGCGGATTGGGCTGCCGCCAATGTGTGGCGGTAGGGCTCAACGGATGCGGCGTTTTGGACGTGGACTCCGCCCAAAGAAAGGGGGCTGGCCATGGGTTCAACTTTCACCACTTCCTCAGAGTCCACCCAACTGACATTAAAGGCCTCCACATTCTGTTGCCAAGCGAGGTTCTTCTTTAGCCGGGCCACCGAATCTTCGTCGAAGGCCAAAGTAAGACGGTTGGTAATTTGGAATTGGTTATCCACTCCGGATGCGTCTTTGAACTCTTGAGACAGGCTTTGGTGGCGTTGCAATGACCATACGCTGAAGTCCAAGAGCGGGTCGGGGATGCCGGAACCTTCCAAAGCGCCCATCTCGCCAAAAGCGAAACCGGAGGCGTGGCTGCCCACAGAATCGGCCTCCAACAAAGTAACCTTCAAGCCTTCCTTGGCCAGCAAAAATGCGGTGAGGCAACCCACTATGCCCCCACCAACGATGATTACGTCTCTAGCATTGTCCGTCAATTTGCTTGGGTCTCCTTTAGGATCTCTGCCCTCGGGTCTTCTTCTATAGAGTCATTATATCCAATGAATTCCATAGACATCGCAGCTTCGCATATCCGCCTAAGTCACGACCTAGGCCGTGCCCTCATCCTAGCCTTCCCCCTTCATGGGGGAGAGTTAGAGTGGGGGTGAACTGGTGAATACAACTTCGTCTGAATCTCACAATCAGTTGTATAGCATATCCCTACAATCCCTTGAACCACGCCTCGAATTGACCCATCAACGCTGGCTCAGCCTCGATGTTCAGGCGCGGCGAAGATGAGTCGATTCTGCATAGATATACAGCAAGTAAGAATCGCCGTCACAACGCAGCAGAGCGTCGGCCTGGGTGGTCGACGTCGGACCAACCTGGAACGTGCTGCCCGTGACATTAACGTCGTGGCTGTGTGATGGATGACCGTCCAATTCAAACCTGAATACCCGCGCTTTGGGAATGTCGGGCCCAGGCCGGAAGGTCATCCCCAGCCACATGGGAGCAATCTCCAGCAGACGTCCAACACAATCGGCGTCAAGTCGGCAATCAGGGTCGAAGGCGGAGCGCATGTCCCAATCGTGAATGGTCATCTCTTGGATACGCAGGTCCACGTAATCTTCAGCTGTCATGCTGCCCCGCCTCATGTGCCAGCAGGGCGTATCCCATTTATCTGCGCCCAATGAGTTTAAGATTTCTCCTAGCTCCTCATATTTCTGGTTGAAAACCGACAGCAGCCGGTCTCCCAAAGACTCACGAAGGGCCACGTAGGTGCGTGCGTTGTTGGCCGATATCCCATCGGCGTCCAAGGGGACGAACCCTTCGGGAGGTCCGCTTTCACCATTTAGCCCTCGTTTCAAGTTTTCCATCTGACGCTCAGCCCCGCCAATCAGATGTCCCAACACGTCTCTGACCTCCCAAGCGTCGCAGGCGCTGGGGCGAGCCCAATCTTCCTCGCTCAAATCCACCAAAATGTCTGCATCCTTTGGGCTAGACCTTGAATCAAATCAATACGTTGTTGAATATCGGCCATGAACTCCTCCGGTCCAATTGAAAGATAATACTGATTGTTTGTCCCCAGTCAGTGGTTAGTGTTGCTATTTTGCGATAAACAGTGGCGGCTCGCAACCGGTTTGGGTTAAGATTCTTCCGCCCCGAGTAGGCTTTAGTGAGGTTGACTGATGGCTCAAGGCTCCATATCTACCCAAGATAACTACACCCGCAAGCGGATTCCGGTCTTGGATACTGAAATGGCCTACGTGGATGTTGGCCAAGGAGACCCGATAGTCTTTCTCCACGGCAATCCTACATCGTCGTACTTGTGGCGAAACCTGATTCCTCACTTAGAAAATTCGGCCCGATGCCTGGCTCCGGACCTGATAGGCATGGGAAGTTCAGGGAAATCCATCGATGGCAGCTACCGGTTCGTCGATCATTCCAGGCATCTGGACGCATGGCTGGACTCGGTGGAGTTGACCGGGAAAGTGACCTTGGTAATCCACGATTGGGGATCCGCCCTAGGGTTTCACTGGGCGAAGCGCCACCCTGACCGAATAAAGGGCATCGCCTACATGGAAGCGATAGTCCAGCCGCTTACCTGGGAGACATGGCCCGATCAAGCCAGGGGGATTTTCCAGGGCATGCGATCATCGGCCGGGGAAGAGATGGTCTTGCAGAAGAACGTGTTTGTGGAGCGAATCCTGTCCGGCAGCATCTTGCGGGGTCTGACGGAAGAGGAACTCACCGTCTACCGCCGTCCCTACTTGGAGGCCGGAGAGTCGCGCCGCCCAACATTGACTTGGCCCAGAGAGATTCCTGTGGACGGTGAGCCAGCGGACGTGGTGGAAATCGTTGCGAGCTATGCCCAGTGGCTCTCTTCCAGCCAGGTTCCAAAACTGTTCGTCAACGCCGACCCAGGCGCGATACTTACCGGAGAGCAACGGGAATTTTGCCGGACGTGGCCCAACCAGACGGAAGTCACTGTTAAGGGCGCCCACTTTATCCAAGAGGATTCCCCGGACGAGATTGGCGCAGCGATTGCCCAGTGGTACGGTTCACTATAAGGTCGGATTTGGAATCAATTCTAAACGAGGTATACGGCATTGCTTAGGTGGTCGTGCTTGATAACCGCTATCGTGGTTTCCATGCTTTTCCTAGTGATGTTGGGTTCCTGCCGAAGTAGGGGTCTGCCTTTCAGTCAGGATGCTAGTACAGGCGGCCAGCCAGCGACCCACGCCGGATTTGATACGGATGACTCTTATGGGGCAAGGCTATTCTTGAAGCACATGGCTTAGGTGGTCGATACGTTCGACCTTAGGGGTTCGGCTCCGGCCCTTTTCCAGGCGCACGCTTATTAGGTCCACCCGCCAGTTGACGGCTTCTTGGCCGGACTTTTGAAGGTAGTCCTGGCAAGTGGCCATCAAACGCCGAAGTTTATGGGCCGATACCGACTCTTCAGGAGTGCCGAAATTGCCCGGGCTTCGGGTTCTCACCTCAACAAAGACCAATTCCTCTCC
>DCAE01000072.1:0-12051 GCA_002311385.1 Dehalococcoidia bacterium UBA1141 | reverse complement strand
CCAATTCCTCTCCCCAATCGCCCAGCTTGGTACGCGGAGTAGGCATATCAGGTCATGCCCCATAGCTGAACGGCCTCCCGCACCGGCCCAAAGGAGCGGCGGTGGATAGTGCAAGGCCCCAGTTCAAGAAGTTTCGACCTATGGTCGGCTGTGGGATAGCCCTTGTTCTGAGCGAAGGAGTAGCCTGGAAATGTGATGTCGGCGTCTTGCATCCAACTGTCCCGCAGCACCTTGGCCACGTTGGATGCGGCGGCAATGGAGTAGCTGATGCTGTCGCCCTTCACAATCGCCTGAAAGGGCAACGGGCACTGGCGGATGGGGACGTAGTCCAGCAACAGATGGCCCGGCTGGACAGGCAGGTCGGCCACTGCCCGCATCATGGCTCGAATGCTGGCCCGACCGATGCCAATCTCGTCGATTTCTTCGTGGCTGCACTGGCCGATGCCTACGGCTAGGGCGTGGTGGCGCACCGCTTGAGCGGCCAATTCCCGCCGTGGTCTAGTGAGGGTCTTGCTGTCTTCCAGAAATTTAAGCCAAGGTTCGTCGCCAGTGAGGTAGGGCGGCAAGATGACGGCGGCGGAAACCACGGGCCCAGCTAAGGGACCTCTCCCCACCTCGTCAACACCCGCCACCAATCGGTAGCCCCGCTGCTGGAGCCCAAGCTCCAATGATAAGTCCGGCATCGGACTCTCCGTCGCGAGATCTGGGGAACCCATTCTTGAAAGAAAGGGTTCCCCAGACCCCTCCTAAAGAACTATATATTAGGGTATGCTGCTTTCTATTATGCCGCCGCCTATGAGCACATCGCCTTGGTAAAACACGGCCGCTTGGCCTGGGGTGATGGCTCTTTGGGGCTGGTCAAAGCGGACTAGCGCACCGTCTTTGCCGGGATGAAGCACCGCTGGGGCATCATCAGACTTGTAGCGGATTTTCACGGCCACATTGACCGGTTGCGCAGGTGGCTGTCCCAGCACGTAGTTCACCCGGGAAGCCCACATGGAATCTTGATACAGAAACTCTTCCGGGCCGACGACAACACGGTTGGCCTCGGGCTCCAACCTGATAACGAACTGGGGTTGCTCATCAACTTTTGTTTGGACCAATCCCAAGCCACGCCTTTGCCCCACGGTGAAGAACTCGATGCCCTTATGTTGGGCAACGACTCTTCCTTCCATGTCCACGATGTCACCGGGGACCGCAGCAACCCGGTCTTTGATAAATTCTTTGTAGTCGCCAAAAGGTATGAAGCAAATGTCCTGGCTATCTGGCTTTTCGGCATTGCTGAATCCCGCTTCCGTTGCCATTGCCCGTATAGATTCCTTGGAGTACTGACCTACTGGCATCAACGTGTGGGCCAACTGCTCTTGACCCATTCCGAACAACACGTAGGACTGGTCCTTGCCAGCATCCACGCCCTTCTTCAATAGCAGGCCGTCGGGGCCGTCGGCGATGGTGGCGTAATGGCCTGTGGCGACATATTTCGCTTCCAGCGCCGCTGCTCGGTTCATCAGAAAGTTGAACTTAATCTTGTCGTTGCAGGCGATGCAGGGATGGGGAGTGCGGCCCTTTTGGTACTCGGAGCAGAAGTAGTCAATCACGTGGTCTTGGAACTCTTTCTGCACGTTCAAGACGTAGTGAGGCACACCCAACAAACGGCAGACTTCTCTGGCGTCTTCAACGTCGTCCAAGGTGCAACATCCCCGGTATTGGGGCGGCAGGTCGGTGTGCTCCAAGCTAAAGAGCTTCATGGTTACGCCGACCACGTCGTAGCCCTGCTCTTTAAGGAGCAGAGCGGCAACAGACGAATCCACGCCGCCGCTCATGGCCACCACAACTTTTTTCGACATTACCCTAGTACCTCGTTAAAACGTATTTAAGATAGCCTAGCACAGGCATGACTGGAGGTACAACCAAGTAGACCCGCCGCAACACGTATCGTGAAATAAACAAATACACTCAACCGGTTTGACACCCAATGTCGCCTCCACTAAAATCCGGCACGTCTAGCTGTAGGTTATACAAGCCGAATTCGGGTCTTGGTTCAAGCTGATTTTGCTTCGCATTACGTTCGCATTACTTTCGCCTTACATGGCAGCGCCCCTAGTTTGAATCTGCTCCAAGACGGGGAGGAAATATGGCCCAAGAATCAAACAGATTCTGTTCCCAATGCGGAGAGCAGTTAGAACAAGGAGCCAATTTTTGCGCCCACTGCGGCACTGCCACCACCGGTCAAGAGAGTACGGGTCCAGCACCGCAAATGGGCAGCGAACCCCGACCCCAAACGAGGCCAACTCCAACCTTTTCCGGCTCCGCCAAAACCACCGACCACATAAAGCATCGCAACATGGTGATGCAGGTCGTCTTGGTAATCATGACCTTGGGCATCTACGCTCTTTATTGGTTCTACGTGACCTTGGATGAACTTCATAAGGCTAACGGAAACCCTGAAGGCAGCGGCCTGTGGACGATACTCTCGCTGGTACCAATCATTCAGTACTTCGCTTATTGGCATTACGCCAACGCTTATACGGAGTTCGTCGACGAGAAATACCCAGCGCTTGTTATCTTCATAATATGGGTAGTATTCAGCCCGGCCGTTTGGTTCTTAGTTCAGTCCGACCTCAACAAAGCGGCCAAAGGGGAAGAGGACTTCGGCTCCATGTCCAGGTAGCATAAACAATCGGCTTATCCAGTCCACCAACCAAACACACAGGAGAACTAATATGCCAGCCACTTTCGGTTGCTCGGTACCCACTCGCGGACCCATGTCCAATCCGGATTCTCTACGTTCCCTGGCGCAGCGGGCCGAGGATTTGGGCTTTGACTCCATCTGGGTCAGCGATCACATCATACTTCCTCGGCAAGTAGACTCGTTTTATCCCTATGCGGCAGACGGTGTTCCCACTTTTAAGCCAGACGAATCCTATTACGAGCCTCTGGCTGCGCTGAACTTCCTGGCCGGATGTACTCAACGAATACGTCTGGGCACCCATGTCTTGATTCTGCCATACCGAAATCCCGTGCTCACAGCAAAAATACTGTCGACCCTTGACGTTCTGTCGGGCGGACGAGTCATCCTGGGAGCCGGGGTGGGCTGGATGGAAGAGGAGTTTCTAGCTTTGGGGTTGGACACCTTCCACGAGCGGGGTGCCGTGACCGACGAGTACATCCAACTGTATAAAGAACTGTGGACCAAGGACGAGCCGGTGTTCAACGGCAAGTATTATCAAATCTCCGGCAGCGGCTTCCAGCCCAAACCGGTGCAAAAACCCCATCCGCCCATTTGGATTGGCGGCCACACCGGGCCGGCCATACGACGTGCAGCAAAGTATGGGGACGGTTGGATGCCCATCGGTCTCAGGCCGCCAGCCATCCTGGAACCGGAGGAACTGGCCGAGAAAATCGCTCGCCTGCGCACGTTGACCGTGGAAGCAGGCCGGCCCGAGGATGCGGTGGACGTCACCTTCAGCACCGATGTTATCTTCGACAAATCCGCTGGCCCATCCCGCCGCATGGTAACCGGTGCGCCTGAGCAAATCGCCGCCGACCTGCGTCAGTATCAGGACCTAGGAGTGAAGAACTTCATCCTCACCTTCCCGGCACAAGAAGCATCCGAACTACAGGAGTCAATGGAGCATTTCTCCAGAGACGTTATGACGTTGATGCCCCAATAGACTCTTTAAGCAGAGAATTGTCACAGGTAGTGACAACAAAAGGCATAATTTGTGGCTGATCTTCAGGACAAACGTTAGTAATGACGACCGTTCGTGGTGAGCCTGTTGAACCATCCATGCCATGACATAACCTCCGACAAGCTCAGAGCGAACGGTTGGTCTGGTCAAGTCCTGTTGGTGTTTCGACAAGCCTAGCTTGACCTAAGTTGGATGGGTCTAGGCAAATGCCATGGTGATTGTCGTCGGATGGGGTTGTTATCGAGATCCACCTTTTTTCAGGAGCGCGGCACAATCCTAAAATTGTACTTTTCGGCCAAGCCCTGCATGGCTTCCGGCTGAGGGTATCCGTGCTTCTCCACCAGCGGAGCCAGTTCCTCGAAGTAGTGTTCAAATCCTCCTGGCGACGCTATGAGCAGGAACTTTGACGGGGTATCCAAAGGGTTGGCAAAAGTATGAACGACGCCGCGAGGAATCAGGATGAAAGAGCCGACCGGCGCCCGCACCGATTCTTCCCCTACCTGCAGGTCGAAAGCACCTTCGACGACATAAAATCCCTCTTCCATCTCCAGATGTATATGGGGCGCTGGCCCGCTGAATTTCGGCCCAGCTTCATATTCGATTAGCGAGTACAGACCACCCGTGTCTTCGGTAACCGCTTTGAAACCCATCTTGCTGCCCAGAGTCTCGATGGTCCGGCCCTCTCCCGGTTGCAAGATAATGCTTTCGCCTCTGGCTGCCATAAGGTGCCTCCTACAAACAATTATTGGTGGATGGGATGTATCAAATAATTGCAATGGCCCCACGATTGTTCGTAGGGCCATTATTTCGATTTTGTTTGTGGCTGGTCTATGGGTGGCCGGAAAACCTAAGCCCTGGGCGGACGATAGGTTAAGCCCGCTGCTTTGCGAGCGGCCTCAACCCCTTCGGTGATTGGAATCAGGACGGTGGTTTTGATGTTAGTTACCGCTCCGCTGGCGCCTGCGACCATCGAAAGCGCCGCCATCGTAACATTGTCCGGCATTTCAAAGATTGCAACTAGATCGTAGTCGCCGAAGCAAAAGTATAAGGACTCTACCGTGCCCCCACGCCTTCGATTCCCTTCCGCATCGCTTCGCTTCGGCCTTCGGGGCTGCTAATCAATGCGGAGAGACCTTCGGCCGAGTAGGAACCTTGTATCAAGTAATGGGGCATGATTCCCCCACTTAAGCTGGGAGTCTGGTCAGACAATGGGGGGCAAAACTAGGCCACCGGGACCTCGGTCACGCCGTACCTGCGCTCCAATTCATAAATCTCATCCAGGCCCATCAGACCCGCAACATCCCACCGGGTGCCATAACGGTCGGGGTTGACCTTGCCCGTGTTTTTCAGTTCTTGGAAGGAGTCATGAACCTGTTTGTAGACTAGCCAGATGGTGCTGCCGCATATCATCATTTTGTAACCCAAAGCAGCCACATCCTGAGTGGACATCAAGTCGCCGTTGTACATTCGGGGAAGGTCCTTCATGTCGGTGGCGTAGTTCTTGATGTCTTCCGGAGATTTTATGCCGTCAACGAAAACCAAGTCGGCCCCGGCGTCGATATAGGCCTTACAACGCTGGACAGTGTCCTCCCATCCGGTGACGGCGTAGGCGTCGCAGCGGGAGATAATCACGAAATCCGGGTCGGTGCGGGCGTCCAATGCCGCCCGAATCTTCTGCACCGCTTCTTCTTGAGGAATCACCTGCTTTCCTTCGAAAAAGCCACACTTCTTGGGAAAGACCTGGTCTTCGATGTGAATCCCGGCCACACCCGCCATCTCATACTCTCTGACGGTGCGCTGAACGTTAAGAGGGTTGCCGTAGCCGGTGTCGGCATCGCAGACAACAGGGATATCAATGGCGTTGGCGATGTACTTGGCGTTGGCGACCATCTCGGTCATTGTCAGCAAGCCCACGTCGGGGAAACCTCGCTCGGCGGCAGTGCCGCAACCGGTCATGTACACAGCGTCAAAGCCCACCGACTGGGCAATCTTGGCGTGCATCGCATTGAGCACAAAGGGCGCGGTCACCATCTGGCCCGATTTTAGCATTTGGCGAAGTTTGGTGGTGGTTTTCATGTTTTCTCCTTAATTAGCTGTCAGCCATCAGCGGTCAGCCTTTTTTGCTTGAACCCGATTAAAGTTGGGTAAATGATAGCCCAAGGACATCAGAGGCGCTAGTTCTTTGTAAGGACGGAGAGGTGTTCAATACGAATTCGCCCCCATCCTAGCCTTCCCCCGAAATGGGGGAAGGGACTGGTTCTCTCCCCCTTGAAGGGGGAGAGTTGGCCTTGTTCCACAAGTAGCCTCTGTTCCTAAAGTCGGCTGGATGTTCCAAAAGTCACGTACGGCTCTCAGACAACGTACTCCCATCTTGTTGGCCGTTGTGATAGAATCTATAGAACAGTTGATAATTAATCGGTGCCAGTACAGCCAGAGGTGAGAGCGATGGACTTTAGTGAGAATACCCGGCGATGCATCCAGATGCTGGTGCAAGGGGATATTGGGCAGGTTCGTGAGTTGGCCTCGACTGCCCTTGCGGACGTCCAAGTGCGGCGGCAGTCCATCGAAGTAGAAGAACAGGTGCTTCGGGAGATAGTCGCCCAACTGCCCGAAGAAGGGCCAGCAGGCAATGACATTCGTCCTGACATTGTACCTGCTATGACATTGGCCGAACAACACATCGCCACTCGAAGAATCGGTGTTGCGGTGGCTTCTGCCCACCCACAGCGGTATGCCAGCACCGAGACTGTCGAGGCCGAATTCATATCTCAAGGATTGGTTTCCCCCAGTAGAACTGCTATAGGCAACGTGTTGGTGAGATTGATTGACACCTGGGAAAGAGTTGGCCCCGGTGTGTACCGGATGAAGGAACAACCAAACGGTGTTGCCCCTGTAGTGGTAGAGAGGGAGGGTGTGGAGGTGGTTCCAGTGGCAATCGAATAAATAAACACGGCGCACCGGTACTGCGGTGGTGTAAAAACCGTGCAGGTTCGAGTCCTGTCGAGGGCACCAACCAACTGGCCTACCCTTTTGCCAAAGGACGGGGTTATCTTGATTATAACACCAACCGATATGTGCCCACTTTGGACTCCAGTCTCGGTCTGCCTTAGTTTCGGCGTACCTTAGATTCGCTCCGAATAGCAAACGGCGTGGCCTCCCCGCAAAGAAATCCCACGCCGCTTTGGGAACCGTGCTGGGGTAGCTCAGCCTGGTAGAGCGAGAGTTAGGATGGGGGTGAGTCCTTATCTTCAGCCACCACAAGTCTGCCCAACAAGTCTAGAGGGGATAGCTGGCCAACAAGCTCCAACTGAGGTCGGCTGCCCAGGCTCCCCCAGTCCAATCTTCGCCAGCGGCATTGGACTCAAACCGCATCAATAGCAACCGCCACGCTCGGGTACTGGCTGGGATTTGCAAATCGGCGGCCACGACCCTAGCGAATTCAACAGCGTCGGCGAATACCTGTTCCGGCAAATGAGAAAATTGCATCAATGGCAGGTGCGGCTGAAATTGACTGTCAGAGTTCCGGTTGCCAAGACTAACCCCATGGGTCTCGGCCAACAATTTCACCACCGAACGGTGGAGGTTGTTTAGCTCCGGAGCCACTGAAGGGGCTGCAAAGTCCAGGTATATGTGTCCCGGCAGGCCCAAATATGTAGCAACGCCGCCGTGGGACAAAGCAAATTGTGGTGCTGCTTGGGCGTTATGAGAGGCAATCTCCGACAGGCCCTTTTCCAGCGCGGGCACTGACGATTCCTCGCAACCGAAGAATCCGGCCACGCTCAGGTAGACCATGTTCATTTCCGCAGCCCAGCTTGCGTACTGACCGCAGATGAGCTGACGAGCCCGGTACGCCCGTGAGGTGAATGCTGGCTCCAAGGCCAAGCCGATGCCGTATCTGATTGACATGTCCGGTCAGACGCCCAAGATACCCGCCAACTGGGTCAGCGAGGTTATTTCCATATCCGCCTGGGTCGAGTGATCGCCATAGGGGATGTTGTCCCGGTTGAGGTACACGCCCGAAAACCCGAATGCCTTTGCGCCGCGAATATCCCAGGTATGGGCTGCCACGTGGAGGATTTGGTTGGGCTCCAAGTTCAAGCGTTCGGCAGCCAAGCGGTACACCACGGAATGGGGTTTATAGGCGCCCGCTTCTTCCGCCGAGATTGCTTGGTGGACCGGTATGGAGAGGCCGCTTATGGCCCGTTCCAGAGAGACTAGGTCGCCGTTGGACAATACTGAAAGCGTGAATTTCTCCCGCAGCGCAGCCACACCTTCCTGAACGTCGGGGAACAACGTGACCTGGGCATCGGTTGTCAGCAATCTCTCGATGTCGTCCGAGTCGTGGGAGACTCCCAGGGTGGAAAATACTAAGCCCAGGCAATCCCTGCGCACCTTCTCGAACAATGTCCGGCCCCGGCCCAACATGGTGTCCACCATGCTCTCCCGCAGGTAAACCGCCTCCCATATCTGAATGACTTCAGCGGCGTCCCGAGACGAGCCTTTTTCTTTAAGGAAACTACCGAAGCCTTGGACAAAACTGGTTTCCAGGTCCAGCAGGGTCCCGTACATATCCAGGGTTATGGCGCGAATTTCGCCGAAGGCGGCTGAAGTCATGAATATCGCTCCGAAGTTAGAAATACGACCGGAATGCTAGCTCGTTTCAACTTAGTTTTGGTCAACGTTGTTTTGGCCGACGATTCGCACCCCCATCCTGACCTTCCCCCGAAATGGGGGAAGGGACTGGTCTCCTCCCTCTAAGGCGGGAGAGTTAGAGTGGGGATGAAAGCACTATCATTGCCGTGCTACTTTTCGCATTGTCATTCGTAGTATGCCTGTGGTCGGCACGACAAACTTTGATAAACTCAACATCCCTGAGATGCGGCAAATTGATTTGCGGATGCGCCATCGATTAACTATCTAGCTGGTGCCTCCATGAGTCACGCTGACTTGGAGAACACCGATATGATGACCACCAAGAACAGGACACCCAAGATGGCGCCCACGAGAATCATGCCCAGGTTGGAACTGGACGCCGGTTGCTCTCCCATCCCCAAGTTGTTTGTCTCCGGGTGTTCGGCAGTAGGCAGGTCCAACAAATCCCTGGCATTTTCTTCGTCGGACTCGTACACGATTACGTCGTGGGGGAGATTGTAGGCCGAACCCCAAAGGCCGGGGCCTCCCCTTAGACAACGTGTAAGCGCCGGAATCCCCTGCTCCTGCAGCCGTTGCACAGCAAGACGTGCTAGGGGCTCGTTGTCGAACACGGCCACCCGAATCTGCTTTTCCTTCATGTGGCGGGGATTGGCCATAATCAAGCCTTGTTCCGTTATTAGGCCTAGGCGGAATTCTTGCCGGGCAAGGCCAATGTGGCCTTGCCGAGGGCCGTTTGCTGGCCTCGCTGGTTCTCGCACCACACATCTAGGTCGCACAAATTTTGCCCGTCCTGCTTGCGCTTCCCGGTTACCTTACCCCGGCACCAGGAAACGTCTCCGTACACGTTGGGCAAGATCAATCTAACGCTCAGTGATTTTAACCTACCTTGGTCCCCCATCCAGTTGGTGATCAAGTTGCCCATCCACGATATTCGGTCGATTCCCGAGTCGTGGGCGAAGGGAAAACCGAAGGCTTGAGCAACGTCGTCCCTCAGCATAGATGCTTCCCAACTCTCCCAAGAGCCGGTGTCTTCATCCAAGAAAGCGGCTTGCGGATGGCGCTGCCGGTGCCGAAGAAAGTGTTTGAATCCCCGACTGGGGCTGGTCGCTCCCAAGAACTGAATAACCTCTTCTGAGGTAAGGGGGCCCCGGACGATGGGTGTCAGGATTTCATCCTGGACCACGTCTTCCCAGAACCGGGGTTGGCCGCCCCTTATCTCCTCATTGTCGTAGCCATCCTCGGTTGTCACGGCCTCTTCGGGAGTCAGAATGTGTTTCGTCCAGTCCCGGTATTTACCCATCTCAACCGCCGCAGGGCGGGGCGTCCTCAAAACGTAGGAAACAGCTTTGGCCACCGGTTCTCCACCGGGGCGGGTGAACAGCGTCTCGCCGGTTTGCAGAACCATGGGTCCGCAGAAGCGCCCGGTTTTCTCTTCGACGCCAATCAACTTCGACTGGACGGCTACACCGTCTCCTACGCCCAGCCAGCCGTAAAATTCCCAATCACAACCACCATATATCACATGGCAGTCCGGGAAATTGGGGTAGAGACAAGTGTTATCGACGCTGTAAAGCCAGCATGAAGGGGCCATGACTCGGCCGTGACCGCTGGTAGCAGCGTAATCAGAGTCCAACCAAAGTGGGTTTCGGTCTCCGATACTTCTAGCCCAGCGCTTTACTGCTGGCACCGAAACCAAGGAATTGTGTTGATCCCGGCGTAGCGGCACTCCTATTAGAGCCTTGGCTGCCGCCAATGATTCCGGCGTGAAAGGAGAGGGATTAGTTGGACTATCTGGCATTTTTTACCAAGTACATAAATCTAACCGCAGAGGTCCCAGAGAAACACAATCAAATTCATTCTCAACTCTGCGTCCTCCGTGCGCTCTGCGGTAAGTTTTGACATACCCATTAAGCAGGCTCAGTTATGCAGGCTCCGTTAAGCAGGCTCAGTAAAGGAGGTATCAGGACTGAATGGCGGCTCCAAAGGCTGACCTGTCGACTGGCGATCAAAGGGCAAGGACACGACGGCGCTGCCAGGCATGATAATCTCGTTGCGCTGGTTGACAGCCCACATCTCACACTGGACCAAGTGGAACCCATTTTCCACCCATTTGCGCTGAACTCTACCACCGATACGAGTAACGTCGCCCACAATGTTGGGGCGGCGCAGGTGGGCCGACAAACGCACCAAGAAAGCGTCATCGCCCATCCAATCGGTGATGTACCGGCAGAGCCATGAAACCCGCTGGGGGCCCATGTCATACACGCCGGGCATTCCCACCTCATGGGCCATGAAACTCTCCCAGTGGCCTCGGTGGGGATGGTCTTGAGCGCCGGTTTTCGGGTCCACGTAGGTGTCGGCGGGATGACGCCGCCGGTTTAGTATCTGGTAGATATGAGCGCCATTGTGGGCCACACCCTCGCCGGTAATCGCCCCAGAGTCGGTGTAACTGCCGGTGAAGCCAATCTCCACCACTCGGAGTGGTCCGTAGGTCGCCCGAGGCATCTCCTCATCTTCGGTGACGTCCACCCAGTAGCAGGGCTCTCCACCTCTGGGTCTCTCGTCCAGCATTTCTCTTTCCAGGTCCGCCAATTCCTCAAGACCCCACTTCCGGGGCTCTACGTTGTAGCTCATGCCACCGGGGGCTTGGCGACGAGGCGTCCGCATGTGGTAGACCTGGGAACGGGACACAGGAGCGCCGTCTTGACCGACACAGTTCAGTTGACCGATTTGCAGAATCATTTTAGGGACGGTCCGGCCCTTTTTCTCTTGAGCGTCCACCAGCTTGCCGGTCTGGGTAATCACATCTCCTGGGCGCATCACCCTGAAAAACTCCCACTCTATCCCGGCATATATCCATTGGATGCCCCGCAAGCCGGGGGCGATTATCGCTTGGCCCGCCATGGACGGTGGGGCTATTATGCCTCCCCATCGGGATTTCGCCGCATGTTCAGGGTCAAGAAAAATCTGGTTCTCGCTGCCCATGTAGTTGCAATAATCCCGGATGTTGTCTCTGGTTATCTCGATAGTGGCTTGGGCGCCCCGGTAATTAACGCCAATCAGCCGTCGGGCGTCCTCCAAGCTTCCCTCGTCAAGGCCGGGGACCTGAGTCGCTACATCGTAGGCTTGGTCCTTAAAGGTGACAACGCTATCTGGGTTTTGGTCCGGATTCTCGGGCATTTCGTTCCCCAAGCTTGTGATGGAGCAAGTCTGACGTGAACCTGGTTGGCCGATTCATGAGCCTCCGGCCAGGATCGCATGCTCGTAATTATATCAGACGTGGACCGACCGGCTATGCGCAGGAATATAATATGAAGGTAGTGGTTTCTGAAAAAGTTGGCCTTCTTTGTCTGGCCGTAAAAATGGTTCCAGCAGGCTCATAACGTGATATAATGGCTGCCGCACTGATAGGCCGAGGTGGTGGAATTGGTAGACACGCGGTCTTGAGGGGGCCGTGGGCTTTCGCTCGTGTGGGTTCAAATCCCGCCCTCGGCACCAGCTCAGCGAAACACCAGACAAGGCGACGTAGCCAAGTGGACTAAGGCGGAGGTCTGCAAAACCTCTATTCGGCGGTTCGAATCCGCCCGTCGCCTCCAACCCCCTCTCCCCAGACTACTCCCACTCCCCTTCATCGCTCTCTTTACATAGCTACAGTTATATTTGCCGGGATGGCGGAATGGCAGACGCGGCGGACTTAAAATCCGCT
>DCAE01000007.1:2194-5538 GCA_002311385.1 Dehalococcoidia bacterium UBA1141 | reverse complement strand
GAGGGTTCGCCACCGTCGAATGCACGGTTCCACCGCAATCTAAGCGGTTCAAACGTGTACGTGACCTATTCCAGTTCACCACGGTAGGCCTGGTACGCCATTTGGGTAATCTGCCCGACGTGTTTCTGGTTCGCGAATCCACTGAACTTGCCAACGTTAACCCGCTTCGCCGTCTCGTACTCGGGCAGGCCCTCGTCATTCCCCCGTTTCATCTCGGTATTTAGTATTTGGAGCAGTTCTCTGGCTTCCTCGAACTCGGCCTTCCCACCCACTGGACCGTGGCCCGGAACGATGGTTTCAGCATCCACTTTGGCCGTCTGGTCGATCACCGTCAGCCATTTGGTGATGTGGCCGTCCGGGAAAGCGGGGAGGGTCTTGTTGACAGCGATGCCCCCCACGAATAAGACCTTGTCACCCGGCAGATATGTCTAGATGTCGCTATTTGAGTGGGCGCGGCCCAAGAATGAGAGCTCAATCTCGCGGTCTCCCAGTCGGATGGTCATTCTGTCTTCGAACGTCACGTCGGGCAGTGTCATGCGTATCTGATCGAGCTCGGGGATCAACTCCGTCCTGCCCCGATACCTCTGCACGTTGGCGTCGAACTTTTCGATCAGTTCAGTCCGGCAATTTCCGTGGGCCACGATCGGGGCCGGCAGGAAGTATTGGTTGCCGAAAACGTGGTCCCCGTGGGAATGGGTATTCACCAGGTAGCGGATAGGGGAAGTGGTCACGTTTTTTATCGCCGAGTATAGTTTCCCGGCCAGCGTTGGGGTCATGAGCGAGTCGATTACCAGCACGCCTTCTTCCGAAACAATGAACCCGGCGTTGGTGGCGCAATTTTCCTGGATGAAAGCGTAGACGTTGGGGGCGACTTCAATCACTCCCGTTTTGTACGAAACGGTGGTCATTGGACGGCTCGGTTTCTCGATGGCCGACGGGTTCCACTCAGGGATTTACTTGACGATTATCATGCCTTTGTTATCGGGGCGAGTCAGCATTTTATACGGGTAAGCCCCCGGCTCCTTGTCGTTGAGCCGTGTGAAGACACGAGACTGCCCAGGCAGCAGCCATAGCATGGTCCCTACCTTGCGGTCATCGAACTGGACGGTACTCTGGCCGTATTCATCATCTACCAGCACGAAGAGAACCGGATTGCCAGCTTCGACAGCGACTTCCTGGGGCACAGGACCGTTTGAGGTTAATTCGACTGTCGCTCCGGGAGGGACCGTCAGCGTACCCATGGGTGTTATAGGCGGGACGACCGTCTCGGCTGGCAATGCCTCTACGCCTACGTTTTCGCCTCCGCCACAAGCTATCAATACCATAGCAAGGAAGAGGACAACAACTCCCACATATCGAATCATGATTTCTACCCTCAGCGCACCGTATCGGATGCTCATCTTCAAGTTGCTCCGTTCCAGTCGATGGACAAGCACTAGCCTTTCTAAATGGTACAAAACACTGCAGGAGGCATGCAAAGTGTGGACGAGCCGTTGGGACGGAGTTTAGCGGGGCGTCTATCGTCCTCGCAGCCTGGGATCCCAGATGTCCCTCAAAGCGTCTCCCAGCAGGTTCACGCCTAAAATAGTCAAGCTGAGCACCAGGCCGGGAAAGAAGGCCAGCCACCAGGCGATCTGGAAGTAGCCGCTGGCGGTGCCACTCAGCATCCGCCCCCAAGACGGAGTTGGCGGAGGTGTGCCGAAGCCCAGAAAGCTTAAGGAAGCTTCGATGAATATTATTATTCCCAGGTTCGTAGACGCCAGGACAATGATAGGAGCCAGTATATTCGGCAGCAGGTGGAGCGATAGGATGCGCACCGGCTTGGCGCCAATTGCCCGGGCGGCGTCTATGTAAGGCTCCTCTTTTGTCGCCAACGTACACCCGCGGACAACCCGGGAGAACCTGGGTGTTAAGGCCATCACCACGGCAAATATCAAGTTGTTCACGCTAGGGCCTAGAATGGCCATAATTACCAGCGCAAGAATCAACGTGGGAAATGCCAGGAACATCTCCACTATCCTCTGGACTATGATGTCCGTCCTGCCCCCTATGAAACCGGAGGTCATTCCCAACGCCGTCCCCGCCACTGTGGCTAGGACAACGCTTACCAACCCTACGTACAGAGACACCCTCGCCCCATACACCACCCGGCTCCATACGTCTCTTCCCGCTTCGTCCGTTCCCATCCAATGGGCGGTACTAGGCGCCAGCAAGCGATTGGAGGCGCTCTGCTTGTTGGGTGCGTGAGTGGCAAGCTGGGCACTGAATATGGCCAATATGATCATGACCAAGAAGATGAAAGCCCCCGCTGAACCTATGGGTTTTCTGGACATTAAGGCACACGACTTGGCCGTTGTGTTGGTAGCGATTCTCCACCAACGGTTGCCCCGTTCTATGATCGGATCAGCGGGAGCAATCATGACTGCCGAATCCGTGGGTCCAAGAATCCGTATATCATATCCACCATTAGGTTAGAGAAAGCAAACACGGCTCCAAAGAACAGGACGTTGATCTGAATCTGGGCGAGGTCTCGCTGGTTGATCGCTTGGAGCGTCAATCTGCCGACGCCGGGCACTCCGGTTATCTGCTCAATGATCACGATGCCGCCTAGTAGAATTCCGAAATTAAGACCCACCACCGTTACGACAGGAATCATGGCGTTTTTCATCGCGTGCCGGTAGATTACCATTTGCTCTCTTAGTCCTTTGGCTCGTGCCGTGCGGATGTAGTCCTGACGCAGCACTTCCAACATGCTGGAGCGGGTCATTCGGGATACCAGGGCCATTTGGAAAGAACCCAACGTGATTGCTGGAATCAACATTTGCTGAAGGTTGTCCACTGGAGACTTTATGAGACTCTGGTAATAGACTGGAGGATTCCATTCGAACAATATGGCCAGGAAGGTCAACATTAAAATCGCCAACCAGAAGTTGGGAATGGAGATCCCAAGTACAGACACTAAACGGCTGACCTGATCGATTATCGAATCGTGCTTAATGGCCGATATGAGGCCAAGAGGCAGACCAATTATCAGTGACAGCAGAACACCGAGCACCGCTAGTTCGGCGCTGACCGGAATGGCTTTCCAGAGTTCGCCCGCCACCGAATTGCCGTGGTAAAGGGAGACACCCGCCTTGCCTTGCAGCACACCCACTATCCACTCCCCATATTGGACGATGATGGGCTTGTCCAATCCAAGTTTAGCGGTGAGTTCCGCAGCATCCTTGGGGTTCGCGTAGTCCCCGAGCATTATGGCGGCAACATCACCCGGGATGACTCTCAACAAGACGAAGATTATTATGGACACCCCAATTAAGGTGGGTACCAGGTATACCAGCCGCCGG
>DCAE01000007.1:448-2066 GCA_002311385.1 Dehalococcoidia bacterium UBA1141 | reverse complement strand
AAATCTTTGGCCTGTAACCGGATTAGATAATCCGGTTACAGGCCCGCTAATGAGCGCAACTCAGCTTATAGGTTCGTTTATTTGTCGAACCAGAAATCCGCGATCCACTGGAAGCGGTTATAACCTGCTACGCTGTTCCTGTACCCTCGTAGGTAAGGCTGCTGGGCGGTGTATTGGAAAGGTGTGTCCAGGAACACGTAAGGAACTTGCTCCATGAAGATCTTTTGGTAGGCCTTCCACCGTTCTTCGTACTCTTCCTGATTCGCACTCGCCCCCGCTAACTCCATAGCCGCGTCCAACTCAGCGTTGGCCGATCCTATGGAGTTGCTTGAAGAGGGTCCATAAACGTATAAGTTATGGAACCGCTCCGGAATCTCGTGGGCCGGGGCGCTGTAGGAATAGATGTCGAAGTCGTATTGAGTAAATGTTCGAGTGCGCCAGCTACCGGATTCCATGGCCACGATACTGGTCTTGATCCCCACTTCAGCTAGTTGGTCTTGGACGATTTCTTGGATGCGGCACTGGTACGGGTCGCCGGACCGGCAGACGGTGACTACGTCGATTCCCACCTCAGGGTCGTACCCAGCCTCTTTTATCAGTCGCCTCGCCTTTTCCAGATCCTGCTTTGGCACGTAACTCTGATCCAGAGCGATGTTTTCCATCGACCACCAATATCCGGTGTTTATCTTGCCTTCACCATCATCCAAGATGTCGACGAAGTCCTGCAGCTTCAGGGCCGCCTGCACTGCTTGGCGCATGCGAATGTCATTAAATGGCGGACGCCGGTGCTGAAAGCCAATGCCTCGCTGCCGGCTGCCTGGATAACGGTTGGTGATCCACCTGGGATCGTCATATATCGTTTGGGCCTGTCCCCACTCCATGTCTAGGAGTTGGATCCGGTCAGATCGGAATGCGGCCATGCGCGCAGCCGCGTCCGGGATGATCAGGTTATTTACCTCGTCCAAATAGGGGCGGCCTTCCCGCCGATAGTCAGGATTACGCTCGGTGTGAATCGATGTGCCCGGGATCCATTCTTTCATGATGAAGGGACCGGTTCCTATAACGGTGCTGTCAGCATCAAAGTTGGGGTCCTCTTCCACTTCCCTGGGAATGATCTGGCTTCCGTCGGACAGACCCATGAACCTCATGATTGCGAAGGCTGGGGCGTTTAGGTTCATTCGCACAGTGTACTTGTCCGTTGCTTCCAGGCTTTCAAGGGGGCCGTGTAGCGTTCGGTAAACGTACAGGGGATCTGGCTGCCTCATGTGCTCGAAACTCCAGACAACGTCATCTGCGACCAATTCCCGCCCATTGACCGGCGGAACGTTGTGGAATTTTACGCCCTCGTGCAACTTCAGATCGTAGGTAGAGGGGTCCACCAGGGTCCACGATTCGAGTAAATAGGGGTGAGGAATCAAAGATCCGTATTCAGCCCCTTCCTCTTCGAATAGCCGGACCAAACTCTCGGTGACGCTCCCGTAGCATATCTCACAGTAGTTCCAGCCTCCGCCCTTATGTGGGTCAAGATTATCGACGGTGTACGTTGAACCAATATTCAGCGTGCCACCCATCTTGCCTTCCGTACCTGTGGGCGCTGGCGCGGCGGTGGGTCTTGCTA
>DCAE01000007.1:0-254 GCA_002311385.1 Dehalococcoidia bacterium UBA1141 | reverse complement strand
ACCCGCAAGCTACGGCGAACAACATGATGAAAATGAGGGGAGCGTAAATAACTGCTTTCTTGTTTCTCAACCAGTGATACATTGATCCAACCTCCCGGAAATGTTATTGGGACAATCAGGCTTTGAGGTAGAAGCTTCCGAATTTACGTCTAATCTAGTGCCGAAGTTCGTCAGAGAGTCGGAAATTACGCCGTACTTACCTCAGACAGGCAGGGCAATTAAATTTACCCATGTACCCTCGCATCCAATTGGTC
>DCAE01000054.1:8747-23550 GCA_002311385.1 Dehalococcoidia bacterium UBA1141 | reverse complement strand
TCAAGTCACCGCCAACCGCAGTGGTTACCTACCGTTCTCGGTATATCTCAACTCTACTCCGTCGATGCACACACTAACAGTTTTTGAGGCTAAATTAGCAGAAACTCGTAGTGTTGCTTGGTTGATTGCGGCCTAATTCTGGCGGTTGGGGACATTCCTCTGCCCTAACGCTACTATTCCCCCATCATGGCAAGCGAGCGACTTACCTCCACCAAGGGAGCCTCAATTTCTGCTAGTTGACCCAACAAGATGGTGCTACAATCCGCTTGCGACAACGGATAGGAGAGTATAGAGATGTATCTCATAAGAAGAATCGCCATGGCCGAGCAAGGCAAGGTATGGGATGTGGCTAATCTGATGTCCCAGTTGTGCGCTGCCTATGAAGAGAAGGGGCGTAACAAGGCCCAAGTGTTCGTATCCCAGGGCTTACCTGGCACGCCTAACATCGTCTATGCTGAGTGGACGCAAGAGGCCATAGAGCCCAATTGGCCCTCAAAACTGCCCGAAACAGTAAGGACACTCATCTCCCAAATGTTCCCTATGCTGACCGAGCCATGGAGCGTGGAGTTCTACGAACTGGTGACGCAGGAGAAACTGAAGGAGCGAAACTTCTCCTAGTGGAGGGCATATGCTCAAGACTCCAATCTGCGACCAACTTGGTATCTCCTACCCCATTTTCTCGGTCGGATTTGGATTCATGGCCACACTAGATCTGGCAGCGGCCGTATGAAACGCCGGTGCTTGCGGTGTCCTCACCGCGACCGGAGCGCCTGCGTCATTTATACATCAGGAAGTTCAGGGGACACGCGCCTTAACCGACAAGCCTTTCGGGACCAACATCATCCTAGCCCGCTGGTGAAGTACGCTTCCAGCTCAGTTCCCGTGGTCGGTTTTGAAGGTGACATAGAACAGGCTGTGCTTTACGCTGGCGAGTCATGCAGCCTGGTAAATGACATCAAGCCTGCCGGGCAGATCGTGCGAGACTTGGTCACTGAAGCGCAAGAGGTTATCAATCAGATGAACCTGGCTTAGGGGGCCAGCAGGTAGTGGATTTTGACGGGCCAGTTTGAACAACTGCAGCCGGTATGGCTGGCCACTCGCCGGTGACCCTGATGAAATCGCGGATGTTTTTCGCGGGTTTGCGCAACGAGGATTCTCCCACATACACGTTGGTATCTTTCCAAACTCATTAGAGGGATTGGATGCCTTTGCTCCAGTCTTGGAGGCCCTTGACCGAACACAATAACGTGATGAGGCCCGAGGGTTAGCGCTATTTAATTCCTTGGTGAGCCTGCATCCACTGGATTGTTGAGATCGATGTTATTGCAACCAACAACGCCATCCCGTGTTGCTGGTGGAGTTCGACTCTCCCCAGTGGTGGGCGCCCAACCAAGTGCTTGGCTATGCTTAGACGAACCTAAGCTTGACTACTATATCTCTTCCAGCAACGCCTTGGCGTCAATTAAGTCTGGGGTATCAAAGCCTTCGGTGAACTAGCCATAAATACCGGCCACCAGCTCCCGGGCCTCCGCTTGCTTGCCTTGCTTTTGCCACAGGCGGCCCAAGCTCATGGCCGCCCGCAATTCCAGAGATTTAGCGCTCTGGCGACTTCAAGGGCTTGGTTGAAGCCCTCCTCAGCCTCCGTGTCGCTCCCGCCGGGCAACAGCAGCAGTTCGCCTTTTATGCGGTATAGCTCCGCTTCCCAATCTCGCTCGCCGAATTCATTCATCCGGTCCATTGCTTCGGTCAAAGCTATCAAGCCGTTTTGAGGTTCTCCGGCGATCAGGTGAGCCTCAGCCAGCCATGAAGTTAGCTTCACTCGAAATATCATCACCCCCATATTTGTTCTTGTAGCCAATGCTTGGGTGAGGCTCGCAATGGCTCCTTGGGTTTTTGAGTCCATATGGGCATGGCAGATGCCATTCATTAATTGAACCTCGTTGAGCCACAGTGGCGCGGATTGGTCTTGGGCGAGCTCATTCAGTGCCTGGTTGTAATTTAAGGCAGATTGAAAGGCCCTAGACTCTATTTCCCGTATGACAGCATTGGCAAAGACGAAAACCAAGGTGAATGGATGCGCCACTTCTTGCGCCAGATTAACTGCTTCTGCAAGCATGCCCTGCGCCTGATCTGGATAACCCATCAGCCATAGATTCCGGCTGTTCCACATGAAGGCACCCGACGTCGGTTCTTGATGGTAAGTCACCGCCAAAGACCGGTGCTCATGAAGTTCATATCTGGCGATTCCCTGTAGCAGGTGCTCTTGCGCTGGAACTAGGTCTCCTCCAAACATCAATGCCGTGCCCATGTTTCGGTGGGCGATATGCAGTGCAAAGGGTTCCTGAGTTGCTTGGGCGGCTTCCAAGTGCGGGTGGGCTAACTCTAAAGCCGATTTCCATTCACCACGTACGGCGTAGTAGGTCCAAAGACCAAACAAAACTGGAAAGTACTGAGAGCTATACCCGATCTGGTCAATCAACTCCCTGGCCCGCGTGAATGCTCGTTGTACTTCCGGGGCGGTATAACCCTTGACCTGAATCATGCATTGCCCCAACAGAGTCTGCAGTGCCACCTCTTGTGGAGCCCGCTCCGGTGTATCCGGTAATGTTCCCAGAAGCTCTAATCCCTTGGCAACGTGGTTTGCGGCTTCCACGTTGGCCGAACGCCGCATTGCGATCTGCCCCGCTTTTTCCCAATAGGTAATCGCCTCCTGGTTCAAACCGGCTTCGGTATAGTGATGGGCCACAAGTTCAGGCTGTGTTTCAACAGTCTCAGGGAAGTTCTCTTCATAAACTTGGGCCACGAGCTTGTGGTACTGATGTCTCCGGCTAATCAGAAGGGAATTGTAGGCTGCGTCCCGGATAAGCGCATGTTTGAATATATAGCTAGCCTCCGGTGCGACACCTTGCTGGTACAGGAACTCGCCGGTAACAAGTTGCTTTAGATGATTCGCCAAGGGAGCTTCATCCTGTTGGCACACGGCTTGAATCAGTTGGTATATAAACTCCCTGCCCAAAACAGCAGCCAGCTGTACTACCTCTTTCACCTCCCCCAACCGGTCCAACCGGGCCGTGAGCGAGTCCTGAAGTGTGGAGGGTATGGCCAGAGCAGTCAGTGGCTCGGTTAACTCGTATCGCCCATCAACTTCACGGAGAAGCCCTGACTCCAGAACCATCTGAGTCAGTTCTTCCACGAACAGAGGAACCCCGTCACTCTTGGCAGCTATCTGGCTGACCACCTCCTCGGGCAGTTCTTTGCCGTTGGTCAGCCGGGTCATCATGTCGCTGGCCAACCTCTGGGGCAGGCGGTTTAGCGTTACATGGGTAAGGTGACCCCGGCTCCCCCAAGGCTGGCTGAATTCTGGGCGAAATGTGAACATCGCCATGACTTTTGAAGTAGCAATCTGGTCAACCAATAACCCAAGAAACTCCAGCGTTGTCGGGTCCGCCCAATGCAGGTCTTCATACACAGCCAAAACCGGTTGCTGATTAGCGGTCTCCACCAAAAGCTGCGCCAGTAATTCCATTGTCCGCTGCCGTTGTCGTTGGGGGCTCAAGTTCAGCGGTGAATACCGGTCATCCAATGGCACCGACAGCATTCCAGCTAACAACTGAACCGATTCATCAACCTGGACCGCGTAGTCTCCCAGCCTTTGCTCCAAGGAACGTAGCCGCTCTCCCGAAGAATCCTCCTTGCGGAAGCCGAGCCAACGTTCAATAGAATCGATGATGGGGAACAAAGGGCTATTCTGGTGGTAGGGGGAGCAACGGTGTACCAGGAGCGAATGGGGCCGTCCTTCCAGATGGTCGTAAATCCCTTGAAGCAACCGAGACTTGCCAATCCCGGCCTCTCCACTGATTAACACGACTTGGCCCAATCCCTCCTCCACTTGCTCCCAACGATCTATGAGCAAACCCACTTCCTGTTCCCGCCCGACTAATGGAGTCAGTTGAGCGGCTACTGCCACATCGAAGCGGCTCTGGGCGCCGCTTTCAGATAGAACCCGGAAGAGATTCATGGGCTCGGAAATCCCTTTGAGTTCATGCGTTCCCATGGATTCGCAGACGAAGAACCCTTTGACTAGGTTGGCAGTGATGTCGCTGATTGCTACTGTGTTGGGTTCGGCAGCCCCTTCTAGTCGAGCAGCGATGTTGGGCGTCTCCCCGACAATGGCCAGTTCTTCTACGGTATCTCCGCCTCCCATCTCTCCCGCCACTACTAAGCCCGTGTGGACGCCTATGCGGACGACAAGCTCCAAGTCCTTGTCAGCTTTTAGCTGGGCGTTAAGGCCGCCCATGTCTGCCAGAATAGCCAGGCCAGCACGAACCGCTCGTTGAGGGTCATCTTCGTGAGCCTGGGGATAGCCGAAGTAGATAAGGAGCCCATCACCTAGATATTTGGCTATGTGCCCTTCAAATCGACCAACAGCACCCGCACAAACTTCTTGGTAGCCGCGGATAACTTCTCTGAGGTCTTCCGGGTCAAGCTGCTGGGAGAGCGCAGTGGAACCTTGGAGGTCGCAGAACATGACCGTTAGCTGCTGCCGTTCGGCTTCGGGGGCGCTAGCAGCCGGACTTGGCGGGTGTGTAGGGGACGTTTCTGGCTGGGGAGCCTTTGGAGCCGAGTCGGGCGTTAATGCGAGTCCTCGTTCGGCGGCGGCCCGGAACTTCGCGGCATCGGAGTTATCGGGATCCAGCACGAGGACGTCATCAGCAAGTTGGCGAACAATTTGCCAGTCACGTTGGTCTACCGCTTCCTCGATTTGGTCCAAGAGGTTATCTAAACGACGTTGAAATCGGTCATTGGCCATGATGGAGGAGTAGTAGTCTTAGGCCACTGGTTTTGTCCACACTTAAACGGCTGAGCCATGCGTTCCATGGGTTCTAGAATGTTATCTCATGTTGCCCTTGTCTCTTCCCGCTCTTACAATGCAATTCAGATAACGGCACCTCAGATAGCGCACGCCAAGCAATAGTTGAGTTGATTGGCTGTTTGATAGGGCAAGACGCCGGATACTTGAGGTAGAGGTGAGATGCAAACCCTGGTAAAACTGACCGCCAGACAAGCGGTCGAATTGTTGAAGAAGCGCGAGGTTTCGCCGTTGGAATTCATTGATGCGGCAATCCAGCGAATTGAGGAGACCGACGGAAGCTTGAACGCGCTTCCCACGCTGTGCATCGAACGCGCCCGGGCTCATGCCGAGAAGATTATGGCCAACAGAATTGCAGATGCGCCCCGAGGTTATCTGTACGGTTTGCCAATCGCCGTAAAGGACCTAAAAGACGTGGCAGGGGTGCGATCAACCAAAGGTTCTCCGATTTTCGCGGACTACATTCCCGCTCGATCTGACTACATAGTGGAAACCATAGAGGAAAAGGGCGGGATTGTGCTTGCTAAATCCAACACACCCGAGTTCGGCGCCGGGGCCAATACCTTCAATGAGGTGTTCGGCAAAACCCGCAACCCTTGGAATACCGGCATGACCTGTGGTGGTTCATCGGGAGGATCGGCGGTGGCTTTGGCGGCGGGCCAGGTATGGCTTGCCACAGGAACTGATTTGGGGGGCAGCTTGCGCCAGCCGGCCAGCTTTTGCTCTGTGGTGGGACTCAGACCTTCCCCCGGTCGAGTTGCCAGCGGCCCCAGGGCTTTGCCATTCGCCACCTTATCCGTTGATGGCCCCATGGGCCGGAATGTCGGGGATGTGGCTCTATTTTTGGATACGCAGGCTGGACAGCATCAGAACGACCCGATCAGTTTGCCAGCTCCGACGCTCCCTTACGTATCGGCTGTGGACCAGGCTAGTCCTCCTCGGCGAATCGCCTTTTCTCCGGACTTGGGTATAGCCAGCATCGATTCCGAAGTGAGTGAGCTGTGCGCAAAGGCAATGAGTATATTCGAGGGCATGGGCGCGACTGTCGTTGAGGACACCATAGACCTGCACGATGCCGAGGAAACGTTCCAGACCCTGCGGGCAGCCCAGTTCGTCGGTTCCTATGCGTCTCTCCTTGAGAATCACCGAGACCAGCTCAAACCTGAGGTCATCTGGAACATAGAAAAGGGTCTTCAGCTCAAGGCAGGTGATATTGCCCAAGCGGAACTAGCCCGCGGTGCAATTGCCCATCGAGCAGCCGAGTTTTTCCAACGTTACGACTTGTTGGTATGTCCCACGGCGGCGGTGCCTCCCTTTGACGTGGATAAGCGCTATGTCACCGAAATCAACGGGATTGAGTTGGACAATTATGTGACCTGGCTGTTGATTACCTTTGCCATAACACTAACGGCCTGCCCATCGATTTCGGTTCCTTGCGGATTCACCAAATCGGGACTCCCGGTGGGGCTGCAAATCATAGGGCCACGCACCAATGAATTTTCAGTGTTATCGGCCGCAGCCATATTTGAGCGAGAGGCCGGGTTGTCCCTCAAGTTACCGGTGGACCCGCGGTCCCAGCCGACTGATTGATTGCTGGGGGTTAGGTTTTGCCACCGGGAGGTGGAGAGGCCCCAGACCGCGTATTTGGTACTTGGATACGGGTGATAGAAACTCTACAAATTAGGAAACCTGGCGGTTTGTGTTAGCGCGATAAATCGATATTCGATAAAAAAAGGTGGGAACAACATGGTTACAGTCCTAACGGAGACAAGCGCGACTGAAGTGGCGGCGCAATCAGGCGAATCACATTCTAAAGACGAACTATGGCTCAGTGGCATTGAAACCACCGAGATTACGGGTTGGTCGATGAAACCTGAAGGCTTCTGCAAAGATGATGTTTGTGTGCCCACGCCCTCGGGTAGAGCAGATTCTTTTGTGTGGGGGGATACCGTCAATGTATCCGCTTTTTGGGATTTGATGGGTAAGCCTGTGGTTCGCAACGCGAATGCAGATGTGTGGCTCCTCGGCGAAGGCGCTAGCAATCGCAACGATGCATTGCTTAGTCTTGAGGCACCCAACTTCACTCTGCCCGATCTCGATGGTAATTTACATTCTTTGACTGACTTTCGAGGGAAACGCGTCTTGTTGATTACCTGGGCTTCTTGGTGAGGATGCCGACTTGATCTGCCAGGTTGGCAGACTATGTTTGACAGCGTAAAGAACGAGAACTTTGTGATTGTATCGGTGGCGATGGATGGGGATGTCGAAGCTGCGCGACCTTGGATCGAGGCCGCTTCTCCCGGGTTTATCACGCTGATCGATCAGAATCACCTACTTTCTTCTTTGTACAACATGTTCAATGTGCCCCAAGCCGTTTGGATTGACGAATCAGGCACAATCCTTCGCCCTGTTGAGACGGGCGGCTCCCTGGATATCTTAAAGGAATATGATCCAGTGGCAGGAGCATTTAAGCCGGAGGCGGTGGAACGTTCTAAACGCGCGAAATCAACCTACATCGATGCCGTGAAAGACTGGGCAATGAATGGCAGCGCCAGTTCGTTCCTGTTTGACCCCGACGAAGCGAGAGATCGTGTGCCGTCGATGAGCAACGAAATTGCCCAGGCCCACGCTAAATTTCAGCTGGGGCAATACCTCAAACGAAACGGTCGAAATGATGAAGCCGAAACTGCTTTTGACGAGAGTCGGCGGTTGCACCCGGACTCCTGGAATATCTACCGGGAAACCGCCGAACGAACCCCTTCAGGGCTCGCCGCAGGAGAAGAATTTTGGCAGAAAGTCAGGTCCCTCGGCGATAAACAGTACTACGCCACCATCGATATGGAAGGCATGCCGGACTAAAGCTGCAGTCGGATAAATTGAATAGAATGGCGCCCTTGAAACATTCAAGGGCGCCATTCTTATACCCTTTGATAACCCCACTTTGCTCTCTATAGCTCCAATACTTTGGCCGCCACGGTGGTGTGCTCCAATGTTTGCGGCCAAGCAACTAAGGCGCGCTGAGGGCCGCGGTTTTTGGCGAGACTCGGCTTGATTCAGTTGCCGCAGGACTTTCTTCCTCTGCCGATAGCCCATCCTTCCTTCGCGTCATATTTCTCGTCATAACCTCGATTGGCTACTACTAGATTACCTTCGGTGCCGTTTTGGCGCAGGTGTAGTCCACTAGCACTGGCCAAGCATATTCCCCAGAAACTTCAGGTCCATGAGTTGCTCCAAAACGGATTCTAGCTTCCACGTGATTGCTGGGTGTTTGCCCATTACTGCCTGGGTGTATTCCCCATATATGTGAGCTTGGAGAGATGACATTTTAATTTTAGTAAGCGTTCATATACCGGTTATGTGGTTAGGCAGGCCTGTTGCTCAGGATATGAAATTCCCCTCGCACTGATATCTGAATCCGTTCCAACTAATCCAGGTTGATAACGATTCCCAGATTGGGACTCGCTCGTTAACCAATGTCGAACGGGTTTAGGTTCTTGATATCGTTGGTGGATGAATGATGACTACAACGCTTCGAACAAGAAGCTTATCCATCGGCGGAAATCGCTTGTTAGTGTTGATTGTATTGGTTCTGTTATTGCAATTGGCGCTGACCGCCGTTTTCTTCAACTTTCTACAAAACCAACATAAAGCCAGCAGCCAGTCTGATTTTCAAACGCAGGCTGATACATTCGGGGACGCCATCCAAAAGGGGATAGACCGGAACCTGAATGTCGTCCAATCCGTTAGCGGCCTGTTTGCCACCTCTGACGAAGTCCGGCGGAGTGATTTCCGAGCGTTTGCGCAATGGCCTTTATCCCGCTATCCGGATATCCACGCATTGGAATGGATACCTAGAATCAAAAACTCGGATAGGGTCTCGTAAGAGGGAGACTGGCGAGAAACACTACCCGGATTTCAAATCACCGAGCGGAATAATCAGGGTCGTATGGTCGGGTCCAGACAGCGGGCGGAATACTATCCGGTCCATTACGTTGAGCCCCTCATGAGAAATGACACAGCAATAGGCTACGATCTTGGATCGGAGCCTGTGCGCCTGGCGGCGTTAGAGAGAGCGCGGGATACCGGAGAAGCTGTCACAACGGGGGAAATCGCGTTGGTGCAAGAATCCGGGCAACAATCCGGTTTCTTGGTCATTCAACCCATTTACCAGAACAACGCTCCTCACGAAACCATAGAAGAGCGTGGGCAGAGTTTAGTGGGCTTCGCTATTGGGGCATTCCACGTCGCTGACATGGTTGAGGCTGCGATAGAAGAATTACCTCAAGCGTCGGTCAATATACAGATTATTGATGAATCTCCTTCTGAAAGCGAAGTCGTTCTTTACTCGAGCCAAGGGGCGGAAAGTGAAATCCTTGCCGGTGCGGATTCCTTAAGGAATTCGGGTGACTTGTACTTGCGAAAGCCGTTGGATATTCCCGGACGCGAGTGGTCGCTGTTCATTACTCCCACGCCGGAATACTCGGTAAGACCAGCGTGGGAAGCATGGGGTGTTTTAGCCGCCGGCCTGATAATCACCGCAATGTTGATAGCCTACCTCGGTACGTTGATTAATTACGGCTCAAAGACACGAAAGCTCGTGGCTGAGTTGATGACCGTCAACGACGGGCTGAGAACCGAAGTCGCTGAACGCAAGCTGGTGGAAGATGAAATCCAAAGCTTTGCCAAATTCCCTTCGGAAGATCCCAACCCAATCATAAGACTGGGTAACGACGGAACCGTTCTATACGCCAATCCGTCAGCTATTCCCTTGTTGGCCGAGAGAGGCCTGGAAGTAGGGCACACAGCGGCCAAGGAAGCGATGGCGTGGATCGAAGAAGCCCTTGCCAAAAGCTCGAGAGCGGAAATCGAAATTGAATTCCAAGACGGCGTTTTCAGCTTCGAAGTGGAGCCGGTACCGAACGCCGGGTACGTCAACGTATATGGACGAAACGTTACCGCCAAAAGGCGAGCCGAAGAAGCTCTGAAAGAAAGCGAAACCAGGCTAATGTCGATGATTGCTTCGGCGGCCGCTGGCTTCTTGCTCATCGACAGCGACGGCACTATCGAATCATTCAACCCTGCTGCGGAGAGGCTCTTGGGATATTCCGCCGACGAGATGATTGGTCAGAACGTAAAAATCATTATCCCTAAGCCCTACCACGGTAGGCATGACGGCTACATTGCCAACTACCGGCGTACCGGCGAAGCAAAAATCATCGGAGCAGGGCGGGAGGTCTTCGCCCGGCGAAAAGATGGCGTTGAAATCCCGATTGACTTGACTGTGAGCGAAATACGTTTATCCAACCGCACGTTGTTCACCGGACTCATCAGAGATATCTCAGATTGGAAGCGGGCCGAGGAAGAACTAAGATCGTTAGCAGCTAACCTGGAACGTAGCAATCAAGAACTACAAGAATTCGCCTCGGTGGCTTCCCATGACTTGCAAGAACCCCTTCGGAAAGTCCGTGCATTTGGTGATCTTCTAAAGTCTGGATATGCAGAAGTTCTTGAGGAAGAAGGGCAAGACTACCTTGAGCGAATGTTAAAGGCCGCCGAGCGTATGCAGACATTGATCGACGATCTGTTGTCCCTGTCGCGAGTAACAACCCAAGGCCAGTCTTTTGTGCCAGTTGATCTCAATGCCGTGGTTCAAGAAGTAAGTGAAGATTTGGAGATAGCCCTAGATTCTGTGGGCGGTAGGGTAATTGTAAGCCCGCTGCCCGTTATAGAAGGTGACTCGGCACAACTTCGCCGGCTTCTACAAAATCTAATCAGCAATTCGCTCAAGTTTCACAGCATCGATGAACCTCCAATCATAAATATTTATAGCGAATATATAACCACTTCCAATGGGCACAACGGCCAGGACGCCAGTCACGCTGATTTTGCTCGACTGATAGTAGAGGACAACGGAATCGGATTTGACCCAAAATACGCGGACAGGATCTTCAATATCTTCCAGAGGCTCCACAGCCGTAACAAATATGAGGGGACTGGTATCGGCTTGGCCGTATGCCGCAAGATCGTCGAGCGCCATGGAGGGGAGATAGTCGCTACCAGTAAATCCGGTGAGGGCGCTGCATTTGTAATCACCTTGCCGGTAAATCAGAACGCAGGAGGAAAATCAAAATGGAAGGAAACGGTAAACGCAAACCCATAACGATCCTGATGGCCGACGACGACGATGAAGACCGGATGATGACCAAGAAGGCTTGGGACAACAGCCGACTGGCAAACGACCTCCGCTTCGTAGAAGACGGTGAAGAGCTAATGGAGTATCTTGGACGCCGTGGTGAATATGCGGACCCGGCATCATCACCTCGCCCCGGTTTGATACTTCTTGATCTAAATATGCCGAAGATGGACGGTCGAGAGGCCCTACGGGAGATCAAGTCCACGCCGGAACTACGGCGAATCCCTATCGTGGTGCTGACCACACCCAAAGCCGAAGAGGATATATTTCGAAGCTATGATTTGGGAGCCAACTCATTTATCAGCAAGCCGGTTACCTTCGACAGGCTCGTCGCGATAATTCAGCAGATTGGAACATATTGGTTTGAGCTGGTAGAGACACCCTAGTCAACTTATTTGATTTCTAATGAGCAATACCAAAGTAAACATACTACTCGTTGAAGATGATCCGGACGATCATAAATTGATTGAACGACTGCTTTCCCAGGAGTCGCCCCAGGCCTTTAGCCTCGAGTGGATGGACAATTACGATGATGCCCTGGAGTTGATTCAATCTCATAGGCATGATGTTTGTCTCCTAGACTACCGTCTCGGTCACCGAGACGGTCTAGACTTCTTGCGCGAAGCTCTGGAGCTTGGGTGCAAGATTCCAATCATTCTGCTCACTGGGCAAAGTGATTACAGCATCGACATGGAGGCGATGAATGCTGGGGCTTCAGATTTCCTTGAGAAAGGGAAAATCGATTCTAGGCTACTGGAGCGGTCGATTCGCTATGCGGTGACCCGTAAACGCTTGGAAGATCAAATCCGTGAGACGAGCCGTATGGCCTCGAACGGGCAATTGGCTGCTGGCGTGGCCCACGAAATTAACAACCCGCTCACCACCGTTATTGGGTACTCCCATTTATTATTGACCAGAAACTTGGAGGACCCCGCAGCCACCGAAGACCTTCAGATGATTCATAGGGAGGCGAAGCGCGCAGCTAAAATCGTTCAGAATCTTTTGTTTTACGCTCGACGGACGGAAGCCAAGAGAAAACAGGTCGCGATCTCACTATTGGTGGAACGTGCTCTGGAGCTTAAATCCCATGCATTTAGGATCAACAACATAACTGTCGTGAGCGAAATTCTGCCTGATCTACCTTGGATATTGGCCGATGAGCACCAACTCCTCCAAGTATTCCTAAACATACTGACCAACGCAGAGCAGGCTTGTTTGGCTGCCAGCGGCGAAGGACAATTGTCGATTCGCCTCACGTCGATGGATGAGCAGGTGGTAATCAGCATCAGCGATAACGGACCTGGCATACCTCAAGACAACATAAACAAGGTATTTGATCCATTTTTTACAACAAAAGGGGTCGGAGAGGGAACAGGACTAGGGTTGAGTATTTGTCATGGGATTATTCAACAGCACAACGGTGAATTATGGGTGGAGAGCCCCGATGGGTCCGGCGCCACTTTTAATATAAAACTTCCTTGTGTGAGCACAGTTCCTGATGTTCCGGGTCCACTCATTGAACCGAAACCGGATATGTCGGCAACGGGCCATTTACTTGTTGTAGATGATGAACCTCTGATTCGAGACATTCTGTACAAGTTTCTGGAAACACGGCAATTCGAGGTGGATCTAGCGGAGGAAGGCGGAGGGGCTTGGCGGAGAATCCAAGCATGCTCCTATGACTGTATCCTGCTAGATCTAAGAATGCCTGGAATCAACGGTAGACAACTTTACCTACAGCTTGTCGAGTCGGGCCTAGGCGTCGCAGATAAGGTAATTTTCATGACCGGAGATACGGTGAATTCGGACACTTGGGAATTTATTGAGTCTACCGGGAATGCGGTCATGACAAAACCGCTGGATTTTGAAAAGCTGAACCAAGCGGTATTGGAACTTGTTGGTAGTCCAAATTAATTGGTCAGGGGGCGTATTCTCCCGGCGTATTCTCCCGGTACATGCTGGGAGTGGTTGAAGGAGTGAATGCTTAGACGTTGGCCAACAGAACCGGTTTCTAAAGATTGGGCATGCCCAAGTTTTCACGTAGAGTGCCGGAAACGTAATCCTTGCGGAACAGCCCTCGGTGTTGCAATTCGGGAACTACCATCTCGACAAAATCAACATAGGTGCCCGGCATGTGAGTAGCGGCAAGCACAAAGCCATCGCAGGACTCGGTCAGGAACCAACTCTCCATCTGATCTGCTATCTGCTGAGGGGTGCCGGTAAAGACAGGAAGTTCGCTTAGCGTTCCCCGGCCGGAACATCGTATAAAATCATCCACGCTGGGGTTCTTGGTGCCGCTCAGTTCAATCACTCGGTCTAGAAAACCTCTGAGGCCGGTCATGGACTCTAGGATTTCGTCGGACAACGGTTCATGAGTGGGGTGCTGGGCGAAATCATAGTTAAAAACTTCCGACAAGAGTACCAAAGAGTCGGTCTGGTTGGCCAAACTGTTTATGAAAGCCAACTTTTCCTGGGCAATCTCTTCAGATTCGCCCACCACCACGTAGACCGCCGGGGCTACTTTCACAGAGTCCGGGTCGCGACCTAACTCTTCATTTTGTTGACGCAAATTTTGCCTGTAGGCTCGGCAACCATCGGCTGTGGGGTAAATCACAAAGAGAAGTTCGCCCCAACGGGCTGCGAACTTCCTTCCTCTCTCGCTCTGGCCTGCTTGGATAATCACCGGATGCCCTTGGGGCGTATGGGGGACGGTAAATGCGCCTTGCGACTGAAAATAAGGACCCGAATGGTCGATTCTATGCACCTTGGTTGAGTCGGCGAATTGCCCGGAATCCTTGTCCGCCACCATAGCCCCGTGTTCCCACGAGTCCCATAGGCTGCATACCACGCTCATGAATTCGTCCGCCGAATCGTACCTGGCGTCGTGAGCTAGGTGCTCGGACACCCCGAAATTCTGCGCCTCAGAGTCGTTCAAAGAGGTCACCACGTTCCACGCCGACCGGCCTTGGGTGAAATGATCTATGGAGGCGAAAAGGCGAGCCACATGAAAAGGGGAATAATAAGTCGTGGAATAGGTTGCCCCCAAACCTAAGTTACTTGTAGCCAGGCCCATTGCGGTAATTATTGGCACCACGTCTAGTTTGACGGCACGTATCCCAAGTTCGACAGCGTCCTTGTGAGTGTTGCCGAAGCGACTAGGCATGGCCAAACGGTCATCGATAAATGCTAGATGGAACTTGCCCCGTTCCAAGGTTGTGGCGATATTCTGGTAGAAAGCCAAATCCAGAAAATTGGAATCGGTTTCTGGGTGTCGCCAAGACCCGGTGTAATTTGAGCAGTTGGATGCCTGGAGAAAACCTACCAAGAGCATCTCTTTCTTGTTTTCGCTGGACATACCTGTCAGAAATCCCCAGATAGCACGAGGCAATCTAAATTTAGGATAAGTTTATCTTGGTGCCAGCTATGGTATCACCACTCCGGGCGTCTAACCGACTCGATGATTGCCAAGCTCACCCAAGATAAATTTTGCGCCACTAAAGGTATTGCCTTTTGTTTCGATTCTGGTCATTGCACTCCAATACACCATCTCCATCACTGGCCTAATCGGCGGTGGGCGGTGGAGATTGTGATCGGACCGTAATAGGTCAAAGGCAAGTTTTTCCTGAATCCATAATTATTCTCTCAGTACTCTTGTATGGCACCTCTACTCCCGTTGACCACCATCAAAAAATCCGTTGCTGAGTGTGTCGCCCGATAATCTGTAGGCGTTCAGCGATAAT
>DCAE01000054.1:0-8711 GCA_002311385.1 Dehalococcoidia bacterium UBA1141 | reverse complement strand
ATCTATACCCTGCACCGGGAGTCCAAACACACCACCACCCTCATGTTTTTCTCCCTTTAAAAGTGTCCCATTATCCCTGAACGCCTACACCATCTCCGGCCGCGGACTCATTGTCATGTTGGCTGGGGAACCCGGCATCGGCAAAACTCGCACCGCTCAAGAGCTGGCATCTCATGCCGAAACCTTGGGTGCCCAAGTTTTATGGGGCCGCTGTTACGAAGAAGATGGTGCGCCGCCGTACTGGCCTTGGGTCGAGCCCGTGCGCTACTATGTGTCGAATGCCGACGCAGATCAACTTCGCTCCCAGATGGGCTCCGGCGGCGCCGACCTCGCCGTAGTTGTCCCTGAAATTCTAGTGAAGCTGCCTGACTTGGAGACACCTCCGGCATTGGACCCCGACCAAACCCGGTTTCGCCTCTTCGACTCAGTTGCCACCTTCTTCAAGAACGCAGCCCAGGCTCAGCCTTTAATGCTGGTGCTGGACGACCTGCACTGGGCCGACAAACCCTCACTGCTGCTGCTGCTGGAGTTTCTTGCTCGGCAGATGGCAGAGAGCCATATCCTGGTAATTGGCACTTACCGGGACGCCGAATTGACCAGAGAGCATCCTCTGTCCGAAACCCTGGCGCAGCTCTACCGGAGTCCAGTGTTCCAAAACACGGTTCTGGGAGGTCTGGAATCTACTGACGTTGGCACATTTTTACAAGCAGCCAGCGGAAACCAAGCCTCCCCAGAACTAGTCGACGCCATTTACAGCCACACCGAAGGCAACCCCTTCTTCATGTCGGAGGTAATTAGACTGCTTGGGGAGCAAGGAGAGCTGGAATCAGGGTCAAACAAAGGAGCAACCGTGACACTGGGGATACCACCTGGAGTGTTGGAAGTGATAGGGGAACGGCTGAATCGGCTGTCGGCGGAATGCGTCCAGGCGCTTACAACCGCGTCGATCATCGGTCGGGAGTTCAGTTTCAGACTGCTACGTAACCTGGAGGTTGAATTCAACGAAGAGCAGATGCTGGAGGTGATAGACGAGGCTCTGATCAACCGCTTGATACAAGAGTCAGCCGATGCATTGGAGCGATACCAGTTCTGCCACGCCCTTATCCAGCAAACCCTCGGCGAGCGACTATCGGCCAGCCGGAGGGTGCGGCTTCATGGCCGAATAGCCGAGGCATTGGAAGAGTTGTACGGGGCCGATACCGAAAATCATGCCGGTGAGCTTGCATTCCACTTCGCAGAGGCCGAGCCGGTGCTCGGTCTCGAAAAACATGTCAAATACTCGCTATTAGCTGGAGAACAGGCGCTTTCCAGCTTCGCCTATGAGGATGCGCAGGCCCATTTCCAGAGTGGTCTTTCTGCTAAACAAGGACAGCCCGATGGACGCTGAGACGGTACGGCCTCGGGAGGGCCTCAGACGGCCACGCTCGGCAGGCAAGGGCTAGCCGTAGCATCATCAAATATGCGCAGGGCATTCGAATTCTACGCAGATACAAATGATGTGGAACGTGCGATTAGCGTTGCAGGGCATCCTATACAAGAATTACCAGGCCAACAAGGCGGTGTGGAGCTTGTGGCTCGCGCTTTGCAACTAGTCGGTTCAGATTCCTATGAAGCTGGCGCCTGTGGTCTAGATATGTCCTGCTCAAGGGAATGGAGGAAGGGGATTATGAAGGCGCGACTGACGCCTTCAACCGAACTTTGGCTATAGCAAATCGATTTGGAGATGTTGGGTTGGAAATGCGCGCGTTGGCCCAATCTTCGACTGTGGATTTCTGGCACCTTCGGTGGGAAGACGCAGTAGCCAAAGGCTTACGCGTTATCGAGCTTGCCAGTCGTGTCGAAGACCCCATATCGCAGGCATCGGCCAGACGTTGGGTCGCAATCACGCTAATAAACATGGGAGAACCCAACCGGGCAAACCCCCATGCGGCAGCTACGCTTGTCATCGCCAAGCGAACGCGTGACCAATACGTTCTAGCCACCGCCCTTTGGTTCAACGAGTTATTGTTTAGTTACCAAGGTGATTGGGAGGCTGCCAAAGTTTTTAGCGAGCAGGGCCTGTTGCTTTCACCTTCAGACAACCGAATGGTCAGTAGCAGAATGTTACTGGAATACCAGGTTGGCAACGTGGCTGAGGCTCGCGAGTACATGGAGCGCTTCGTGGAAGGCATCCAACTATTGCCACCACCTCCCAATTACGACCAAGCTGCAGTGGCTCTGAAGATTCCCCTCGTTGTGCAGATAACCGGTGACATGGACCTTTTGCAAATAGCTGAGAACGCCGCAGATATGGTGCTTTCGGCGTCATCCGCTACGCCTCTTCTCTCACAGTTGGCCAGATGGGGCCTGGCTTTGATCGCCATACTCCGAGGTGATGTAAAATCGGCTCGAGAACAATACTCAAGCCTGATCTTAGGACATACGCGCTTTGTGGTCGTATCTGGCGACCGAGTCCTCGGGCTGCTATCTCAGACTATGGGCGATTCTGATCAGGCGGCGACCCACTTCGAAGGTGCCTTGGCCTTCTGCAGAAAGGCAGGCTATAGACCCGAGCTGGCTTGGACGTGTCATGATTATGCCGAAACACTTCTTCAGAGACAAAGCCCCGCAGATCAAGCCAAGATAATGGAACTTCTGGAGGAAGGCATTTCGATTTCCACCGATTTAGGCATGGCCCCGCTCCTAAAAAATGTGATATCCCTGAAAGAAAGAGAAGAATCATCACTAGTGAGAGGAACTGGCTACCCCAACGGCCTCACCGAGCGGGAAGTCGAAGTCCTGCGCCTAGTAGCTGCGGGCAGGACTGACCGGGAGATTGCCGAGGAACTGATCATCGCCGTCAGGACCGTGACCACTCACGTGAGCAACATCCTCAACAAGACCGACTCCGCCAACCGGACCGAGGCAGCTAGTTACGCTACCCGTCAGGGGCTGGCTTAAACTCTCTACTGAACTTGCCTTCAGCCCGACTTTACGGGTCCCCGTCCATTGGAGAAAATCACCAACACCGCCAACCCGTGCTGCTGGTATCGTTCGACTTTGCCCAGTCTAACCGTCTAAATTACGTCAATGTGTGCCTGCAATCACTTTTCACATTGAATCTAACACCGCCCTAATCAGTGGTGATTCTCCAGGTATTCAAGTCGGGGAGATGTTGCGAGAGTGATCCCGGGAGCTAATGCCAAAACTTGGGGTACTGCTTGTTCTTGGGCATGTTGTTAACTAGCAGCGCTACCACCAAGATAAGAATGGCACCGACTCCGGTCGGAATAATCACAAACAAGTAACCCAGAGCATGAATTTTCGCGCTTCCGATTACCGCGATCAAAGCCGTGCCGCCACCGGGAGGATGGAGGGTTCTGGTTGCGTGCATGGCAGCGATTGCTGCGGATACTGCCAAAGGAGCACCCAACCATAATTCTGCATCAAGCAACTGATAAGCGGTAACTCCAATAATTGCGGAAATTACATGACCACCGATTAGGTTCCTGGGTTGAGCCAACGGGCTCTCAGCAGCGCCGTAGACGAGTACGGCAGAAGCGCCGAAAGAGCCTATGACCATTACCAGGTCCGTGCCATCAAGAATCTTGTAATTGGTTACTGTCAGCGAAACGATACCTAAAAAAAGCGCCTGCTGAAGACCAGAGTATCTCGGATGAACTCACTCTGGGTGGGCTTTCGGATGTCCCCTTCATTTTTCTAAAATAATCTATCAGTGATTTCCAATTCCCACGCATAAAACGCAATTCTCCACCAAAGGCCATGAGCTTATCTGAATGTTTAATGAACGTGACAAGCAATCACACCCAAAGACCCCATTCGACGCGCCAATATGACGTCAGCATGCCGGATGTAATCATGACGATACCGATGGGCCTTGCCTCAAAACTGTCATTCTGAGGAGCGAAGCGACGAAGAATCTCATTGCCCAGACGTAAAGATTCTTCGCTCCACTCAGAATGACATTGTGAAGAAGACTTTTGGGGCAATCCCGTATCGATGAGATTCTAGGATTTTGCCGTCCAAGTCATAATAGTTCTCTCAGATTTTTGACCCAGCACGCTATAGCCGAATCGCGAGCTGACCCATGCGCTCAGCTTTCTAGTCATTCCTAGAAGCGACCCAAGTAACTCACAGCGCCTAGGGCGAACCTAAAAACGAAGAGACCCCTCACAATTAAGGGGCCTCTTCGTTTTTACCGCAGGCTGGGTCGGAAATTTTGCCTATTTAGGCGCTCTATAAATTTAAAGAGTGTTCTTCGTAATCCTTGAGTTTATTGTAGATCTGTAATCGGTGGCGGTAGGATTCCAAGATTATTATGCGACCGGCGGCATCAACGTTCACGGCCACAGGCCTACGGAACCGCCACTCAGGTTCCAGATCGACCCGGCGTCGAGCCTTCATGATATCCGGGTTGGCCTCGATGTAGGTCTGCGTCCATTGGGACGGTTCTTGTGCGTCTCCAACCAAGGCCGTTATGTATTTACCGTCGGCAGCATAAATCTGCACCCGGTGGTTCCCCCAGTCGGTGACGTAAACATCTCCATCCGAATCCACGGCCACACCGGAGGGACCTTTGAGTGTGCCCGCGCCGCTGCTGGAGGCCTCGAATTTCACTAGCAACTCTCCATCGGGAGAGAATTTCTGCACCCGGTTGTTTCCCCAGTCAGCCACGTAGATGCAGTCTTCATGATCGATGCAGATTCCCCAGGGGTTCTCCAAATCGCCGTTGCCGTGGCCTTCCCGCCCGAAATTCGATTTGAACTCGCCGATGTTGCTGAAATTTTGGACGCGGTGATTCAGGCTATCAACAACCCAAACTGAGCCATGAGAATCGAATGCTATTCCCGATGGCCCGCTTAGCTCGCCGTCCCCGCTGCCGGGCCTGCCCCAGTGATACCGGAAGGCCCCCTCTCCGTCGAAGATCGATATTCGGTTCAGATATTCATCCGTAACAAAAACCCGGCCATTCCTGTCCAAATCTATGGAACGGGGCCAGACGAACCGCCCATCCTCCGCGCCGAAGGAGCCGAACTGGCCTTGGAACTCTTGGTCCAAGGTAATCTTGCTAATCCGTTGGCCCAATTGTTCGACGCCGCGGCTCAAGACATAGACGCGGTCGTTTTCGCCCAATACAAAGTCTTGAGGAGTCCAGAACCCCAAGCCCGACTGGCTGTACATGCCGATACAGTAGCTATAGTCGAACACTCGGCCAGCGGCAACAGTGGTCAGCATAGCGGTTCTCCGAAGACAAATTCGTGTTGCACCGGGCTACACAAAGGCCATTTGCTCAAATTTCCCGCCCACTACGGACACTGGGTCGAGCCCCAGCCATCGGTCAACCAGCGTTGAGTAGAAACCGCGGAAGTCATAGTTCGGAGCCAGGTCTCCTTGCGAGAGGTCCTCGGGTTTCAAAGAGGGATAGGACCCGTACATGCCGCCATTCACCCGATCGCCGATGGCGAATGCGACTCCGGCCGCTCCGTGGTCCGTACCGGTGCCGTTATCCCGCACGCGGCGTCCAAACTCGCTAAACAGCATCATCACCACTTCTTCACCTGCGTCATGCTCCCGCAGGTCGGCGAAAAAGTCACTGATGGCCTTGGAGATGTCCATCCAAAGCTTGGTGTGTGATCCGGGTTGATTGAAGTGGGTATCGAATGGGCCATAGGAGGTGTAAAAGACCTGAGTCCCCAGACCGGCCAGGTGTACTTGGGCCACATCCCGTAGCGACCTTCCAATGGCATTATTCTCATACTTAATGTTGGATGAATACCTTTCCGGAGCCACCTTTATCATGTCGGCGCCCCTCAATGCGTCCCGCCCGGTTTGCCCCAGATAATCCATTACCGGTCCGGTGCCGATGGCAGGGGCATACATCTTCGCAAAGCTCTCCAGCAACTGACTACGGTCCTCTTCGGATGCGCCCGGCAGTGACGAGAGCACGCCATATGAAGCTAGGTGGTTCACGGAGGTAACCGGCACTCCCCGCATCGTTAGAGCCCGGGGTAACCCTTGGCCAAAATTCACTCCCTTAAGCACGTTCTCGCCGACCGGGTCCAAGTCCCGGATGACCTTGCCGAGCCAGCCGTTTATGCCTATAGAGTCCGGTTCGCAAGTATGCCAGATATCCATGGCGCGAAAATGGGAACGGGGTGAGTTCTCAAACCCGATTCCATGGATTATTGCCATGTTTCCGTTGTCGTAAATCTGTTTGAACGGCTCTACGTCGGACCGGAATGCCAGTTCGTTATCTATGGGGAGTAATTGGTCTTTGGGGATATAAACCTTGGGCCGATTATCCCAATACACAGGATCGGCATAAGGAACAATGGTATTCAGGTAGTCGTTCGCCCCGGTAAGCTCCAATACCACCAACACCGGGTCTTTATTGGTTGATGCCATGTTTAATTCCTCTTAGTCATGTGCGCTTGCCTAGGCGAATTGATAGTCTTTGGAGGCGGCAATCAAGGTCAAAATCTTGCCCAACGTCTTTTCTGAGGCGTTGACTTCCCCGGGTGTGCTCCAAGCCAACCGGCCATTTTTTTCGGCATTGACCATCAGTTCGGCGTGAGTCTCTTCGCCGACTTCCAACGGCCCTACCGCATCAAGGCAAGCAGCGACTACCTCTCCAGGCGAAAGGTTGCCTTGTTCCCGTATGCCTTCGATGATAGTTCGAACACCGGGCAATGATGTGTCTCCCAATGTCCTGGCAGCGAAATTAACCCGCCGCAACAGAGTTCCCACGTCCAACCATGCCTGGCCGGTATGCCAACTCTCCACACTGGGTGGGTTCAACAACTCCTGACCTTGCCAGCCGCACTCCAAGGCCAGATTGTTCAATCCGGGTCTGAAGCCGTAATAACCGCCTGAGATGCGTACAGTACCGATTATCAGCTCGGCCGGACTTTTCACCTTGGCAAAACGGGAACCCTTGAAGAAATCCGCGTTGAAAAGGACTCTTAAGATAGAGGTGATATCCCCATCGGAATCGTTGTAAGCAGCCACCAACGCATCGATTGCGTCGGGGTCATTCGGTGGTGTGATGTTCCAATTGGGCACCGGCGGCTCGTCGGCCACGAAGAATCTGTAAAGGTGGCGAGCAAGAAACCGGGCCGTAGCCGGTTGCTCCACGATGATATCCACGATATCTTCGCCGTTTAGGTTGCCGGTATGCCCCAAAAAGGTCTTTTCTCTTTCGTCGTGGTCTTCGGGTTTATACTCAAACTCCCAATAAAATCGGCCCAGAGGGTTGCGGGGTATCTTGGGCGCAATGGTCCAGCCGGTGAAGGCCCTGGCCGCTTCTTGGATGTCGTCTTCGGTGTAATTGCCCACGCCCAAGGAAAAGAGTTCCAACAACTCCCTGCCCCAATTTTCGTTGGTCGCCCCATCGTGGTTTCCGTGGTTGTCCAACCAGAAAATCATGGCCGGGGACTTAGCCAACTCCATCAGCAGGTCGCGGTATTTGCCCAACCCGAATCGCCGGAACATAGCAATCTGACGGGTAATCTCGGGAGGATTGTCTACCTTGGAATTGCTGGTGGCGAACAACTGGTGCCAGAAAAGGGCCATCTTCTCTTCCAACGGCCGTTTGGTGTTAATCATCCGGTATACCCATTCAGCCTGGTTTATGGGTGGGCCCAAGGCTCCCTCATAACCCGGAAAGATGCGGTACAGCAATTCATCGTTGATGGCGGGCTGGTCCTCCGGGTGCAGAAGCTCCTCGACTACTTCTTCGTATCCCTGGCTAACCCGGACATCCAGATCCCTGCGGGGGTCGCCAAAGCCCGCCCGCCGCATCAAGTGGGCCATGGAGGCAATCTCTTCATTCGCCAATTTATTCGGGGCGATTTCTTTCTGGTGTGCCAAGCTCCAACCTCGTTTTTTCATCATGGCGACCATAGATTGCCGCATTAATCCAGGGGTAGGTCGACAGCCGCCGACTTGAGATTCAGCCTATGATCCGCTGTGCGACCCGGCTTATGACCGGGATAAAGACATCGTAGATTTAGCTCCAACCAGTGTCAAGTTGAGGCCCTAACTCACTAACCCACGTCCGGAGCGGTCTTGAGTGAAGTTGCTTTTAGTTGGCCAATCATTCCCATAATTAGAGGAATCAGCAGCAAATCCCATGGTCGAAGCCCAGCAATAAGGGCCCGCCCCAAATGAGATTCAATTCATCCGCTCTCCCACTTGTCCATACCTAGGACTGACCTGCAACGCGGTCGCCCGTCCGAAACGATACTGCCTTGCCGTTGTGGGATCCACTGGACAACTGGTTGGTCATGATGGAGTACATGCCGCCCGTCACGACTGAAGCGCCAATCTGCGCTTGCTCCGCTGGCACTATGATTGTTATGGCCTCGAAAGCCGTGTTCGGATTCCCGTCGATAGCTCCGAACGTTATCACTGAGGTGAAAGCATCCGTTACTGCGACCCATGCGGTAATCACAGTTCCATCAGGAGCCGGGGCTCCATCAATTGTGGCGGCTCCCACGAAAATATGGGGGATGATGTTTGGCCCAATGGATGAATCGATGGAAATAGAGGAATCAATTTCGGCCGGTTGGATTTCAGCAGGCAGGATTTCGGTCAGTTGGATTTCAGCCGGCAAGATTTCGGCCGGTGGGGTTTCGGAAGACAGGATCGTTTCCACAACCCACATGCCTTCCTCGGACAGAATTGCAGGATGTAGGCGTTCAGCGATAATG
>DCAE01000088.1:3371-4677 GCA_002311385.1 Dehalococcoidia bacterium UBA1141 | reverse complement strand
AACATCGGCCATTAGTTGGACTCCCTTCCGCTGAGATTATCGACGTTGAATGTATTCGGGAGGGGCTGTACCGGTGAGTACTGTGGTAGCCACTGCACCAGAGTGGGAAGTGGCGCCAATTGTTGGCACTGGGAATGGGTGCAATTCTACCCACCCCTTCCCCTGACGTTTATCCTACTGGTTCAGCTAGAAACACAGTAATAATTTGTTGAGGCGCTCAGTACTCCGTAACGGCTGCGAAGCGAACATCTGAATATGGAGTTAGTTATCACTTCCTGACGTATTTGCCCACAGAGGTGGAAAGCGCCATGTAGATGTCTCCGTGGGCGTCGACGCGTATCTGGTGGGCCATGGGCGAAGCCCAACGCTCTAAGACGTGGCCCTGCTTGTTTCTCACTGTAATCCAGCTCTCCGATCCCCCTTGCCGTTCGGCGACGTATACCGTTTCGTCATCGACCATGTAGATATCCGTCGCGCCCGGCACATCGGCCCACTGGTTGACGAACTCCCCGGCCGGCGAGAAAATTTGGATACGGTCGTTCTTCCGGTCGCACACGTAGACAAAGCCTTCTCCGTCCACCCAAACGCTGTGGGGGCTATAGATTTCGGAGGGAGCGGACCCTCCAGGGGTGCCCCAAGAGTGGATAAGCTCCCCGTCCGCCGAGAAGCGATGGACACGGGAGTTGCGATAACCGTCGGAAACGTACAGGTCTCCGGAAGGAGATGGGCACAGCCTGGTGGGCCGGTTGAAAGGCCCCCCGGCCCGGAGCACTATTCCCTCATCTTCGGTGCACCCGGTGTCAGAGGGTTGGCCCCTGTTACCCATCACCACCTGAGGATCACCACCAAGGGTGAGCTTCGCCACCACGTGATCACCCCTGTCTGCTAGGTAGAACACGTCGTCGGGCCCTATGTAGATCGTGTGGGGCTCGCCTATGGCGCCGACCCCCCAAGAGCTGAGGTAGTTTCCATCTTTATCAAACACTAGAATCGGCGGGTCCTTCAGCTGTTGGCAAACATACACCCTTCCCTGAGAGTCCACCGCCACTCCGGTTACCCGTCCCCAAGACGAACCGGAAGGGAGCTTGCCCCAGTCTTCGTTCAGATCGTACTTGCATTGACCGCTTCCTGCCTCAGCCACTTAATGCACCTCCATTCATTTACTGGATGCCAGTGCCGCCTCTGGGTCGCTGGCCCGCAGCGCAAAGTATTTGGTGGCCCGCCCTGCACTACTGCCTGGCCCCCGGCCATTGCGCAGGCGCTTCCCAGTTTCGCCGCGACGTCGGCTCTGCCCCATCGCCTAGGA
>DCAE01000088.1:2858-3195 GCA_002311385.1 Dehalococcoidia bacterium UBA1141 | reverse complement strand
GTCTAATCCCTTGAACACAACCCTCGTCGACACTTTCAGGTACCGTTAAGGCCCCATTCAGGTAGTGTTCAAGTAACGCTCCCCAACCTCTGAACCGCCACCAAAACCAAGTCCTTTTGGTGCCCTTGATTATATCCCTGCTACAGATTCACCGCACTATATCCCGGTTTTGGAGCGGTCAAACAATGCATCGGTCTAGGGGTGACCCCGTGTCAGTGCGGCTCTGGTACATTCTTTTAATCTAGGTACAAAAGCTTGACAAAATAGCTTTCTGCATGCTAAACTTGCATAGCGTTTTCAGAAAATTGCTGGTAGCGCTCTTTTTTTGCCCGATAAC
>DCAE01000088.1:0-2702 GCA_002311385.1 Dehalococcoidia bacterium UBA1141 | reverse complement strand
GAACTCAGCATGGAACTTTGGAATATAATTGCGGGCATATCGGGGTTCGATGATTAGGGGGCGATTTGAAACGATTGAACGTCGTTATCGCAATGGTGGCCTTGGTATTAGCGTTGTCTGCGATTGGTTGTTCAGCTGGGAAACAGGCGGGGCAACACGGCATCCCAACCTCAGAGTAACCATGGGGGCGGAAGAGGACTGGACGTTGGCTACCTTGTTATCTGTTGGTATACCTGCGGAGTCTCCCGCTTCGTTCCGCACGCCGGTTCCCAATTTTGTTTACTGGCACGAATAGCTTTGAAAGAGTGAATACTAATAGTTGTGCCACAATATTTCTAGACACTATGAAATAATAGTAGGCAGGCGAGTTCTAATATAATCTCTCCACTCAGTCTTCTTCGGGCTGGCGAATGCGGATTTTTATGGTGGCTGAAGATCCTGGTATCAGTGACCGATCGATTATATCTAAGGAGATCCTGATGGGGACTACAGGTCTCACTTTTCTAGTGTTACTTGAGGAACCTCTCTCGGGCATGAGGCTAGACGTGTCTCCGGTAACGGGCGATACCATTTCAACTCGCCCCACCAACTTACGGTCAAGATAATTCACCTCCACCTCAACTGGCTGGCCAGGCCGTATTCTTTCGATCTCCCCTTGGTCGATGTTTGCCACGACCCAGATTTCTCTGGGATCCATCAATGTGGCAATGCGTTGACCCGCGATCACAGTGTCGCCTTCCTCTACCCAACGGGCCGAAATTACTCCTGACCTGGGGGCTACCACATCCACGCGTTGGTCTTGCACGTCCCTAAAACCAATCTTTGCTGTGTCAGTAATCTCCGACCGTGAGATTACGGTCGCAATATCCACGGTTGCTATAGCTTGGCCCTCCACGACGGGACTTCCTACGTCAAGATGCATGACGACGATTCGACCGGCGTTAACTGAACCCACTTGGACCTGGTGTGCTAGGATTTGGCCAGTATTTGAGGACACGAAAGTGCGGGAATTGTCCCACCTTCCATAGGAAAATAGGCTGGCTCCAATTATGACCGCGGTCAGCCCCGTGACCACCAGCGAAATCCAATAAATTTTTCTCATTGTAATTCAGAACCTTCAGAACCTTCGACACTGGTAACCCAGATGCGGGATACCTGGGAACTTAGTATAGCACTTGAAATAATCTTGGCACTATAATATTCTGATTTCGTTGAGGTGAGAAGTGGTAGCCGTCTGGTTTTCGTAGTGCCGATAAGGGTGGCGGCATACCTCTGATCCATGCTTGCGCCGAAGGTGAGAACTAACCATGGCAATGACTGGCTTATTCGTTCTGGGCACCGGCTTGTTCTTATTAACGGCCGCTGGGTACCCCGCCGTCAGCCGCAAAATGCGAGGATTGTTCTATGGCTGGTTGATGGCCGGTCTTGGCGCATTGATCATGGCTGTGGGGACCGTTCCTCTGTTCCAGGGGCTTCCGGTATGGAATCCTGTGTTGAGAAACGCCTTTGGCTGGACTACGGGTCAAATGTCCTGGGCTTTTGCAGTGACCAGGCTCGAAGGTGGACTATTCGGCCCTGTGGAAGGGCTTCTGATAGAAAAGTTAGGGCCGCGCCGGATGGTCTTCATCGGAATGACCATTCTAGGTTCCGGCTTTGTCCTTTTCAGCCAAGTAACGGAATTGTGGCAGCTATACGCGGTTTTCTTCATTATGAGCATGGGGGCAGCCTTGGGTACCTGGCTCCCCATGATGACCGTGATGAACCACTGGTTCATTCAGCAAAAAACCAGGGCCATGGCCATTGTCATGCAAGGGTTCGCCATCGGCGGAATCTTTATTCCATTGGCCTTGGCCTGGAGTATAGGAGGTACCGACCCAAACGTGTCCGAGCGCTTTGGTTGGAGCGCGACCTCTCTTGCGGTCGGCCTGATAATCATTGGGGCTGCGCTTCCTCTATCCTTGCTAGTACGCAACCGCCCCGAAGATGTGGGATTAACTCCTGACGGTGACCCACCAGACTCACTCGCCGCGTCCACTGCTGGGACCACGGTAACCGGTCCCGAGACCGAAGAAGAAGGATATACCTGGCAGGAAGCAATTAGGACGAGAGCTTTCTGGCTCATCAGTTTCGGGCATGCGGCCTCGTCTATCGTAATCGTAAGCATAATGGTTCACCTGGGACTGATGCTGGATGACAAGGGCTTTTCCCTCCAGATTATTAGCGCCGTGGTGGCCTTATATACGGGAGTCAACGCAATATTCATCGCCATTGGTGGCTACCTCGGCGACAGACTACCCATCAGGCTGGTGGCATTTGGGTTTTCCGCATTCCAGTCGGTAGCTGTGGTCACTCTCGTGATAGCCCAAAACACAGAGACGCTTTTTCTTTTCGCGGTGTTGCTTGGAATTGGATTCGGTGGACGAACACCGGTGACGACGTCCATTCGAGGGGTCTATTTCGGCCGTAAGGCATTCGCCGCCATCACCGGGATATCCATGGTACCGATGAACATTCTTCTATTCATCGCTCCCCTCTTCGCCGGATACATGCGAGACGCGACAGGAAATTACGACCTGGCATTCTTGACAATTGCGCTGGTTTGCCTCATCGGCTCGGGCCTATTTTTGTTGTTGGGGGACCCCAAGCCAGCGCCTGCCAGTCCCAATTTAGGCGCCCAGACGGCGGACTAGCTAAGCTTCGAT
>DCAE01000141.1 GCA_002311385.1 Dehalococcoidia bacterium UBA1141 | reverse complement strand
TTGCTGGTTGCCAACACCGTAGCGGAATATCAAATCGACCACCGAGACGTGATGCCAAGAAGAATCCGGCTCACGGTGACTTCCGATGATGCGTGGTTGCCCGAGAAGTTTTGGATACTCGGCAAGACCGACGATGGAGAATATCACCTGTTGGGGGCGGTCATGAATTGGCCGGAAAGTGGTTGGTTCAGCACCGACCTGACCGAGGGACAGGTTTCCTATTCTTTGGACCACAGGTAGGGGAGCACCGGCATGGGACCACAGATAGGGGACCGCAGTTATTTGGCTGCACCGCATGGCTGCTCCGGCCAGCGTTGACTGAAGCAAACTGGTCAGTCAAGGCAGTCATGCTCTGCCCTAGACTTTCAAGCGGCTAAACAAGCCTATAAAAATGCGATTAGTCTCCGTTTACTCCCGCATGTTTACGTACTGCAACGGCTGGTCGATATCCATCTCTTTGATGAAGGCAATCGTAGATTGCAAATCATCCCTCTTTTTCCCGGTAACACGTATCTCCGTACCCTGGATGCTGACTTGTACCTTGAGTTTTGCGGCCCGCACTTCTTTGTTAATGCGGCGTCCCAAGTCACCATCGATTCCTTGTTTGATGCTGATAGTCTGCCGTAGGCTCCCACCTGCAGAATTTTGCGGCGTCTTGAACTCCATAGCCCGCGGGTCAACCTTGCGGTTTGCCAAGTACTTTCTAAGCAAATCCTCCAACTGCTGCAACTTCATGGCGTCGTCAGCAGTCATGGTTAGAGCATCATCGGTTCGTTCGATGGCGCACTTGGTGCCAGCCAAGTCAAAGCGTTGTTTGATCTCTCGTTGCATGCCGTTTATGGCATTGTCCACTTCCATGAGGTCTGTTCGGGAGACCACGTCAAAGGATGGCATTGGTGACCACCTCCAAAGCTAACTGAGGGGAACAAAACGGGGCTGATATTAATAATACATCATGCCTTATTCGGCGTGATCAAAAGCCCACAACAGTAAAGAGGATAACGAAGGAGAAAGTCCGGCGCGATTTATCAGGGATTTAAGGAAGCGCTGCTGAACGGGGGGGGTCGGGGATTGGTGGGCCTGGATGGACTCGAACCAACGACCTCGGTCTTATCAGGACCGCGCTCTAACCACCTGAGCTACAGGCCCCCTGTAACTAATGGCGCCGTAGGAACGGCCTTTGCATTATATCCAGTCGCGTCTAGTCTATCAAGGGCTGATGACTTATCAATGGCGTTGCTGATTGACCAAGGGCCTGCGCGGGGAAGTCACTCAACATCCGCCTCAGGGCCGCTATCCTCCTGAGAAACATGGAGTGTCCTGGGACTGCGCCGACTGCTGGACCTGCGGCTCGCCTCGGTGCCGGCGCCGCCTTCTTCTGGTTCCCGGTCTCCAGACCCAGCCCCGCCTGCTTCTTGGCCGTTGCGCTCTAACAGAGCTTCCGGGCCCCACTCCTTGGGAAACTGGAGGGAGCGCACCGGGTAGTTGATTACGATGCCCTCATTCTTGAAACGATGGTGGAGGGCTTGCATCAACGCAGTTTGCAACTCGAAGCTGCCCCATCTGTCCTTGGCTTGGACGAAAAGCCAGAAGTTCACGTTGGAATCGCCAAAATTGTCAAAGCCGAACCAACCGCCATACTCCTTGATGGCGTGGGCGTTCGTATCCAAGACGTCATCCATCACCTCTCGGCACACTCGCTCCACATGATAGAGATCGCTGTCATAGCTGATGCCGCACTGAAGCCACACATTCACCGCCAGCGCTGGCCGCTGATAATTGGTGATGATGGTCTCGGCAAACCGGTTATTGGGCACGATAACTAGGTTGTTTCGCCACGTGCGAATGCGGGTGCTGCGCCATCCCACCTCCACCACGTAGCCGGAGACCCCACCTTCCAGCTCGATATAATCCCCCGGCGTGATAACTCCCTCGGTCATAACGTAGGTGCCCGCAAACAGGTTGGCCAGAGTCGGCTGAAGGGCCAAGGCCACTGCCAGACCGCCGATGCCCAGGCCAGCGATTAGCGGGCTTATGTTTATGTCCAAGAGGTCAAGGATTAGAAGGGCGCCCAAGCCGTATATGATGACCACCGAGACACGCCGCAACAGCGGGAACAGCCGGAGATCAACCAAATGATGGGTGCGGGCCGCCAGGTTCTCCAGGTACCAGTCCATGGCATTGGAAAACAGGGCGACCACCACCAGTACGCCCAAAACAATGCCCAGCAAGCCAGCAATGGTATCCGCTTGGTCTCGCTGTCCGGTGTCTAGATCCAATGTGATGACAACAGACAGGTAGACACCCAATATGACAATGGCCATCGTCAAAGGCCAACGGGTAGCGCTAAGCATTCTGGTGTCCAGGTCCGTTGGGGTCCACTGGGTGACACGCAGTATCAGAGGGAAGATTAGCTTGTAGAACACGACGGCGGCAATGAGGGAGATGAGGATGCCGACAGCAGTGATGGCCGGATCCAACCAGGCTGGGTCACCCAAGCCAAAACGGGCCGGAAAAGAGATCATTTTCTAATGCCACTCCGCTTCTGTTGCGACTTCGGTCCACTATAGCTTCCTGCGACTAGATCGCCAACAAGAAACTCTGTCGGAAAAAATTATATCACCGTGAGCTGACCACTCCAGGCATGGGGGCTTCACGAAGCAGAGCCGATTTGGGGGATGAAAGCCGGTTTGGGCGATGGAACAATGTCAGTCGCAACTTGAGCACGCAGGTAGGTGCTAGGGTGAGTTGTGGCGAGTTTGGTCCAGAACGATTTGCGTCAGCAAGGGCAATAACTCGCCCGACGGTCCCCTAAGAACTACGTCACAACTGGAAGTCAGAGCCGTCTCCTCCGGATTTATCTCAATCAAAGTCGCCCCTCGTTCCTTGGCTATCAAGGGCAATTGAGCGGCGGGCTTCACCGTCCCGGAGGTGCCGATAACCAGCATGCAATCACACAGGCCGGTCTGCTGCTTGCATTCTTGCAGAACGTCCGCAGGTATGGGCTCACCGAACATCACGGTGTCCATCTTCACGATTCCTCCGCAATCGGGGCAAGTTGGTGGCAACTCAGACAGCGGAAAATCTTCCCTATTCCAACGTGTCACACAATCCGTGCACCGCAGCTTGGTTCTGTTGCCGTGAATCTCCAAAACAGCTCGGCTTCCGGCCCGCCGGTGAAGGTTGTCCACATTCTGGGTCATGATGGATTTCAGAACCCCCGACTTCTCCAGTTCCACCAAGGAATAGTGGCCGGGATTGGGTTCAGAACGGTCTACCGCGGATTTCATCTCCTGCAGAGGGTGACCTGTGTCTCCTTCGCCAATAAGGCGCTTTTCCCACCATTCTTTAGGGTCCCGTGCAAACTCTTTATAAGAGAGCATGGGCGGTTCACCGTTCTTGGTCCACAGTCCTCCCGGACCCCGGTAAGGGGGAATGCCCGACTCCACGGACAGTCCGGCTCCAGCCATGGCCACCAAGTGGCTAGCTGAACCAATGGCCTCGGCCGCTCGCTGAAGCAGCACTTGAGTTTCCGGGCTGATTTGTGTGTTATTCATGCCTGAAATATTACCGCTCGTTTCTCTTGAGTCCAACGGAACCCTGATTAGGATAGCAGCCGGTGATAGCAAGAGAATAGCAATTATAGCGGCTTGGGGAAAGCCTCTCGGCCTATAAGTGGTACAAAACGGCAAGCACCCAGCATGCGCAGCGACAAGCCTTCATCGGTTCGCAAGACGTGTACCAAATCCTGCTGGTCTAACGTCCCCACAGGAACAATCAAGCGGCCACCCGGCGCCAGTTGGGAAATCAAAGATTCGGGAAGGACAGGGGAAGCGGCGGACACAATAATCGCATCGAATGGCCCTTTGTCAGGGCAGCCCAGCACCGGACCGGCCTCCATTACTGTCACGTTTATGCAGCCCAAGTCCCGCAACACCCCTTCAGCGCGTCTGGCCAAGACCGGGATTAGCTCGGTGGTCACGACATTGCCCCGTGGCAGCAATAGGGAAAGCACGGCAGTCTGGTAGCCGCTTCCTGTGCCAATCTCCAAGACTCGCTCGTAGCCTTGTAGTGCCAGAGATTCCAGCATCAAGGCGACTATGTAAGGCTGGGAAATGGTCTGGCCTTCACCAATGGCCAAGGGTGTATCGCTGTAAGCAGCGTGAAGACCATCCTGGGGCACGAATCTCTCCCTAGGTACTCGCTCCATCGCGTCTATGACAGATTCGGACCGTATTTTGCGCCTTAAGTTACCGAAAAGCCGCTTTTTTGACCTAGAAAGGTTCTTCTCCATTCGCCACACCCCACTTCTATTCCACTATAGCACTCAACGTTTTCCTCAACAACGCAAGATTGAAAAGCGCCGTGACATTAGCCCGGACAATCCTCGTCACCGTCAAATACCCTCATGCGATTTAGGTAGGTTTTACCAAGAATTTTACAGATACGGAACAGTCACGAATAAACCTGTTGACGTTAGTATCTCCCTATGCTAGTCTCACGTAGTCGAAGGTGTTTTCAGAAGATTTATATAGTTTTTGGTAGATTTTTAGTGGCAAATCCTCAATTCAATGACAAATCCCGCTGGCTATCCCTGCGTGACGCTTGCCAAATTCTGGACGTTAGCCAGAATGCCTTGCGCCAGTGGGCCGATGGAGGCCACCTTCGGGTTTACCGCACGCCGGGAGGTCACCGGCGATTCTTGCGAGAGGACGTAGACGCCTTTACCGGACCTAGCGCTGCTCCCGCTGAAAACACTGACCGAAGCGACAGAGAGGAAATGGAAGGCTCGGCCCTGCGCCGGATTCGCCGGCGGTTGCACGGGCAATCCGTGGCCAGCCAAGCATGGCACTCCAGCGTTGACGACGAAAGCCGGTTTCGCATGCGGCTCTTTGGCCGGAGGTTGCTCACTCTGCTAGGCCAGGACCCCTCCAACCGGCCTCGGCGTAACGAAGCAATGACCGAGGCCTACTTGGTGGGACGGCAGTACGGCTCGGAGATGGCGGAAAAAGACGTGGGCCTGAAAGACACGGTTGAGGCATTTATTTTCTTCCGCACGATCGTGCTGGATTCGGCTGCCATCGAAGCTTGGAGCGGCATGTTGGAAATCGCCGACCGGGTGCTGGTGGGCCTGACCGAATCCTTTGAAGACCGCCTGGCCGGAGCCAAACATTCAGACACGGGTGATTCGGGCAAAGAACCAGACTCTAATCTAAGTGCACAACCATTAAGTCCAGCCCAAGAGCGTTTGCTCTCGGCGAATTAAGAATCTCCAGGTGATTTCAGGTAGCGCCCGAATACCGATTGGCTGGTAAACAAGACGGAAATTTTTTAAGGAGCTGATGCAGCTATGGACCTAACTGACCGCAAGCTGTTGAACTTGGTGCAAGGCCCATTCCCGATGGTCCAACGACCATATCAGGCTTTGGCCCAAGAACTAGATACCACCGAACAGGACATCATTGACCGTTTGACCGAACTCAAGCGGACGAATGTGTTGAGGCAGATAAGCGCTATCTTCGACACCCGGCGCTTGGGCTATAAAACTACGTTGGTGGCCATGGCCTACGAGCCCGACCAGTTGCACCAAGGCGCCATGTACATAAACAAGCATCCGGGGGTCAGCCACAACTACGCTCGTGAAGGCTCCTACTACAATCTCTGGTTCACCGTTGCCGTGCCACCGGAGCAAGACCTAGTAGCCACCGTGGACCATATGGCCAAAGCCACCAGCGCATTGACCTCAAGGGTTATGCCCACTATCCGTTTCTTCAAGATCGGCGTAAATTTCGACATGGTGGAGAAAAAGGGCTCATCCTTCGACTACCGGCCAGACAGCGGCAAGTCCGGCGGAGCAAACCTCTCCAGTGAGAAAGCCGATTCCGCCGACTGGAACAAGGCAGTCCCTTTGACCGATGCCGACAAGACCGCCATTCGGGAGCTTCAAGAGGACTTAGAACTGATTCCTCAACCATTTGACGGTATGGCCAGCCGACTGGGAATTGACACAGACCAACTGTTCGCCATGGCGGCGGATTTCCAAGATCGTAAGTTCATGCGCCGTTACAGTGCCGTACTACACCACCGCAGGTCGGGTTTCAGCGCCAATGCCATGATTGTGTGGCAAGTGCCGCCTGAGCGGTCCGAAGAAGTGGGCATGACCATGGCCCAGCACAAGGCCGTGACCCACTGCTACGAACGTCCAACTTTCCCCGACTGGCCCTACACCCACTTCACTATGGTTCACGCTACCTCTCAGGATGGCTGCGAGGAGATTGGAAACGAGATTAGCCAGGCCACGGGTATCACTGACCGGATGATGCTCTACAGCAGCCGGGAGTACAAGAAGACCCGCGTCCGTTACTTCGTTGACGAATACGCCCAATACCAAGACTCTCAAGATGTAGAGTCGGAGAAAGCTAGCCTGGTTCAAGACTAAACCAGGCTAATCACCAAACTTTATTAAGATTAAAAAGGGTCGATTAATGCCAAACTACTATCCTGTTTTCCTGGACCTCCACGACAAACGCGCTGTCATCATCGGCGGCGGTACCCTGGCCGAAAGCAAGATTGCCAAACTTTTGGACGCCGGGGCCAAGATTACTTTGATCAGCCCTAAAATCAACGACGGTCTTAAAGCCACCCTGGAACAAGGAAGCTTTGAGTGGCTGGAACGGGATTATCGGCCAGGAGATTTGGCTGGCGCGTTCTTGGGCATCGCCGCAACCAATGCCCGGCCGGTAAACGAGCAGATTTTCCAAGAGGCGGAGGAAGCAAGCATCCTGCTGAACGTGGTGGACGAGCCACTTCAGTGTTCCTTCATCGCCCCTTCCATAGTTAGCCGGGGACCGGTAACCGTGGCAATCTCCACCGGAGGAGCCAGCCCGGCCTTGGCCCGAAAACTGCGAGAGACACTGAGCGCTAGCCCGGCCCTGGAATGGGCAGATATGGCTGAGGTGCTATCCAGGGCTAGAAAACAGGTCAAAAAGCAGGGCGCCGTGATTGACCCTCAACGGTGGCAGTGCTGCATGACCTCGGATTTACTGGCAATGGCCCAAGACGGCCAGGAAGAAGAAGCTCTGTCATCACTGTTGTCCAAGCTCCTGGACGACACTTTCCCAAAACTATGCTCCACTCTAGAGAAATGCCAACCATCGGGCTGTGGCCGCAAACCAGGCGAATGCGCAGCATGAGTCTTTTCATGCCCTGGGCTAATCCCCGATGACCGCCCGCAGAATCATAAAAGTAGGAAGCCGAGGCAGTGAACTTGCCCTCTGCCAAGACGAAGAGCTCTTGGCCCTGCTTCGTCCTCTTTTCCCGGACTTGGATTTCCAGGTAATCACAGTCCGCACCCAGGGAGACATCAACACAACCGGTGCACTGGCGGAGATGGGACTGGGCATTTTCACCCGGGAAATAGAACGCGATTTACTGGCTGGCGAGATAGACATGGCGGTCCACAGCCTGAAGGACCTGCCCACCGAACTGCCCCAAGGGCTGACCTTGGGCGCAATCGTCCAGCGCCAAGACCCCAGAGATGTGCTAATCAACCGTTGGGGTTGTGGGCTAAAGGACCTGCCCGAAGGAGCCCGCATCGGCACCAGCAGCCCCAGGCGGCAAGCGTTGCTCAATAGCCTGTGTCCCCAAGTGGTGACGGTTCCCATCAGGGGCAACGTTGGAACCAGGCTCGAGAAGGCCCAAGGGGAAGACTACGACGGCACCGTTCTGGCAGCAGCGGGGCTGAACCGGCTGGGCCTGATCCAACACATATCGGTTTACCTGGAACCGGAAGAATTTGTGCCCCCACCGGGGCAGGGGGCCTTGGGCATCGAAGTGCGTGCCGACGACCAGGAAATTCTGGACATGCTAAAGAACATAGATCACCAGGACACCCGCTCCGCTGTGACCGCCGAGCGCGGATTCCTGGAGGTATTGGGCGGCGGATGCCAGTTGCCCATGGGCGCTTATGCCCGCGTGTCGGGCCATGCGCTGTTGATGAATGTGTTTCTCGGCTCAGGTTCCGGCACTGGCAGCGATGTTTTTGTTGCCAGCGTCGAAGGTGGCTCCAATGACCCCATGCAACTGGCAAAAGACGCCCGCGCGGAACTCGCCAAGCACGGGGCGGCGGAACTGCTAGGAACTCAAGCAAAATCCGGAGGCCTTCGTGGTCAATAAAGCCCAGGCCAATAAAGCGCAGGCCGGTAAAGTGCATTTGGTGGGCGCGGGTCCGGGCGACCCAGGCCTGATTACCCAAAAGGGCCTGCTTTGCCTGGGAAAAGCTCAGGTCGTGGTCTACGACCGTCTTCTGGACCCCTCTTTGCTTGAGGCCGCTCCCGAGTCTGCCGAAAGAATATTCGTGGGTAAAGGAAGGGGCAATCAGGCTCTGACACAAGAAGAGATTAACCAGGTATTGATAAACCGGGCCGAAGCTGGCCTGAACGTGGTAAGGCTGAAGGGCGGCGATCCCTTCGTCTTTGGCCGCGGCGGTGAAGAGGCATTGGCCCTAGCCGAAAGAGGCCTATCATTCGAAATCGTGCCCGGCGTGACCTCAGCTGTGGCAGCAGCGGCCTACGCCGGTATCCCGGTCACCCACCGGGGCATAGCTAGCTCATTCACTGTCGTTAGCGGCAGTGAAGACCCGACCAAACCAGAGTCAACCATAGAATGGCAAGCCATGGGTGAGTCTCTCTCCCGAACCGGCGGCACTCTGGAAGTCCTGATGGGCTGGAACTCCTTGGAACCCATCTTGGAAGCGCTGGTCCGCGGCGGATTAGCTTCCACCACTCCTGTGGCCTTGGTCCAATGGGGCACCTGGCCCCATCAAAACACGGTAACCGGAAATTTGGAAAACATCATAAAGCGGGGACGAGAGGCGGGGCTTGAACCACCGGTCATGGCCATCATCGGTGGCGTCGTTGAGTTGCGTGAGAAACTCCGTTGGTTCGACCGCAGGCCGTTATTCGGCAAGAAAGTGCTGGTCACCCGTTCCCGTACTCAGGCATCCAGGCTAAAAGTCCTGCTGGGGGATATGGGCGCTCAGCCGGTGGAGCTACCCACCATTCAAACAACGCCGCTTGAAGACTACGGCCCGCTGGATTCTGCATTGGCGCGGCTGTCCCAGTTTGGTTGGGCCATCTTTGCCAGCGTGAATGCCGTTGACGCAGTTTTCGCAAGGTTGGAGCTATCAGAGAATTTCCGGGACGCTCGGGCGTTCGGCGGCGTCCGGATTGGCGCCATTGGCCCGGCGACCGCAGCGGCTTTGGAAAGCAGGGGCATATTCGCCGACTTTATCCCGGCAACCTCCGTGTCCGAAGCGGTGGTCCAGCAACTAGCGAGCCTTGACTGGTCCGGACGCAAGGTTCTGCTACCCGGAGCGGACATTGGGCGGGACGTTTTGGCCAACGGATTGAAAAAAATGGGGGCCAAGGTAGAACTGGTTTCCGCCTACCGTACGGTGGCGCCGGAGGGCGTCAGCGACCTGACACGACGGGTCATCGGCGAGGGCGTGGATGTGGTCACGTTCACCAGCTCGTCAACCGCCCGCAACCTGATGGATGCCCTAGACGGTGACAGTGAAGCCTTGAACTCAAGCCTGATTGCTTGCATCGGTCCCACCACCGCCGCCACAGCCAAGGAGCTTGGCTTGAATGTCGGCTTGGTGGCGAAAGAACACAACGTGGAAGGGCTGGTGGAAGCGCTGACCGGCTATTTTAGAAAGTAATTTCAGCAAATTTAATAACCCGTAAAAGAGGGGAGAAATGCTAGGATATCCGGATATGAGGCTGCGCCGTCTGAGGGGTAATCCGGCCATTCGCAATATGGCCAGGGAGACGCGCCTCTCGCCAGCGGAATTCGTCTATCCCATGTTCGTAACCCACGGGGAAGGTGTGCGCACTCCCATAGAGCCCATGCCCGGTTGTTTCCACTTTTCCGTGGACCAACTGACGGAAGAAGTGGGAGAAATCGCAGATTTGGGGGTACCTGCGGTGCTACTTTTCGGCCTACCGCAAGAGAAAGATGCCTTGGGCACGGAAGGGTACGACCCCGAAGGCATCGTTCAAGAAGCCATCCGGGCCATAAAGAAGAGCACGCCGGACATGATGGTCATTACCGACGTTTGCATGTGCGAGTACACGGACCACGGTCACTGCGGGGTAATCGACAACGAGCAGGTAGACAACGACCAGACGCTGGAGTTGTTGGCGCGCACGGCCATATCCCATGCCCAAGCCGGGGCCGACATGGTCGCTCCTTCGGCCATGATGGATGGCCAAGTATGGGCCATTCGCCAAGCGTTGAACGACCAAGACTACACGGAAATACCCATCATGGGATACGCCGCAAAATACTCCTCTGCTTTCTATGGCCCCTTCCGGGTCGCTGCCAACTCCACACCCCAGTTCGGTGACCGCCGCAGCTACCAGATGGACCCGGCCAACTCCCGCATGGCCATGCGGGAGATTGAAACTGACATCGCTGAGGGCGCGGACATCATCATGGTCAAACCAGCCATGGCCTACTTGGACGTGATTAAAATGGCCAAAGACCGCTTCGACTACCCTTTGGCCGCCTACAACGTCAGCGGTGAGTACTCCATGATAAAAGCCGCCGCCAAACAGGGATGGATCGACGAGAAGAACGCAACCATGGAGTTGGTAACCGCCATCAAGCGGGCAGGCGCCGACATCATCCTCAGCTACCACGCCAAGGAAATGGCCCAGTGGCTCAAGGCTGCGGAATAAGCACCATCAGCATCCCGCGTGGGAATTTTTAGCACAAGGCATTTTCAGCACAAGGCAATTTTCACCATAAGGTCGATAAATCAATGAATCTCTCCCGATCAGAAGAACTTTTCGCCCAAGCGCAGAAATACATCCCCGGCGGCGTCAACAGTCCCGTCAGGTCTTTTCGCGCCGTGGGTGGGACACCACCGTTCATAGCCAGAGGGCAAGGCCCTCGTGTTTGGGACGTGGACGGCAACGAATACATCGATTATCTGGGGTCTTGGGGGCCTCTGGTTTTGGGGCACGCTCACCCGGTTGTGGTGCAGGCGTTACACAAAGCTGCCGAGGGCGGCACCAGTTTCGGCGCTCCCGTGGAGCAGGAAGTGGAACTGGCCAAGATGATTTGCGACGCTTTCCCTTCCGTGGATTCAGTAAGGCTAGTCAATTCCGGCACGGAAGCCTGCATGAGCGCCATACGCTTGTCCCGGGCATTCACCGGACGTAACAAGATAATCAAGTTCGCAGGCTGCTACCACGGTCACGCCGACGGTCTGCTGGTCAAAGCTGGCTCCGGTGCAATGACCCACGGCATACCCACCAGCGCAGGTGTCCCCGAGTCCTATGCCAGCGAAACCCTAGTGGCCGACTTCAACGACCTAGCGTCGGTGGAGCAGTTTTTTAACGCTAATCCCGACGGTATTGCGGGAATAATCGTTGAGCCGGTGGCAGGGAATATGGGAGTCGTCCCTCCGGCGGAAGGTTTCTTGGAGGGTCTACGACGGATAACTAGCCAGGCCGGGTCTTTGCTGATTTTTGACGAGGTGATTACGGGATTCCGGCTGGAATATGGGGGTGCTCAAACAAAATTCGGGATAACACCGGACATCACCACATTGGGCAAAATCATCGGCGGCGGTCTCCCCGTGGGGGCATACGGCGGCCGGACCGACATCATGGAGATGGTGGCGCCTCTAGGGCCCATGTACCAAGCTGGCACCCTCTCTGGAAATCCATTGGCCGTGGCGGCGGGGGTCGCAACCTTAAATGAGCTTAAGAAGCCCGGCGTTTACCAGCATATTGACGGTCTGGCCCAGAAGTTAACCGACGGACTTTCCGACATCTTCGTCAAACATGAGGTGCCCGGAACCATCAACCGGGTGGGCTCCATGTTCACCGGGTTTTTCAACCCCGGACCGGTGGAGATTCTGACCCATGTGGAGAAATCCGATGTGGAGAGCCACAAGAGGTTCTTCCACGCCATGCTGGAACGGGGCATTTACACAGCCCCATCCCAATTTGAAGCAGGGTTTGTCTCACTGGCCCACACACAAGCAGAGGTGGACCAGACCATCGAGATTGCCGAAGAGGCATTAAAGAGCATGCGCTAGGCTAACCGGCTTAATGCCTGGTTAGCTTAATGCCTGGTTAAATTGGCAATAATTCACCAAGGGGCGCCACGATTGAATCGTGGCGCCCCTTGGTGGGTAATCCTACTCAAAATCAGGTTGGTGTTATGAACCGTACCTAACTGCGGCGTTGGGGTCGCTGTAGGTTACGTTTTTGGTAGCCCAGAATGCTGTGGCGATGGTATCTACTGTCGCCACCAGTTCTTCGCAAGCGGCCATATCCACGCTACCTTTGCAACGGCCAGCCAGTTTTAAAGCAGCATTGAAGGTGCCATGCAGGTCGAAATCCGCTGGAGCGTTGGGCCAAGCGTAATCGCCCCAGAGGATGCTCAACTCTTTTTTGCAAATTTCTGCGTGATGTTCTTTCACGGCGACATATCTGGCCATTTTATTGAGAAAGTCCTGGCGGGCGGCAGCATCTCCGCTGGGCCCCGGTGCCTCCAATGCTTGCATCCGCAACACCATCTTCTGCACCGTCTGAGCAGCTATCTTGGCAGATATCGGGTCATATATCCCACAGGGAATATCGCAGTGGGCTTCGGCCTTTTGCGAGAAAATCAATCCTAGTGGATTAAACATTGTCCCTCTCCTCCTAGTTAATTCTTGGGCTGGTTAATTCTTGGACTGGTCTGGTTAAATCCCGGGCTAGTCAATGACTGGGTTGACTTGATTTGGGTTCGTCAGATTTCGTTCCACCATCTTGGGAACAGGCACCAGAGTACAAGAAAATTTGAGGGTTATCAAGTCCTCCCACCACGCCTATTGTCCGGCATATTCGGATTCTTAGCCGGTTTAGGCCCGGCTAAGGAAAATCAATGATTGGAATCCGCTGGGAGCGTGATAATACAGCCCGACCTCTATCATCCAATGAGCCTTGAAACCGCCCAACGGGGCCGCTTATAATGTTTCGGATTTGCTTGCGTAGTCACCAACGGCTTAGGCCGTATTACATATTCAGTTAGTAGTTTATGACCATTCCTCGACAGCCTGCAGGCTAGGTTATCGCCGCAAACATCAGAATAGGCCTGCTTCAGCCCAAAGATAGCTGGCAAAATCCTGTGCGAATTCCCGTGTTTGGGGACATTTCATCCTTATCATGTGCTATTGTCCCTATAGCCGGATGGACTGATCCGGAAACAGGAGGACCACCGTGACCGCCGCTACCGATAAGAACCTAAGAATGAAGCACCGGAGCCGGGAGATAACCGAAGGGCCTGACCGAGCCCCAGCCCGCTCCTACTTATGGGCCATGGGCCTGAAACAAGAGGACATGGACAAGCCTTTCATCGCCATCGCCAATCTAGCCAGCGATGTTACCCCCTGCAACGTGCACTTGGACCGCTTCGCCCAAGCCGCCAAGGAGGGCATTCGCCAATCCGATGGCACGCCCTTCGAGTTTGGAACCATCACAATCAGCGATGGAATATCCATGGGCACAGAGGGCATGAAAGCATCCTTGGTCAGCCGGGAGGTCATCGCCGATTCCATCGAGGTGGTTGCCTTCGGTGAGCGCATGGACGCCCTGATAACCATCGCCGGTTGCGACAAGAACATGCCTGGTTGCCTGATGGCCATGGCACGTCTGAACATCCCGTCCATCTTTGTGTACGGCGGCGCCATCATGCCCGGCCAATACAAAGGCAAGGATGTGAACGTCCAAGACGTTTTCGAGGCCGTGGGTGGTTACGCCAAAGGTGATGTGACCCTGGAGGATCTGAGGGACCTAGAGCGCCGGGCTTGTCCGGGCGAGGGTTCCTGCGCCGGTTTGTTCACCGCCAATACCATGTCCACCGCCATTGAGGCCTTGGGCATGTCCCTGCCGGGCGACGCGTCTATACCCGCAGCAGACCCGCGCCGAGTGGACCACGCCCGCCGCGCCGGGCAGACCCTACTCAGGCTTTTGGAAGAAGACCTGCGGCCCAGGGACATTCTCACCAAAGATGCCTTCGAGAATGCCATCACCGTTGCGGTTTCCATGGGTGGCTCCACCAACATGGTGCTGCACCTTATAGCGATTGCCAAAGAGGCCGGGGTAAGTCTCAACATGGGGGACTTCGACCGGATAAGCAACAACACGCCCTACATCGCCGACATGAAGCCATCGGGCCGCTACGTTATGGCCGACTTGGACCGCTACGGAGGCGTCTCCTTGGTCATGAAGCGGCTGTTGGGCGCTGGCCTGCTCCACGGGGACGCCATGACGGTCACGGGCAAGACGCTACGAGAAAACGTCGAGTCAATGGAAACAGTTGAAGACCAACCCGTTATTTATCAGATAGACGCGCCACGTAGCCCCACCGGTGGCCTGGCCATCGTCCACGGCAACCTGGCTCCCGAGGGTTCGGTCATCAAGGTGGCCGGGCACCAACAAAAGGTATTTGAAGGACCGGCCAGGGTCTTCGACGAAGAACAGACCGCATTCCAAGCCGTGCAGAACCAGGAGATCGTAGCTGGGGACATCGTAGTCATCCGCTACGAAGGACCCAAGGGCGGCCCCGGTATGCGGGAGATGCTGGCAGTGACCAGCGCCATAATGGGCCAGGGCTTGGGCGACGATGTGGCCCTCATAACCGACGGGCGTTTCTCCGGCGCCAGCCACGGGCCAATGCTGGGGCACATCGCTCCGGAAGCGGCGGTGGGAGGACCCATAGCCTTGCTTGAAGAGGGCGACATAATCACCCTGGACATACCGGGTCGCCGCTTGGACGTCAAACTGTCTGATGCGGAACTGGCAGACCGGAAATCCCGGTGGAAACCCAAACCTCCCAACTACACAACCGGCGTCTTGGCCAAATACGCCAAGTTGGTTTCCTCGGCTTCGGAAGGAGCGGTAACTGGGTAAGCCAGCTTTCATCGGTCAGCTTTCGGCCTCCTGAAGGTTGAGCCAGACCTTGCCCATATCCGGTTTGATTCTAATCAACTGGCTCTATGGCGATACAGAATTGCCGACTCGGTACAAATCCGCCCAAGCGCTGACGTCTATAGGAACAATCAATGCCCCCAGCAGTAACAATCGACATATTGGACCGCATCCGGCCAAACCTGGCATCCCTCATTCAAGAGCGGACCAAGACTCTGGCAGGCTTGCGTTATTGCGACCTGCGCATCTCGGTGCGGGAAGAAAAGGGAGCGGTAGCCGAAAACGGCAATGAAAAAGCCAGCGCCGAGGACTATATATTCGACTTCGGCGTACGGGCCATCGCTGGCTCCAGGATAAGCGCCGCTGGTTACTTCGGCCAGATTCTCGGCGTGGCTGATGTTACCAACATTGAGAACGTGGTGTGGCAGGGCATCCGCCAAGCCCACCAGCGGGCCCGCTCCAACGCCCGTATGAAAAGCGTTGCCCGAGGCCGTTTTGGAGCATTGGGCGAAAGCCTGTCCGGAACGGACCTGGCCCCCATCGCCGTGGCCAAAGACACTGTCCCGGCGATTTATAGCCAGGATCCCAGGGCCGTGCCCCTAGCCGAAACCGTAAAAATGGCCGTTGAAGGGTGCAAGGCCCTTAACAGCGACAACGTAGTTTATGCGGCCGCATCAACCAGCACCTTTCTACTCCGTGAGCTTTTCCTGAGTTCCGACGGAGCTGACATCGACCAGAGTTTCGCCCAGACCGAAGGCTTCGCCATCGCAATCTGCGCCGGGGAGCACGGGACCTTTGAACTCTACGACTTCACCGGGCACCAAAGGGGCTGGGAAGTGCTCTCAGAGGGTTACGAGAATGGGCCGATAGTGCTTCCGCAATTCATAGATTTCTGCAAGAAGCTGGGCGCCGATGCTGTTGAGGTGGCCGCAGCGCCGCCTTTGAAACCGCCTGACGGCCCGGTGGCCATCGTCACCAATCCCCACTTCAATACCTTGTTGGTCCACGAAGTGGTGGGGCATCCCTCCGAACTGGACCGGGCACTGAAGTACGAGACCGCCTACGCCGGGCGCTCGTGGTTCCTCAAGAACATGTGGGAGAACCAACTGGGGCACCAGATAGCATCGCCTCTAGTGACCGCCTACTCGGACCCGCTCATGGAAGGCTACGGGTCGTTCAAGTACGATCACGACGGCACCCCGGCCCGACGCGCCCACATCATCCGTGACGGCGTGCTGGAAGAGTTTCTCAATAACCGCCAGACGGCGGCCACAATGGACGTTGAGCCCAACGGTTCCGCCAGAGCCACCGATTCCCATCTGGTCCCGTTGATTCGCATGACCAATACCGTGTTCGCGCCGGGAGAACAAGACCCTCAAGACATCATCTCCGAGGTGGAATCCGGCTACTACATTGACGGCCACCGCACGCCCTCCATAGCTGAGTCACGGGAAAATTTCCGCATTACTGCTGTGAAGGTCTACGAGATAAAAAACGGCCAGCTGGGCCAGCTTTACCGGGACGGTGGAATCACCGCCGACTCCCGCGACTATTTCATGTCCATCGACGCCGTGGGCAACGACCTGCGGGTCAATCCCATCCCCAACTGCGGCAAGGGCCAACCCATGCAGGCCAAACGGATGAGCAATGGCGGCCCTACCATGAGAGGCGTGGCTCGGCTAACTGGGCCCGGCTAACCGTATCAGTGGATGTCCAAGCCTGATTGATTCCTGAAATCCCTTCTTAGAGAGTCATTATGGAGCTTGTGGTTATCGCCATACTGGCTGTGGTTTCGCTGGTGCTGGCTATCGCTTTGATGGCTGTGTCGCGACGGCCCGCTCAGCAGCAGGATGGCATGAGGTCCATCCTAGAAACCCTGGTAGATCCGCGAGTGGCCGAGATGCGCAGCGAGATGAGCAAGGTCAGCGACTTGGTCAGGGAATTGGAAAAGGACCGGGAAAATAAGTTCGGTCAATTGACCGAGCGGTTAAAGGCGGTGGGAGATCAGACAACGCTGCTGGCGTCCACCACCGGTCAGCTTCGGGAAGCCCTGGCCAGCACGCGGGTTAGAGGCCAATGGGGAGAGCGGATGGCCGAAGACGTGCTCCGGCTGATTGGCTTCGTGGAAGGAATAAATTATCTGAAACAAACGACTATCAGGGTCGGCAGAGAAGCTGGCGGTGAAACCAGCGGTTCCCGCCCTGATTTCACCTTTCTGCTGCCTCAAGACCTGAAACTGAACATGGACGTGAAGTTTCCCCTGGATAATTACATGAAGTGCGTGGATGCCGAGTCTGCCGAAGACGAAGCCAGGTTCCGGCAAGCATTCATCAAAGACGTGAGAGACCGTCTGAAGGAGGTAGTAACTCGGGATTACATCAATCCCGAGCAGCGGACCCTGGATTACGTATTGGTTTTCATTCCCAACGAACAGATTTACCAATACATCCATGAGCACGACGCCTCTCTCATAGATACGGCCATGAATAACAAGGTTGTGTTGTGCTCCCCTGTATCCTTATTCGCAATACTGTTGGTGATTCGGCAGGCGGTAGACAATTTCTCCCTGGAACAGAGTTCCAACGAAATCATCTCTCAGATAGGCGCGTTTAACCAACAATGGGAGAGATTTATCGGCCAGTTGGAACTGGTGGGACGTCGATTGGATTCCTTCCAAAACGCCTTCAAATCCCTGGTTGAGACCCGCCGACGGGCGATGGAGCGTCCTTTAAGACGCATCGATAGAATCCGGCTGGAACGGGGACTTGGCATACCCGAGGAAGACGACGACCCCGAAGACCAAGACGGCTTCGACCTCCCGGAGGCACTGCAGGAACCCCTGCAAGAACCCTTAAGTGTAGACCCTAGAGCAAGCCGCGACTAACGAATTAGGGTGGCTGGTATTCAAACCTTCGACATTCTAGATTTAACGGAACTTATTTGACATGATTCCTTTATCTAAACTGAGAACTGCGGCCAGGGAGGCCTTGGCCTACGTGCGTGCCCAAGCCGATGTGGCCCAAGCGGAGGTGTTTGCCTCCGCCAACACCAACCTGACCGTGCGTATCAATTACACTTCCCATATCCCCAGCAACGGCGTTGAAGAACCCAAGTCCGTAGAATCCTTCGGGCTGGGACTGCGGGTGGCATTCCATCCTTCACGGGGCAACTCCCGGTCCAATTCCTCCAATAAAGTAACCACCGGATACGGTAGTGAGCCCACCGACCTATCCTTGGACGGTGTGCGCCGGGCATTGGATAAGGCGAGGACAGGAGCCGTCTTAGACACGGAATTCGTTTCCCTGCCAAAACCCCAGAACAAACGCCAGCAGACGGGTGAGAGCGTGCATGACCCGGCAATCATGCAACTGAAGAACCCCGGCCTGCTGAAAGCCGGCTGGCGCATGATGGACCAGGGTTTGCAGGTTTTCAGCACGTCGGAAGACCTGTTAAACCTGGCGGGATCTCCTCAACGCCTGCCGGATTTGGGACTGATACTGGGCGGGGATTTGGTCTTGCTACAAGCGCGAATGGCCATTGCCTCAACCCACATGCCCCGGGTGCAGACCGACGAATCTACCTTGGCCATGTCCTTCGCCACCGCCATGGTCGAAGGCCAAAACTCCAAGGGCAGCGGGTGGTCGGTGAGCAACAGGTTGGCCGACTTCGACGGCCAGTCGGCTGCGGAAGCGGCGCGCAACGCAATCAACTCCATGGGCGGTCAGCGAGTGCCCAGCGGCAAGTACCGGGTCATTCTGGGCCCCCAGGCATTGGCCGAAATCCTGGAATGGGTATTGTTGCCGGGCCTCCAATTGGACATGTTCCACGCCGAAGCTTCGCCGTTCATGGGTAAGCTGGGGCAGCAGATAGCCTCAACACAACTAAACATCTACGACGACGGCGCAGCATCGGGCTTGGCTGGTTCCAAGGCTATCACCGACGAGGGCCTTCCCACCGGGCGGACCGACCTGATTAAAGCCGGGGTGCTCTCCGGCTTGATGTCCGATTATTATGGCTACCAACGAATCTTGCACGACCCCAAAGGACAGGCGAAACTGGGCGCAGACCCATCCAAGTCGATTCAGGCGATATTACCCAGAAACGGCTTCAGGCCGGGCAACGGCGGTGGCCGCGACTTCAACTCGCCGCCTTCCACCACTCCCACCAATCTGGTGGTGGAAGGAACCACCCGCTCCAGTCAGAGAGACCTGCTGCGTATGGTCGGCGACGGCATCTACATAGGCCGGATCTGGTACACCTACCCGGTGAACGGCATCACGGCCGGGGATTTCAGCGGCACCCTGATTGGCGATTCCTACATCATCAAGAACGGTCGGCTGGCCGCACCCGTGCAGCCCAACACCTTGCGCATGAACGACAATGTTCTGCGAGTAATCAACAACATCCTGGGCATTGGCTCGGATCCCCGGGGCACAGTGCGCTGGTCATCGGACCAGATAACCTGGGCACCCGAAGTTGCAGTTGACGATTTCCGCCTGGATGAGATTAGCGAATCCCTAGAAACTGTGTACCAATAAAAACCGTTTATCAATAAAAACTGTCTACCCATAAAAACTAGCTACCAATATAAACCGTTTACCAGAGGCAGATTTATGAGCTCCGACACTATCTTGTTCAAACAATCCGGTAGCGTGGCTACGATCACGCTCAACCGTCCGGAATCCCGAAATGCATTAACCCCTCAGATGATTACTGACTTGGGTGATGCTATTCATTCCTGCGCCGCCGGAGAAATTCGGGCCGTGCTGCTCACCGGAGCCGGGGACGCATTCTGCGCAGGCGCAGACCTGAAAGGGCTGGTGACCCGGCTGGAGAGCGACGGTCCACAGGGTTTGTCGGAGGAGATAGGCCAAGTTGCTGGCACGCTGCACGAGCGAGTGGTATTGCCGCTGCTACGTTTGAAGAAGCCGGTGGTTGGGGCAATAAACGGAGTGGCCGCCGGAGCCGGGTTCAGCCTGATGCTGGCCTGCGACCTACGCATCGCCTCCAACGGAGCCAGGTTCTTGATGGCCTACGGAAACATTGGCGCAACGGCGGACGGGGGCTCCACCTACCTCCTGCCCAGAATCGTTGGCTCAGCAAAAGCGATGGAGCTTTATCTGGCCAGCCAACCATTGGGAGCGGAAAGCGCATTGGAGATGGGCCTAGTCACTCAGCTTTGCGACAAAGAGGCCTTGGCCCAGCACGCATTGGAAACAGCCATAAGGTTGGCTCAAGGGGCCACAGTGGCCTATGGGCGGGTCAAAGAACTGTTCTTAAACTCTTGGAGCAGCAGCGTTGAGAACCAACTTGAGGCGGAAACTCAAGCCTTCGTGGACATCAGCCTAACCCGTGACCTGCAGGAAGGGGTGAAGGCCTTTACCGAAAAGCGCCCGCCTTGGTTTCAGGGTCTTTAATTGCCGCTGGTTTCAGCAAAAATAACGCTGACGGCGCTAGTAGGAGTGGATAATGACCTCGCCTCGAGAACGGATTCAATTGCTCAAAACCGAGTCGGACCGCCTCAAGCAGTTCTTGAGCGCCCTGCCAGCCAACGCCTGGAGCAACCCAACCGCCTGTGAAGCATGGGAAGTCCGGGACGTGGTGGCCCATATGATTATGGGTGGCGAGATGTTTACCGGAAACATCACCCGTGGCCTGGCAAACGACCCATCGCCGTCGGCAGGCATGCAACCAGCCGGGTCCGTGGATATGGCCGCCAGGCAGGTAGCCAACGCCAAGAGGGCTATCGATATCCGAGAGCGCCTGGGTGAGCAGCTTTTAACGTCCTTCGGTGAGCGTTGCGACGACTTGGACCGTCTGCTTGCGGAGACCGGGCCACAGGACTGGGGAAAACCCTGTTTCCACCCTGCAGCTACCCTTTCGGTACGGACCTACGTGGACTTGCGCATAGCTGAATTGATTGTCCACGAGTGGGACATCCGGTCCAAGCTGGAGAGTTCCGCTCATCTGCGAGAAGGTTGTTTACCGGCCATGATGGACGTGCTCTCGGAATTCATAGTCGGTTACCTGTTTAACCCTGGCTCCAAATTAGAAAATACAGTCCGTTACCGGTTCGAGTTGTCCGGAGAAGCGCCAAGCAAACAGGATATCGTTGTCGAAGGCGGGAAAGCCCACCTACAGCCTGCCGGGTCGGGTAGCCCTGACGTCACTTTCCGTTGCGACACGGAGACATTTGTGCTATTGGCTTATGAGCGCATCACCATGGCTGAGGCTCTGGAGGGCGGGAGAATCGCGGTTGAGGGCAATCAAGAACTGGCCGACGAGTTCGCTGGTTAAAAGACCTGTTGTTTCGGCCACCTAATCAGTAGATGGGCCTTGCCAAAATGTGGACAAAACCCTTCCCCAACGCTTATATTCCTCGTAATGTCCAGTGACCGGATAAAAAGACGAATCGAGCGTCTGCTTGACCAAATCGAGGATTCAGCCGATCAGCGTGATTGGCCACAGGTAAGCCAGCTTGCTGATGACGTGCTCGTGCTCGACCCGGACAACGCCGATGCCCTGGGCTAGCCGCAGCCCAACGTGCGCTAGGTTCTGCCCCTTCCAACTTTGTTGCCTCGCAGCCCCTACCGGCAACCAACGCTGAGAACCCACCATCGCCTGCTTCTATTTTTCCCGAAGCAGGACGCTCTCCCGAAGCGGAACGCCGCCAACTCACCGTTATGTTCTGCGATCTGCAAGGCTCCACCGCCCTTTCCCAGCAATTGGACCCCGAAGTGCTACGAGACGTGATACGCAGCTACCAAGAGGTATGTGCTGGCGCTGTTGCTCGATTTGAAGGGCACATCGCAAAGTATCTTTGCGATGGCTTGCTCATATATTTCGGCTACCCTCAAGCTCACGAAGACGATCCCCAACGGTCGATTAGGACCGGGCTGGCGATACTAGAAGATATGCTTGTGCTGAATACCCGCCTTCGCCGGGACAATGATCTGGAACTGACGGTCCGAATAGGCGTCCATACCGGATTGGTGGTGGCCGGGGAGATGGGAGGCGGAGTCACCTTGGAATCCTTGGCCATCGTGGGAGAGACGCCCAACATCGCCGCTCGATTGGAAGGAGCTGCCGAACCCAACACGGTGGTAATAAGCGACGTCACTGCCAAACTGGTCCAAGGGCTCTTCTTATGCAATTCCATGGGGATCCATGAGCTCAAAGGCATCTCTCAACCCATGGAGCTATTTCGAGTTATTGAGGAGAGTAGCGCCCAGACCCGTTTCGACGTCGCTGCGTCTACCCAATTGACTCCCTTAGTTGGCCGTGACCAGGAAGTCGGACTAGTGATGGATCGTTGGGAGCAGGTGGAGGAAGGGCAAGGCCAAGTGGTGTTGGTCAGCGGTGAGGCTGGCATTGGCAAGTCACGGTTGCTTCAAGGGATATACGACGGGCTGGAAAGCCGACCACATTGGCTTGTAGTAAACCGTTGTTCGCCTTACCATCAGAATAGTCCCCTATTCCCGATAATCGAGTCCCTTGAACACTGGCTGGGATTCCGCAAGGGGGCTTCTTCTGGAGAGCGTCTTCAATTATTGGAACGAAGGTTGGAAGACTACTCGTTCCAAATTACCGAGTCAGTCCCGCTATTCGCAGGATTGTTGTCGGTGCCATTAGTTGACCGGTATCCACAATTGAACCTGAGCCCCCAACGTCAGAGACAAAGGACCATTGAACTTCTGGTGCAGCTATTGGAGGAGACGGTCTCCCAACAACCCGTTTTAGCCGTGTATGAAGACCTCCACTGGGCCGATCCTACAACTTTGGAGTTTCTTGGCCTCTTGGTGGATCAGGTTGCAACATCAAAAGTCATGGCCATTTTCACCTTCCGGCCCGAGTTCACGCCACCGTGGGGAAGCAGGGGGCATTTCACTCAAATTACTCTGAACCGCCTGCCTCAGAGGTTAGCGACAGATATGATGGCCCGGCTGACTGGCGGCAAAGAACTCCCAGAAGAAGTAGTGACTCAGATAGCGGCCAAGAGCGACGGTGTGCCTCTGTTCGTGGAAGAACTGACTCAGATGGTGATTGAGTCGGGCCTTCTTTATGAAGTAGATGGCCAGTACGAGCTAAGTAGCCCGTTGACTGCGCTAGCCATCCTTCAACCCTTCAAGACTCGCTTACAGCCCGGCTGGACCGGCTGGGGGAAGTGAAAGAGGTAGTCCAACTGGCGGCTGTCTTGGGTAGGGAGTTCGTATATCAACTGATTCAAGCCGTTTACCACCGTGATGAAGCACCGTTGGCAGACCATCTTAGGCAACTGGTCACCGGCGAATTCCTCTACCAGCAAGGGGTAACACCACAAGCTAGTTATGTATTCAAACATGCTCTCATCCGAGACGCGGCCTACAACTCCCTCCTGATTAGCCGGAGACAGCAATACCACCAGATGGTGGCCCAAGTATATGAGGAGAGTTTCCCTGAGACAGTCGAAACTCAGCCCGAACTTGTGGCCCACCACTACACCGAGGCCGGACTCAACCAGAAAGCTGTCACCTTTTGGAAGACGGCTGGCCAGCGTGCCCGACAACGCTCCGCCAACGTGGAAGCGGTAAACCACCTTACTAAAGGTTTGGAACTTCTGGGAGCCTTGCCGGAAACACCGGAACGGGATTCTCAAGAAGTGTCTTTACAGACTAATCTGGGACAAAGTTTGCTTCAGATCAAGGGGTGGAGTTCCCTAGAGGTAAAAGAAGCGCTCGGCAGGGCTAGTGAACTGATTAACCGAATCGGGGAGACACCTGAGTATTTTCAGGTGATGTACGGACTATTCACATACTATATCGGCAATGCCGATTATAAATCGGCCCTTGAAGTGGCTGAACGTTGCCTGGTCGCAGCCCAACGCAACAAAGACCCGATTCCTATGCTGGTAGCCCAACGTAATGTGGGCACTGCTATGTTCCAAATGGGGGAGACCGCTTCCGCACAGCAGCATTTTCTACAGGGCATATCCCGTTCCGATGTTCAACAACACCGGTCCTTAGCCCTGATTTACAATGTTGAACCGACATGTGCCGCCCTGTGTTGGTCCGCCAGGAACGTGTGGCTGTTAGGCTATCCGGATCAGGCGTCTAACCAGATTCAAGAGGCCCTCGCCTTGGCGCAAGAAGTGTCGCACACCTTTAACATCGCTTATGTTCAGAACCGTGCGGTGATTTTTTATATTGAAACTCGTTCAACTGAAATCGCTATGAATACTACAGAGTCTTTCCACGAACTCTTGCGAGAGCAGCAGTTCGCTCTATATCTTGTGTGGGCCACCATAAACCAGGGTGCTTGTTGGGCGCAGATGGGCCGGGCCCAAGATGGCATTGCTGGTATGCGTCAGGGTTTAGACGATTACGCCAAGATGGGCCCTCCAGCAGTCCGTCCAGAGTTTCTGGCATGGTTTGCGGAAGCCAATTTAAGCGCGATGAATTCTAAGATTGGTTTAGAAGCGCTGACCGAGGCGTTTGCCCTAGTGGAGGAAACTGGTGAGCGGTATTGGGAAGCGGAGCTGTACCGGATTAAAGGCGACTTTCTGCTCTTGCCTGAGGGGAACGAAGTCGAGGCTGAGGAATACTTCAAGCAAGCCATTCAAGTAGCCAGGAGCCAGAGTGCCAAATCGTTGGAGTTAAGGGCTGCAATGAGCCTAACTCGGCTGTGGCAGAAGCATGGCAAAAACAAAGATGCCCGAGAATTGCTGGAAGAGACCTATGGATGGTTCACAGAGGGGTTCGAAACGCCGGACTTGATTGACGCCAAGGCGCTGTTGGAAGAATTATCGTAGCCATAGCAATCGCCGCCGATACTGCCAGCTCGTTTTTCGGGCTAATATCGACTCTATTTCAGTTCAACCACGGTGACGCCGTCGCCGCCAGGGCCCTCACCGGAAGCTGCGGACTCCACCAACGGATGGCCGTCTAATAACTCACGGACGGCCCGGCGCAACGCTCCCGTGCCTTTGCCGTGAATAATCCTCACGGGGCTCATACCATCTAGGGCAGCGTCGTTCAGCCATCCCTCAACATTCTCCACGGCTTCGTCAACCCGCTGGCCTCGCAGGTCTATCTCTGGGCTGGTACTGCGCCGGTTAGTGCGGCTTATAACCACTCTGGGCTCAGAGGAGGGTCGCGGTCCTCCGGCCGGGCGGTCAAGTTGGTATACCGGAATCGTGGCCCTGATGGACCCCAACAATACCTCCACCTGGGATTCTTGGTTGGGAGGAGCTATAACTTCGACCGGACGATCAATCCCCCGGATATAGACCCTGTCTCCAACCTTTAGTTCCTCATGCCACGACGCTCGGTAGACCGGTATAGGTTGCCATGAGGGAGCATTGACCGCCCGCCGGTCTGCCGCCAGTTGGGAGCGCAATTCACTTTGTATCTGGCCAACGTCATCAATCAAACTAGGCAGACTAGGACGTGAGATGTCTCCTGGTCCAGGTTGGCCTGTCGGCCTTTCCATGACCCGCTCGGCTTGCTGCAGTCGTGAGAGCATGCCACCAATCCGCTCCTGTAGGTCCTGGCGGGCTTGCTCCACCATCTCAATCTTGGACATCTCAACCGAAGCCAGCCTGGATTCCATCTCCGCCTGATTCTCCCTGGCCTGCGACAACGCGGCTTCGGCCTCTCTCCGCAGCGCCTCCACTAGCCCCCGTTCTTCTTGCAGCTCTTTTAACAAGCCTTCTGTTGCCTGCTCTTCCGGCGACAAGGCCTGCCGCGCTTCGTCCAATACGTCTTGAGGAACACCCAACCGGGCTGCGATGGTTAGGGCGTAGCTGCGGCCCGGCAGACCCAGGGTCACACGGTATGTCGGGTCCAACGTCTCCGGATGAAGGTCCACGCTGGCGTTGACCATCCCCGGCTGCTCTTGCACGTAATTTGCCACGCCTCGGTGATGAGTAGTAGCCACCATGAGCGCTCCCTTACGCCAAAAATGACCAAGAATAGCTTTGGCCAATGCCGCGCCCTCTTCCGGGTCGGTGCTGGTGCCCAATTCATCCACCAAAACCAGCGAATCTCCGGTGGCGGACTCCATTATCCTTAGCAGGTTGCGGATGTGGGAGCTAAAGGTGGAAAGGGACTGCTCGATGCTCTGCTGGTCGCCAATGTCGGCGTAAACGCCGTCGAAAATGGGAAATCTGGCTTCGTCCACTGGAACGTGAAGGCCGGATTGAGCCATCAGAGCCAGCAATCCCACTGTCTTCAACGTGACCGTCTTGCCTCCGGCGTTGGGACCGGTGATTAACATCACCGACTGGCTTCCGCCCAACTCCAGGCTGATGGGCACCACCGAGCCGGTGAGCAGTGGATGGCGAGCTCCCGATAATTTCAAGCTGGCTGGCAAACTGCCCGGTGAGCTTGACGGCTGGCCTTCATCCTCAGGCGAGGCATTTGTCGACGGGTCGACCACGGACGGGTCGAACACCGAAGGCGCGATTGAACTGGTAGCCGCTGAGTAACGTCCCTTGGCCACATCCAAATCCAACCGGGCCATCAGGTCCAGAGCCAGAAGGAGGTCTTCACCCGACTCGCCCACCAAGCTGGAAAGATGGCGCAGGATTCGCTCTTCCTCCCGCTCCTCCGCCAAGCGGGTTTCTCGCCACCGGTTGCCCAGATCAATGGCTGGCATGGGCTCAACAAACACTGTCGCGCCGCTATCCGACACATCGTGGACGATGCCCGGCACACGATACCGCATCTCGGCGCGGATGAGCAGCACCAAACGCCCGTTGCGCTGGGTGATGATGGGTTCTTGAATCAACTCTTGGCGCTGCAACCGGCGAAGGTTGCGCTCCATCACGCTGTTGAGGCGCTCGTGAACGGCCTTTGACTCCTCTCGAAGTTGACGCAATGCTGGGCTGGCATGGTCCAAAACTTCGCCAGCCGGGCTTATGGCCGAACTTATGGCTCGAGCCAAACCAGACAGGTCGGGGAGATTGTCGGCCACCCCGGCTAATAGGGGCAGTTCTTCGTGGCGGGACAGGGAGCTACGATTATGCCGCACCGCCTCTGCCAACCCCCGCACCGCATGCAACTCCTCTCCCCGCAAGAATCCACCCAACAGGCCACGGTTTATATAGCCTCGAAAATCGAGCCCCGGCCCGAACTCCAACCCTCCTCCGTGGTCCAAATATTGGCGCGCTTCCGTGGTCTCTTGCTGACCGGTCGCCACTTCCAAAAGGTCTATCGAGGGGGTTAGAGATAATGCCTGCTCCCGACCGATGACCGTGCGGGTAAATTCGGCCAGTTGCTGCCTAACTTGGTCGAATTCCAACAGCCGGACCGACTGCTCAAACCCCATTGGCCCTAGGGCCGGAGAGGGGGAATCAGTCACGGGGCCGGGGTTGGGCCAATGGGGTTTCGGCTCAAGGCCGTCCGGAGAGGAACCGAGAGGAGTCGCTTGCTTCTCGGTATCGAGGGTAAATTTTTCTGCGCCGTCAGTCAATCTGCGTTTGATACCTTTTTGTTAATTTTAGACTTGTGGGCTAGAACAATCGCCGATTCGAATCCGAATCACCAATCCCATCACCATGTCAGGGGATAAACCCGGCATTCGCCAAGCATGCCCGCGGCCTCCTCCAAAGTATCCCGTTTGGGATCCCGGATGTTCAGCCGCCGCTCCAAAATCCTGCCTCGTTGTTTTTCCAGATACGGGCAGACTTTCAAGAAACCTTCCAGAGTGAATTTGTCCCCGCCCAGAAGTATGTAATCCAGTTCGTCAGCCACGGACCCAAACTGTATCTGCACCGCCTCACAGGTCTTATCGTAGAGCTTTCTTATCTGTCCCTCACGGATGCGCTGGTAACGTTTCTGAGAGGTTCCTCCGGCTGCGTGGCGGCCTTTCACGTAGCGGGCATCTGTCTTTGCGGTGAGCAAATCACGGCCCTGAAATACCGCCACCGAAAAACGGCCCAACCGCAGCAAAATTACGCCTATAGTGTACTCCGTTTCCAGCAGCGTCAAGAGGGATTCTGTGTCCCAAGACGATGAAACACCCTCTTTTTCCGTAGAGGGGGCCGACTCTGTAGAGAGAGCCAACACCGGAGGTAGGCCCAACACAGGAAAGGGTGGCAAGATAACCAGCACTTGGTTTCCACTGCGTAGAGCCACCAGACCAGTGTCGGAAGCGAGCACGGAGCGATCCAAGACCGACAAACGTTCCCACCACGCCCGGCCGTCAGACTCTTGGCTCTCCAAGAACTGTTGTCCCTGCCCAGGCCGGAGATACACCGAAGAGGCCGGTTCACCGGCAGCCGGAGCGCAAATCTCCAGAAGCCCCTTCATGGCTCGTGGGGTAAAGGATTGGCCGGGTTTTACCGAGATTGTGCTTGCTTGGTCCATTCTTGATTAGATAAGTAATTATCGACTGGATTTTCAGTTCCTGCGCATATCATAGCGTATATTGGTAGATGGTCGACCCAAATCAAAAAGGGAGCATTCATGCCAACCCAAGACGAAGAAAAATTGCTGCAACGCCGTGACCGCGCCCTAGAGAAAATGGACGCCGGTCACCAAGCGCTACTCAAGTCTCTAGAAGACCTGGAGCCCGAGGAGGCATTCCTGGGCTCGCGCTGGTCGGTCTGGGAGGTCTTAAAGCATCTGGATGCCCCAGCTTTCGTCGACTCCTTGGAAAGGCTGATGGCCGGTGAGCCGGAGATGTTGCCCCCCTTCGACACCAGGGACGCTCACCTCAAGCGGGACATTCAGAAATTGATGGACACCGGGACTCGCATGCGAAACTTGTTCGTTGGGCTTTCAGCCGAGCAATTGAGCCGTCCCATCAGTCCCTACAACCCTCACAACAGTTTCCCCAGTCTGACGATGATTGATCTGATGGAGCGGGTGGTTCAACACGAAGGAAACCACGCAATCCAGATCGATGCGACCCGAAAGTACGTCGCCGAGTTCTCCACCAAGGACCGGGCAGTTACCTTCACTGGTCTGGGCAACGGCGGACTGGGCAACGGCGGACTGGGAAACGGCGACCCTTCTCAGATTCTGCCAGGCGTTCGGGAGATTCTATCCTTCGCCGATTACATCGCAGGCGACGCAACCGCCTTGGATTTGGCCCGGCCTTACATTCGCGGCATCGAGCTACCGCTAAACCCAGACAATGCCGAAGAAGTTTTGTCCCGGATGGGCCGGGAGGCCAGAGCCGGACAGTGGCCATTGGTAGTCTGTCTTGGAGACCCTAATCAGACCTGCCCGGAACTCATAGAACTGGCCAAGAAACTTTGTGACAAAGTCCTGGTGCGCTCGGGAAACGAAGGCTGAACTTTTGCGGCGTTGTTTCTAACCCGCCTCGTCATTCCGGCGTAGGCCGGAATCCAGAGTTCGCCTCTACCTCGCAAGCTCTGGGGCACCCGCCTAAGCCGGTGGAACGGATTGATTAAACCCCGTTTGCCCGGTATAACGGTTTTTGCTACACTACCGCGTATCCGCACCCGGTGACTGACTCATGGGGGAAACCCCGTCTTTGAATACAGTCCCGCCCATGGCAAACACGACGAAATGTTGGAAAGGAGTTGGCATGATTTACGAAATTCGCACCTACAACTTGAAACCCGGCTCGGTGCCAGTGTTTGAAGAGTCCTTCGCCAAGGGTCTGCCCGCCCGGGAGAAATACTCCAAATTGGGCGCATTCTGGCACACCGAATTCGGTGCCCTAAACCAGGTAATCCACGTATGGCCCTATGCCAGCGTGGAGGAGCGCGCCGACATCCGCGCCCAAGCCAGCAAAGACCCGGATTGGCCGCCCAAGTTCGACCCCGAACTGATGGTGAACATGGAATCGGAGATTTACACTCCGGCTCCCTTCATGCGGGAGATGGGTGGAGACCAAGCGTTGGGCAATATCTACGAGATGCGGGTTTACACTTACAAACCCGGGTCCATGCCTGAGGTTATCAACCGTTGGGCCGCAGCGATTCCCCATCGGGAAGAATACTCTCCCCTGGCTGCCGCAATGTCCAGCGAGATTGGCGGATTGAACAAGTGGATTCACATCTGGCCCTACAAGGACCTCAATGAGCGGTCCGAAGTTCGGGCCGAGGCCATCAAGAACCCCAACTGGCCTCCCCCCACCCGAGAATTCCTGGTCAAACAGGAAAACAAGCTGATGGTGCCATCGTCTTTTTCACCCATGCATTAAACGGCTTGCACTAACCGGCATTCGGCGGACCTAAAAAACCCCGAGTCCAATCTCTCCCCCGTCGCCCAACATGGGCGGTGGGGGAGAACGCATATCAGCGCACACACCAACCCAGTTAATCTTCTAGCAAACTAGACATCCGATTCACCGCCCAAAGATGGCGAAATTGAACATCAACAAGGGCCGGGCTGTATGACCGACCTCAGCACAAACCTACTGGACCTAGTTATTGCCAACCGCATCTTGGCCCATGAGGACGTGGTTGACGCCTTCGGCCATGTTAGTTTTCGCCACCCTGACAATCCTGACCGTTACTGGCTATCTTGTTCCCGAGCCCCCGAACTGGTGGTCGCCGAGGACCTGATGGAGTACAACCTAGACGGCGAACCCATAAACCAGGGGGACCGCACCATGTATGCGGAGCGGCCCATCCACGGCGGCGTCTACCAAGCTCGCCCCGATGTGCAAGCGGTGATTCACAATCATTCCATGACCGTGATTCCCTACGGCGTCACCAACACACCCCTGCGGCCCATCTTCCACTTGGCGGCGGTGATTGGAGAACAGGTACCGGTGTGGGATATCCGCGACACCTTCGGCGACACTAATATGCTGGTCACCACCATGGACCAAGGCCGCGACTTGGCCAAAGCCCTGGCTGACGGCCGTGTGGCTCTAATGCGAGGCCACGGCTGTCTTGTCGTGGGGTCGTCAATCAAGACGGCGGTGATGGCCTCGATTTACCTTCAAGTCAACGCCAAGCTATTAAGCGAATCCCTGGGCATGGGAGAAGTGACCTACCTGTCTCCCGGCGAGGTGGAATTGATGGGTCAGACTCAGGTGCGGCCTCTTTCAGGGGACCGTGCTTGGGAATATTGGGCCAGACGGGCCGGATGCTGAGGAGATATGCAGGCTGACACCCCGGAGCAACCCGATACCCCGGAAATCACAGAATTAAAAGCAGCGAACCAGAGGTTCTACGACGCCTTTGGCGCACTGGACATCGAAATGATGGACGATGTGTGGGATCAGTCGGAAAAAGCCATGTGCGTCCATCCCGGTTGGCCGGCCTTGATGGACTGGGAAATGATCCGTCAAAGCTGGGACCGCATCTTCCAAAACACCTCCCTGATGCTCTTCAACATCAGGTACATAAACGCCGTGGTGGTGGGCGATTGCGGCTGGGTCACCTGCACGGAAAACATCAGCAGCGTACTGCAAGGAACCGCCAGCAACTTCGGCATCTTGGCCACCAACATATTCATGCGCACACCTGAAGGATGGCGCATGATTGCCCACCACGCCTCCCCCGGAGCATAGCACTTCACCAGCGCCCCTTTTCAAACCTCCGCCAAGCTACGGTCGCCCCCGACATCGCCTGTTACAATATAGGGTGATAATGGGTCTTGGCCTGAGCCTGGAATACCCCTGAATCCGGCCATCATGCCCTGTATATATTGGCAAGCTGAAAGGAAACCTATCATGGCATCCGACTCCATTAATTTAACAAAGACCGAAAGAAACCTGTGGAACGCCATCGTCGCCGAAGCTTTGGCCTACCTGAAATACAATGCCTATGCTCACAAGGCGCTCGAAGAGGGTCTGCCCGAAGTGGCCCAGGTATTCCAGGAGGTGGCTGGAGCCGAAACTATCCACGGAATGAATCACCTGCGCGTGTCCGGCGACATCAAGCCCACGGTTGAGAATCTACGCACCGTGACCATCGGGGAAGCTAAAGAGTTCAGCACCATGTACCCCCGCATGATTCAAGACGCTTTGGACGAAGGCAACCAGGGAGCCGCCGACTCCTTCAACCTGGCTTTGGAGCGGGAGCGTCACCACCTTGAGGTGTTCAACAAAGCATTGGCATTGCTGGAGTCAAAGCAGTCCGGTTTGGCGGCCGCACCCGCATCACTATCCCCAGAGTCACCTCCGGTGCTGGCCGCAACCCGGGTTACTGAGTCGACTGGACCCGACTCACCTGAAGCCGGCTCACCATCTGTAGCGCCGGAGTATTCCAGCCCGATCCCAGCCACCGAGTTGGACACCTACGTCAGCGCCGCCATGGAAATCGACCGGGAGCGGTGGCGGGTGGCTTCGCTTATTCGACTGCGTGAAGTGGTCTTTGGCGCACAAGACGGAATCCTCAGCACATTGGCCTTGGTGACGTCGGTGGCAGTCGCAGTGGACCAAACCTCGTTGGTCTTGGTAGCAGGCTTGGCCGGGGCGCTGGCAGGCATGATTTCCATGGCCACCGGCGCCTATCTGGGCTCCCGGGCGGAACAGGACGTTCGCCGTTCCGAGATCGCTCAAGAAGCCGCAGAGCTTGAGGCCAATCCCGCCGAGGAATTGGCCGAACTAACCGTCATCTTTCAGCGAGAGGGCAGGAGCTACGAGGAAGCGCGCCACTTGGCCGACGAGATTGCTCAGGACAAGGATTTGTGGCTACGCACACTGGTGGAAAAAGAACTGGGGCTCAGTCCCGATGACACCACCAATCCGGTAAAAGACGCCCTGGCAATGGGTTCTTCATTCGTCTTGGGGGCATTCATACCCATCGTGCCCCACATGGTGCTGGACGGCTGGACAGCCATCGGGGTCTCGATCGCGGCGGCTTTGGTGGGGCTATTTGTGCTGGGCATGGGGAAAGGCCGCTTGGTGCAACGCTCTCCCGTATTACAGGGCCTGGAGATTTTGGCAATCGGGGCAGTTTCGGCCATCATAGGTTTCGGCTTGGGCGACGGAATACCTCGCCTAGTGTCGTAAAGTTAACCGCCAGCATTAGACACCGATAGGCCCTCTGGCGGTCAGTCAGAACCGCTCGTGGCTAAGCCCGCTCGTTGCTAACCCCGTTCGGCGCTAACCCCCTTCGTCGGTAACCCAGTTCGTGGTGAGCTTGTCGAACCATCGCCATTTTTGAGTATGTTAGGTAATTAACCAGGCAGCCGCGAGCGGCAATTGGTGGCTGAGCAACTGGCAAGAATTCACCTAAGCATACCCAATGATGTATATCCTTCGACAAGCTCAGGACGAACGGGTGAGCGAGCTTTACACGTTCGTGGTGAGCTTAAGGGCGTTCGTGGTGAGCTTGAGGGCGCTCGTAGTGAGCTTGAGGACGCTCAGGGTGAGCGAGCTTGGGGACGTTCAGAGTGAGCTTGAGGACGCGCCCGTGGTGAGCTTGTCGAACCGTTGCCGCTCAGCTAGGACCGGTAGACCTCATCCCACGGTGATTCGTCCTGTCGTTATCTGAGCCTTTTATTGAACCAGCCTTTTATTGAACCAGGCTTCCACCGCCGTCAGAAAATCAGCCGGGTTGTCGCCCTGAACCAAGTGACCGGCCCTGGCGATCGTTACAGTCTCGCAGTCGCCGATGGATTCTTGCATCTTTTGCATGGTTTCTTCGTCGAATAGGTCGCTCCGGTCACCCCGCAACACCAATGTGGGGCAATCGATGCGGCTCCAGCTTGCCCAGAGCTGCTCAGGCTCCCATCCCGTTTCCTGGCGGCTGGGGTCTCGCATGGCTTTATCGTACTTCCAGGTCCATTTTCCGTCCTGACGCTGGCGGATGCTGTATTTCAGCGCCCCTTCCACTTGCTCTTGGGTGCGACCGGTATATTCTTGGATTCTTTGGGAAAACTCTTCGAAGGAGTCCAATTCGTCGGGCAATTCCCGGAAGGTCTTTATCCGGTTTCGTCCACCTCGTTGAGTCTCGGGCCCGGTGTCTACAATCACCAATCCGCGCAAAAGCCACGAGTTGCTCGAGGCCCAAACGTAGCTGTTTCGACCTCCCATGGAATGGCCCATGAGCACGAATTGGTCCAAACCCAGGGCTTTCACGAAGCCGTCCAAGTCGCCAACTTGGGCTTCCAGCGAGTAGTCCCCCGCTGCCGCCCAATCGCTGTCGCCGTGCCCCCGCTGGTCCAATGCGATAACGTTGTATCTGTCGGAGAGCGAGAGACTGATGAAATCCCAGCTGTGTGACTGTTGAGAATTGCCGTGAAGCATGAGAATCTTTGGGTTGGCCGAATCGCCCCACTCCAGGTAATGAAAGTTCATGCCGTGGACCAGAATATCTTTGTCGGTGGGCCGGTTTTCCTGGGTAAAGGGCACACCAATCTGGCGGGCAGCATCATAAAGGGATAGGCCGTGACCCACGTCGGGGGAAGATGCCATCTCTAAACCTCTCTAAGCCGTTGGGCGAATGGGCCTTTTTCAAACTCATAATACCTTGATTGTCAACAAAATCGGGAACCGCAAGAAACCGGGCCGACCCATTAAGACATAACATCGGGACTGACGATCGTGCTTGGCAAGTATCTTTCAGGTTTCTATTCCTTGGGCCTGATGATACTATTAGGCGGCTGACTTTTATTGTATTTCCAGCTAGAAATGTGTTTCGGGCCGTATCGGCCCGAGTTTGACAGGAGAAACGCAACCCATGACAACGCAGGCCATCAAGCTAGAATTGGAACCCCGGGATTTACTGGGCAAAAAGGTGCAACGGCTCAGACGAGCGGGAATAATTCCCGTTCATCTTTACGGTCCGGACTCCGACTCCCGTCCTTTGCAATGCCAGAGCCAAAAGCTAATCCAGGTATTGTCATTGGCCGGTGGAAATACCGCCATAGAAATCACCATCCAAGGAGAATCCGGGAGCAAGTTGGCCTTCGCCCGGGAAATCCAGTGGGAACCGATGCGCGACACAATACTGCACGTGGATTTTCTCCTCGCCGACATCAACCGGCCCGTAACGGCCCAGGTTCCCATCGTTCTCATCGGCGAATCCGCTGGAGCTCGGTCGGTGGGCGGCAGCATTGTGCATCAACTGCGCCAATTGGACGTCCAGGCACTGCCTCTGGAAATGCCTGGTCAGATTGAAATCGACCTGTCCGTTCTGACCGAGGCCGACGGGGTCATACGTGTTAGCGACATTAACTTGAGCGCCAACGTCACGGTATTGACCGACACGGAAGAATTGATCATCAGAATCGAACTGCCTAGGGCAGAGGTTGAATTCGAACCGGCAGAGGGTGATGCGGGAGCAGAAGCTGAAGGCGAAGAGGAATCACCATCGGCCGAGGAAGATTAGTCATGAAGCGGGTGTCTGTTGATTTTTGTAGAGTAATAACGCCATGTACCTAGTGTACTTGGGTGAGTCGGGTAACACCGGCACCAGCGTCAACGATACAACTCAGCCTCACCACGTCAACACCGGCCTGCTGATACACGAGAGTCAGGCCGTTTCCATCAGCGGGGAATTCGACGCCCTCTACCGCCGACACTTTGGTCGGGCTCAGGGAGAGGAGGGAACTCCAAGATACCTACGCCCAGCGGAGATTTACCAGGGCACCGGTCATTACGTTTCTTGGGGTGTGGAAAAGCGCCATCAGTTGCTACAAAACTGCATGGACATTCTGATTAGGCGAAAGACTCCGGTAATAATATCCTATGTGGACAAGCAGAAATTCGCCCAGGCTAAAATCGACAATGATAGCCCGGCGGCAGTCTGGGAGTACCCGTCAGAGCCGGTAATCAGCCGGTTCTTGATGGCCCTAAACATGCTCCTTGACGAACTGGTTATGGTCGGGCTTACCTCTGAGCAGGTAATGGCCTCCCAGTGGCCAATCAAGGATTTCGCCTTGGTGGTGGCAGCAGAAGGCAGTTCAATAGAGCCAAAGCTCATGTCCCAGTTCCTAAAGTCCGACGATGGTATGGACGCCACGGCATTATTGGAAAACTTTTGCTTCGTTGGCCCGGACCATTCCGTGGGCACACAGTTGTCCAACATGTGCGCCTACTTCACCCGTCGCTGGCTCCAGAACCCCGATAGTCCTCAGCCTTATTTCGATACGCTGCGGGACAATGACGTGGTCCAGGTAATATACCCGGTCCAAGTCTAACGCTCAAAGGCTGAGCGATTTCCGCTCCCGGCGCCTCTGCCCCCTCTCCCAAATTCGGCAAAAATGTTATGCTGATGCTCGCCGCCGAAATTCGGCGCCAGGGCCTAATAGCTTAGCTTTAACTTGGAGCCTGAATAACAATGCCCGACCGGGAAGAAACGCTGCTTGGCAGCAGGCAGGTCAAACTGGACCGGCTTCGCCAACAGGGCATAGACCCCTATCCGCCCCGGCTGAACCGCAGCTGCGATACCGCATCTGCTGTCAGACTCTTCGAGGCTGTTGAAAACGACGGCCAGGACGAAGCAACCGCCAAAGACCTGACGGTGGCGGGACGTATCGTCTCCGTCCGTAACATGGGGAAAGCAGCATTCCTCGACATCAGAGACTCTTCCGGCACCCTTCAAGTCCTGGTCCGTCAGAACACCCTGGGCGACAGATTCGAAATGCTGAAGGACCTAGACGTTGGCGACCACTTGGGCGTCACCGGGTCCATGATTCGCACACGTACCGGGCAGGTCACGATTGACGCCCAAGAACTCACGCTGGCGGCCAAGGGCATGCGGCCATTGCCGGAGAAATTCCATGGGCTTAGGGACGTGGAGATTCGGTACCGGCAGAGGTATCTGGACCTGATTTCCAACCCGGAAATCATGGAAGTGTTCACCCAACGCAGCAAGATAATCCGGGGTATGCGCCGGTTTCTGGATGATCGGGGGTTCCTAGAGGTAGATACTCCAGTGTTGGTCCCGGTGGCCGCTGGCGCCAATGCCCGGCCCTTCGTGACTCATCACAACGCTCTGGACCAGCAACTGTACCTACGCATCGCCACCGAGCTTTACCTGAAGCGCCTGATAATAGGTGGCTTCGACAAAGTTTACGAACTGGGCCGCGTTTTTCGAAACGAGGGCATCGACCAAGACCACAACCCCGAATTCACCTTGCTGGAAAGCTACGAGGCTTACGCCGATTACAACGACGTATTGGAAATGGTGGAGTCCATGGTCTCCACCATATGCCTGGATGTGCGAGGGACCACCGAGATTCCTTTCGGCGAACACATGATTGACTTCGCCCCACCCTGGCAACGGTTGGGACTGCGTGAAGCCCTAATCAGCTACGGTGGCATAGACATTGATGAGTTCCCGGACCATGCTTCCCTGGCAAAGCGGGCCACCGAGCTGGGGCTGGAAGCCGGGCCCAGGGATAGCCGGGGGCGGCTAATAGACCAGTTGATTTCCACATTCGTGGAGCCAAAGCTGATCCAACCAACTTTTTTGATGGACTACCCGGAGGAGATGTCCCCGCTGGCCAAAGCCAAGCCGGAGGTTCCGGGATACGTCGAGCGCTTCGAGGCCTTCGCCGCTGGTATGGAGATAGCCAACTCCTACACCGAACTGAACGACCCTGCGGTGCAAAGGGAGAGGCTGGATTCCCAAGAGGACATTCGACTGACCCATCAAGACGAGGAAGTAGACCGCAAGGACGAGGACTTTCTCTTGGCCTTGGAATACGGAATGCCGCCCACGGGAGGACTAGGTATGGGCATAGACCGTCTAGTGATGCTGCTGTCTTCTCAACCGTCCATCAGAGACGTTATGCTCTTCCCCCAGATGCGCAGTATTAACACTGACCCTGAAAGCTTTGACCAAAGCATAGAACAGGAAGAGGACAAAGACAACTCAGAGTGATTAATGATATCAATCGACTTAATTAGAAACGACCCTGATCAAGTCAGGCAGGGATTGGCAGCCAGGGGCGAAGACGATCCTCTGGACCAAATCTTGGAGTTGGATATCAAGAGACGCTCCGCCGTGACCGAGCGGGATGACCTGCGCGGGGAGCGCAACCGGGTAAGCGGGGAGATTGGCAAAGCCCGCAAATTAGGCCAGGACCCAGCCCCGGAAATCGTTCAGGAGATGCGGCAGGTGGGCGATAGAATCTCCGCCCTTGAGCAACAAGAAAGGGTCTTGCAGGAGCAAATCAACGAAATCCTGCTGGGGTTGCCCAATCTTCCTCTACCCCGAGTGCCCAAAGGCGACGGAGAAGAAGACAACATCGTCGCCCGGAGTTGGGGAGAGATACCCACCCTGGACTTCACCCCGGTTCCTCACTGGGATTTAGGTGAGAACCTGGGCCTGATTGACTTTCAACGGGGTGTGAAGGTTGCAGGCAGCCGCTTCTTTACCATGACCGGCATGGGCGCCAAGTTAAACCGTGCATTGATTTCATGGATGCTGGACCTGCATTCCAGCGAGCACGGCTACACCGAAGTAACACTGCCACTGATGGTCAAGAAGGAATCCATGCTGGGATCCGGCAATCTGCCCAAGTTTGCCGACAACCTGTACCACGACGACGAGGACGACCTTTGGCTGATTCCCACAGCAGAGGTGCCAATCACTAACCTGCACCGCGACGAGATACTCTCCGCCAGCCAATTGCCCTTGAAATACGTGGCCCATACCCCCTGTTTCCGGCGGGAGAAGGCAGCCGCAGGCAGAGACACCCGGGGTATCAAGCGGGTCCACCAATTCGATAAGGTTGAGATGTACCAACTGGTGACGCCCGAAACATCCGAGGATGAACTGGAGAAGCTGTTGGACAACGCCGAAGACGTCTGCCGACGCTTGGAGCTGCCCTACCGGGTTCTGCAACTGTGCACCGGCGACTTGGGGTTCGCTTCGGCGATGACCTACGACATAGAGGTTTGGGCCGCTGGTTGTGAGGAGTGGTTGGAAGTCAGCTCGTGCTCCAACTGCACCGACTTCCAGGCTCGCCGCACCAGCCTGCGCTACCGGCCCGATAATTCTCAAAACCAAGGCTCCAGACCCCAGTTGGTGCACACCTTAAACGGCTCTGGCTTGGCGCTGCCCCGTGTCATCATAGCCATCCTAGAGAATTACCAGCAAAAAGACGGCTCGGTGGTGATCCCTCAAGTCCTGAGGCCGTACACTGGCTTCGACGTTATTCCGGCTTAGTCTTTTTGGCTTAGTCATTCTGGCTCAGCCTCCACCTAAATCACCGCTCAACGAAAAGGGGGATAAAATGTCTGGAATCTGGCCCGGCGCCACCAAGTGCGTGGCGATGCTCACCTTCGACGTGGACGGCGTTTCCTCTTGGCTCAACCGTAACCCCGATTTCGTCAACCATCCCAGCCTCATGTCCATGGCTGAGTACGGTCCTAGCGTTGCAACCCCGCGAATCTTGGACATGCTGGACGCTCACGGCATCAAGGCCAGCTTCTATATCCCCGGTTTCGTTGCGGAAACCCACGTTGATATGGTTAAAGAGATTGCCCGCAGAGGCCACGAAGTGGCCCATCACGGCTATATGCACGAGCCGCCATCCACTTTGTCCCCAGATGAGGAGAAAAGTGTCTTGGAACGGGGCATCAGCATTTTAGAGGGCATAACCGGAACGGCTCCCGTGGGCTACCGTTCCCCTAGTTGGGAACTGAGCGAGCATTCGCTGGAGTTTCTATCTTCCCTGGGGTTCAAGTACGACACCAGCCTCATGGGCGACGATGCCCCCTACATGGTTGACGTTCCAGGCACAGATAAGCAACTGGTGGAGTTGCCCATACATTGGCTGTTGGACGACGCTCCCAACTTCGTGTACGCCCCGGTGGCCAACCGCTTGGGCCCCATGCGCAACCCGGATGAGGTCTTCGGGACATGGGCCGCCGAGTTTGAGGGTATCTACCGCTACGGCAGTTCCTTCAACCTGACTATGCATCCTCAGTACATCGGGCGACCCGGCAGGCTGCTCATGCTGGAACGGCTAATCGACCACATACGCACCTTCCCCAACGTGGAGTTCATGCGTTGCCAGGATGTCGCCGAACTGTGGGTCAATCGTTAAAGCCGCTTGCCAGGCCGACTACCACGATTTATGATGGTGGGCACAAAATCGCCTATGCGCCCAAGTAGCCCAAACAGGGTGGTTTTATGGAGGAATCATGCCAAAAGTCCATGACCGGGGCGGCTGGCCCAACGAAGACCCTATAGACCAGAGCGAGCATGTCTTGTCGGACTGGGAAGTGCGTGTAGACGCTCTCCACATGGTTTTGGGAGAAAAGGGAGTTCGGACCACCGACGAGATGCGCCGCGCCATCGAAAGTTTGGAACTGGAGAAGTACGAGTCACTGGGCTACTACGAGAAGTGGACAGCAGCATTAGAGATCCTAATGCTGGAGAAAGGCATTCTGGACTCTGATGAGATCGACCGAAGAATGGTACAACTGTCTCAAAGGAGCGGATAATGGCGACGGCATCCACGCCCGCCAGGTTCGGCAAAGGACAGCGAGTAAAGGTGCGTGTTGGCACACCGCCGACGCACTTCCGAACTCCAGAATATATCCAGAGCAAAACCGGCGTGGTCGTAGCGTTGTTCGGGAGTTATCGAAATCCCGAATCCTTGGGACACGGCGGAGACGGTCTCCCCATGCAGCCCCTTTACCTAGTGGAATTCGATCAGAATCATTTGTGGGAGAACTATCAAGGGCCTGACCGAGATACCCTTCAAATTGAAGTATTCGAAAATTGGCTTGAGCCAGAAATCGCCTAGGAGAAATACATGAGCGCCCTAAGCACAGACCACGGAGACCATGACCATGCTCATACCGGTATCGAAGAAGACGTGGAGCTCAGCTACTATGCTCAACGGGCTCAAGCCATGGAATCCCTAATAATTGAAAAAGGAATGTGCACCGCTGAGGAAATCCAGAGGATGGTGGACACAATGCGGCGGAGGTCCCCAACTGACGGTGCCCGCGTAGTAGCCCACGCTTGGTCAGATGCGGAATTCAAAGCCCGTCTCCTGGCCGACGCTGTGCCTGCATTGCTGGAGTTGGGATACACGCTCCCTGAGAACACTCCTAAAGTGACTGTAGTCGAGAACACTGACATAGTACATCACATGGTTGTCTGCACGCTTTGCTCTTGCTATCCAAGAGCTCTATTAGGGACGCCTCCGGACTGGTTCAAAAGCCTCGCTTATCGTTCCCGGGCAGTGGTCGACCCCAGGGGAGTCATGAAGGAGTTCGGTCTTAACCTTGGAAACGACATAGAAGTGCGTGTGATGGATAGCACGGGACCCGACACGCGCTTTTTGGTTTTGCCCAGACGGCCAGCCGGGACCGAAGGCTTCAGCGAAGAGGAGTTGGCGAACTTGGTAACCCGGGACAGCATGATCGGTGTGACCGACGCTCTTTCTCCGCAACCAGCGCCCGCTGCGGACTAGCTTGCTCCATTAAATCGGCCCCAATTGATCATAAGCGCCGCCTCGCTTTATGTCGTGTGCGGTGCCTCTTGCCGTCGCCGATGCGGCAATATGGCTCTGGCTTAAATCCCGCAACCCAATCCTCATTCCGGAGACACAACATGAAAGAACTTCTCGACTACGCCCTCGCTCATGCCGACGACACTATGGAAACGCTGCGCACCATGGTGGAGATGGAGTCGTTCACCGCAGACAAACCTTCCGTCGATAAATTGAGCTTCTACATCAAGGAACGGTTGGAGACTTTGCGCGCATCGGTAGAGGTTATCTCTCAGACCGAGGCTGGAAATCACCTGTTAGCAGAATGAGGCGAAGGCGACGAGCAGATACTAATCCTCTGCCACATGGACACGGTTTGGGCCACCGACACCCTGCAGGAAATGCCCTTTCGTATGCAAGACGGCTTGGTCTCCGGGCCGGGAATCTTGGACATGAAGGCAGGAATAGCCATCCTTCTTCACGCCCTGGATGCCCTGAAGACCCTTGGATTGGCTCCTCAACGCCGGGTGAAGATGGTGTTCAACTCCGATGAAGAGGTAGGCAGCACAACGTCTCGGGCCCTCATCGAAGAGGAGGCCAGGAAGAGCGCCCACGTTTTTGTTTTAGAGCCAGCTGCTGGCAGCGGCGGAGCCTTAAAAATCGGACGCAAGGGCGTGGGAATGTCCCAGTTAAAGGTGACCTGCCGGGCGGCTCATGCCGGAAACGAGCCTGAGAAAGGCATCAGCGCCGTGGAAGAACTGGCTCACCAGATAATCCGCCTCCACTCTTTCACCGACCTGGAAATCGGGACCACGGTAAACGTCGGCGTTATGAGCGGTGGTTCGGTAAGGAATCAGATTGCGCCTTTTGCCGAAGGTTTGGTGGACCTGCGGGTCGCCACCATGTCGGAGGCTGACCGGGTGACTGAGGAAATCCTTGCTCTCAAACCTTCGCTGCCGGGAGCGGTGGTGGAGATTACCGGCGGCATGAACCGGCTGCCCATGGAGAAAACCCCAGCCACTGCCCGCTTGCTGGAATCGGCTCGCAACATTTCAGAACCACTGCGCAAAGAATTGGGCGAGGCCCACGTGGGCGGCGGCTCGGATGCTCAATTTGCGTCAGCAATGGGTGTGGCGGTATTGGACGGGCTGGGGGGAGTGGGAGAAGGTCCTCACGCCGTGCATGAGCACATCATCGCCGCAGAATTGCCCAGGCGAGTGGGGCTGCTGGCCTCTCTGCTGATGGGAACCTAATCCGCCGGGGAGCAATCCATTCAAGCAGCCAAAACGGTATGGTTCGACAAGCTCACCACGAACGGTTCTGGCTGGCCAGCGAGTTTCAGGATCAAGAGGATTGGACTTCGTAGCCGTGATTTCTAAAGAGAGCCGTTAGTCCCCGGACGGCTTCAGCAGCTTCTCTGAAATTCCGTCCACTAGCTTCTCAACGTCTGCGGCTTGTTGCTGCTGTCCGAAGCTGATTTGCATGGGCGTGATGGATATGTAATTGTTCTTCAGAGCCCAGATATCGGTGCCGTCAACCGGCGTGCCCGAAATTGGGCGGTTGCGGGAGATCCAGTATTTCTTATCGTCCCCGGTGCCTTCCACCCGAACCGACTCACCATAAGACCTGCCGCCCAACTGGGTCACCTTTAGCCCGGCGATACGGCCCGCTGGCTGGCTGGGGATGTTGACGTTCAGAAACAGGCTGGAAGCGGGTGCGTTGTCCCGGAACCGCAAAGCAATCATCTCTAAAAGTTTGCTGGCAGCAGCAAACTGTGGGTTATTAACCGCTCCCACCGATATAGCGATGGTCGGGTAGCCCCTGAGGTGGCCCTGGAGGGCCGCTCCGAAGGTGCCGGACACCATAACATCCCAGCCCACGTTGGACCCGGAGTTGATGCCCGAAACAACCAAGTCCACTGCGCCGACCACATTCTCCAGCGCCAGAATACAACTGTCGCCGGGCGTGCCCTGAACGGAATAGGCAGTAACCGGGTGAAACCCGTTCTGGTTGCCGCCCGGAGAATCGCTGGCGGGTGAACTGTTAATCGAGTCCGGCACGGGTTCGTTTTTAACCGTTAGAGAAGAATGCAGGGTGAGGGAAGCGCCAACTCCGCTCTGCTCTTTATCGGGAGCAACCACAAACACCTCTCCAACCTTCCTGAGCCCTTCCACCGCCGCCCACAGACCCGGCGCCTTTATACCATCATCGTTCGTTAGAAGTATCTTCAATTAATAGCAATCCCGTGTGAATGGCCCCCTTGTTTTGGGGCTTCCAAATTAAACTATTCCTAATGATTATGACCGTGGTCCCCATGGTCGTGTCCGTGATCGTCATGATCATGCCCGTGGTCGTCATGGTCATGCCCGTGATCGTCGTGGTCGTGACCGTGGTCATCGTGACCATCACCATCGTCGTGGTGCGCCAGCCCTACGGCATGGAATAACGCATGCTTAACCTCAACGCCCACCACCATGCGGCGGAAATCAGCCGAAGCGAAGACGCTGTCACCAAACACGTTGGAACCCAAGTCGATGGAGATTTTCTCCGCAGCTGCCGTGATGTTTTCCATAGTCAGTTCTTGGCCTACCAAGGCGGTTTCCACCGACCTGGCTCGCAAAGGCATGGGAACCAGCCCCCCCACAACCACACTGGCGGCGGTGCATCGTCCGCCCTCCACTGTGACAACCACTGCGCCACCGACGACAGCGAAATGGGTCGCCGGGTGGGCCATCTTGGCATACTCGGCAAGCTGGTTCTGGTTCAATCTTGGCACCTCTATGCCCGTCAGAATCTCGGTGGAGGCTATGCTGGTTTCCAGCAGTCCAGTGAAAAACTCGGCGGCAGGCACATTACGCGCACCCCGTCGACCTTGGACCACCATTTCGGCGCGCAGAGCGGTCAACACTGTAGGCCAGTCGGAGGCCGGGTCCGCATGGACCACGTTGCCGCCGATGGTGCCCCGGTTTCTAACCTGAGGGTCGCCTATGGAACCGGCCACTTCGGTCATGATGTGGCAGGCTTGGGCAATCTCGGGAGATGTCTCTATCTCCCGGTGGGTGGTCAAAGCTCCAATGTGTATGGTGCCGTTGTTTATGCTGATGCCACGCAATTCGTCGATGCCGCCGATGTCTATCACCGCCGGGGCCCGCACTTGGCGAAGCTTCATCAAGGGAATCAAGCTGTGGCCGCCAGCCAGCAGCCTTGCTTCCGGGTTTGTGCCCAGTAGTTGTATTGCTTGGGCCACGGATGTGGCCTTTAGGTATTCAAAATCTGTAGCGAACATGGCTTCTTTCCTCTTACTCCTTGCTGATTCTCGGCCTAACCTTGATGAATAGCCAGCCAAATCCGTTCCGGAGTCAGCGGCATATCCAGCTTGGTTACACCCAAAGGTTTCAGAGCGTCCATAACCGCATTGTAGATTGTTACCGTTGAGGCGATGGCCCCAGTCTCTCCAATGCCCTTGATGCCCAAGGGGTTGTGGGGGGACGGGGTGACTGTGGACAGCACCTCGATATCCGGGACCATGTGAGCCCTGGGCACCGCATAGTCCATCATTGAGCCGGTCAGCAGCTGGCCGGTGTCGTCATAGACGGCGCCTTCCCACAGAGCCTGACCAGCGCCTTGTACCACGCCGCCGTGCACTTGACCTTCCACAATCATGGGGTTGATTTGCGGGCCGCAGTCGTCCACTGCAACGTAGCGGGTCAACTCGATGTTCCCGTTGTCGGGGTCCACCATTACCACCGCCACATGAGTGCCGAATGGATAGACAAAGTTAGGCGGGTCGTAGAATGCCGACGCTTCCAAGCCAGGCTCCATGCCCTCTGGCATATTCCATGCCACGTTGGCCATCAGCGCAATGTCTTGGATGGTCTTGTTCTGATCGGGCGAGCCTCTGACGAAGAACTTGCCGTCTTCGTAATCTATATCTTCCTCGGCCGCTTCCAGCAGGTGGGCGGCCAAGCCCTTGCCCTTGTCTTTTATCTTTCGAGCGGCCAAGGCCACGGCTGCGCCACCCACCACCGTGGTGCGGCTGCCGTAGGTTCCCCAACCCATGGGTGTATTGTCGGTGTCGCCGTGGACAATCTCTATGTCATCCACCGGAACGCCTAGTTCATCCGATAAAATCTGAGCAAAGGTCGTCTCTTCTCCTTGGCCGTGGGGTGAGGTGCCGATGAAGACGTTGACCTTACCGGTGGCATAAAAGCGAACGATGGCGCTTTCCCACAAACCTCCGCCGAATCCCACTGCGCCAGCCACTTGGGAGGGGCCAAGGCCGCATATTTCGCAGTAGCAAGAAACGGCTATACCCATGTACTGGTTATGTTCACGCAGCCGTGCCTGTTCTTCTCGCAGTTGCCGGTAATTCACGTGGTCCAAGGCTTTATCCAAGGGCAGTAGATAGTCACCGCTATCGTAGGTAATACCCAAGGCTACATCGTGACCGTCTTCAAACTTGGGAATGAGGTTCTTTCGCCGCAGTTCGACCGGGTCCATACCCAGTTCATCGGCCAGCAGATTGACCAACCTTTCAAGCAAGAAAGTGGCTTCGGGCCGTCCCGCTCCCCGGTAGGCATCCACGGGGGTAGTATTGGTAAACACGCCGTAAATATCCGCTTTGATGTTGGGAATATCGTACGGACCGGAATAAATCAGACCGTGGAGGATTGTCGGCACGCCGGGTCCAGCGGTGGAAAGATAGGCGCCCATCCCGGCGTACACCAATGAACGTAGTCCGGTAATCGTGCCGTCCCGGTTGGCCGCCATTTCCACATGCTGAACATGGTCCCGGCCGTGTATCGACGCTACGTAGTTTTCAGTTCGAGTCTCGGTCCACTTGACCGGTCGGCCAAGCTGCATGGAGCAAAATACGGCCAGCATCTCCCAAGGATAAACCGGGATCTTCGAGCCAAACCCACCACCCACTTCGGGGGCGATTACCCGTATCTTGTGTTCCCCGAGACCGGTCACCATGGAGGTAACGAAGCGCGCGATATGGGGGTTCTGGGTGGTATTCCAGAGAGTGAGTTCGCCCATGGACGACATATAACTGGCCACTGCGGACCGCGGCTCCATGGCATTGGGAATCAGCCTCTGCTGAATTATGGTGTCCTTGACCGTCACTTCGGCGGATTCGAAGGCAGCGTCGGTATCTCCTCCGGCAGCCACCCAGTGGAAAGCCTGGTTGCTTGGAGCGTCATCGTGAAGCTGAGGAGCCCCTGCCTGCATTGCGGCTTCGGGGTTTACCACCACCGGCAATGGTTCGTAATCAACGGTGATTAGTTCCAGAGCATCCTCGGCTTGATAACGGTCTTCAGCCACTACTACAGCAACTGCCTCGCCCACGTACCGCACGATTTCCGAGGCCATTGCCGGGTAGGCGACAGCCTTCGTATCAGTGTCCGGGACAATCCAGGCACATGGGATCGGATTGAGCACGCTATCGGTATCGGTGCCGGTGTAAACCGCCACCACGCCCGGCGACTCCGCCGCCGCACTGGTGTCTATATTTGTGATTCGGGCATGGGCGTGTGGGCTGCGCAAAATGGCCACATGGGCCATATGAGGCAGTTTGATATCGTCCGTGTATGAAGCCTGGCCGGTAATCAGGCGGGGGTCTTCCCTCCGGCGAATGCCTGAGCCAAAGATTCGAGATGTCATGATTTACCCTCCCTTGGCCTCGGCTGCCGCCAGCACTGATTTCACTATGTTGTGGTACCCGGTGCAACGGCACAGGTTGCCTTGCAACCCACTGCGGACCTCTTCGGCCGTTGGGTGTGGGTTACGTTCCAATAACTCGACGGAGGCCAGAATCATTCCGGAAGTGCAATAGCCGCACTGAAGCCCATGATTGTTCCAGAAGGCCTCTTGGAGCGGGTGCAGGTTGCCATCGGTGGCCAGACCTTCAATGGTGGTTATTTCAGCCCCATCGGCTTGCACCGCGAATGCCGTGCATGACTTGATGGAAGACCCGTTCATCAACACCACACAAGCGCCGCATTGGCTCGTGTCGCATCCAATCTTGGTGCCGGTCAACTCCAATTCTTCCCGGATGTAATGCACCAGCAGCATCCGTGAATCGACTTCAGCTTGGCGGAGTTTCCCATTGACGGTAACTTGAATTGAAGTTTTGGCCATATGACCCCCGATTTAGCTGGATTTTATTAGGCGTCGCGCTGCGGGTTTGAAACCCCAAATTCCCGGTCATTTTCTAGGCTCGAACGCACCGGAGTATATACTTGGCTCGTGCGTGAGTCAACGGATGCCACGGTTGCGGATTTTGGCCTCCCGTCCTATGATGCATTAAACGTATCCGTCCTGTGTAAATCTCCCTAATCCTCAATCTAAAACCGGCTAAAACCGGTCGAAAATACAGGAAAAACCTCGGAGTAAAGCATTGTTTCCTCAATCAGTTTTTCCGGACACGGCCCAGGTCAACACGGAGGGCCAATTGGTCATTGGGGGTTGCAATACCCTGGACCTGGCATCCGAGTTTGGGACGCCGGTTTACATCTTGGACGAGCAAACACTCCGTTCCCGGTGCCGCAGCTTTGTCAGCGAGTTCCAAAAGCGCCACCCGGCCACCCAGGTCGCCTATGCCTCCAAGGCCTATATTAACCCCGCATTGGCCCGAATTTTCCAAGAGGAAGGTCTGGGTCTGGACGTGGTGTCCGGCGGTGAGCTTGCCATCGCACGTAGCGTCGATTTTCCCTTGGAAAATGTCTACTTTCATGGCAACAACAAGACGCCCGAGGAGCTTTCCGAGGCTGTGGAGCACGGTATTGGCTACGTGGTGGTGGACAGCTTCCATGAGTTAAACCTGCTAAACAGCATCGCCGACGCCGCCGGGATAACGCAGGATGTCCTCATCCGGGTCTCGCCGGGGGTGGACCCACACACCCATGTCTACACTACAACCGGGATTTTGGATTCCAAGTTCGGATTCTCGATTCAGACCGGTCATGCGGCGGACGCAGTGCGCCAGGCATTGGCTGCCAGCAACCTGAACCTGCGGGGACTCCATTTCCACTTGGGTTCTCCCATTTTTGAACTCGAACCCTACGCCTTAGCCACCGAATTCGTTCTGCGTTTCGCCGCCCAATTTCGGGAGGAAGGCTTAAACCTTCAGGATTTCAGCCCTGGAGGCGGATTTGCTATTTCATACACCAGAGACCAAGAGCCCCCGGAAATCGCAGCATACGCCGAAACAATCACTGCGACCATGAAGGCCACCTGCGATGAATTAGGCATGACCACTCCCCGGTTGATTATAGAGCCGGGCCGGTCAATCATTGGTCCCGCTGGTGTCGCCTTGTACCGCGTGGGAGCGATAAAAGAAATCCCCGGTGTGCGCAAATACGTGAGCGTTGACGGCGGCATGGGTGATAACATTCGCCCGGCCCTGTACCAGGCAACCTACGAGGTGGTAGTCGCCAACAGGATTAACGAACCCGAAGCTGAGAAAGTAACCATTGCCGGGAAATACTGCGAGTCCGGCGACCTGCTGGCTTCGGACGTTATGTTGCCGGAACTGGCCTCGGGAGATCTCATCGCCATCCCGGCGACTGGTGCATATTGCCCGTCGATGGCCAGCAACTATAATCTGAACCCAAGACCGCCAATGGTTTTGGTAAACAACGGCCAAAGCCGGTTGATCCGCAGGCGGGAGAGCTATCAGGACATGATGCACGTTGACGTGGTGTGAGGGATTTACCATTCAGCGGTTGATGAAAATCGATTCGGCAACAAGTCTTTGACATCAATCACGCTCCCAATAACAACCGAGTTTTAATCTATGTGGCAAATCTACGGTCAAGACCATTTGTTAACCCATCTGGAGGCGAGCCTGAAGCAAGGCAGGCCCGGCCATGCCTACATGCTGGTTGGCCCCCCAAACGTGGGTAAGATGACTCTTGCGATTAATCTGGCCCAAGCGGTAAATTGCTTACAGGGAATGGGACCACCCTGCGGTAGCTGTGTCCAATGCACTCGTATCGAGCAAGGTCAACATGCGGACGTGCGCATCGTTACAATAAACATGCCGGATGACGAGGGGTCAAACCGTACGGTCATTCGCATAGAAGACATCAGAGACGTACTCAGGCAGGTTTACCTGAACCCCTTTGAAGGAGCCTACAGCGTAGTTCTCATTGACCCCGCCGAGTCAATGAGAGAGGACGCAGCGAACGCACTGCTAAAAACACTTGAAGAGCCTCCTCCCCAAGTCCTCATACTCTTAATTACCACCAACGAAGAGGCATTGCTCCCCACCATTCGCTCCAGGTGCCGGAGTTTACAGTTATTGCCGCTGAACAAGAATCTGATGGTGGATAAGTTGATTAGCGAACACGATACCCAACCCGAAGAGGCTGAAAGACTGGCGAGACTCTCTCGCGGCTGCTTCGGTTGGGCATTGACGGCCTTGGCGGAGGGAAGCGGACTTTTGCATCAGCGCGAGGAAGAACTGGACCGATTGGCCCTAGTTAGCCAATCAGGTATGGACTCTCGCTTTACTTTGGCCAACGAAATGGCCACACTCTTTTATCAGGACCGGTCAGCGACCAAGGAATCCCTTTACCAGTGGCTCAGGTGGTGGAGAGACCTACTCCTGATTAAGGAAGGCGCCGAGGAATACGTTCACAACACCGACCGTAGCGCACAACTACGTTCTCAAGCGACTCAATTGACCACCGGTCAAATCGTCGGTTTTATAAAAAGAGTATTGGACACGCTGGAAGCCCTTGATAGAAATGCTAGCGCCAGATTGGCGTTGGAAGTGCTTATGTTAGACATGCCCCTTGCCGCAGCCCCATCATGAAACAAATAGTTGCAGTGCGGTGGCGTACCGCCGACCCACTCACATACGCCCGACACCCAAAGATCAAAGTACAAGACCCCCTGAATCTCCGTTTAGCGGGAATTTCAGGGGGTCTTTCTAATCCGTAGGCTGACGGCCACATAAGGGCCAATCTCCTGGGTTCTGTGTTCTTTTAGAGCCCGATGTTCCAAGGGATATACAGCCGCCATGAGTCCAGGATGGTACGGTTCTGCAATATCAGATAGGGGTTTGGGTCAGGGGCTCTGGGCTCTTTGACCAGCTTCATTCTGGCTTCAACCGGCGTGCGCCCCGCTTTTCGCAGGTTACAACGGGAACAGGCAGCAACCACATTGTCCCACGCATGAGGACCGTGCTGCGTCCTGGGAATAACGTGGTCCAACGTCAGGTCCTGACTCTTCTTTCCGCAATACTGGCAGGTGTATCGGTCCCGAAGCAATACCTCTTTCTTGGACAGCTTGCGAGGCAAGAATGGCCGTTTGACCAGGTAGACCAATCGGATGATAGATGGGGCCTCAATAACGGCTGTAACGGTCCGAAGAGTTCCTCGGTGGTTTTCCAAGAGCTCCGCCTTGCCTTTGCCCACCAGGATGATGGCGCGGCGGACATTACAGATGTTGATTGGAACGTAGTTAAGATTGAGGACAAGCACAGGTTCGTGAGTCAGCCAAGCTCTGGGCGCCGAAGAATCTTCGGCTTCTGAATCTGCTCTCAGAGCTTCAGCAACTGGCCGCCCGGCTTGAGCATTTTCGACTGGCACCCGTACCTCAACTGGTAGATGCGAAACGCCTTGACTTTGCTTTAAAACCCCAACCCGATGTAAAGCGTGCTATCTCGTTGTAACAGGACTACTCCGGTGGAATTCCGCCCCTATCCCCGCCTCCTCCATCCCATTTCCTTCCGGCACGCCGTGGCCAATCAAAGCCGCCGCATCTGGTAATCTTGGCGCGTATTATATCAGCACCATTAAGGCCTTGGCCCTAAGTTAATTTTTCCAGACCATTTGGGTGTAAATTTCAGCTAGAAGAAGCAGATCAGGTGGGTCTATTCGACCCGCTTTCTCAGTTCATTTAACTCGTGGTCCCAGTCACCGGGAATGAGCTTGACTCCTCGGATAACCTCATCAAAATTATCGGCCAAGAATACCCCTAAAGCCGACTCGTCAATATCATCATCCATACGGTCGGAATACCTTTGCACGCCGGTCAAAACTCCCGACAGTAGCAAGAATCCTATCACCACTCCGACAGCCATCCCAGCCAGACGGTTGGCCAAGCCAAACAACGGGATTATCTTCAAGAACATTCCAACCCAGAATCCAGCGATCGCACTGATGATGAACAGCCCCAGGAAGATGAGAACGAAACCGCCAATCGCTTGGGCAGCTTCGTTGTCCGTCACCACCGAAAAGACGTTGCCCACATCCTCGGCGATACGGCTGGAAACGGCCAGTCCCACAATAACCGCTATCAGCGGAAAAATTATCCGGATTAGTCCGGCGGAAAAGCCCCACATGGCCGTGATTCCCCAGACAATCAATACAACTGCGTCAATCCAATTCATAGTCCCCCAAATCCCACAGGATACTTGTTTCCGCCGGTGCGGCCGCTCTACCCGTGATTTTTACCGTTATTCACCCGACCTAACCTTTGTTAGAGCAAGACCTAGCCTACGGCCGCAGCCATTTCGGCGCCCCTATTCGAAAACCGGTTGCGCAACCATACCAAACCCAGCAGGGCCATTGCGCCAAACAGGTAGCCACCTAGCACATCGCTGGGGTAGTGGACCCCCAGATAAACCCGGGAGGCTCCAACTGCCAGGATTAGCAAAGCCAAGCCGATTTGTATCGCCCGGCGAATCTTAACCGGCTTGATTATGTCACCAGCTAGGACTATCAATAGTCCACCAAAAACCATGGCGAACAGAGCGTGACCGCTGGGAAAGCTCAGGCTGGTGGGTTCCGAGCCAATAATCAGGTAATCGGGCCTTGCCCGGCCCACAGCCTCTTTCAAGAATATGCCCGCCAGTATGGGCGCGGCGCCCAGAAAAACGATCAAAGCATCGGCCCGCCGTCTGGCAATCACCAGCAAGGTTACGAGCCCTATCATCAGAGCTCCGGCCACAGACTGACCGCCTAGCGTAGATACCGCCAGCGCCGCCGAATTCAGCCAATCGCTCTGATTCTCGCGAATGGTTTCAGAAGCTGCCTCGTCCCCCGGAAAAGTTGCTAGAGCCCCAGCCAAGGTAAAAAACAGCAGGGTCAACCCCAGGCCTCCGCAGGTGAGACAAACTCTCCAATTACGAACCATAAACCCCAACGGAGGCCAGAGGGCAGGCGACGAGTTCAATGCCGAACTATGTCTTATTCTTTCAAGCATTCGACCAATCTGGAAGATAACCGAGGTTTGGCCACCGTGGATTTTTAAGAGTCCGTATCAGGCTCAAACCGATTGTTCGACCCGGCATTTCGGGTTACGAATAGAAAGACGAACCTGTTTTTACTGTATAGAGGCCGCCTACAATTGGCAAGGCTAATGGCCTCCTTTGCAATGCTATAATGCGTTCTGTCCAAGCTCAAAAGGCCAGCAAGAGCCTCGATAAAGACGCCTCGGCGGGGAGCGCAATCCATTACAAAGATAAGCGTAATTGCAATTGATGGGCCGGTAGCGGCGGGAAAAACGGTTGTTGCCCGTCTGCTGGCTCAACGGTTGCGATACAGATACCTGGACACCGGCGTGATGTACCGGGCAATCACTTGGTTAGCCCTTCAGCAGGGCATCTCAATTGATGACGCTGCGGCTTTGGGAGCATTGGCCGAGGCCAACCCCGTGAGCTTGCCAGATAGCCTGGAACCTGAGACCCGGGAACATGAAGGCAGCAGTCAAGTGCGCGTGGCTGGCCATATTGTCGGCCCTGAGCTCAGGGATTCACAGGTCACGGGGAATGTATCCTTGGTATCCAGGATTTCCCAAGTCCGCACCGCTCTGGTGAAACAGCAACGGGACATCGGAGACCAAGGCGATATCATAATGGTGGGCCGGGACATTGGCACCGTAGTCCTGCCCGACGCCGACCTGAAGGTGTTTTTGACCGCCTCTACGGAAGTGCGGGCCAAGCGCCGTTGGCAAGAGATGCAAGACCAAGGGCAGGATGTGGACTTGCGTCAGGTGCTTCAAGAAACCAAGGCCAGAGACGACCTTGACACCCTCCGGGCCGACTCGCCATTGTTTCCGGCGGTCGATGCCCTCCAAGTGGACACCGACGTTATCAGCGCCGAGCAGGTGGTGGAAGAATTGCTGGCCCACATTCGTCGGCTGTCGCAATCCGATTTATCATGACCTGGCAGTACGCAATAGGCCGAAACCTAGCCCGTTTTTGCTTCAACAACTTGGGCCGTTTGGAAGTCACCGGCCGGGAAGGCGTACCGCCCTACGGACCGCTGATTGTCGCATCCAACCATCTGTCCTTCACCGACCCTCCCCTGCTGGTCGCAAGCATCCGAAGGCCTCTGCACTTCATGGGAAAACAAGAGCTGTTTGCCAACCCGGTGACCAGATATTTTATGAAAAGCTTCAATGTCTCTTCGTACAACCGTTCCGGTGTGGGTCTGGACACAGTAAAGACCTTGCTTGAGATGTTGGCCGAGGACAAGGCGGTGGTGATTTTCCCCGAAGGGCACCGCAGCGAACTGCACTCCCTCCAAAAAGGGATGTTGGGAGTTGTTTATCTGGCCATGAAATCCCAGGCTCCGATTCTGCCAGTGGGACTCACCGGCACCGAGAAGATTCGGGCTTGGCGGATGCCAGTTCCATTGCGTCGGTTGAAGGCCAATATCGGCCAGCCGTTCACCCTTCCGATGATTGAAGGCAGGGTGAGTAAGGCTGTGATGAACAGCATGCTGGATATGATAATGGCCCGCATCGCATCTTTGCTTCCAGATTCGTACCGGGGCGTCTATGCCGACCCAACAAAATCTGAATGAAATCTGCCGGAGACTGATTGCCCAGACCTGTGGCAATTTCCGATAAAAACGGGATAATACACACGACTAGCAAGGGATGATGGAGAACCTCATGCAACAAGCGTCCAAATTCGGAATCTATCTAAACCACAAAGAGAACCAAGTCGTTCGAATCAATTCACCCTATTGGCTACCCGAAGAACCTGACTGGGTTTTTCTGACCAACGAAGTCAATGCCACATTGTTGGACATCCGAAATCTAGCCCAGGAGCAGGGCAAGTCCACCGACGCACAAGCAATAGTGTGGGGCACGATCCCCCTGTTGGACTAAAACCACGGACCAATATTACAGGCTAAAACTAAGTAAGAATAAAACGGCTGCGCCAACTCGGCTGGCGGTAGCCACAAACGACCTGATTTTAACGACCTGAGATTAGAAAAAGGGGAGCGACGCTGCCACACACCCATTCCAATCAGTGGGACCCGGATCCTGAGATAAGCTCGGCCATACGCCAGAGGTTTGAGAACCTGGAAGAGGGATTGTCACCCTACGCCAGCCGCTCAAAAAGCTCTCGAGGCCGGTCCCGACAAGAGTCCCCCAGTCCCCTGCGCACCGAGTACCAGCGGGACCGGGACCGGATTATTCACTCCAAAGCATTCAGACGACTGAAACACAAAACCCAGGTGTTTATTGCCCCAGCCGGCGACCACTACGTAACCCGACTGACCCACACGGTGGAAGTGGCCCAGATTGCCCGCACCATCGCGCGGGCGCTGAACCTCAACGAGGACCTGACCGAGGCCATGGCCTACGGTCACGATTTGGGACACACCCCCTTCGGGCACGTGGGAGAGGACACCCTGGACCAAATCTCCCTGAACGGCTTTGCCCACAGTTCTCAGAGCCTGCGTATCGTGGACCAACTGGAAAAAGACGGTCAGGGGCTGAACCTCACCTGGGAGGTCAGACGGGGGATTGCGAGCCATTCCAAGGCTAGAGGAGATTTTCTGGCCGAAAGCCTGATAGACAAAAGCGGTGAAACGCTGACACTGGAAGCTCAAATCCTGCGGTTGGCAGATTCGGTGGCCTACCTGAACCACGACATCGCCGACGCTTCAAGAGCGGGGATCCTGCGAGAGTCGGATTTGCCCGAAGAGGTAAATCGGGTCCTTGGCAGCTCCCACGCCCAAAGGATCAACACCCTGGTAATGGATGCCGTTTATGCTTCCTGGCCAGCTTCCGGTGATGATATTAATCAAGAGCCCGGCAAACCCGGCACGCCGATCATAGGCTTGAGCCCGGAAACCCGCCAAGCCATGATGTTGCTGCGGGAGTTCATGTTCGAGCGGGTATATCTGCCGCTGGGGAGGAGCGCCGAGTCGGAAGCGGCCCGGGATGTTGTTCGGGCCCTATACTCCCATTTTCTCAGCAACCCTGAGGAGGTGCCACCGCCATACTTCGGCCCCGACATAGCACCGGAGCAAGCGGCTGTGGACTACTTGTCCGGAATGACCGACCATTTCGCCATCCGGGTGGCGGAGCGGGTTAAACCCGGTGTGAGTCGCGACCTTTTTGACCGGGTACCTCTGGCTTAGTTATCCAATGCCAGTAATCCCATGCCAGAGGGATTGCCTTGTCACCCTGAGTGGAGCGAAGGGTCTGGGGCCAGGGTCGACCCCCCAGTTGCTTCGCCGCTGAGGCTGGCTCAGCATGACATTCCAGCTTCTGTAGCTTCATCCGTGCTCATGCCTGATAAACATTTGTTCGGGCACGGGAAATATCGCAAGAAATCAGCTGCTAGACCTTGTTGGCCCAACCCGGAAACGCGGGCATGACTTCTTCGGCGAACATGGTCAGCTGATCTTTGAACACCTTGCGGGACATGCCCATCACTGCGCCCACATTTACCCGCTCGACACCCGGAAACTCTTCCTCCACATTTTTCAAATAGTCGATGATTAGTTGCGGAGGACCGCAGAGCCAGATTCCGGCATCGACGGCCTCTTCCAGGGTCGGCAAGGCTGTGCCTTGAATCTGCATAGGGTTGGCCACTGCTTCGACTTGGTCCGGCTTAATGGCCATCAGACCCAAGGGCGCAGCAAACTTCATCGCCTCTTCAAAGTAGGGACGGGCCTGCTCAATGGCCTTTTCCTTGGTTTCCGCTATGAAAAAACGATAGCCCAATGCAACATCCTCGCCGCCCGTCAACTCTCGCCCATATTTCGCAGATGCTTCTTCATACATATCAACCCGTTCTTTGATTTTACTTTTGGGCGTGCCTGAAATAAGTGGCTTGATTCCCATCTTGGCCATGAAATCAATTCCCCGGGGATTGCCGCTGACCAATGGCTGCCAGACCTCTACGGGCTGGTTGAGCGGCCTGGGAACCAAAGACAGTTTCTCAAGGGTATAGCCCCGGTAGGGAACGGTTGCCGGAATCTTGTAATGCTTACCCTCGTGGGAAAACGACTCTTCCCGGAATGCCTTCAATATGACTTCAACCTGCTCTTCAAAGAGCTCTCGGTTGGCGTCACCGTCTATCATCGGCGCACCAAAGGTCTCAACTTCCCTGGTGTGGTAACCCCGTCCTACGCCGAAAATCACCCGGCCTTTGGTTAAGATGTCGGCCATGGCAAAATCTTCGGCCAGCCGAAGCGGATGCCACATGGGGGCAATGTTAAACCCGCATCCGAAGCGCAGCCGCTCTGTCTGGGTGGCCAGGTACAGGCTCAGCATCAACAGGTTGGGGATGCCCTCGTAGCCCTCGGGCTGAAAGTGGTGCTCGGCAATCCAGAACTCATCGAATCTCAGTTTTTCCATGTGCTGAGCGAAATCCAAGGCCCAATCCAAGGTTCCGGCCAGAACTTCATTGGAGTACCGACGGTCATTTGCCGGGATGCCGCTGAAACCGATACCGTCATCGACAACATGGCCAGCATAGGACGCGGAAAAATTGGTAATCATACTATCTCCAGGGTTTCGAGCGATTTAGGGGTATTAGATTTACATTCATTAGAATTACAGGAATTAGGGAATCAAAAAACGCCCGCGCTGAACAATTCCGGTTTTGGTCCGGTTGCGCAGCGCGGGTGATTAAACACGGTTAGGATAAGCCACAGGTTGTTAGGTTGGGTTTTGGCTGGGCGCCGGATTGAACAATTCGAAACCCAGGGTCACCGGCACCACCCGGATGAGTTCATCCACGGTCCACTTGCCGTCTTTCTGGATGGTCTTCACCGGCTCCGGTTCGTTCAAAAGAGTGATAAGCCCTTCGGTGACGTGGAAAACGTGGCCATTCACATGGGCTGCTTCATCTGAGGCCAACCAGGTAACCATGGGGGCAATGTCGTCGGGGCCGCCCCGCAGTGTGCTGGAGGCTCCGGTGATGCCCCTGGACGCCCGCAACTCCCTGGCTTCGTCGGGAATGCTGGTGGTCATGCGAGTGGCGGCGCTGGGGGAGATAGAATTGGCGGTTACGCCGTAGCGCCCCATGTCCCTGGCCACGACCCTAGTGAAACCGGCGATACCGTCTTTGGCTGCGCCGTAGTTGCACTGGCCCGAGTTCCCATAAAGTCCAGACGTAGAACTGAATGTAATTACCCGACCGGAACGTTGTTGGCGAAACAGGATGCAGGCGTTTTTGACGATGCTAAAAGTCCCCTTCAGGTGGACGGAGATTACGTCGTCCCATTCTTCTTCCGCCATGTTGAAAATCATCCGGTCCCGCAGAATTCCGGCAACAGTTACCACGATGTCCAGCTTGCCGAAGCTGTCAACGGCGGTCTGAATGATGCTTTCACCACCGGCCATGGAAGTCACGGACTCGGAGCTGGCCACGGCGGTGCCGCCTGCCGCCTTAATCTCTGCAACAACCTGTTCGGCCACAGACTGGTCTTGACCGGTGCCATCGACGTTCACTCCTAGGTCGACCACCACTACCTTGGCTCCTTCCTGAGCCATGAGCATGGCTACACCGCGGCCGATACCCCGGCCAGCGCCGGTGACTACCGCTACTTTATCTTGCAATGAATTGGCCATTTGGACTCCACCTCGCCTGATAATTTGATGATTATTTGACCGTTGAACTTTCCGGTCTGTTTTCCGTGTGTTAATTGATCAGAAGCCGGTCTAATCAGCCCGTTCCCATATCAATGTATGGGTGACAGAGTTCTTCTTACCCACGAAGGGCGCCGTGGTGAGAATCAGATTCCCGTTTTCAAACGAGTAAAAACGGGTCTGAGTGTTGCCCACCCAATTTGGGAACCAACTACCTTGTACCTGATGGGTCAAGCTGGCTGCCTCTTTATCGACTTCATACTTGCCATAGTAGGCTACGTAGCCCTCGAATGCTGCCTTTATCTCCTTGGAATCGCCCTTGAGCAGGTTGCCTGACTCAAATAGCGGGCGGCCTTCGCCCTGAATCTGTCCGCTGAAATTCCCCTGTTGGTCGTAGACCAACATCCCTTCGGGTTTCTCTCCGTAAGGATGGATGACCCGTCCGTCGGAATAAACACCCACCGAGGAAACCAGTTTCCACGTTCCCAAGAGGCTTTCATTACCCGGCAACTTGGTCTCAGCCAACTTGTCGGGTAATGAAACTTTTGAGGTACTTTGCGCCATTCGACTCTCTTCTGGGCCTATTGCCTGGGGGCTTGGACGGGAGCCGGGTTGGGAATGTCCTTGGTCAGAACGTTCCGGGCCATGGGCGCAAGCTCTTCCATGGACCAATGGCCCTCGGGATTGTAGATGGCATTAAGCGGCCTGGGCTGGGATACCAGCGACACCTGATTGCCAAAGACCAAGAAGGTCTGAGCGTTGATGTTGGCTGCGTAGTCCGAAGCCAGGTAGCAGACGAAGGGGGCTATGGCGTCCGGGTCCAGAGAATTCAGTTCTTCTTCCCCGGCCAATGGCGCAACACCGCTACGTTCTCGAATCTCGGCGGCGCTGTCGGGTATGTCGCCAATCATCCGTGTGTAGGCTCGGGGAGCAATGGCGTTGGCGGTGACGCCGTAACGGCCCATGTCCCTAGCCACCACCTTGGTAAACCCGGCGATGCCGGATTTTGCTGCGCCATAGTTGGCCTGGCCCGAGTTGCCGAAAAGGCCCGACTCGGAAGAGAAGGTAATGATGCGCCCAGACCGCTGTTGGCGGAACAAGATGCAGGCATTCCTAACCACCGTAAAGGTGCCCTTCAAGTGGACGGCGATTACGTCGTCCCACTCTTCTTCGGACATATTGAAAATCATGCGGTCCCGCAGGATTCCAGCGCAGGTAACGACGATATCCAATTTGCCGAAATTGTCTATGGCTGTCTGAATTATCTTCTCGCCGCCGGCCATTGAAGTGACCGACTCGGTGCAGGCGACTGCCTGGCCGCCAGTGGCTTTGATTTCCGCCACCACTTGCTCGGCAATGGATTGGTCCTGGCCGCTGCCGTCAACGTTCACGCCGGGATCCACTACCACCACTTTCGCCCCTTCCTCGGCCATGAGCATGGCCACGCCCCGGCCAATACCCCGGCCCGAGCCTGTGACGATGGCTACTTTATCTTGCAATGTATCCGTCATAGTACCTCCTCAGGCTGCCCTAAGGCTTTCAACAGTCGTATTCTAACAAACATCCCACACCAAAGGGCGGCCTTGCCCTAGAGCGAAAGGCCGCACCAAACAATCTCTGATGATGGCTTCCGGTTTTTGAGTAGAAGCCTAAGAACCTCGGGATGGCAATGCCACCGTCGCAGTCCCGGGGGTGGTCTTTTGCGCGTCCACGTTCTCCAGCCAGATGTCGCAATCCACCAGTTTGACGCCGTTCTCCTGATACTTCTTGGTGATTGTGCCCTTGGCCGTGATGGGCGCACCCGGTGAGTCCATGCCCCGGTATTGGCAACCCAAGCGTTTCAGAGTTCCAGCCGGGCCCATCCAATTGGTCATAAATTGACCAAGAAATGCATTCTTCAAGGCGCCATGCAAAATGACGTCGTCCAATCCGGTGCCTTGGGCGAATTCCTTATCGTAATGAATCTCATAGTAGTCGCCCGAAGCGCCAGCGTATTGCACCAATTGCCGGGTGGTGGGGTCTTTGACCATTGGCGTCAGTTCGGTCCCTTCGCTTACGTCTTCCCAATAGATTTGGTCTGGCATGAAGTTCCTCTTATTGTTCGACTATGAGTTTTATTTTCTGATTAGGAGGTTCGCTAATATCTGAGCGAGGTGCTGGTCTGCGTGGCGGCTACCTCATTGTTCTGGTTGGTGTAGGTCACCACGACCGTCATGAATACCATCACCCCCAAGCGGCCGGTGCGCTCGGAAAGATCGGTAATCCGGCCCACTGCGGTTATCTGATCTCCGGCCTTGATGGGCACGAAGTACTCCCAGTCGCTACCGCCATCCAGCAACCTGTCCAAGGGCAGGTCAAAGGGCAGTTCCGGTCGTACAGTCGTAAACGTCCGCAAGAACGTCGGAGGCGTGATAAGCGCACCGTGGGGTCCCTTGACGGCGGCTTCTTCATCGTTAAAGAACGGGTTATCGTCGCCGATGGCCCTGGCAAACTTGATGATTGCGCCCTTCTCTATCTCGCCGGTGAGCGGTGCGGTCTCCCGTCCAATGGCTTGTTGGCGCATTTCTTCGGTTAGTAACGGCTTGGGCGTCGACACGTGATTCCTCCATGCCTGTTGGCAGGAAAAAGTCTACCGCCGCCCGTAAACCGTGTCAAGAATCAGCCCTCACTGCACTCACCTTGGCCTCGCCCTGGCCCCGACTTCGGCGCGACCGTCGTCTCCCATTTGGATAGGGATCGAGGGTGAGGGCACTCGTTGGACACGTCCTAATAATCGAGCTATAGTTTGGGAGTCTCTCGTGGCTAGGCGATCACATCAGGCTCACGAGATGTACTTAGGAGGAAACGATGCGTTTCGGCTTTTACCTGCCGAATTCAGGCCCCACGGCCCAACCGGATTCCCTGGCGGAAATCGCCCGCCGCGGCGACCAATTGGGCTTCGATTGCATGGTTGCGCCGGACCACATCATCCAACCCACGCAGATTGAATCTCCTTACCCCTACACCGTCTCCGGGGATTTTGGCGGAGGCACACGCAGCGACGGAGAATGGCCCGAACAATTGACCACTTTGGCATTTCTAGCCGGGATTACCGAGAATATCCGGCTGGTAACCAGCGTGATGATTGTCCCATACAGGAACCCCATCCTCACCGCCAAGATGCTGGCCACCATCGACATGCTCTCCAAGGGCCGGCTAACGGTGGGCGTAGGTGTCGGTTGGATGGAAGAGGAGTTCGAGGCATTGGACGCTCCTCCCTTCGCCAAGCGCGGTGCGGTCACCGATGAATACCTAAGGGCTTTCAAAGAGTTGTGGACTAGCGACAATCCCCACTTTGAAGGAGAGTTCTGCAGTTTCTCCGGACTTTCCTTTCTTCCTAAACCGACGCAAAAACCCCATCCACCCATCTGGGTTGGCGGCCAGAGCCGATTGGCTATTCGCCGGGCTGCTCAGTTGGGAGACGCTTGGCACCCAGTGGGAGCAATCCCCGCAGCTCCTCTGGAACCGGAAGAATTGTCCGAAAAGGTAGCACTCTTGGGGCGCTACGCAGAAAAAGCAGGTAGAGACCCCAAAAGCGTAGAGGTGGCCATGAAAGCGCCGCTATACGACACTTCCCTGCCTACAGAGGGCGGCCGCCGACGATTCTCCGGCTCCGCTGATGAGGTGCTTCAGGACGTGCAGACCTACTCGGACATAGGAGTGGGTCACCTTATTTTCGACATACGCGGGACTGATTTAAATCAGTCCCTGGAAAAGATGGACTGGTTCTCCAAGGAAGTTATGGCCCACGCCTAGATTCGTGGCCAGTCGGGATTTGGCGCAGCGTTTTTCCTTTCCAATACCCGACCAATGCCCAGCCAGTACACGCAATTTGCATGCTCACTACTCTGCAACTACACGCGCACTACGGGCACACTAGAGGCTCACTTCATAGAACAGGAGGGACCGAATTGACATCCTTGAATGAACGGTACGAAAAAGGCCATGCCATGCGTTCGCTGATGGCCGGCGGGGACCTGAGCCACTTCACCTTGCCGGGGATCGACCAATTGGCCCCGGACTTAAAACGCATCATAAACGAATCTCTGTTTGGGTCAATTTGGAGCCGGCCGGGGTTGGACGTAAAGCATCGTTGCATCTGCACTATCTCGGCCCTGATGGCGCTGGGCCAGTTGCCCCTTGCTACGCCGTCACATCGAACGGGGCCTGAATCTGGGCTTGGCGCCAGATCAAGTGGTGGAGGTATTCATCCAGTTAACTTTCTACGTCGGTGTTCCGTCGGTGGAGAGCGCTCTTAGAATCACCAAAGAGGTCTTTGAGGAACGGGGCATTCAATTTACGCCCACGAACGACTACGACCCCAACCAAACTACGCAAGAGCTTTACGACAAGGGCGCAAAGACCTATGAAGAGCATATCGGAGATATATTCGCTTACTACACCGAGCACCCAACGGCTGCGGAGATGCAGCGGTTGGTATTCGAATACCATTGGGGGGCCATATACTCCCGTCCTGTTTTAGACTCCAAGAGCCGGGCCATTTGCGCCCTGGCAGCGATGACCGTACAAGCGCGGCCCGACCGCCAGATGCGGGTGCGCATTGAGGGCGCGTTGCGAGTGGGCATCACACCCACGGAGATCATGGAAGTCTTGATGCAGGTGATGCTGTACGGAGGCTACGCTGCCACCAACACAATGATGCAGATTGCTGGCTCCGTCTTTACCGAGCAGGGAATCTCCCTAGAAGCTGGAGATTAGCCGCTCCACAACAGGCGCTTAAGAGGAAATTATGAAACTAACACTGGACGACGGGGCAGAGCTTTTCTACACCGTCGATGATTTCACCGACCCTTGGACCGAACCTGAAACCATAGTCATGCACCACGGCATGGCCAAGAGCCACAAGATGTGGTTCGGTTGGGTGCCAATCTTGGCCCGCCACTACCGTGTGATTCGGTTCGACATGCGGGGAATGGGTCTGTCTTCGGTGCCCGAAGTCGGCTACCCCTTCTCTCTGGACAACTTCGCCAATGACCTGTTGGGTGTCTTTGACAAACTGGAGATAGAGAAAGCCCACTTGATTGGCGAAACCGTGGGAGGCTCAATCTCCATGCGGTTTGCGACCATGCACCAGGAGCGATTGCTGTCTTTGACCACTTGCACGTCGCCTATCACCTTCGACGACCACCACAGCGAGAGCGCCGACCAGATTGACCGGGATGGCATCCCCACCTGGGTTGAGAAAAGCATCCTGCGGCGGTTGGACCCGGACATGGTCGACCCGGCCTATATCCGGTGGTATGCGGCTCAGATGGCCAAGACGCCAGCGCATGTGGTAAGCGGATTCCAGCGGACCGCCCCCGGCGGTGATTTGCGTCCCTTGCTGGGAGACGTTAAGACGCCAGTACTGGTGTTGGCGGCAGAGGCATTGCGAGAGGAAGTTCTGGGCGATTTCCGGAGTGCGGCAGATTATTTTCCCAATGGCCGACTGGTGGTCTTTCCAGGCGTTTTCGGCTTCGTTCAGCACATACTTCCAGTGCCCTGCGCCAGGGTGTGGTTGGACTTCGCCCGGAACCTGTAACCCAAATCAGAAGACTACTGGGTAAGGCTTTCCTGGTTTTCCAGAAAATATACGTCGGGCTTGTCGATAACCCCAGCTTCCTTCATGGCTGCCTTGAGTTCCGGTGAGGCCGTGAATTTTCGGGCGTTTTCCAAGGTGTCCCACTCGAAAAAGATAACTACCTCATTGGTGTCGTCAATACCGCGTAAAAGATGGCCGCCCTTGCACCCTGCGGCAGCACGGGCCGGCCCGTGGGCGTCGAACTTGGATTTCCAAGCGTCATAGTCCATAACCTTGTGGCGAATAGTGATGTATGGCATATCGGCCCCCTGCTAGTTGGATTCGGTATCGCCCAATGGTTTAGTTTCCACTGATTTTATAACACCTGAATTTGTGTCACCGTCCCGGTTCTCCGCAACTGCCTGTTGCGCCGCAACTCGCTCATCCCCTTCAAACAGGGCCAGTTGCCAATGATTGGTTTCCGGCAGGAAATGCTTGCTAAGAATCAAGCCTTTGCCCTGATAAGAAGAGCCGACTTCAGCGCCGTACCACTTGTCCGGAGCCTCCAGCATTCTTTCAAAGGTCAGGCTACAGATGCTCTGGCCGTGCTCAATCATGAAAGGAACGTCGTGGGCGCGCACCTCCATCACCGGTTGCACGCCAGCCAGTCGGCCTTGCTCGCCATACCCAAACCCCGGGTCGAAAAACCCGGCATAGTGGGTCCTAAGTTCGCCGCTGGAAGGGTCGTAGGCGGTCATTTCAGCAGCGTAGTCCGGTGGGATACTCACGCTCTCCGCAGATGTCAGCAGGTAAAATTCCTCGGGCTCCAGAATCAGGCGGCTGGACCGGTCGGCGAAAACCGGCTCCCAATAGTCGCCGGGATCGTAGTGGTAGACACGGGTCAAATCTATCAGGCTGCTGTTTTTCTTGGCCCTGTAACCCACGCCGGTGGGTTTGTTGGTCAGGTTAGCGCCCAAGCTGATGGTGTTGTTGCAAGCAGGCTCCCGCAGTTGGTCCATTTGGCCGGCGGCAGACAGTAGGATGGGGGAATTGCGGTGCAGGTCCAATATTTCGCCATCGCCGCATTTGGGGTCTCCCTTTACCAATCGCAGTTGATTCAAGGAGAGGCCTGTTTTTACCCTGATGGTGAAGGACCGGGAGACTACTTCTAGAAATAATTGCCCTTGATATCCCGGAGCAATATCATCAAACCTGTGGCTTCGGTCGGTAATCACTCGGGTGAAAATGTCCAATCTGCCGGTGGAACTTTTGGGGTTGGCCTTGGCGTAGACCGACTCGGGCAACCTAAGTTCTTCAATCAAGGGGATTAGATAGGGCCGGTTCCGCTCCAGAATCGCCCCGTCCCGCAGGTCCAGTTCTTCCATCTCCAGTTCCGGCAGTTTTTCCAGCACTGTGCTTTCGTCCGGCAGGAAGCTACAACGCAACCGGTAGGCTTTCACTCCCAATTGGAGGTCAATGCTGGCAGGCTGGAAGTTTTCCTCAGGAATCTTGTACCGCTCAGTATAGAGGATATTGTCCCTAGCGGCCTCTTTTATCCACCGCATGGGCAAAATTCCCGTGGCTTCCATCTCGAGTACATCCGTGAACATATCTAAACTTTCGGCCCTCCGGGTGCGGAACGTGATCTAGCGGCGTTGGGTGCCGGGATTAGCCACCGGGACTTGCAACAAAAAACCCAGTTGCCGAAGAGCAACCGGGCATTAACCGTTCTGCAAATCCCACCTCTCCGTATTTGCGGAAATTGTACATGCACGTCTATATGAGGGTCAATAACCAACTTACCCCAGCATAGCTCGGTGACAATCAAACCAAGAGGACGGGCTACAAAAAGTCCAGTTGCTCGAAGTTGCCGCCAACGATTGGAACGGCGTCCAAGCCGAGCCACTTCTCGGCCAAAGTCCCGTATGCACCCCGGTAGTCGAAATTGAACCGCAGGTCGCCCTCCAGCAAGTCCTCGGCCTTCAGCGACGGGTACTCGCCGTACATGCCGCCCTTGACCGCATCGCCGATGGCAAAAGCCACCCCACCTGAACCGTGGTCGGTACCGGCGCCATTGTCGCGGACCCTCCGTCCGAACTCCGAGAAAACAAACATCAACACGTTTTCGGCGGCATTGTGTTCCCTCAGGTCGTCATAAAAATCGGTGATGGCCTGGGAGAGGTCCGTCCACAATTTAAGGTGATACAAACCCTGGTTGGCATGGGTGTCGTAGCCGATGTGCTGAGTGTTGAAAATTCGTGTTCCTAAGTCGGCCAACAGCACCTTGGCGATTCCTTGCAGGTTCCGGCCGATTGGGCTATCCGAATACTCCACCGTAGAATGATATTTCTGGGGTGCGGTACTCAATATGTCTGCGCCTTTGAGCGCCTCTAGCCCCGTCTGTCCCAGGTAATCCATCACTGGGCCCGTTCCCACTGCGGGCGCATACATCTCGGCAAAGGCGTCAAGGGCCTGATCCCGCCTTGGCTGAGTTTTGATACCGGTCAACACGCCATAGGTTTCCAGATCGGACACCGATGCGACCGGGATTCCCGGCAATGCCATTGACCGTGGTAGTCCGCGTCCAAAATTCACGCCTGTAAGAACATTTTCACCGTTGGGGTCCAAGTCCCTGATGACCCGTCCCAGCCAACCCTCAGTGCCAACCTGGTCCGGCTCACAGGTGTGCCAGATGTCCATGGAGCGGAAGTGGGAACGGTTGGGGTTGGGGTATCCAATCCCGTTAATCACCGCAACTTTACCTTGGTTGTACAAATCCCAGATAGGCTTCATGGCAGGGTTAAACCCGAAATCTCCGTTTATAGGCATAACGTCCTCGACCGGGATGCCCAAGCTCGGCCGATTTTCGTAGTAAATCGGGTTGTCATAGGGAACTATGGTGTTTAGATAGTCGTTGCCTCCGGTTAATTGGAGCACAACCAGTATCGGGTCCCTGTGAGTCGACGTCATCCCTTCGCTCCTGATTTGGCCGTCTCAATATCATGAAGTTTCCGATAAACCTGGAGACGCCCTCGGCCCGAGTCGACCACGATGATTCGGCCTTGGTCGTCTACGCAGATGCCTCGGGGGTTCCAGAATCCTTTTTCCCGGTCCAAGTCTTTGGCGACCCGACGCTGCTCCACCATCAGGGGATTAGCGGCCATCAGTTGCTCCCCCCAAGTTGACATGGTGGAATCTCCGGTCAACTGGGCCAGGTACCCGCCATCGCCGTCGAATATTTGAATCCGGTGATTGTGGCTGTCCACCACATATACGTCACCTGACTGGTCCACGGCGATTCCGACAGGCCGGTCAAACTCTCCCTGGCCCTTGCCTGAGTGTCCCCACTCACCAATGAATTGACCGCCGGAGCCAAATTTCTGGACTCGGTCATTGCGCCAGTCTGAGACAAATACTTCGCCATCCGAGCTAACGGCAATACCCCAAGGCATGTTGAACCGGCCCGGACCCTCTCCGTATCCGCCCCAACCGTCTATATATTCTCCGTCCTTGGTGAATCTTTGGATCCGGTGGTTCAAAGTGTCCACAATCAACACGTGGCCTTGAGGGTCGAAGGCAAGCCCAGAGGGTCTATTCATCTGCCCTGGACCAGCGCCAAATTCGCCCCACTCCTTCAGAAAAACGCCCTTGCTGTCAAAGACCGAGATTCGTTGGTTCCACTCGTCGCTAACGTACACTCGCTCTTGGGAATCAGTGGCGATTCCTGCTGGCCACGTCCACTCGCCTTGCCCGGTGCCATACACTCCGAATTCCCCGAGATACTCCTCATCCACGCTACAGATTTTCACTCCCAGGTTGCGTTGCATCGCTACGCCACGCTGCAAAACGTAGAGCACACCGCCTTGGCCCAAGGCAAGGTCCACGGCGTATCGAAAGCTGCGACCGGAGAAGTCGTCAATGCCGACAGTGTGGCTGTACTCGTACTTTCTAGTGCTAACCGGCTGTGTTGTCATGCTATCTGATCCTAGGGGCGCCTTTGAGTTGTGGTTGTTCCAACCGGTAAGGTTCGACGGCTAAGTCCGGAAACCTCTGATTTAAGCGAACTGAAATTCCCTGGTAGCGACGATGAGTTGTAACATTTCGCCAACTCTCTGGGCCAGTTCTGCTCTCTGTTCCTCTGTCTCGGTGGCAAGATCACCGCTTCCGCGAGCCAGGTTCAGCAGAGTGCGCCGGGTCTTTTCCGCCACGACCAGCGGGCCTACCAACTCCAAACAACTGTCCACCAACTCATCCGGCGCCAACGATGACCCGCGGTCGGCGAGGCACCGGATAATAGACTGGACGCCCGGATTGTCTATATTGCCCACTTGGTTGGAGGCGAAGTTTATTCGACCAACCAGCGACCCGCTGTCGATCCACTCTTTCCCGGTGTGCCATCCTTCGACTGTGGGAGGGTTGAGCAATTCCTGGCCCATGTAGGCGCTCTCCATAGCAGCATCCATCAAGCCGGGTTTGATTTCGTTGAATTCTCCGACCAAGCGCAGGACTCCCGCAACCAGTTCCACCGGGCTTTTGACTTTGGCGAACCGGGCTTCTTTGAAGAACTGGGAATTCAGCAAGACCCTCATCACCGTCTTGATGTCGAAGCCGGACTGCAGATAGCTATCTGACAGGGATTTGATAGCCTCTTCCGGAGGCTGATCATCGGACACGAAGAAATTGTACAGCTTGCTTGCGATGAACCGCGCCGTGGCTGGCTGACGCACTATGATGTCGATGATGTCCTCACCGTTGAACCGTCCGGTCTCCCCCAAAAACTCCTTTTCACCGTCGTCGTGGTCATGGTCTCGGTATTCGAACTCCAAGGGGAAGGCACCCCAAGGGTAGCGGGGAATCAGATTTGAAATGGTCCAACCGGTGAATGCCCGAGTGCACGCCTTGACGTCCTCCTCCGTGTAATTGCCGACACCCATCGAGAAAAGCTCCAATAGCTCCCGGCCGTAATTCTCGTTGGGAGCGTCCTTATGGTTGGTATCGTTGTCCAGCCAGAGAATCATGGCCGGGTCTCGGGACAGTTCAAGGAGCATTGTGGTCAAATCGCCCAGGCAATTGCGGCGGAACATATCGATCTGCCCGGACACGGCTCGCCCATTCACTATTTTTTCCCAGGCCGTGGCGAAAAGTCCGTGCCAGAACAGCGTCATCTTTTCCTGCAGAGGACTCTTGGTGTTAATCATCCGGTAAAGCCACCAGCCGCTGGCCGATGTCGCCTGACGCTGGTCTTCAATCTCAATAAAATAGCGGTCCACCACATCCCGCTCGAGGTAGGCATCGTCAACGGGATGCAGCAGTTCCTCCACCGTGGCCTCATAGCCCTTGACCATGAGAGCCTCAAGCTCGTCCCGATTCACGCCAAAACCTGCGCGGCGCATCAGGTGGGCAAACAATGCGATGTCGTTACCAGCCGACATATAAGCCTCCTTGATGAGTCCTCAGCACCCATTAGTGCCAACGGGATTCACAGCAACGGTTTAACACCCTGGCAATCGAGACTATATTGATTCCTCCAATCAGCGTCAAGAAGCTATTCGCGCTTGTGAATCTGCCTAATTCGCGATTCCCGGCTCCAAATTCATAGTAATATATAGTCGCTCTGAAGTAGTGGACCATTTTTCGCCTCATGCTCGCCTTATGCTTTAGGCGCGGTATAACCGGCATGGGCCAAAACAACTTGCTTAAAATAAATTAAAGGAGACACCTATGACCATCGACGTAGCCACAGGAATCGGACGAATACTGAAACAGGAAGGCATCGAATGGGTCTCCACCTTCCCGGTTTGCAGAGTCAATAATGCCTTGGGCCGAGAGGGCGTTCCAATGGTGATGATGAGGGACGACCGTTACGCCGTAGCCTTGGCCGACGCCTACTCTCGGATAAACGCCGGGTCCAAGATCGGCGTTTGCACCTTCCAAGGCGGGGTTAATGCCGCCGGTCTGCAGGTCGCCTTCGCTGGCATGGCCCAAGCCTTCGAGGACGGCTCCCCGGTGTTGTGCATCACCGACGGTGTGCCCATCGGCGAGAGCGAGAACAGCCAGTTCGATGTCACTTCAAGTCTGAAATCTGTCTCCAAGTGGTACGGTTACGTTGATAAACCGGAGCGGCTCCATGAGTTCATGCGCCGCGCTTTCACCATGCTCAGGTCCGGCAGCCCGGGACCTGTGGTGTTGGCCATACCCGACGCTGACGGCCTCTATGACGAGACGGCGGACCCGTATATCCCGGTCAAAGGCTGGAAATCACTGCCCAATCCTGCTGACGTGACTGCCGCCGTGGAACTGCTAATCAAAGCCCAAGACCCACTGATTTACGTGGGTGAGGGCGTCATCTACGCCGGGGCATCCGCCGAACTGAGGCAGTTGGCTGAGTTGGCCAACGCGCCGGTCATCTCCACCCTGAAAGCCAAGGGCGCATTCCCCGAAGACCACCCGTTATTTGTGGGCGTCCGTGGCGACCAAGTCGATCATTACCTAAACAAGAGCGACCTGATTTTCGCCATTGGCTCCAGCCTATCGCCTGGCCGGTTCAGCCACGGCATCCCCAATGCGGTCAACAAGACAATCATCCACGCAACGGTAGACGAGTTGCATGTGAATAAGGTCTACCCCACCGCCGCCGCATTGATTGGCGACGCTCGATTTACACTCATGGCAGTAGTGAAGGAGTTGTCGGATAAGACTTCTGGCCATGGCCGACCCGCCGGAAAAGTAGCGGCAGAAGTCAAGGCAGCCCGCGACTCGGCCATGGTTCAATACCGGGAGGCTATGGCCTCCACCGACAGGCCGATCAACCCCTACCGGGTGTATGCCGGCTTGATGGAAGTGTTAGACCCGCTTAAGTCCTTCGTTACCCACGAGTCGGGCAACACGAGAGACCAACTCAGCACGGTTTACGACACACTGATCCCCCGAGGGTTCCTAGGATGGGGTAACGTATCGTCATTGGGTTTCAGCTTCGCTGCCACCATTGCGGCAAAAATCTCCTCTCCGGACAAGCACTGCGTCGCCGTGACGGGAGAGGCTGGCCTGGGATACATGATGGGCAACTTGGAGGTCGCGCTACGCCAGAAACTGGGCATTACCATCGTTCACGTCAGTAACGGTGGTTTCGCTGGCTACGGCCCTGGGTTCTGGGGCGACGGCCACGACCCCTTCACCCACAAGGTGCTGGGATACGACGAGGTCGACATGTCCAGGGTAATTGAGGCAATGGGTTACCACACGGAGCGGGTCACCGAGCCATCGGAGATTGGCCCGGCCCTCAAGCGGGCGTTGGAGGCCAACGACGCATCTCAGCCCGCATACATCGAGTTTATCTGCAGCCAATACCCGATCTATGGCAGGTGGGTGGACCGATAGAGTCACCCCTTGTTGGGCCTTTGATGAGTAAATTGCCCCGTTTTACCGCTTTCCGGTTTCAAGACGGGGCATCAACCTGGCCTTCAACTTCGTCCCAGCCTCAAACGTCATTCCGGCGGAGGCCGGAATCCAGAACGCGCCATAAACCATATCATTTCCTGGGCACCGGCCCACGCCGGTGAGACGAAGGCTTTATTTATGAAATTCGGCCTCTAAATTGAATAATCCCGCATGCTGCGTATGGATGATTAAAAGCCGTACCCCATGCTATAATGCGATAATAAATACTCGGCGGAACCGCCGAAAAAACTAGATTGACCGTGACCATTGGGCTGATGTTGCGACTTGGCTCGGTAATGCAGTCAAGGAGTAACAACCTCAGTGAGTTTTGAACAATTTTCGCTCCATCCCCAGGTTTCAGCAGGAGCCACCTCAGTAGGCTTCACCAAACCCACCCCAATCCAAGAACAAGCAATTCCGGGTGCCATGGCAGGCAGAGACATCTTGGGTTTGGCCCAGACCGGCACCGGCAAGACCGCAGCTTTCGCTCTCCCCATCCTCCATCACTTGGCCAGCACACCACCTAAGAAAGGCATTCGCGCCTTGATTGTTGCGCCGACCCGGGAGTTGGCTGAGCAAATCCACCAGACCTTCCTTGAACTGGGAAAGCACCTCCGGGTGAAAAGCGTCCCCATCTACGGCGGGGTTGGCAAAGGACCGCAAATAGCTGGTGTTCGGCGCGGCGCCCAAGTGGTGGTGGCCTGTCCCGGGCGCCTGCTGGACCACGTGAGTCAAAAAGACATCGACCTGTCTAACGTTGAGATTCTTGTATTGGACGAAGCAGACACCATGTGCGACATGGGGTTCTTGCCCGACGTTCGGCGCATCTTGGGCCACCTCCCGGCACAGCGTCAGACTCTTTTCTTCTCGGCCACCATGCCTGCCGAGATTCGTTCCCTATCGATGGACATCTTGAAAGACCCGTTGTTGGTGCAGATTGGTACAATCGCACCGGCCAAAACGGTCTCCCACGCCCTTTACCCAGTGCCCGACGCTCTTAAAAAGGGTCTCCTTCTGGCCATTTTGGCCCAGACCCCCACTGGACGCGCGCTGGTTTTTACCCGCACGAAACACCGGGCCAGGACACTGGCCTTGGACCTAGCCAAGAATTCATACCGGGTGGGTGCGCTTCAGGGGAATATGTCACAAAACGCCCGCCAACGAGCCTTGGACGGCTTCCGCGACGGCAAGATTGACATCTTGGTGGCCACCGACATTGCCGCCCACGGCATCGATGTGCCGGAAATCTCCCACGTGATTAACTTTGATTTCCCCGGCACGCCTGACACTTACACCCACCGTATTGGTCGTACCGGCAGAGCCGAACATACGGGCGAAGCCTTCACCTTGGCCGGAGCTGCGGACGGCCCGATGATTCGTGAGGTAGAGAAGGAGTTGGGGGCTAGAATCGAGCGTCGGCGCCTTCCCGGCTTCAACTACGGAGACTTCATTCCCGAGGCCCAGTTCACCGACCCTCGTCCCACTCCCGTCAGAAAGGCCAACACCAACGATAGAAGCAGGTTCAACGACCAGCCCGGAGAAAGTAGGAATGGGAATCGCAGGCCCAGCCAAAGCGCTAACAGTAGCGATAACAGCAGACTCGGCCAGAGTAGCGGCAGCAGGCTTGGCCAGGGAAGCAACGGCAATGGCAGACCAGCCCAAAGTAGCACCGGCAGGCCAGCCCAGAGTAGCAGCGGTAACGGGTCTAAAACCAGCCAGGGAAATCAGAGCCGAAATAACCCGTCATTTCTTGGCAAGCGAACTACCGGCAGGACATCCCCGGGTAATTCATCAAACGGACGACCCGCCGGCCCCCGTCAACGCGTAAGGTCCGCTCCCAGAAGGCAGGCCCCTTAGCTCAACGAACCAACCCAAAAGCCTGAAGCCCAATCAGGCCTTTGGGTAACGCACCTGCTATAGCGAGCCGTCAATGACTATATCCAGCACGGCTGGCTTTCCCGAAGCCACAGCTCGCCGGACGGCGGGAGCAATATCTTCAGGCTCTAAAATCCTTTCTCCAAATACCCCCATGCTCTTGGCTATTGCAGCAATATCAAATGGGGTGGGGAATTCGGAATATGGCAGGTTCCGGCCCGCAGGCTCGGATTCGTGGAGAATATCCCTTTGATAAACATCAAAGTTTACCTTCAAGACCCGGTACATCCCGTTGTTGCATATCACGAATATGCAGGGGATATTGTCGTTGGCCGCAGTCCATAAACCCTGAATCGTCATCATGGCGCTGCCGTCGCCCATGATTCCGAAAACCGGCCTGTCAGGGTTGGCGCACTGGGTACCCATGGTCGCTCCGATCCCTCCGCCAATCGACTGTCCCCGAACGCCTCTTATGTCCCCTCTGTGGGACGCAGGGAAATAGTGGCGCAGAGTTCCCCGGTTGCTGATGGCATCATCCACCACTATGGCGTTTGCGGGCATAGATTTGGCCAATTCCGCCATCATCCTCGCCGGTGTCATTGGCCGGTTGTTCCATTTCGCAGACACGGAGTCGTCAAAGGCTTGTCTCTTTTCTATCGCCTGAGCCACAACCTCTTGAACACGATTTTTTATCTCCGTTTCAAGGGCGGTCGAAATGAGTGGCTTGACCGAACCAATCAGGTCTTCGATAGCCCGGCCGCAGTGTGACACGATGCCCACATCGGTGGGTTCGGACCGCCCTACGCGGCCTGGGATTGGGTCGATGTGTATCAATTTGACCTCAGGACCCAAAATCACGTCCCCCCAGTAAAACAATTCATCCAAGGCGTCCATGCCGATAGCCAAGACCAGGTCGGATTCCTGCAGTATCTCTCTGTCTTTGGCCACTCGGAGTGAATGGTTCCCCATGAATTGGGGATGGGTCGTGGGGAAGGCAACCTCAGCACCACGGGACTGATAAACCGGAAGACCGAGCAACTCGGCCAACTCTATCGCTTGGTTCACGGCATCGTCGTCGGAAACCCGGTCTCCCACAATCATCATGGGTTTGCTTGACGCGACCAACAGCGCCGTAGCTTCCTGGATGCCCTTCATATCGGGCCGTGGGGAGTCGTGAATCTTGCTGGAAGGAACGATGTTCATTTCCGCTGTGCCCTCAAGGGCGTTGGAGCTAAATCCAACGTAAACCGGCCCCTTTGGGTGGCTGTTGGCCTCGTTGAAGGCTCTTCTGATTGCGCCGGGAATCTGGTCGGGCAGGGTCAGTTCCACCGACCATTTGGTAACCGGTCGCACCAGGCCGGCCAAATCCGTCATTACTTCCGTGACCTTTCTGGCGTCGTAATTGGCCGATGTCACCACCATGGGCGTCCCGGTGTTAAGGGCATCCAACATCAGCGCAATACCGTTGGCCAATCCGCTATCGACGTGAAGGCTGACGAATGACGCTGTGCCGGTGGACCTGGCATAAGACTCACCCATGCCAACGGCAACGCTCTCCTGTAGACAAAGGATGTACTTGAATTCCGGGTAATCCCCCAGCAAATCGATGATTGGACCTTCGCTGGTGCCTGGATTTCCAAAAATGTACTCCACGCCCTCGGCCTTCAGCATCTCCAGCAGAGCACGTTTTCCAGTCATGGATTCGGACATCAAGCAACTCCTTCTTATGTCGGGATTAGCGGTATTAGAAAAACAGGCCGCACCGCATTGTATTCCAATCGGGCTCGGGACGGTTCGGGCACAATGGCCGTCAATCTTCTTGGGCGATCTCGATGACGATCTTGATAGGTCGGGGATTGCCGGTGAGGATTTCAAGCGCCTGTCGGTAATTTTCCAAGCCTTCTACCCGGAGTGTTATGAGGCGGGGCAGCCATCCTGGGAATCGAGCTTCGGCCACGGCCAAATCGCGGACCGCCGTTTCGTAATCCAACCGATTTGCGTTGACCGATCCCAACACCACTTTGTTGCCCAGGACAAAGCCCATGTTTATGGCATCGGCGGGAACCTCTACAGTGCGGTTCCCAGAAGTGACGCTGGCTAGAACCAAGACCCCATTCTTGCCCAAAACCTCCATCGCCTCAAACACCAAGGGTGAATACCCCGTCGCTTCAAACATCAGGTCAAAGGGCCCAAACTCTTTGGCTGCATCCACCAGAGAAGTTTTGGCTGTGCTCAGGTATCGCCCTCCCAGGTCCTGAACTAGGTCCGAGTTAACGTGGGGCGGCTCTTCGAGACCGAAAACTACTACGTCAAGGCCGCGTAACCGCAGAGACAAGGCAGCCAGCAAGCCAATGGGCCCGGCACCCAAGACCGCAGCCACCTTGGGCCGCCAGACTCGTAGCCGACGCTGGATCTCATACGCTTGAGTTACACCTTTTTCAACGACGCTGAGGGGCTCTACCAAAACGCCGAAGTCCCGCAATCCAGCGGGGACCTTCACCATTTGCTCGGGCAAATCCACGTAGTACTCGGTGAGAAATCCGTGAAGCAGGCTGATGCCATGCTCGTGATATTGGCTATCGATTGACATGTCGGGCATGCCCAGTTCGTCGTACCAACTACTGCCGGGATGCCGAACCAAAGCCACCACGTAATCTCCGGTGGCCAATTGGGTAACCTGCGAGCCAACTTCTTGGACGACACCGAAGTTTTCGTGCCCCAACACGAGAAACTCGGAGCCCGGTGGAGATGCCCCGTAGTCGCCTGCGTCAATCTCCCGGTCGGTGCCGCACAATCCCACCTTTAGGACTTTGACTTGCACGCCTCGCCCACCGGGAATGTCACTCACATTTACTGCGGGTATATCCCTCAGGTGGGCGCTGTGTGCTTTTGACGGGAAAACTGCCACGGCTTTCATTGGACAATGCTCCTGGAACCAAGCTCCTGTCACCAAACTCCTGTCACCGGGTCCCATTTTGGTCGCTAATGTGCGCTCCGGTTATGATTAGCGATGCGCTCTTTTACTACGTCTAGGAGATTGTCGCCTTCGTGGACAACCCATGCGTGCTCCAGTACCTCGCTGGAGTGCAGACCAGCCACGGTGAAAGGCGTTGCCACGGCAATCACATTCATTCCAGCAGCCACGCCAGCGCGCACACCGTTGGGCGAATCCTCCAGCACGAGACAGTCTTGAGGGTCAACGCCCAGCTTCTGACCTGCCAACAAATAAATCTCAGGGTCGGGCTTGGCTTTCGCCACGTCCTCCCTGGTCAACACCACGTCCAGATACTGCTCCAATTCCAGCGCCTTCAGAACGTGTACTGCTTCCTCGCGGTAGGACATGGTGGCCAAGGCAGTGCGGCATGCGGTCTCCCTAGCCACCTGCAGCAGGCCGATGGTATGAGGCCATCGGTTGTCCTGGAGAACCTTGGGGTCCGCCACCATATCGTCGTAAATCTCTTTTCGCATGGAGGAAAGCACCTCCCAGGCTTCTGTCACCCCGTACTCCGCCACCAACGGCTGCAACCCTGATTCCAAGTTCAGGCTGTCCATGACGTGGCGTGACGCTACTTGCCGAGAGGCGCCCGCAATATCCCGGTAAGCTTCAATGGCCCGGTTTTCCGGCTCCGGCAACCCTCGCATGCGTTGAACGGCAATCGCATACGACTGGGCTTTCAGCTTCTCCGACTGCACCAATGTGCCGTCTAGGTCGAATATCATTGCGGTAATCATATTTTCAAGACTCCCGGTACCGGCTTAACTGCCTGAGGCGGCGCTTAATCAGACCAGCCGGTTCAAGTTGCCAGTCCAAGTTGCCGGTTCAAGTTGCTGGTCCAACGTGATCTGCATTCTATCTCAAGTCAATTATCCATTCAAAATCTGGAAAAGAGTCCCGCGCTGGACTGGCTTGTATCAACGCTATAAAATTTAGTAGCACCACCCCAAAGGCCGGGAGAAGAAAAATGCCGATTGATAGCTACAAATGGCTGCCATACAGTTTGGCGGCTTGGATGCAGAAGTATTATCAGGGCCCGAAGGAAAAGTCCTCTACGCCCTTCACGCCTTTAGCCAAGCCTCTAAGCGAAACGCGGTTCGCTCTTCTAACCACCGGCGGTCTGTACCTGAAGGAGCAACAGGAGCCGTTCGACGTTGCCAGGGAGGGCCTGGAACCCGAGTGGGGCGATCCTAGCTTCCGAGTCATTCCCACAGATACCCTGTCGGGAGAAATAGCGGTTGCCCACACCCACTACAACCCCGTCGACGCCGAGGAGGACTTCAATATCCTTTTGCCGCTTCACCGGTTCCATGAACTGAAGCAATCCGGTGAAATCGGCTCGTTAGCGCCTAGCGCCTACTCGGTCATGGGATATCAAGGCCACCCTATGCCCGACTACACCCAGTGGCGGGAGAAATACGGCCCCGAAATGCTGGAGCAGATGAAATCCGAGGGCGTGGAGGCATTGCTGCTCACCCCTGCTTGACCAGGTTGCTGTAAGGACGTGCTGGTTCTGGCGCGCATGTTTGAACGGGGCGGCATAAGTACCATCTTGGTGACCATGATGCCCACTTGGGCGGAGAAATACGGCGTCCCCAGAGCGGTGGGCGTGGAATTCCCCTTCGGCCACCCTCTGGGTTTGCCTGGGGAGACCCAGCTTCAAATGACGGTGATTCACGACGCTTTGAAGGTGCTTCAAGAGGCCACCGAGCCCAACACAATCGTCCATCTCGACCATCCCTGGCCGGGAGACGAAACCCAATGGCGGCGGCAATGGCAACCCACCGGGGCATCGCCATTAATCGCCAAGTACCTGGACCAGATTCGCGCCATGAGGCCTCGCGGTTAGCCATAGACTTGCCCGAGCGGTTTAGCGGTCTAAATATTTTGGAGGAAGTTCAGGACGTGGGAACTGTACTCCTGGGGTTTCTCAAAGGGCGCCCAGTGTCCACAGTTGTTCAGCACCACCAGCCGCGAATCTTCGATGTGATTTAGCGCCGCGATGCCGATTTCGAACACGCACATGCGGTCAAACCGCCCCCAGATTATCAGGCTGGCGGCCTTGATATTCGGCAGGTCCACGCCATGGTCGTAGGGAACACTGGTTGATTTTTTATCCGCCTCAATGTGGTCCGGATGGCCGGTGTAACTCTGGAATATGTAGTCCACCAACTGGTCGTCCACGAGGTTGTGGTCGTCGATATGAACCTTCAAGTAGCGCCTCACCGAGTCGCGCGTCGGGTCGTCGCTGACTTCGATCCTCGCCCTGCTGCCCTCCGACGGACGGTTACCCATCAGGTACAGGTCACCGCCGGTGCGGATGTGGCAGGCGCCGAAAACCAGTTTATTCACCCGCTCCGGATACTTGGCAGCGAATATCATGGCCGACTGGCCGCCTTGGGAATTCCCCAAGATGTGCGCTCTATCGATTCCCAGATTGTCCATCAGCGCCAAGGCAGTCCGGGCTTGTAGGTTGTGCAAGGGTTCGTTGTAAACAACCGGCCCGGTGCGCCCAAAATTGGGCAGATCCATAACGATGCAGCGGAAGTGCTGGGATAAGACGGGCAGCACTTTGTGAAAGGTAATCCAGCCCGTCGTTCCGGGACCGTAGGAATGGAGCATGAACAGCGGGTCGCCGGAACCCACGTCGTGATAGTGGATGAGCATGCCGTCCACAGTAACCGTGTGGCTGGTGCCCTGTTCTGTGATTTCTGGGTTGATTTCCGGGTGGTTGATTCCCGAATTCGTGGTCATGCTGCCTCCTATGCTTACAACCCGTGGGCTGCGATAATATAGCCAACTAGCCCGCAGATGGGCATACTGTACGCCATGACGATTCAGTGTCAAGATTATGATGTTCGCACAGTAGTGGCCTAGCGAGGTCAAGCTATCTCTAAATTCCCTGACAGAACCGTTGACAGAACGGCTCGCCGGAGGACGTAATGGTCATTTATGAGAAGAAATACGACGTCATCGATCTGGAGACAGGCCGCCTTGACCCACTGATTTTCACCGACGAAGAAGTCTACCGCGAGGAGCTGGATAAGATATTCGGCAGGGCTTGGGTCATGATTGGCCACGACACCCTGGTGCCCAATCGCAACGACTTCTTTCATACCTACATCGGTGAAGACCCTGTGATTCTCACTAGGGACGCCAACGGCAAACTCCACGCATTCCTGAACGTGTGCCGACACCGGGGAGCACGAGTTGTTCGGGCTGACATTGGCAATGCGCCAAATTTCATGTGTGCCTACCACGGGTGGACCTACTCCAATCAGGGAGATTTGGAGTTCGTCCCCGGTGAGGACGAAGCATATTACCGGGATATCGACAAGGAAGAGCTCCGCTTGGTCGAAGCCAAGGTGGAGACCTATGCAGGAATCGTCTTCGCCACCTGGGACAAAGGCGCTCCCACGTTAGAAGCATTTCTAGGCGACGCCCGCTGGTACCTGGACATGACCTTCAACCGGCTGGATGGCGGAACCGAGGCTTTCGGCCCGATAAAGTGGATTGAGCCCGTCAATTGGAAGACAGCGGTGGACAACTGTTCCGACAATTACCACGTTCCCACAACCCACCTATCCGCCATTTTGGTGGGAACGCAAATGCAGGGATTGCCGCGGTTAACCCACCAAAAGCAGTTTGAGTCCGAGAACAAACATATCTTCATAAACGGCCATTCCATAACCGTGCGGCCTTTAGAAAAACCGGACCAAGCCCGGCAAATCCACGGTGTAACCGAAGAAAACCGCCACCTGTTCGAAGATTTCTATCGCAGCACATTCGCCGAGGCCGAAAAGCGCCTAGGTTCCTTCCGAGCTGGCGGATTACAACTGGGCAACCACAGCATCTTCCCCAACGGGGTTTTGGGATTCCGGCTGGCCCATCCCAGAGGCCCGCTAGAGACAGAGTTCTGGCATTTTGCCCTGGTGGAAAAGGACTTGCCCGAAGATTTGAAGTCGTCCCTAAAGAGAGCCAGTGGCAACTACAACGGCGTGACCGGCCTATTCGAGCAAGACGATATGGACAACTGGCGGGGCGTGACCAGGGGCAGCCGCGGCTCCCTGGCCCGAGCCTACGGCCAACGCCTGAGTATGGGCGTAGGCCACGAGGGAAGGAATCCGGACCTACCGGGAATCGTCTCCGAGCGGTATGTTTCGGAAAACAACCAACGGCATTTCTACCGCCGCTGGGAAGAGTTCATGAATGCCGACAGTTGGACGGACATACCCTTGGAGCCCATCACCGCCAATTTTGAAGGCGCCGCTACTATTAAAGGCACGGAATAAGCCAGGACAGATTAAGCCGCTGCGGAGGAATCGAGGTTGTCCAATCAAAAACTTGGGCAAGACCTTTGGCATGAACTGATGCAGTTCTACATCCATGAGGCGTGGTTGTTGGATGACCGAAAGTTCCGGGAATGGCTGGAACTGTTCACCGACGATATCCTCTACTTCATGCCCAGAAGGCTAAATGTTCAGCGCGCCGACTCGGCCAAGGAATTGTCTCAACCCGGAGACCTGGCAATATTTGATGACGATAAAACCTACCTGGCCATGCGGGTCGAACGGCTGGAAACGGGCATGGCTTGGTCGGAAAACCCTCCATCACGCACCCGCCACTTGGTGGGCAACTTGGTGGTGGAACCTGTAGACGGCGACAGCGATTCGAACAATAGCTATTCGAACAATGACGAGGTCAAGGCCAAGACTGCCTTCATTCTCTACCGTACCCACCACGAAACCGACGAAAACATCTTCGCAGGCAGCCGTGAAGACATATTGCGACGGGTTGACGGAGCCTGGAAAATCGCCAAGCGGACTATAGTCCTCGATTCCAACGTGATTCTGTCCAAGAATCTCAGTGTGTTCTTCTAAACTTGTCCCGGAATGGCTACCTTCTCCTCATCCTTCGTGTAATTGACAGTTATTCAACCTATGATTACACTCAATCCAGTCAGCACCAATAATCTCGCCGGACGTAAATTCCGTGCGTAAACCAGGTCAGATTACGAGTAACTACACAATGCAGCCGATGTTCTGCTGAAAGCTTCACTCCATTTGCGGGAGGCGCGTTTTGACTACAACCAACCGAGAAAAATCCCTAGTGGTGATACAACTCACAGGCGGAAACGACTATCTGAATACAGTCGTCCCATATACCAACGGCCTGTATTACGATAACCGGCCCGTAGTTAACATACCTGCCGACCAAGTCCTGCCCATCAACGACCAAGTTGGCTTCAACCCCAATATGGTTGAAATAAAGCACCTCTGGGACCAAGACCAAGTAGCCATCATCAACGGCATCGGCTACTTCAATCCCAACCGGTCCCACTTCCGTTCCATGGACATCTGGCACACCGCTGAGCCCGACGCCATTGGAGCCGAGGGTTGGCTGGGCCGGGCCATCCGGGACCTAGACCCCACAGGCGAGAATGTCTTGACCGGAATCCATTTCGGTCGTGGCCTGCCCAGGGCGTTAGGCTGCCGGGGTGTGCCTGTTGCCTCGGTAGGCGACCTGGAAACCTACGGCCTTTTCCCCGACATTAAGGATGAGTTGTTGCGCCAATACACCCTGGAAGCCTTTTCCATGATGTACGGCGGGACACAGGGCAAGGACGCCGTCATGGACTATCTTGGTCAGACCGGCGGCGATGCTCTGAAGGGGGCGGACACCCTGCGCACAGCTCCGGAGATGTACTCCTCAACTATCGAGTACGGCCCTTCGGGCTTGGCTCAGAGCATGAAAAGCATGGCCCAAGTACTATTCGCCGACCTGGGAACCCGGGTCTTCTACACCGTCCACGCAAGTTATGACACCCACTCGGGTGAAGTGCCCACACACAACAATCTGTGGAGCCAGGTTTCCGGCGCCGTGGGAGACTTCACAGGCGACCTGAAGGAGCATGGCCGGGAAGACGATGTAGCGATTTTGATATTCTCCGAGTTCGGACGCCGCATCAAGGACAACGGCTCAGGTTGCGACCATGGCTCGGGTGGTGTGGCTTTCCTCATAGGCGGTTCGGTCAATGGGGGAATGTACGGCGAGTTCCCGTCATTGAAAGAGGCTGACCAAATCGAGGGCGACTTGAAGTCAAACAATGACTTCCGCTCCACCTATACCCCCATTCTAGAGCAGGTCCTTGGGCTGGATGCCCCGTCCATCGTCAACGGC
>DCAE01000033.1:4110-4289 GCA_002311385.1 Dehalococcoidia bacterium UBA1141 | reverse complement strand
ATTGAAGAATGCTATCGGTTGGGCTGGAGCGACGGTCTGCCGGTGGTACCTCCCGTCGAATACAAGGTGCGGGAGATGCTGGAATATGTGGGCATGACCGGGGAAGAGGAATTGCTTTCCCTGGAGATGCGCAACCGGGTGCTTACGTCCGAGAACGCCGCCGCCAACGCGGTGATGGC
>DCAE01000033.1:3489-3967 GCA_002311385.1 Dehalococcoidia bacterium UBA1141 | reverse complement strand
ACTGGTTACAACCCTGCGGACCCTGGAGGAGGAGAAGAACTTTGTCCACATGGCCTCCGCTTCCACCAGTTCCCCGGCCATCTTGATGATCGTCAACGGTCCCATCCGGGAACAGATCGGAATGAACTCCAAGGATGGTCTTTTCGGCCCGGGGTTCCGGGCCAACGCTTGCTTAGGCCGGTCCATCAGGCTTTGCTTCATGAACGGTTTCGACGCCCGGCCCGGCGTGCTGGACCGGGGGACCCTGGGCAATCCCGCCAAATATACGCTATGCATCGCCGAGAACGAGGAGGATTCGCCTTGGGGCGGCCTCCACGTCAGCCGAGGCTTCCAACCCGAAGATAGCTGCGTCACCGTGGCGGTGGCCTACAATCCCATCACCGTCAACAACGCCTACGGGCACACCGGGGAATCCATTCTCGCCTCTTTGGCCGATACCCTGAAGTCGGCCTGTTTGGCTTGGCGGTTCCCGGCCCAG
>DCAE01000033.1:1057-3317 GCA_002311385.1 Dehalococcoidia bacterium UBA1141 | reverse complement strand
CTGAAATGGCAAACTTGGCTGAGCGTATAACGGTTGACTCAGACCAATGCGGCGGACGCCCTTGCATTCGCGGCATGCGAATTCGTGTGACTGATGTCTTGGATCTTTTTGCCAGTGGCCTCACCGCCGAGCAGGTCATGTCAGAGCTTCCCGATGTGGAAGCAGACGATATATGGGCCTGTTTCCGATTTGCAAGTCGTCGTCTTGATCATCCCGTGGTGACTGATTGATCATCTGGGTTGACGCCCAGTTGTCGCCTAGTCTGGCATCTTGGATAACTGAGAAATTGGGCATTGAGGCGAGGCACATTCGCGACCTCGGATTACTACACTCTAAGGACCGGATTATTTATGATGCGGCACGCGAGGCCAGCGCCGTGGTCTTGACTAAAGATAGTGATTTCCTGACGTTGCTAGACCGGTTTGGTTCCCCACCGCAATTGGTGTGGATTACGTGCGGCAATACCTCAAATACACGGCTGAAGCTAATCCTGGAGGGGGTATTGTCGGCGGCTTTGGAGCTTCTGGAACAAGGCGAGCCGCTGGTGGAAATCAGCGATGCCTATTCGCTATGAAAATCAAATATTTCCAAAAAACAGATACGTTGTATATTGAATTTAAACCCGCGGACATCGCAGAGACTAGAGATTAGGATGAGAACACACTTTTGGATCTGGACCGTGACGGAAATATCTGTGCTATGACTATCGAACATGCCAAGGACCGTACTGATGTTCCCCACTTTTCCTATGAGCATGTGAGCGAATAGCGGCGTAGATTATTTTGCGAATTCCGAGCTGGCACGTTTCGTGGAAGTCAGCTCATATCGATGTGCACTTAGTAGTTCTTTGGTCTTAGGAACAGATGACCGGCTGTTGGCAGCAGCAACTGTATCCAGAGTGGAGTATCGGTATGGCGCGTAATCTGAAGGAGTTATTCAGCGAGGCGGCGGACTTGTCTGAACATGACAGAGCGACCTTGGCTGGCCTGTTGATTGAAAGCCTAGACCCGAATCCAGACCCGAAAGTCGAAGGGGCTTGGGCGGACGCAATTGCCAAAAGGGTCGCGGAACTGGACGCTGGAACAGTGGAAACCATTCCATGGGAGCAAGTTAGAAACGAGATGATTTCTCACCGGGATGAAGATTGAACTTCACCCATCGGCACTCCACGAACTGCGAGAGGCACATCGTTGGTACTATGAGCGAAGCCCCCTTGTAGCATCAGGTTTTGCTCGGGAAATACAGAGTGCCATGGAGCGAATCGAGGAGGCGCCTAATCGTTATCCAGAGGGCGAGCATGGTACCAGGCGCTTCGTGGTTTCCCGATTTCCTTTCACCGTTGTTTATCGTGCTTCGGAGTCGCTTATTACAATCGTAGCCGTGGCGCATCCCAGAAGGCAACCCGGTTATTGGTCAATCCGGTAGGGTGTATTTCATAGCCGGCTGGTTAATCCGGCAGAGTGGCGGGTTCCCACTCCTTGCAAAATCTGAGCCACTGTGTAAGATTATGGGCAGTCCAAATTAATGTGCCCGTCCAACGGCGGCATTACATAAGGAGGGACTATGGCGGAGACTGTAACGGTTAGGGATATGCGTTTGGTGAATCCCAGGGGGACCGACCTTTCCTCTGGCGAGTTCCACCTGAACGACCGGCCCAGTGAACTTAGTGGCAAAACCCTCGGCTTGCTGGAGAACCACAAAGCCAACTCGGACAAGGTTCTTCAAGAATTGGCCGTGATTCTCAAAGAGAAGTACGACCTTAAAGACGTAATAATGCTTAGCAAGCATTCGGCCTCGTTGCCCACTAAACCCGAAGTCATCCAAGAACTTATGGATAAGGTGGACGTGCTGATCACCGGGATCGGTGATTGAGGGTCCTGCAGTTCGTGCAGTGTGCACGACGGTATCGAGATGGAGCGCTTGGGCATCCCCACCGCGTCTATCATCACCCACGTTTTCCTGCCCACCGCCAAGGCCATGGTTCGGATGATGGGCGTCCCGGACTACGAGTTCGTGGTTGCTCAACACCCGTTGTCCAGCCTGACTGATGAAGAGTGCAAGCAGCGGGCCGCTGAGATCGCTCCGGAGGTAGAGCGTATCTTGGTGGGCAGCGCAGCCAAGCAGGCAGTCTAGCTTTCTAACCCTGGCCTCAGGCCTCAACTTGGCGTCCAAAGGGGCGGCGTTTTTGCCGCCCCTTATTTCGTGTAAGTTGAGTTCCATTCGATTGAACGCCTATTGGGGCTGTGGTACCATAAATCTG
>DCAE01000033.1:0-949 GCA_002311385.1 Dehalococcoidia bacterium UBA1141 | reverse complement strand
ACTGTCACCGTCCTTTCCACCCTTCTAGCCGTCCAGGACGAACTTGGCTTCATCCCCAAACAAGGAGTTGAAGAGGTGGCGGCTTTCACCGGTTCCACTATCAATGACGTCTGGGCGGTTGCGTCCTTCTATCCCAACTTTCGGTTCGAACCACCGTGCTTGCACCAGGTTGAGGTATGTTGGGGCGCTTCTTGCCACTTGGTCGGCGCCATGCCGCTGATCGAGGCGGCACTGCAGGCCAGCGGACTGGAGACGGAAGGGGATACTCCCGACGGCCGCCTGACACTTCGCTACAACACCTGCCTGGGAGCCTGCTCTCAGGCCCCGGTAATGGCCATCGACCATCACTTGATCGGCCGCGCGACTCCGGATTTAGCGAAGGCAAGGATCGCTGAATTGCTGGCGGAACAGAATGGCTAGTTTCGAGGAGATTGCCGCCGATAGCCGGCAGCGCTGGGAGAAGTTGACTGCCGGAGGCCAGCCCTGGATCAGGGTCGGCACGGCCCTGTGCGGGAAGGCCGCCGGATGCGATGCTGTTATCGAGAGCATCGAAGCTGCTTTGGAACAGAACGGCGTTGCCGCCCAGGTGAGTCAGGTGGGTTGCTTGGGCCTATGTTTCGCCGAACCGCTGGTGGATGTCCAGCTTCCCGGCGGACCAAGGGTTTTTTACGGCAATGTGACTCCTGATATGGCTGCTGAGATCGTGTCTAATCATGTTGCCGGAGGAAGCCCGCTGGCCCACTTGGCGCTTGGCTACCTGGCGGCCGTCGGGCCGGATGACGAAGTTGATTCCACATTGGCCGGGATACCGGATCTTAACCAACATCCCATGCGGGTGCTGGAGCACCGGGTGGTGCTGCGAAACGCCGGGACCATCGACCCTGTGGACATCCATCAGTACATCGCCAACGGTGGTTACCACGCTTTGAACCGGGCCTTGACGGAGATG
>DCAE01000002.1:18211-22986 GCA_002311385.1 Dehalococcoidia bacterium UBA1141 | reverse complement strand
GAGAAAGCCGCAGGGATACGGATGGAGCCGCCTTGGTCGCCGCCGAAGGAGATGTCCACCTCGCGGGCGGCCACGGCCGCAGCGGAGCCCGAAGACGATCCGCCGGTCACGTGATCGTGGTTGTGGGGGTTGAGGGGCCGGCCGTAGTCGCCAATGGCACCACCTGTGCCGAAGCCGCCGCTCAGTCCGTTCATGACGTTCTTGCCGATGATGGTGCCTCCCTCCTTCAGAACGCGGGTGACGACTGTCGCATCGAAGTCGGGGATGAAGCCTTCGAGCGCGAAGGAGCCGAAGCTCATGGGTATACCTGCCACAGCGATATGATCCTTATAACTGACGGTTTTGCTGGCAAGCAAACCTTCGGCTGCCCCCTCGATCCGGCACTTCCACATCCAGGCGTTGAGCGGGTCTTCTTCTGGGCTTGGCCGGTATCCGGGATTGCGGTCGGCCGAGACCATCGGAGGCTTGGTCTCCTCCATCCGGGCCTGGACGAAGGTGTCCAACTCTCCCATCTGTTCCATCAGGTACTTGCGGTACTTGACGGCCTCATCGGGACCCAGGTGAATCCCTAGTTCCTTGGCGACGGCCACTACTTCATCGACGTCAGGTACTGCATACATGAGGCTCCTCTCGTCTAACCCAGGATTCCTTAGCTCAACCAGTCCCGCCTAGTTCCATGGGATGCCAGCAGACTACTCCCGCCCCTTTAAGCCTGTCAACAATAATCTCCTCCAAGGATGGGTGGTCTGAAGTCAACCGGGACTGGAAACCCAAATCCCCGTCTCATTTTTTTGAAGTCTTGGGAATCCTATCTGGCAGGGTAGAACTGGTAAACTACGGGCGATGGTCATCAGGCGGACACTCAGCAGACTTGCTGGCATGGCCTTGCCGGGTGATTCCGCCCTTGGTCCTGACAGTGTAATAGATGGCGCCGTTTCGGGTGAGGTTCCCGGCCTTCAACCCTTACTGCGCCTACGACCCCCATTGGCCCTGCCCCAATCCGCCTCCAGGCAACCCGCTTCAGGTAGCGATTCAGGCTGGCGAGAAGCAGTTCCGCGAGGTTGATGGGCATTAAGCGCTAGCCCCACAACTGCTTTGTGGCCAGCTTTGCTCCCTCGGCCATCGCTTGGAATTTGGCCCATACCACTGTGGGATGGACCTCGGTATTGTAGGTGGCTTGCGACGAGAAACCGCAGTCTGTGCCAGCGATGACATTCTCCCGTCCAACCAATTTAGCGTACCGGACGAGGCGCTCGGCAATAAGCTCCGGGTGCTCGACGATGTTGCTGGCGTGGGTAATTACCCCCGGAATCACTATCGTGCCTTCCGGCAGTTTCAGGTCTTCGAACAGGTGATACTCGTGTTCGTGGCGGGGATTTCCGGCCTCGAAAGAGAATGCCCCCGCATTCACGTTAATCATCACCTCAAAAACGTCCTTCAAGGCGGCGTCATGCACCCTGGGGCCTTCATTTATGCCGTAGCAAGTGTGGTAGCGAACATTCTCTGGGGGTATCCCTTTTAGGCCGTGGTTGACGGCCTCAATGTACATCTCGCCCCGCTTCCTTTTTTCCAGAGGCGTGTAAGAAGAATCGCTGTAAACATCGGAGAGAAAGGGGTCGTCGATCTGAACGACGAAGCCAGCATCGACAATGCCCCGATACTCGTTGCGCAGAGCTTCAGCCGCCGCAAACATGTACTCTTCTTCTGAGGCATAGTGCTCATTGGTGCCTACGCCGCTGGGGGCCACCGCAGGCATGAACACGTCCTCATATGCAAGCCCTTGCAAGGCTGCTCTTAGGTTGTCGATTTCCCGTTGCAGGGCCTCTTGACCCACATAAGACAATTGCTGGGTACAAGCAAGGGGCACCATTGGCGCCACGGCGCCACCGATCATTGCTTGGGCGAAATACCTCTCGTAGTACTCTGGAAAGGCCGCCAGTTCGTCTGCGAAGAGGGTAAAAGGCTGACCAGGCCTGGCTTCCAAACCTGCTAGCCTATCGGTCACGTAGCCAAAGAAGCTGTGCTTGCCCTGTTCGCCGTCGGTGGGTATGTCTATGCCGCATTCAACCTGACGGCGGACGGTCTCAGCTACAGCGCTGCGCACCCGGTGGGCGAATGCTTGATGGTCGTAGGGCTCTCCTGTGATTTTCAGCTTCATCATATCCAGCAGGTCGTGGGGCCGGGGCATACTGCCGCAGTGGGTGGTGAGAATCCGGTCGGTGCTGTGCTTCATTAGAGGCCTCCCCAAGGTGAGTGCGCCGATGGCCGTCAAAAAATCATGCGGCTCAGTTGAGTTAACACAAATTGGGCAGTGCGACAATCAAGTCCGTCAAGTCCGTTTGGCTGGGATTGTAGCATGGTCCCGGAGTGGTTTTCGCCCAGGCTGCCAGATTGGCGAATAAGCCGGTCCTGTGGTGAATCGCGGCGTAATATTCGTGCCTGTTGACAGCTTCAATTCCTGTACATAACATTAGCGCTTGATTCTAGGTTTACTTGCGATTTTTGCCCAAATTTAAGGAAAAGGAGCGTCAGTCATGGCCGAGACTTACCGGGCCGACAATCTTGGGAGCTTGTTGCGGTCGGCGAAGCTAAAAGAGGCCCGAGCGGCGTTTGATGAAGGACGTCTCAGTCAGGAAGACCTGCGCCAGGTGGAAGACGGTGAGATTCTTAGGGCTTTAGAGCGTCAGAAGAGCATCGGTTTGGACATCTTCAGTGACGGCGAATTCCGGCGGACCGGTTTTCAAAACGACTTGGAAGAGGCTGTGGACGGCTTTGTTGAGACCGGTCAACCCGCTGTGACGCGCATGTGGAAAGGACCCGGCGAGCAACCCCAGCAACTGGGTACACGCCACGTGGTTGGCGGAAAATTGCGGCAGGTACGCAGACTGACCGAAACCCAGACCAGTTTTTTATCGCAGCACGCTCCCGGTCCTTTCAAGATGACAGTACCCAGTCCTAACCAGTTTCCGGCGATTACATTTCAGCCGGGATTGACCGACAAAGTCTACCCCACCCGGTCCGACTTGCTAAGGGACTTGGTTTCCATTATCAAAGATGAAATCTCCGCCTTGATTCAAGACGGAGTGCCCTACATCCAACTGGATGAACCCCGCTATAGCTACTACGTGGATCCAAATTGGCGTCAACACCTGCGGGACTTGGGCGAAGACCCGGACAAGGCATTTCAAGAGGCGTTGATCGCCGACAACTCTTGCCTGGAAAACGCTCGGAGGGAAGGGCTCACCGTCGCCATCCACCTTTGCCGCGGCAACAACCAAAGCAAGTGGTACGCCGAGGGCGGGTACGAGCCAATAGCCGAGGCGCTATTTGGAACGCTGGCCGTTGACCGGTTTTTGCTGGAATACGATACCGAGCGCGCAGGGACTTTCGAGCCACTGCGGTTCGTGCCTAAAGATAAGATGGTGGTGCTGGGTTTAATAAGCAGCAAAGAGCCGGAGTTGGAATCTAAAGACGATCTGCTCCGCCGAATCGAAGAGGCTTCTCAATACTTTCCGGTCGAGAACATTGCCCTCAGCGCCCAGTGTGGGTTTGCCTCGATGGCCGCTGGCAACCTCCTAACCGAGGACGAGCAATGGCGCAAGCTGGAGCTTGTAGTGGAAACCGCCCGCAAAGTCTGGGGCTAGACTCTCTCATCAAGGGCGTCAATCTCGAGAATCCGCAGAACGAAGGGAGCAAAAAAATATGGCCGAGAATTATCGCGCCGAGCACATCGGAAGTTTCCTGCGCCCAGCCGAGGTCCTTCAAGCGCGAGGGGCTCACGGTCAGGGCCAAATTAGCCTGGAACAGCTTCGGAAAGTCGAAGACAAAGCCATTCTAAGCGCATTGGAGATGCAGCGCCAAATTGGCATAGACATATTTAGTGATGGCGAGTACCGGCGAGCCTGGTTTGCTGGTGCCTTTGAAGAGTCGACTGACGGCACAGTGATCGACCCCGATGCTTCGGCGGACACAAGATGGCAAGGCCAAAGCCGGGGACAGGCCAATTCCACCGCTGCTGACCTAAGACTCGTTCAGCGGTTCGTTGGAGCCAAATTGAGGCAAGTCCGCCGCCTCACAGCCCACGAATCCGGTTTCCTCAAGCAGCATGCTCACGGACCCTACAAAATTACAATGCCCGGCGTGATGACCCGGGCGATCGTCTGGTACAAGCCCGGGGTGACGGACCAGTTTTACCCGACCCGGGCTGACTTGGTACGGGATATGGCGAGCATGGTTCAGAGCGAGGTCAAGGCCTTGATCGATGAGGGCGTGCCGTACATTCAATTGGACTCCCTCGATTATGTCATAAGGCTAGCCGACACTCGCTCCAGGGAGCGAATGACCCAAGCTGGCATAGACCTGGAAAAAGAGTTGGATGAAACGATCGCTGCTGATAATTTTTGTTTTCAAGACGCCAGGGGCTCAGGAGTCACCGTGGCGCTCCACATGTGCCGCGGCAACAACCGCAGCGCCTGGATTTCTGACGGAGGCTACGAGGCAACAGCGGAAAAGGCATTCAATTCCCTGAACGTAGACCGGTTCTTGCTGGAATATGATACCGGCAGGGCCGGCGGGTTCGAGCCGCTGCGGTTCATGCCCAAGGACAAGACTGTGGTTCTTGGTCTGATCAGCACCAAGGAGGCTAATCTTGAGTCCCAAGACGATTTGCTCCGGCGCATAAACGAGGCGTCCCGTTACGTTCCAGTGGAAAATCTGGCCATAAGTCCCCAGTGCGGATTCGCCTCCACCGCCCCCGGCAACCTCTTAACCCAAGA
>DCAE01000002.1:17793-18059 GCA_002311385.1 Dehalococcoidia bacterium UBA1141 | reverse complement strand
AAAAATTTCTGGCCCAGCAGCATGCTATCTTTTGGACCGTTGCCGTGCCAAGTGGTAGCGGCCAACAGCGATGGCCTCCCACTCGTGGGCGTTCTTTTCAACTCCTATGGGGCCTAGCCCCGCCATGACGGCGTAGGCTAACTCATCCTTGGAGGTGTTGGGAATCCGGTGTCCGGGTTCTCCATATCGGTGTAGGGGCCGTCTCCACCGTCCACGCCAAACGTAAAGGTTAGGACCTCGGCCTTTTGGTGGAGGAGCTGGCAAAA
>DCAE01000002.1:13513-17653 GCA_002311385.1 Dehalococcoidia bacterium UBA1141 | reverse complement strand
GCCGAGGGAGGGATTTGAACCCACACATCCGTAAGGACACTGCGCCCTGAACGCAGCGCGTCTGCCGTTCCGCCACCTCGGCATATGGACCGTCTTTGGGCTGGGCCCATTTTTTGAGCCCTTCTATGAGCCTGAATCGAGCCCGGTTTATTCTTTGTGGTGGGCAGTGGAGGACTTGAACCTCCGGCCTCCTCGGTGTGAACGAGGCGCTCTAACCAGTCTGAGCTAACCGCCCATTATTCGGAACGGACTCAATTATAGGCACGAACCATATGGGGCGCAACCCTGCTGGCGACTCATAACCGCCGTTTGTCAGCCTTGTCCAGCAACGATAGGCCCTCAATCTGCCTGATTAAACGGAAATTGCCCATTTTGCCAACGTTCTTCGGGCTTTACATAACCGCATCCACGCATACAATACCTCACACCCTCTCTTTAGCATTTAGTAGACTCAAAGGCGAAATATGCCCACAACCACTCAAGGCCACTTGACGGCAAATCGTCCCTTTGATTTCGGCCAGTCCCTGGCCTACCTGCGGGTTTTTCCGCCTACGGCCATGGACCATGCCGTGGCCGATGATTCATTCATCAAGGCTTTTCAACTCCATGGAGAGACCTTGGCAGTTCTGGTTGAAACCACCGACACAGAGGGCAGCGAATCCGGCGACCAGTCGCAACTGAACTACACGATTTATTCGGATAAGAACGTCTCCATGGATTTGGAATCAGCCTTGACTGATCGGCTCAATTCCATGCTCAGCCTCACCGACGATATAGGACCTTTCTACGCCTTGGCCAAGAAGGACCCCAAATTTCAGCCTATTTTGCAATCGTTATTCGGCTACCATCCGGTGAGATTCCAAAGCGGCTTCGAAGCCGCGGTGTGGGCTATACTCAGCCAGCGAAACCGCATGACCACCGCCCGCAACATGTACCGAAGCCTGGTTCGCAGTTTTGGACATTCAGCAGAGGTTGACGGAATCATCTGCTGGGCATTCCCCGAGCCTCATGAACTAGCCGGATGCAGCGAAGGAGACTTGGCGATGGTGGCCAGAAACCTCCGGCGAGGCGAGTTCCTGATTGACGTTGCTCAGTCCTTCGCCATGGTTCCTCCAGACTTTCTGGCCGAGGCGGATTTTGACGAAGTGGAAGCATGGCTCAGGGGTATCAACGGCATCGGCCCTTGGTCGGCCAGCTTTGTTCTTTGGCGAGGGCTGGGGCGAAGCCAGACTGTTCCCTTGCCGGATAAGGGTTTCTTGGACGCCGCATCCAGGGTCTATGGCGGCGGCGTTACGCTGAGCGACCAAGAGGTCATGAGAATCGCCCGGCGCTACCATCCCTGGCAGGGCTACTGGGCCCATTATCTTCGGGTTGGAGCGTGATTTTTCCGGCGTGATAGTCCGACCAGCTGATCCCGGCACGTGAATGACATAACACGTCAATTTACGAAGAAGTCATGCCGCCGTCGATTACCAACTCGCTGCCGGTGACAAAGGACGATTGGTCGGATGCTAGGTACAAAATTCCAGGAGCGATGTCTTCCGAAACGCCCAGACGACCTAACGGTGTTTGGCTGGTGCGGGCCTGCCGGACCGATGGGATACCGTGGTGGGCCTCAGTCATAGGAGTGTCCACGAATCCGGGGTGGACCGAGTTGACCCGGATCCCGTCTTTGGCGTACTGGATAGCGGCTGCCTTTGTGAAAACCCGAACCGCCCCCTTGGCGGCGTGGTAGGCAGAAGAGGCGCCGCTCCCTACGATGCCATAGATCGACGAAATATTGATTATGGAACCCCCGCCGGCCTTTCGCATTTCCGGAATAGCAGCCTTGGTGCCCAAAAAGACTCCCTTGGCATTAATGTCCATCACCTGGTCCCAGGACTCTACTGTGGTTTCCTCTACGCCAGTCCGGCTGCTGATGCCTGCGTTGTTGACCAGGATATCGAGCTTTCCATATTTAGTGACTGTTACGCTGACAGCTGCATTCCAGTCGGCTTCACTGGTAACGTCCAGAGACACGAACAACGCTTCCCCTCCGGCCTCCGATATCTCTGCTTCTGTCCCCAGGCCATCTTTTTGCAAGATATCGCCAATCACCACGGTGGCTCCTTCTCTTGCCATAAGCCGAGCAGTGGCGGCCCCGATACCTCTGGCGCCCCCGGAGATTAGAGCAATCTTACCTTCAAGTCGCATGTATCAACTCCGATTATTTTCTTGGTTCCTCGGCTCCATGGCAACGAGTTTCAAAATCTTAGCACATGCCCCGAGCCATAAATGCGCCCGAAAAACACCAGTTGAACGCCCGTAAGACCTCCTAAAACAATCTAAGGCCCTTAAATCGCGTACAGAGCACCGAGTTTTGGAGACCGCGGAAATGAGCTGTCGGGGTCTCTTCCAGCTTGAAACTGGGGATCTTTATCAACCCGGTGGCCAGAGACTTACGATCGCCTTCTCGTCAACCTAGTCAATGTCCTAGGCCTGTGTTGGGTTCATATTATGGGTCCTGTCCTAAGATCAAGCGTGGCGGTGGCGCAAGGTCCGGCCGGCCAGCGCTCCGGTGTGCTGACCTTGGCTCACCACGATGGCGCCGTTAACTACAACGTACTCGATGCCCACCGGGAACAGCTTGGGATGGCTGCAGGCGGCGGGAGGTTTCACGGTGCTGGGATCGAACACCCCGATGTCAGCCTTCATGCCTTCGGAGGAATGGAGAACTTCTTTGACCTTTTCGGGCCCACCGTTGAAGGCCCATTCGGAGATCAGGATGAGAAGCCTAGTACTGCAGTAGGGGCAATGAAAGCAGTCCATGGTGACGTCTTAGCCTTGGTCCACAGCGCCATCGACTAATCCCAGAGACCGCTTTGCGCTCCCGGAATGAATCAACTTCTGGCAGAAGCAGGTGAGATGACAGGGAATCTCTCTCCTTTGCCCGATCTCCAGCGCCTCTTTCACCGGGTCCAGAAACTGGTCACCAAGCTTATTACGCAGGTGGGTGTGGTAGATGCCGCCGTGGCGCCCCGCCTCTTGGGCCAATTCCACTAATTCATCAGTATTTGCCTAGCAAGCTGGTGGGTAATCGAGGCCGGTGGAGAGCCCAAAGGCTCCTTGCTCTATGCCCTCTCGGAGCTTGGCACGCATGTTTGCCCGCTCGGTTTCGTTAGCCGGTCTTTCACCCCACAGCAGGTATACGAAGTGGGGAATTCCCGATGATGTAGGCGATGCTGGCTGCCACATTGCAGTCAAACATGTCTAGATACTCGGCTACTGTGGGCCAACTCCCTGGCAATGGTGGAGCGCCGTCCAAACCCGAATTCAGCTCAAAAAATGCCAGGAAATCATCGTGGGAAGTCAAAGGGACGCAGGAGTTGCCATCCACGCCCCACCAGTTACGTGGTGATTCCCTGACGGACCTTTGAATGGTGTTCAGGTTCGGCCAGAATCATCAGACCCGAATGGGCGTGCACATCGATGAAACCTGGCCAGACCACTTTCGACCTGGCGTTGATTCCCCAGGCGGCCTCAATGTCCGAGGAACCACCCCGGAAGATGTGAACCGTGTCCCCTTCCATGCCAACTGATCCATAGGAGCCGGGATTTCCACTGCCGTCCACCATAAGCCCGTTGTTTATTGAGAGGTCAATCAACCTGTGCCTCGCCCAGATCCAAATGTCTGAGTCTGCCCAGAAAGTTATTTACGAATTCTCCTGAAAGAACTACAATATACGAACTAATTTGACTAGATTAAAAGGCAATACTTGGCAGTCTCGAAGGGTTTGCCAAGCTGTTCATTCGATCTTTATCCTCAAAGTCCATAGAAATACACTGATCATGAGATTTGCAAGCAAGAGTATTGTAATGATGGAAGGAATTAGGCGCCAATGGCCTCCTGCTGCCATCATCAATATATCGATATAACTCTGACCTGCCCCGAGCTTTGTACCACTCGCTATGTTAGACCGGCAGCCACTGTCGGTAGGCGTATACAGGAGTGGATCATAGTCATACATTAGGCCCGAAATAATCTGGTGCTAGATATCAATTCAGTACTGATCCCGTTTATTCATACGTGAACACTTTCAAGATAAAAGCATATTCCAACGCCACTTCCCGCAGCTGATCGAATCGACCTGAAGCACCGGC
>DCAE01000002.1:3564-13459 GCA_002311385.1 Dehalococcoidia bacterium UBA1141 | reverse complement strand
TCACGCAGCTGAGCGGTCCATTTAGCCGGTTCCCAATAAGTCACGCGCGGGTCGCTGATCCCGCCGGTGATCAACATGTGCGGGTAATCTTGAGATTTGACGTTATCATACGGTGAATAAGACTTGATGTAGTCATGGAATCTTCGGTCCTCTGGATTACCCCACTCGTTATATTCCATAGTTGTCAGTGGTAGGGTGTTGTCCAACATGGTGTTCAGGACGTCCACAAACGGGACGTCGGCTATGATCGCTTTGAACAGATCAGGACGCATGTTCGCGACAGCTCCCATCAGCATCCCGCCGGCGCTGCCGCCTGAAGCAACGATCCGACCTTTCGTGGTGTAACCTTCCTTAATCAGGTGCTCAGCACAGGCGATAAAATCGGTAAACGTATTCTTCTTGTTGAGGAGTTTGCCGTCCTCGTACCAATCCCATCCCAAATCCATACCGCCTCTGACATGTGCGATCGCAAATATATACCCACGGTCAACAAGACTCAGCCGGGCTGAACCGAAATCAGACTCGATTATCAGTCCGTAGGACCCGTATCCGTAGAGATATAAGGGCGCCGATCCGTCTAAGGGAGTGTCCTTAGCATAGAGAACAGATATGGGGATCTGGTTTCCATCCGCTGCCGTGGCGAACACCCTGCGGGACTCGTATCTCTCTGAGGAGAAACCTCCTAGGATCTGGACTTGCTTCCTGAATTCTCGCTGATGCGTGCCCATGTCATAGTCATACACCGTCGCTGGTGTAGTCAAGGAAGCATAGGAAAAGCGCAGGATTGGACTGTCCCATTCCCGGCTACCTTGGAGCCTGACGGAGTAGTCTTCTTCATCCAAACTCAGATCATGGGTTACCCCTGTGGAAAGGTCCATGATCTGTACCTGGGGTAGACCATTAGCCCGGTAGTAGAGGACGAAATAATCTTGGGAAACGCCGATCCCGGCAATGGGACGGCCGGGCTCATGTGGGACTAAGTCCTTCCAATTCTCCGATCCGGGAGCTGAGACCGATGTCTCAGATACCTTGAAGTCCTTGGCGCCGTCTCCGTTGTTGCGGATCAGGAAACGCTCACCGTGGTGGTCGACGTCGTATTCGAATTGCTCGTGCCTTGGTTGGACCAGAGTTAACTTGCTGTTCGGATCGCTGGCCTCCATGAAATGCCATTCGGACATGTTATTGCCCGCGGAGGTGACGAAGATGAAACGTTTGCTGGACGATTTCATCACGCCTACGAAAAATCGCTCATCGGTCTCCTCATAGACCAATCCGTCCTTGGAGGGGTCGTCGCCCAGGCGGTGTTTGAATATCTTCACGGGCCTATGGTTCTCATCAAGCACGTCGTAATAGATCGTCTGACTGTCGTTGGCCCATTCGAGAGAGTAATAGGAATCAGGGATGACCTCGTCTAGAAGTTCGCCGGTCTCCAGGTTCTTGATCACGATGGTGTATCTCTCTGATCCATTGGCATCAACCGAATAAGCCAGCCATTTATGGTCCGGACTGTTCTCCCAACTGCCGACCCGGCAATAATCCAGGGCTTCCGCCAATCCATTTACGTCGATCAGGACCTCTTCCGAAGCGTCAAGAGACAGTTGTTTTCGACAGTGGATAGGGTACTGCTGACCTTCTTCGAACCGGGTGTAATAGTAATAGTCCCCCTCCTTCTCCGGGACCGTAGAATCGTCCTCCTTGATCCGGCCCCGCATCTCCTGATACAGACGCTCTTGCAGTTCTTCCTCCGGAGCCATGACGGCTTCGGTATGGGCGTTCTCGGCTCTAAGATATTCCAAGGTTTCCGGATCATCCACGTCCCTAAGCCAGAACCAGGGATCGATGCGAGTTTCACCGTGAGTCTTTATCTTCTTAAGCCTTTTAGGGGCAGTAGGAGTCGGGTTGTCCATAGTTTCTCCAATATGAACTTTGGAGTTGATTGATGTTGGTAGGTTTGGGGCGGTGTCTGAGGGAATCGAACCCTAGTTGGTCTGCCAATTCCGCAATTTTCAGCCGACTTTCTTAAAGTTCGGCCTCGCTTTCTTGGCTCCACGGGCGCCGGGGTTAGAATTCCAATTCAATTCCGAATTTCATAGTTCAGATCTCACACGAAGCGGAATGCTAAACCGATTTATTTTGACTAAGACACAACTTACATAAAAAAGGCCAGGGGAAACACGCTCTGGACCTTATCTGTGCCAAAGTTGATGCGCTTGGCGGGATTCGAACACACGACCTCAGCCATCGCAGAGAAGCGCAGGGTTTACGGACCACGACGACCCTGAGGCTCGTCAGAGCGTCTCGGGCGTAGAACCGGGATTTTCACCAACTTCTGCATCAAGCGCAGTTCTTTGGGCGGATTCATATGCCTCCCATAATCACTCCAGGAAACTTCGGCTACATAGATGTCACCTTTTGAATCTAACGCTATGCCGTGTGGAGAATAGAACCGCCCAACCTGATCACCGTAACTCTCACGTCCTATTCTTGCCAAAACGTTGCCATTGGTATCCATAACTGTCAGTCGAGGACCCAGATCTATCCCCATGTCATTGGTGCCAATTCCGCAGAAATATTCTCCAATATATATAAGTTCATCTCCCGTCCGATCATCGATACACAACGCTGCGACTCTGGACAGATTACCCCATTGTGCCTCAAATCTGCCTTTCGGACTGAAAATCTGAATCCTATGATTTTCCCAGTCGGCAATATAAACCCAGCCCGACTTGTCCACTATGACGTTATGAACGATGTTAAATTGCCCTTCACCTGTACCAGACTCGCCCCAGGAAAACAATAGCTTCCCATCGGGGGAAAATTTGTGTACTCGAGCATTCGAATAGCCATCAGCTACATATAGATCGCCATTACACGGATCAAATGCCACATGTGCCGGTAAACAAAAGGATCCCCGCTCATTTTCGGGGCTGGTTTATTAGGTGTCCCAAGGGTCTTAATCAAATCCCCAGCAGGGGAAAATTGCCTGATAGTACTATCACCATTGTCCACACAGAACACTGAACCGTCAGGTGCAATAGTCACTCTGTGCGGGTTCTTGGAGACCCCTTCTCCCCACGTGCGTAAGACATCCCCATCGGTATCAAATACGATCATCGGGCAGGTTCCGCGATTGAAAACATAGACTTGATCGTTAGAGTCTATGGCTACTGAGGTACCTTCTTTATAAACCCACCCTTCAGAGAGGGTGCCCCAGTTGTCTGCCGAAATCGCATATTCAAAACCATTTTCACCGAGAGTAACTGTTTCTGGACCAATACTATTGTCCTGATGGCCCTCAGTCCTTATCCCGAACTCCCAGCCAGGTTCTTTCGCTACCAATCAACGTACCTCATTTATCTCTAGCCTAGGGTAGATACTACATGTTTCTGAAAACATCTATGCTATATCAACATATTCAACTCTGTAACTACTGACTCCAAAACCGGGAACGCGAAGTTATCACTAAACAATGGTGAGTGGCTTATCGGAAAGAAACCCGGGGCTTAGTCTGTTTTTAGAAATAGCGTGTTTGGCTGAATTTGAACCAACGGCCTCTGCCTCCGCAGGGCAGTTCACGTCCATAGCCACCCGCTTTTTCCGCCGGAATCTCAATCAAAAATGGGAAGTATGGGCCTATCTGTTAAGAATCCAGTCCGCTGCCCGCTCTCCAATCATGATGGTAGTAGCATTGGTGTTGGCTCGGATGACATTGGGCATTATTGAGGCATCGGCCACCATGATATTCTCCAAGCCATGAACGCTAAGGTGTTGGTCTACCACTGCCATCTGATCTGATGCGGGACCCATCTTGCAGGTGCCGGAGGCATGAGTTGTGTTGAACACTGTCTTGCGCATCCATCTGTCTAGACTTTCGTCGGTTGCCAGATCTTCGTCCGTGGGTTGCAGCCGTTCGGCCACGATAGGCCCGAATGCTCCGTTTTCCAAGAGTTTTACAGTGATACGTATTGACTCTCTCAACCGCTCGACGTCGCGCTCTAACTCCAGATACCGGTAGTTTAGAGAAGGTTGTACATTGGGATCGTTGGCGGAAAGTTTCACTTCTCCCGCGCCATCGGCGAATTCCAAAACGCAATTGAACCGCACACCCTCAGAGTTAAAGGGATCTGCCCCACCGATGGGCGAGGAAAATGATGAGGCCGTAATTTGCATGTCGTTTCGATCGGGTGACCCCGTTGCAGTGTAACGAAGGCCAGTCTGAGTTCGAGGGCCGAGGGGGTCTTGAGGAAAGTCGTCCTTGACCGACAAAACCACAGCCACTATGGGATGATCCCTTAAGTTCTGACCCACCCCCGGCAGATCGTGGATAACAGGTATTCCGATCTCCCGCAAGTGGCTTGCAGGACCTACGCCGGATAGCATCAATATCTGGGGAGAGGCCATTGCTCCAGCACTAAGCACAATCTGGGCTGCTTCTAATTCGTAGACCTCCCCGCCGCTTTCCACCTGAACTCCAACTGCTTTTCTACCTTCGAACAATATGCGTTGTACTGTCACGTTAGGTCGTACCGTCAAGTTCAAACGATGCCTTGCCGCTCGCAAAAACGTCAGCGCAGTGCTCATTCGGACCCCTTCCGGATTATTCATTGGGATTGGCCCTACGCCGGAAGAGTCCGGGTTATTCATGTCATAGTCTTCACTAAAACCTTCTTCCAAAGCCGACCGCACGAAGGCCTGCTGGAAAGGAAGCCAATCCTCACGTTTAAACCTCCTAACCGGAATGGGGCCTTCGGAACCGTGAAAGTCATCGGTGATGTCCAGGTCGGTTTCCATTTTTCGGAAGAAAGGTAGCACGTTGATGAAGGACCAATCGTCGTTACCAGCGGCGGCCCACCCGTCGTAATCTTCCGGTACGCCCCTCAGTAAGACCTGACCATTAATGGCGCTAGTTCCACCAACCACCTTCCCTCGAGGTGCCGGAATGGTTTCTGTTTGGTCTCCAGATCCTTGCGCCACCCACGACCAGTTGTGAGGTGCGCCTTGTGCTGAGGCATCCGGTTTGTAGCCGAATTTGAGATCGTCCGGGTAATGTTGGTAGTCCGGATAGTCGGGTCCAGCTTCCAGTAAGAGCACAGAACGGTTTGGGTCTTCCGCTAATCGAGAAGCCACGACACAGCCTGCAGAGCCGGCACCGATCACTATTACGTCGTATTGCATAGGTCAGCCTCCTAATTGGCCTATCGGCCGTATCACATTAAGAATCCTCTGCTGGTCTCCCAAAGAAGCTTATCCAGATCTTAATCTTCTATACCGTATACTCGTGTCGCAGTTCCATGGAACATCGCTGCACGTTCGGATTCCGAATAGCGTTTGGAGATGGAGGAATAGTAGCGTCCAGTTGGAAGTTTTGTCTACATCCTAGCCAGGCCCACGTCTCAGGATATGAAAAAGAATTTAACGTTTACCACAGTATTGCCGCCAATGCCGTCGCTGGTTAGCTGCGGTAGTCCCCGCCATGCAGACTATTAAGACCACCGCCGCTGCCTCGGGCCTGGCCACATATTGGAGCCGGATCGCCGCCGTTTTGAGCCAGAGTCACTTCCGCTGGTACTGGCTGAGCAGCTCCACGCAAGGACTCGCTTTTGGCACACAGTTCCTAGTGATCGGGTCGCTGGTTCTCGAAATTACCGAGTCCTCGGCACAATTGGGGAGCATCTTGGCACCGAATATGAAGCGGTTAACAACCCTGCTCATATGCCAGAGGAGCCAACCTATGGAGTTTGACTGGCCATTGGGTTGGTTTCCCAGCCCCATATCGTCCACTTCTTCTAGGGTTCTATCCACCATACTCCAATTGCGCTCTAAGTCAGATATGGCAGTTTCTATAGGCGACATCGGTACAACTCCACGTACAAATACCTGTAAGAGATTAACCTACAAGGTACAGGTGAGGTTGTCCTGCTGCATGGGACCGGGCCAAAGGGCAGCTTAGGCTACCGAAGTATCGCCACCCACCTCCGGGGCATCGGTGTGAGCACCACGCATACTGCTGTTAGAAGGATGATTAAGGGAGAGGGAGCATACCCCAGGCCGCAGTAGCTGTACGGCTTGCCGTTACAGGATGGTATAGCCCACGGAACCTTTGCGGGCCTGAGGACAAATCAGCACTCCGGAACTGTCATCTCCCCAACATGGGCAGTGAACGCATACAACGTCGAAGAGACCGCCTGTTAGACCAAGTGGGGAGGCGCCTGAGCAACGTGGCGGGGAGAAAGTGCGCACTGATCCAAAGCCGCAGGGGCTGAGTGGAGCGGTGTTCTTACCACCTTCAAGACACCAACTACGGCAGTGATCGCCTGACGTGAACCAGGTTCCTAAAAATCAAGCGCAGGGGAGGTAAATCATGGCAACGACCCGACATTTCCCGACGCTTATTTCTGCCGACTCCCACGCCTACGAGCCCAGCGACCTGTGGTGGAAAGCCTTAGGACCCAAGTTTGGCGACCGTACACCGCGAATTATGGAGGAATACCAGGGAGAAGAGAGAAGGTTTGTCTACACCGGTTACCAAGACCGTCCTGTGTCCCGGGTCCGAGAGCAACTCTCTAGGGACACCGAGGGCGCAGCGATGGAAGCGTCGGAAAAGGGCTTTGAAGCATGCGCCCGCGATCCGGCCGTTCGCGTGAGGTTCCGACAAGAAGCGTCCTTAGATGCAGAGGCTATGATCCCTACCAATATGCTCGCCATCTTCCGCAACCCCGATGTCGAAGTGCTACAAGGCTGCTCCCAGGTTTTTAATGACTGGATGGCGGAATTCATCTCCTAGGACACGAAACGTCTCATCGGCGTAAGCGTAATTCCTCTGCATAACGTAGACTGGGCGGTGCAAGAACTGGAGAAGACCCTAAATAGAGATTTGGTGAGCCCGATGATCAAATGCCGGACGCCGCAAGGTTGCCCGCGCTACGGAGACCCAATCTACGGCTGGTTTTGGGCCGCTGCCGAGGAAGCTGGGCACCGGTTACCCTTCACATTTTAACGGGGGATGGGTAGTGGACGCCCTAATCCTGGTTCGCACCGGACAGAACGAAGAAGATACTGGAGATAATCCTGGGCTGTGGATAGATCTAGTAAACGAAATCCAAACCACGCTGGCCAACGGCTTCATATCCGGTGGGGTTTTGGATCGCTTTCCAAGATTAAAGGTCGTGTGCAGTGAGTTCGAAATATCCTGGATCCCCGGCTTCATGGCTCGGCTAGATCAGATTGAAGATATTGCTCCCCGGCTTAATCTACCAAAACTGCAAAGGCGGGCCAGTAGAAGCCGGGTTGGTCGTAAGCCGGAGCATTGGTTGGTCATCTTCCTCGGGCAACTGGCTCATACCCGGGTTGCGGGATATGATGATTCCGATTAAGCCGACTGGAGTATACTGCCCTCCAATCGACCGAAGGGGAGGCAGCTAAATGCGATTTGGATTTCTGACAGAGGCCACAACGCCCAAGGGAATGACCCATTATCACCGGTATCACGAGATTATTCGTGAGGCAGAGTTCGCCGAGGAGATGGGGTGGGATTTCTGGGGGACTTCGGAGCAACACTTCGCTCCAGGAGCCACTACTACGGCGCCCGAAGCGTTGTACGGGGCCGTGGCCATGCGCACCAGTCGCATCAAACTCAGGTTCATGTCGATGCTGATGCTCAAATTCAACCACCCGATACGGGTGGCCGAACGGTTGGCCACCATCGACATTCTTTCTCATGGGCGAGTCGAGCTGTGCACGGCCCGTTCCAATAACGTCAAAACCCTCGACCCTTTCGAAGTAGACGCTGAGGAAACTCGCGCACAGTGGCGGGAAGGCCTTGAGGTGACGGTGAAGGCGCTCACCGAGTTTCCCATGGAACACGACGGCGAGTTTTACAAGATTCCTCCAGTCGATGTTAACCCACGGCTGTACCGAAGTGAGATATTCCCGATTTCGGTGGTTGCCATCAGCCCGGAGACTCACACCTTGGCTGGGAATTTGGGGCTCGGATGCCTGACAAACGATAGCTACCTGGGATGGGACCACATCGCTGATTTGGCATCGCTCTACCGCAACGCGATCGCCAAGCCTGAGCCCCTAGCAAAATATCCGGTGAATAACAGCCTGTGTTTCTCTTCTTTGACGGCCCACTGTGCTACGACGCGGGAAAAGGCGGTTGAGGAGAGTCGGCACGACGCCACCCGTTTCTTTCGGAGCACCATGGAACTGTACGACAGGCTTGCGGAAAGGGGTACGGCATTCGCCGAAATAAACATGATGCGGAAGCTTGCTGAGCACCAGGAAGACCCTCTTTACCTGATGCAGCACACTCCTACGCTGATGATTGGCACCCCCGATGACATCATCGAACAGGTTAGGCGGCTTGAGGCGTTGGGATTCGACGAAGTTTGCCTCCGGATCGACGCTCTTGGCATCTCGAAGCACATGCAGACCCTCGAACTCATCGGAAAGTACGTAATCCCCGAATTCAGAGGCCCCAACATCATCAGACGAGAGTCCATGTGGGGCGACTTCGGAGTGAAGAACATCCCGCCATACCTGATTTGACGGCCCGCCCGAACCGCAACCATGCACGAAGTTTCAAACCTTAGGCAGGAGTTCCTGGACCGCCTTAATCCCAGCTACAGCTGGGTAATCAATACCCACACGGGTGCTTTTCCCAACCGGTAAACCTCCAAGGGTTCCAGGTTTCCCGTGGTTGTGTTCGCTCGGTAGGAGGCAAGTCGGCCCTACTCCAAGCCAGATGCGGTGAATCCATTTGATGAAGAGTCGGTTAGAAACATCTTGGACTGGGTCTGGTCGGGGTACTTGATAAGGGTCTTTCCGGGCGTCAAACCGATTGAGTTTCCACCGGCGCCGTTGGCGACCTGAAAGGCAATGCTGGTGGCCGCGATTGTTGCGGTGCTGGTGCCATCGGCTTCAAGAATGACCGAGACTTTCAGTTCCATGCTGCCTCTGGTCTCTGCCAGACCGGCCTGAATAGTTTCCTTGGCTTTGTCGCTGGAGAACAGGCCGATGGATAGAGCTACGAAGGCAAACACTGCAGAAACAACAACGAATGATATCAATACGATCGCTGTTTCCAACCCGGTAATTCCCCGTTTGTCCCCAAAGATTCTTTGAGTAAAGTTAATTGCATCCCCACAATTAACAAGATTCTGTGTAACAATTTCTCTGCTTGTTCACAGTAGGTGTGTGAGAACTTATAGCCCATGAGGGCTACACCTGTAGCGAATTGTGGTGCCGACACCCGCCGTAGTGAGGTTCTCCACTGGGGCAAATAGTGAAACAACCTGGAACGCCCAGACTTGGCGCCTTCGATTCTTTCCCGCAGCTTCACCATGGACTAGATTGCCTAGCAATGTGGGCCTAAAGCTGCTATCGGAATGCTGGTGGTCAACTGCGAATTGATGTTGGCTTTGCTACGACTAGAGCCGCTGTCGACCCTTTGGTTTATGCCAGGGATAGGTTTTGATCTTCTCTTTTTCCTGGTGAGAAGGCAAACCGCACCAGACTAGCGTGCCCCATTGTTGGTGATAATCGCCCGTTCCTGGGCCTCCCCCGGCAGGTAAATATCCAAACATTCACCTGCTGGGTTGGCTACCAGCCATGGGTGACCCTTGAAAGTAGGTTGCTCTATCCCCACACCCGGCGGTACTACGGAATAGGACTGTCTCTTGCCTTCACGGTCAAGCCAATAAACCTTAGGCGAATCCACCTACTCTGCTCGTCACGAGCCATTACGGTTTTCAGTTGAGGAGAATGTTACGGCAGCAGGTGCACGAAGCACTTGGTAGCTACGACGTTCTACTAACGCCAACTTCAGGCACAGTAGCTTACAAACTTCAAGATGACCCTATGGTGACTAGTAAGGAGACAATTTATAGTCTTC